>NZ_FOJS01000010.1:52856-79323 GCF_900111865.1 Parageobacillus thermantarcticus | reverse complement strand
ACAAACAGTCCATCGGCCTCCACAAACAGCACCCGTCCATATCGCTGGTTGACCGGGCAGTGCAGCGGAGCTTCAGCTTCGAGCACCAACTGGCGGATCGCCTCATGGCTCATCACCGGATACCCGATCATCTGGGCAAGTGTACGAGCCGCTTTGCGATAGGAAGAGCACTCCACCGCCAATCCCACCGCTGTTTCTTCTAGACAAGGGCTGATTGATTGCGATCCATCAAACGCTAGAAAGGAGTCAAGCAAAAACGTGTAACGGTTTTGTTCTCGATCTAAATAGTAGTTCCGCTCAAAAGTGACTTCGCCAAACAAGGTTTGAATCGTAGTGCGTCGTTTGTCTTTCAAGTGGTACCGGCGCTTGTCCCGGGTTTCCGCCAATTGTCGATCGATGTCCTCCAACAAAGCCGTAAACAGTTCGGCGAAGGCGTTTTGCAAGGCTCGAAACAAATCAAGTTCGATCTCTTTCCATGTCAACGAATTTGTGGTAAGATGTTGTTGAATATTCATGGGACTCTCTCCTCCTGTTTGATAGTGTGGTCAATGAATATCTTACCAGGGAGAGAGTCCTTTTTTCATGTTTCCTGCTTGGGATCCTACCGCGCTTCGCTTGGTGGCCCCGATGAGGGGGATTGCGAACCTACGTTCCCAACCCCCTCATCGGGGAATTCTAAGAATTTCTCCCACAAACATTTTACTCACACATAATGAATTAAACCTACTGTCAAAAAGGGGATAGAAAAAGAGCCACGTTGCTCCCCCTTTTGTATAGAATAAACAGCGAACAAAAAACACTAAACATAAAGAGGAAAGCAACAATGGCTCTATGCCATATTACCGTAAATGATGAACTTTTGCATGAGTTATGACCAAAGATGAGAGATTAACCAATCCGCCGGAACAAGTCCTGAATCAAATTCTCGAGGCGCAAGTAGAAGAGCAGCTAGAGACGCACCTTATGAACACATAGAAGAACGAAAAGGCGATTGAAATTTCGTATCCACGTCAGTTGACGACCCGAGTAAGACGTTGACCTCGTACATCTTTCCACTCACAAAAGATGGAGAGCTCTCCACCGCCACACCAAAGTATATACAGGATGCTTTGCTTGAGGGAGATTCGCGGGATTCTTCATGCTCCAAACATGCAAACGGACCAGCTGGCTGTTGGAATTAAATAAAGGGAATTTTAATAATATTAGGATTTGATTAAAAAATAGATTATGAACATACAATACTCAGGATGCTTAATTAACTTTTTTACTTCTGTCGATTTACCAGTGCCACTTTACTTAATTAGCAACTTTCTTTTAAATATCTTTTTTCTTTTAAAGCACTCATTATAACTTCAATAACTGCTTTCATTACTTCAAAAGTTGCCTTTTCAATTTCTGAATATGTGTTTTCATCAAACCCTTCTTTATCACGACCATGTGCAATTCCATTACGCCTATTCAATAACATTGTAATTTGGCCTTCATATTCTTTAAAAGCATCATATGGCAAACCCAATCTAAATAATATCTTTTTTAAAACAACAGGCCAAAGATTAGATTCTGTATCTACAACCGTATCAGGTATAGTTACCGGCTTATCTAAAAAAGAATGCATATTGGAAATAAAATCCACTTGACGGGCATAAGAATGTAATTTTGTATCGTCAGGTAATTTATTCCCAAAAATTTTCCTATAAATTTCAGGCTTTCTACTAGCATCCTCATAAGCTTGAAATTCTTCTGCAAAAGAACATGCAACTATATAATCATTAGCTGCTTTGCGTAGGACTTTCGCTTTATTGATAGCATCTACATAAATTAGAAAAGCTGTTCTGCAAAACCCTTCATAATGTGAATAAAGCATAACAACTAATGCTTTTCTATATCTTTTTTTATCTTCATCATCTTCAATATAAGCAAGCTGATTACGTAATAATCTAATCTCATTACTTCTCCATGTCATTTCCTCTTCAAGTTGAGAACGGATATCAATTAAATCAATTTCTCTCATTTATTAGTGCACCTACCCGATCCTCAACAAACTTAATTCTTTGCGCTAATTGATTAGGGGTATTTTTACCTCCTCCTGTTGTTAATGCTTTAAAATTACTATCATTTTTTATTTCAATAAATTCATTTTTTAATTTTTCGATAAATTCATTATCACAATTAATTTGGTCTAAATATTTTTGTATTCCTAAAGTAAAAGCTTCAAAATGATAAGGAGAAAAAGAAGATATAAATTTTCCATTGTTATTCGTTCTAGAAAAAACATATTCTCCCAAAGTTAAATTAAGTACTTTAAAAGTTTTATTAAAAATTTCTCTTTCCTTATCATAGTCAAATTCTATATGTCCCTCTTCTCCTTTCTTATAAGAGACCCCTTCCATATAATCCGTCATAAAGGATCCGACATCATGTCGATATTTATGGCGATAATTTTTAAAGGCAAAAAATCGTAACACTAATTCTTCATCATATTTTTGATCTTTCTTTTCATCAGATAAATTGGATATACAATTTACAAAATCCTCATTTTTGCTTAATTCAATAATAAACTCATTAAATTTATCATCTAACAACCTAATAGTACAATTTCTTATTTCTTGTTCACTTAAAAGTTCCCCACCTGTATTTAACCTTTTAAACATATAATAGCGTAATCTCTGGTCACTTTCTCTTCTAATAATTTCAACACGTACAAAATTCCTTTTTAGTTTTATTTGAAGTGGCTTTGGCAAATCATTATATGTGTAGCCATCTAATTGATTAACTATATCGCACCCAGTTAATGTTAAATATTGGTTTTTCTTGGTTTTTAATGAACCGCGAAAATGTAAATAAGAAGATATCCTTTGTAAACCATCTATTAGTTCATATACTCCTTCTTCTCTCTCAATTACATATATTGGTGGGATAGGCATTTCTAAAATTAGAGATTCTATAAAGCGAGATTGTTTTTCTTCAGACCAACGGAATAATCTCTGATAATCAGGGTCTATTATAAGTTCACCATTTTCGTACATGTCTAACAACTCATTAAATGACAAATCTAAACTTCTCGTTCTGACTTTTTTTATCTTAGAATCAACAATTTCTATAAGTTCATTATCTGTAATTCGAGATTTTTCCACTTTTCATCCCCTCGTTTTTTTAAATATAATAACACTTTCCACACTTTTAGTATTTGCTCTATACTTTCTGATTTTTGGATTTATTTCTGCCATTGAAACTTTTGATTCAAAATCCTCTTTACAACATTGAGTCCATCCTAAACCTTTTGTCATTTCAATTATAATTTGTGATAAGTTAACATGTACATCTTTATAATATGAGTCTTGAACAACAAAGACACCATATCCATTTCGCTTCAACACACGATTAATTTCTACAATCGACTTATAAATTGAATCAAAATATTGTAAATATGTTTTGTAATAATAAGTTTTTGATGCTTTGGAATTATGACTATTTATTTTTGATAATGTTTCAAGGCATGTTTTTCCCCAATTGCTATTTAATGTTGGAATATTTTCATTAATAACAGGTGATCCAATCATTCTTTTCCTTAATTTCTTCATTTCCTCAATTGGACATCCTATAAGAGCTAATTCTAAACTAGTTAAAACAGCATAATCAATTCTTGTACAATATGGAGGAGAGGTAATAACTGCATCTATTTCATTATCTTTAAGAGGAATATTATCCGATGATGCTATATCTATTTTCGTTAATCGTTCTAAATCAACATAACTATCTGATTCATGCTCAAATTGATTTATCATAAATTCAACTTGATATTGGAACTCCCTAAAAATATCCTCTTTTTTTAAATCAACTCTTTCCTCTGGAGATTTTGGTTTCTTAATCCAAGTAGGGTTAGATGCTCTAAATTTTTCCAAAAATTTTTTTAAGGTTCTAAATAATGCAACATAAAAAAAGGCAGCCACACTGTTTATAGATTCCAAACTCTCTTCATAAAAAATTATCAAATATTTATCTTTATCACATGCAATCTGTTGAATCGCTCTTTCAATATTTCTAAATACTTTTGCACTCTTTGGTGTTAGCCAAATTTCTAGTGGTTCGGGCGAAATCCAAGGATATTTCCTATAGTATCTTGCTTTCTTTATTATTTTTTCACATATCATTAATAACTTTGGTATAGAATTTCTATTAACGCACCTCGCCTTTGAAACTATTACCATAATAGGATTAATATCAAATCCTACCGAATAATATTTATTTTCTGCCGCAACTTGAGTTGTTGTTCCACTTCCGTTCCAAGGATCTAATATAATATCCCCTTCTTGTAGATTAAGGATATCTAAAATATTTTTAACAAATCGAGGTGAATATCCTGCATAATACTCATACCATGCTGTTTTCCCAAATTTATACAAAAAATCTCTCTTAGGATTGTTAGATACTTCCAATAACATCATAACCTCATCCTTATGTCTTTTCTATAAAAATTTTATTTACACTATTATAACGCGTAATTAACATAAGATTCCTTCATTATATTTATCATAAAGTTCTTCATCAATTTACCCTAAAATAAAAAAGTCCTAATCATACTTGTTAAAGACACTTCATCCACTATGTATACTTCAATTTTTTGTTCGATAAAATTTACTAAATCCAAATTTTCTGTTTGATATAAAAATCAATTCTTGCCACAACGCCTATTCTTCGATTTTTTCGCAAATAAAAAATAAAAGTCTTGCTAAAAAAAGTGGGTTCAAAGCTTGAAGGAGAAGGATTTCCCCTTCTCCCCTGTCTTCCTGTTTTTTCGCAAAATTTTATTTTCAATCACAAATGTTTATTTTAAAGTTATAGCTTTTTTACGAGCAACACACAGCACTCCACATGGGCGGTATGCGGAAACATATCCACCGGCTGCACTTCGATCGTTTGATACCCGCCGTCTTCAAGGATTCGTAAATCCCTTGCCAATGTCGCCGGATTGCAAGAAACGTATACAACACGCTTTGGCTTCATGGCGATGATCGTTTGCAAAAGCGTTTCGTCACAGCCTTTGCGCGGCGGGTCGACGACGACGCAATCGGCGCGGATGCCTTGCTCGTACCATTTCGGAATGATTTTTTCCGCCTCACCAACAGCAAATTCGACGTTGGTAATGCCGTTTAATGCAGCATTGCGCTTTGCGTCTTCGATTGCTTCCGGCACGACTTCGACACCGTACACTTTTTTCGCTTTTTTCGCTAAAAACAAGGAAATCGTGCCGATGCCGCAGTAAGCGTCAATGACCGTTTCTTCTCCAGTTAATTGCGCGTACTCTAACGCTTTTTCATACAGCACTTTCGTCTGCTCGGGATTGACTTGATAGAAAGAACGTGCCGAGATCGCGAACTTAATGTCACCGATGTAATCGTAAATGTATTCGGCTCCCCACAATACTTTCGTCTCATCGCCCAGAATGACGTTCGTCTTTTTCGGATTGATGTTTTGCATAATCGACTTCACATTTGGCACAGAATCAATAATTTCCTGCACCAATTTCTTTTTGTGCGGCAACTCTACCGTACGGGTAATCAGGACGACCATAACCTCCTTCGTCGCCGCCCCGTAACGCGCCATAATATGGCGGAGCACTCCTTTATGCGTCGCTTCATTGTAAGCAGGAATCCGGTATTTTTCGCAAATCTTTTTCACTGTCTGCACGACAACGTCATTCATTTCTTGCTGGATCAGGCATGCGTCCATATCGATAATTTCGTGGCTGCGCTCTTGGTAAAAGCCGGCGACAAGCCCGCCTTCGCGCTCGCCGACAGGCACTTGCGCTTTGTTGCGGTAACGCCACGGGTCTTTCATGCCGATGACAGGGTGCACAATGACATTTTCCAATTTCCCGATGCGCGCCATTACTTCTTTCACATGTTTCTGCTTCGCCTTCAGTTGGCCTTCATAGCTTAAGTGCTGCAGCTGGCAGCCGCCGCATTGCTTGTAAACCGGGCACGGCGGCTCGGTGCGGTCCGGGCTTTGCTCGTACAGCTCGATGAGGCGTCCGTAGCCATATCCTTTTTTCACTTTAATGACTTTAATTTTTGCCTTTTCCCCCGGTAAGCCGCTTTTGACAAAAATCGGGAATCCATCGATTTTCGCGACACCTAACCCGTCATGTGTCAAATCTTCAAATGTCACGTCATAATATTCATTTTTCGTTACTGGTGCTTCGATATTCTCCATTGTTTCTTCACCTTTCAAAAAACTAACACTTTATATAAAATTTTTTTCGCTTTTTATCCGAAAATCTGTGGCAAACTGCTTATCTTCCAGATCTATAGACACGGTGCCGTCACGATTGTAGCACACAATTCCGGGCAACACAAAAAGAGAGCAGGCTATTCACCCGCTCTTATTTGTTCCGCTTTTTCTTTTGCAACAAATATTTCTAAATGCTGGTACAAATTCACAAATTCCCCCGGCAACATGCCGCCGAACTCTCCATCTAAATTTAACTGCATCGGCGACATCACCTTAATGCGGTTGGCTTTCGTGTAAATGACATTTGGATCATTAATATGTTCGCCGCGCGCCGCAAGCGTCACAAGCCGGATAAACTCAGCCAAATTCGTTTTCTTTAAAATAATTAAATCAAACATGCCGTCGTTCAGCGAAGAATCAGGCGCCAATTTTTCAAAACCGCCGACAGAGTTGGTGAGCGACACTAAAAAAAGCATAATTTCACCTTCGAACACTTTTCCGTCATATTCAATGCGCGCTTCTGTCGCTTTAATCGATGGCAGCATCTCAATTCCTTTTAAGTAATAGGCAAGCTGGCCAAGCATTGTTTTTAACTTGCTTGGCACTTCATATGTAAGTTCTGTTAAGCGGCCGCCACCCGCGATGTTAATAAAATAGCGCGTTTTTCCTTCATTGGTTACGGAGCCGATATCAATTGGAACGGCTTCCCCGTTGGCGATAATATCGCATGCCCCTTCAATCGAACGCGGCACGCCGATGGCGCGGGCAAAGTCATTCGTTGTGCCGACAGGGATAATCGCCAGCTTTGGACGATAGTCTTGATCGGCAATTCCGTTAACCACTTCATTAATCGTTCCATCCCCGCCGGCGGCGACGACCAAGTCAAACTCGCGCTCCACCGCTTTCCGCGCTGCTTCCGTCGCATCTCCCGCACCTGTCGTCGCATGGCAAGATGTTTCATAGCCCGCTTTTTCTAATCGCACTAACACGTCTGGCAAATGCCTCTTGAATATTTCTCGACCCGACGTTGGATTATAAATAATTCTTGCTCTTTTCATATTCCATCATCCCATTGTTAGATTCAATCACTATAACTTTTCCACTATTTAACATGATATCGAAATAAACCGACCATTGCAATGTTTTCGCCTTGTCAATGGTGAACCTCGATTTTTTGTACGCCATTTGCTTTTCGTTTTTCGCTACATAAAAAATAAAAGCACTCCATTAAGGGGATTTTTCCTTGCGCAAATCGAGCGCTGACACGAAAAAAGGCGTTGCTGACGCCTTTTTTCGCTGTATCGCTTTCACGTTTACTTGCTTTCGTTTTTTTCCACCGCTTCTTCCTGAGCTTTTGCATTTCCTTTTCCTGAAAAGTTCTCAAGCAATTCTTTCACATCAATGCCAGCAGAAGCTTTCAGCGTCTCTTGCAAGCTCGCCATCAAATTGGTTGCGTACCCGGTTACACGGTTGGCACCGCCATTGGCGCCGTTTGAACCGGTATCGACAATCGTAATTTTATCGATATTGGCAAGCGGGCTTGCCACTTGTTTGGCGTATTCAGGAAGCATTTTGATAATCATGTCGAGAATCGCAGCTTGGCCATACCGTTCGAACGCTTCGGCAATTTTTTGTTTGGCTTCTGCTTCAGCCAGTCCTTTCAAGCGGATAATTTCCGCTTCGGCTTCCCCTTTTGCCTTTTCCGCTTCGGCTTTGGCGATCCCGTCAAGCCGTATCCGTTCCGCTTCCGCTTTCGCCATCGCTTCGACACGATATTTTTGCGCATCCGCTTCCGCCATTAATTTGGCTTTTTCCGCCGCAGCCGCCTGCTCGATCGCGTAGCGTTCGGCGTCCGCTTTTTTCTTCACTTCGGAATCGTATTGGCGCTCACGCCGCAAAATTTCTTTTTCTTCGAGCTCAATTAACTTTTGCCGCTCGATAATTTTAATTTGCATTTGCTGTTCGGTCACTTCTTGTTTTGCTTTCGCTTCTTCCAAATGATACGCCTGATCGGCGCGCGCTTTCGCTATATCTTGTTCACGGCGGAATTCGGCAAGCTTCAATTGATTGATTTTTTCCGCTTCCGCGATTTCCGTCAAGCGCTCTAGCTCCGCTTTGCGCGCTTCTTTATCCGCTTCCGCGCGCTTAATGCGCGTTTCTTTTTCCGCTTCTGCTGTTGCGATGTCAGCATCGCGTTTCACTTGGGCGATGCGCGGTTTTCCTAACGCATCCAAATAGCCGTTTTTATCGCGCACATCCTTAATGGTAAACGATACGATGACAAGCCCCATTTTCGCTAAATCTTGCGAAGCAACACGCTGCACTTCTTGAGAAAACTTGTCGCGGTTTTTATAAATCTCCTCGACGGTCATCGAACCAAGAATGGAGCGAAGATGCCCTTCTAATACTTCCTTCGCTTCATTTTCCATGTCCTGACGGGTTTTCCCCAAAAATTGCTCTGCTGCTGTAGCGATTTCGCCAATGGAGCTGCCTACTTTGATGATTGCCACTCCGTCTGCCATGACTGGAACGCCTTGTTCCGTGTAAACTTCCGGTGTCTGCACATCAAGTTTAATCGAAAGAAGGCTGAGCGGTTCCGCTTGTTGGAAAATCGGCAGTACAAACGTTCCACCGCCGCGGACGATTTTAATTTTATTTCCAGATTCATCGACATGCACGTTTTTGCTGCCTAAATAACTGCCCGTCACAATCAGCGCTTCGTCCGGCCCAACGGTTCGGTAACGAGTAACAAAAATAGCGATTAGTCCGATAAGAAGCAGCGCAACTACACCGATGACAATTAAAATTGGCGTCATTATGCATATCCCCCTTTGTGCAATAATGAAATATCATATGGATCGTGCTTCGCCACAATGGCGACGCCGTTTTCCATTTTCACGATAATTACTTCCGCTCCTGAGGCAATTTCTTCGTTGCCGATGCTTTTTGCCGGTTTTGAAACCGCACCGCTCTTCCGCTGCAGCAAAATCTCGCCGAATCCATTGGGCGGCACAGTTACGACCACTTTCGCGAGAGAACCTTCCAAGTCCGTCTCCGAATAGTTCAGCGACGTTTCCGCCGAGCGCAGCGGAACAAACACGAAAAAGTGCAAAAGCGATACGACAATGATCGCGATCCCCGCGCTGCACAATCCGATAAGCAAGCTGGATAACCCTGTATATCGCTCGAACAAATAACCGGACGCACTTCCGACAGTGAGAAACGACAAAATAAGCTGCGGACTAAACCACGGATGGTCCGGCATATCAAACACGCCATCGATGATATCGCTTAAAAAAATGTATAATAGCGTCAATCCACCGCTTACAGCAAGCACGGCCAAATACACCGTTTCTAATGGATATCCGAACAATCCCTGCACCTTCTTTCTATTAGCGTCTATTTAATTATACGAATAGCACGTGTTTCTGTTTCATTCTTTTCAGATAAATATTACATCTTTTCGACATTCCCCTACATATCCCCAAAATAAAGGCACCTCTTTATGTTTATTGAGCTGCTGCTTTCAAAACGCACATCTGTTGTTTGTTTATAGCTGTCCTAGACATGCGAAAATCCAAACGGATGACCCTTACTCCCACTAAATCACGCGAAAGCGTAAGCAGTCACCGGCGCGGCAAGCAGCCACCAAGCGTTCCATGTCACCATCGCTACGATGATAAACAAAAATACGAAACTCGTTCCGATAAAATGCCAACGTCTTGTGGCTGGCTTGCTATGCTGCGACAAATAAAACGGCCAGAACTCCTCATAACTTCGAAACTCCATCCCCCATCCCCCCCTGCTCTATAATAAGTGAAGCGCTTTCATATTTATATTCTATGCATCGGATTATACTCCTTTTCCAATAAAAACAACCAGCCCTTCTAAATGAATCGTTCAGAAGGGCTGGTTATCTCATTGGCTCCGCTCGCTCAGCCGCAGCGACACGGTTTTCTTGCTTCCGTCCCGCCAAAGCTCGATTTGCACACGCTCTCCGATTTTCGTATTTGTATATAAATATTTCCGCAGCGCAGCAACGCTATCCACTTTTTCGCCATTGATCGCGACAATGACATCTTTCGTCTGAATGCCTGCGTCCGCCGCCGGCGAGAACGGTTCTACCGCCGTGACAGCCGCCCCTGTGGCAACATCACTTGGCAATTGCAGCTGTTCTTTCCTTACCGAATCAGAAAGATCGGACACATCAACTAATTGCACGCCGAGATACGGGCGTTTGATTTTTCCATATTGCATCAGTTGCTCGATGATCGGTTTTACATCTTCGCTCGGAATCGCAAATCCTAATCCTTCCACTCCAGTTTGGGAAATTTTTAAACTATTAATTCCCACGACTTGCCCGGCGCTGTTAATCAACGCGCCGCCGCTGTTTCCCGGGTTAATCGCGGCATCCGTTTGAATCACATTTAACTCCCATTCCCCTTCGGAAGTAGAAATAGGCATCGTCCGTTTGCCGCTCACGATTCCTTCCGTCACCGTTCGCGATAAATCTAAGCCGAGCGGATTGCCGATCGCTGCGACTTGCTCCCCGATGCGCAGCTGCGAAGAATCGCCAAAGACAGCTACTTTTTTGACGTGGCTGCTAGGAATTTTTAACACCGCCAAATCCGTTAACGGATCGGCGCCGACGATCTCCGCTTTCACTTTTTCGCCATCGGCAAGCGATACTTCTACTTTATTCGCCCCTTCAATGACATGGTTGTTCGTCACAATGTACGCTATATTTCCATCTTTTTTGAAAATGACTCCTGAACCGGTTCCCGCTTCTTGATCTTGAACGCTATCGGAGAAAAAGTCCGCTTGCTTTTGGATGTTCACTACGCCAACGACCGCGTCGGCGACGTTTTCAATCGCCGTCACCATGTTATTAGAAGCGCTTTTGGTCGGCTGGAGAGGAAGCGTTTTCGTCGAAACGTTCGTTTCTTTTGATTCTTTTGTGGATGAGGAAGTCGAAGGAATCCCCATCATCGGCGCCGCGTATAACGTAAGTCCGCTTCCGATCACCGCGCCGACAAGCGAAGCGGCGAGCCAAGAAAAGAAACGTCTTTTCTTCGGCGGCTTGTACGCTGGCATCGGTTGTTCATATCGCGTCATATTCATATCCATTCCACATTTCCCCTTTCTTTATTTTTTTTACTCTATTGTCGTATGCAACATACGTTTTCTTTTTCTATTTCTATTTCGTTGCACCGCAAGCAGTCGAATGGATAAATAAATTCCTGATACCGTCAATAAAATCATCGCAATTGCCACAGTATCAACCGCCCACGAAACATCCCATTGTCCAATCCTGCCCTCATGCAATCCGCGAATGATGCCAGCTAATGACGCCGGTTCTCCGCCATTCCGTCCCTTTTCTGCCATTCCCGCGCTTTCAGAAAATCCCCGCGCGTTTTCTGATAGCGACGGTAGTGCGGAAGCTCCATCTTGCGGAATCAGCGCGCGATGTTCTCCTCTTTCTTGCTCGCCAATCAGCCAAGGTTCCGCGAGTAAAAGCCCTGTTACCGCCTCTACTAATAAGAAAATGGAAGTAATCAATCCAATCCATAAATGCGCTTGCCTTATTCGTTTCACCATCCGTTCCTCCTTTTGTTTTGTCAAGAAATAGTGTAAAAAGCAAAGGTGAAAATATGGTGAAAAAATCGGCGATGGAATTTTGGAAATGTTGTAACATAAAAAGCGATTTTGCTTTGCGGTGTTCCAAGTACGCTATACCGATAACGTTACACCATCATTGCGACTTGAGCCGCTTTTCGCATTTTCATTTATTTTTCACAATCATTTGTTATGATGTTTATAAAGGGAAGTAGGAACCATAGAAAGGAAGGAAACGAGATGAAAATTCTTCTCGCCGAAGATGACCTCTATTTGGGCGAGTTAATCGTGCATATGTTAAAGAAAAAAGGTGTCGATCAAATCGATTGGGTGCAGGAAGGAGAAGATGCGTACGATTACGCGCTCGCCTCGTTTTATGACGTGTTGATTCTCGACTGGATGCTGCCAAACGGGGATGGGGTGGAAATTTGCAAACGGCTACGGAAAAACGGTTACACTGGCGCCATTCTCATGTTAACGGCAAAAGATGCCGTCGAAGACCGTGTCGAAGGCTTAGAAGCCGGTGCGGACGATTATCTCGTCAAGCCGTTTGAAATTGATGAATTAATGGCCCGCCTGAAGGCGCTCGCGCGGCGCACGTTCGTCCCGCTTCAAGAAGAAACGGTGCGCTTTCATGATTTCGTGCTTAACCGTACGAGCCATACACTCTATCGCGGCGATGAAGAAATTTTGCTAACCCCGCGCGAATTTCAAGTATTGGACCTGCTTTTGCAAAACAAAGGGCGCGTCGTGCCGCGCGAAACGATCCTTGACCGCGTCTGGGGATTGGACGCAGATGTTTCGATGAAAACGATTGATGCGACGATTAAATTGCTGCGGAAAAAACTAAAAGGCGACGCCATTCAAACGGTGCGCGGGGTGGGATATAAAATTGACAAGTAAATGGAACGCTTTCTTATTGAAGATAAAAAACACCGATATGTTTCACCGGACACAATGGCGCTTGACAGCATTATATAGCGGCATCTTAATGGTGTTTTTAACATTGTTCATCGTGATCGTTTGCTTCCTTTTTTATATGATTGTTACGAATGACCAAGAGCGGCGGATCACAAGCCTCGCCAATCAGGAACAAAAAGCGATTGAGCAATTTTTGCTCAAACAAAGCGATTTCGCTTTTATGGATGAGGAAAATGTCGTGTTTTTAAGCGAAGACCAATTCTTTTTTTATGTCGTCGGCACCGACGGCGAACTTCTCATGGGCGACGAAGTAAACAAAGGCATGCGTCCGTTTCTATTAGAAGCGCTGCAAAATTCCGAGTTAAATGAAAACGAACTAACCTATATAAAAGTCAATTTTCCAGCTAATATTCATCCATTTTCCCGTTTTCATTCCCATGAGCTAAAACTGTTGACCGCCGCCCGCCCGATTGTTATTCGCGGCCATTTGCTCGGCGTGTTATATATTGGCATGGATGTAACTTCATTTTCCAATGTGTTTCAATGGCTGCTAATTGTACTAATCGGCCTTGCCGTTTTATTTATCGGCGTCGCCGTATTGTTAAGCTACTTTATGTCGAAACGAGCGCTCGTTCCGATTCAGGAGGCGTATCATCGCCAGCGACAATTCGTTGCCGACGCCTCCCATGAACTGCGGACGCCATTAAGCGTCATTTTATCTTCCGTCGAAGCGCTGGAAATGGAAGAAGAATTAACAAAAAATGAATTTACGCAAAAACTGCTCGATCGGCTCCGGGAAGAAATAAAACGAATGACAAAACTAATGAACGATTTATTGACGCTCGCCCGTGCTGATTCCGCACACGCCTCTCTGCAGCTAGTCAAAGAAACGTTTGACTTTCGCCCACATGCGGAGCGGACGCTACGTTTACTGGAAGAATTAGCGTCGAAAAAAAATATTCGCATGCACTTTCATTCTCCTGAGTCGGTCATGATCACCGCCGACGCCGACAAGCTGACGCAGCTGTTATATATCTTGCTCGATAATGCGATCAAGTATACTCCAGACGGCGGCGAAGTAACGTTAAGCATTGCCGTCAATCCAGCGAAACAACCAATGCTCACGATCTCCGTCAAAGACACCGGGATCGGCATTCCCCCTGAATCGCTTGACCGCATTTTCGACCGCTTCTACCGCGTCGACAAAGCGCGGTCGCGCCAGCAAGGCGGCCATGGACTCGGTTTGTCCATCGCCAAATGGATCGTCGAGGCTCACGGCGGAACCATTCACGTACAAAGCGAAGTCGGCAAAGGTTCGGAATTTATCGTAAAAATCCCTTGCTAATATGCTTTCCATGGACGGAAAGCATTTTTTATGAAAAATTTTTCTTTGTCCTTGTTTTTCACCTAATTTTCTCTTTTCTTTCTTACAATGCACGCGAACTGCAGGATCAAATCGAAAACGCCCAACAAGCAATCGCCCAGCAAATAGTGTTAGAACAACGGTATGAATCGCTAATCACGCATGCGAAAACAATGATCGAAAAACGGACTCGCCATGCAAAGCTAGCATTAGAACAAAATGAAGAAACTATCGCCATACTCGCATTAAGAGAAAAACTAATGTATGAAAAAAACTTGCTGCTTATCAACACAATACGAGACGATCAAAGAAAAAACAACATATATGACCGAGCAAATGAACCTCTCCCATCTTCATCCCATGAAGAGGTGGGAGTTTCTTACCATCTCCACCAAAGAAGCTTCTGCGCGGAAGAAGGAGTTCTCCTTCCACTCGATGAATGCATCGGAAGCCTCCTTGATGGGTCCAGTAAGCAACATCGGCCTCACACCGATGGGGCGGTCCAACCCTTCTACTACTTCTTGCTTACGCAATCCGTAGATACGTCAGCTTCGTTTGTATGTCCCAATGAACAAAGGCACCATGCAGCGCCTTGCTTAAGATATTTTTCGCGCCGTGAACGTCACGATGTTCCTCATACCCACACCGGCACACAAACAGGCGGGAAGATGCTTTTTTTCTCTTTCGGCAGACAGGACATGTCTGGCTCGTATACGATTCCTCGATTTCATGCAAGCGAATGCCGTGTTGGGCCAGCTTATAAGTGAGATACTGCTTCACTTTCCCGAATGACCAATTCGAGAGCTTTTGCGCTTGTTTGCGGCTCGTACGTTTTTTCTTTCTCGTGTTTCGTTGCACTCCTTCGACGTTTCCGATATACACATCGGAGGCAGATTGCTTCAAACACCAGTCGACAAACTGTTTGGTCGTTTTATGGAGCGCATCCCGCAGCTGTCTTTCGGATTTCGACAACACGTATTGTTTCGCCCGCTCATACTTTTTCCATCGGCGTGATCCTTTTTGACATTTCGATTGACGCCGCTGGATCTCCGCCAGTTTTTTATTCCGCAGCCGGTGAAGGGAGCGTATTTTTCTTCCCGTGATGAGGAGGGCTTGCCCGTTTTCGCAAAACGCACCTATGGTATGTACTTCCCCAAGATCGACTCCAACGGCTTTCCCCGGTTCATACGCTTTCGCCTTTTGTCCATCTTCATACGTCACGGCTAAATAAAGACCATGATCAAAACAGCACTCAATTTCTTTGATCGTTCCCTTTGGCAGATGTGACGCATACACGACAATCGGCTTTTCCCGTTTTCCGTGATGGATGCCCATGGAGAGTTCGATTTTTCCGTTTTCATACACTTTGAAACCGTCTTTCGCCCATTTCGTTGGAAAGTACTTCTTTTTCTTGTAGGGATAGCGGGCAGGATGTCCTTGTTGGATCGCATGGTGAGCGGCTTGTCTTGCGAAGAGGTATTTGTGGCAGACGGCTTGAATCGATTGGCTGTGAAGATGGAACTTTCTTTTCGTTTGTTTTTGCAGCTCGCTTTTGGTAATCCAGCATCCATGTTGGAGAAAGTATTCTTTGGCTAAGCGGAGGCATTCATTCCAAACACGGGCGGATTCGCGATTGCAGGCGTACAATCGGTCCAAATCCGCTTTCGATGCCCGGAAGAACACTTTTTGGCCCCGAAGCATGAGCATTCCTTCTTTCTTTGTTTGATGGATGATTTGATTATAGCACATATGTTCGTTTTTGTGAATAAAAAACTTCCCGATTCATTTCCCTCTTCACTCCGTTTAGAGGAAGGGAGACTTCTCGGGAAAAATGTTAAAATCTATTTTTGATCGATATAGGGTTCAAATCACTTTTACACTGCATTTCATGATGACATCCCCTCTTGTGACTGCATTATTCTTTTCGACGTATTCTAAATCTCCTACTTTATCAAACATATTGGTAATAACAATCGGGGTTACGATTTCTTTATGTTTTTGCTCTAAATAGTCAAGATCTACATTTAGCAAAAGATCTCCCACTTTCACTGTTTCCCCAACATTTACCTCAACTTCAAACCCTTCTCCATTTAACTCTACAGTTTCTAACCCAATATGGATAAGTATTTCTAATCCTTCTTCTGAAACAAGACCGACTGCATGCTTCGTAGGAAAAATTTGCACAACCTTTCCGTTAATAGGGGAAACTACTTTTCCGTTCTTCGGAATAATCGCTAAACCGTCTCCCATCATTTTTTGGGCGAATACAGGGTCAGGAACTTCTTCTAGCGGTATTGCTTCCCCATCAAGCGGGGAGTATATTTCCACTACTCTAGTTTCTATTTTTTTACTAAACAATTTTTTTAGCATCTCTTCACCCATCTTTCTACCCGTTTGGAAAATGTATTTTAATTAATAAAAATAAACAAACGATAGAGAGAAAAAATACCAATGTGCTCCCCAAAAATCTGACGTATGCTCCTTTATATTTAAAATCTATCTTCTTTTCTAATAAAGCTGGTTGTTCTTTCCTCTGTTGATACAAACCGAGCAAGAGGATGATACTCCCAAAGAGATTGCCAATAAGCAATTGAGATACAGCTACCATCCATAATGTCACATAGGATAACTTCACATGTTTTTTGCTTTCTAAATCATTTACCGCTACTTTTGTTAATACGGCAAAAAAAGGATTTAGCATCGCTATAACAAACATAATAGTGATGATCGGCTCGCGGATCACCGGCGTGAAAAATGTTTCCTGTGCATGAAGCGCTATTAAGTAAAGGTAAGTGACAAAAATCAATGGTATTGCATAAAAAAAGTAAATGGCCGTTTTAAAAAGAACAATACTTTTCGCCGGTATGGTGCGAGAATTCCCAGCCAAAAAATTTTTCGATTTTCTCATGATGATTCACCATTTTTATTCAATTGCTTAAGATAATCGACATAGTGGCTAAACAGCATCTCCCCTATAATAAAAAAAGAGGCAAACGTGTTGAGTTTAGTGCCATCGCTGAATTCGTTGCTCGAGCTATTAGCATATAAATTAAAAGGAGTCATTCTGGCCAACCGATTATTTTTTAAGTTTGTTACTGAAATAAACGGGATTCCTTTCGCGACCAATGACTGAACTGCCGGAAAAATCGTCGGAGTATCTCCGGAAAAAGAAATAATAATGACTAAATCATCTAGCGTCAGGCTTTTAATTACCATTTCCAATTCCGTTTGTGCCTGAATGACATGCAAATATTTTTGCACGGCCAGAAACATTCGTTGCAATTCAAAGGCACAGTCCAATTGCGCCGTACCGGTTCCATAAATAAATATTCTTCGCGCGTGATGGATTAATTTGCACATGTCAGAAAAATCTTTTGTCTTGATATATTTTAATGTTTCGAGAATATCATTTCTTAAAATTTCAACTTGGCTTTTATCACTATGGTTTCCTTCTTGTTCTTGCCATTTCAGAAACACACGAAACTCACTATATCCACTAAACCCAAGCTTTTGGGCTAACCTTAAAATGGATGAGCGTGAAACATTGCACTTTTCTGCCAAACTGTTGATTCCTAATTTATGGCATTCGCTTTTATTGTTTAAAATATACTTTAGAATATGGAAATCGGTCTCATTTAGTTGATTATAATGTTTATTAATCAATTCCTCGATTTTCATTTTTGACCCTCCTTCCTTTAAAAAAAGTTTACTAAATAACTATTTCTTTTTAAAGGAAGGAGGAAAACGAAACAAAAAGCACGAAATGCTGTGCTTTTTGTTTCGTATTCTTTTTAATGCAATTCTGGCCAATACCCTTTATTTGCTTCGATTAAATCATCTAATATTTGTTTTGCCACTTTCGCGCTTGGCACTGTTTTAGATAGCGTAAGCGCTTGCCACAATTTTTGGTAAGATTTTGTGACCCATGCTTCCACTACTAATTTTTCCACAGATACTTGTTGTTCCATTAACCCTTTTTGGAATTGCGGAATTTCTCCGATCGATAGCGGTTCAGGACCGTTGCTGCCGACAATGCATGGAATTTCCACCATCGCGGTCGGGTCAAAATTAGAAATAGCTCCTTTATTTTCTACAATAAGCAGCATTCTTTCATGGGTGTTATAGGCGATGGCACGCGCTAAATCAACAATGTATGAGGCGTGTTCGTCAATATGAAGCGCGCTTCCTTCTGTTGATTGGTTCTCAATGATTTTTTTACATTCCGTAAATACAAATTTTTCGCGCCCATCCATTACTTCATTGGCTCTTGTATAATTCGGGTTAGAATGCGCCACTACTTCATCCGGGAAGAAATAGTATTTTAAATATGTGTTCGGCAGTGTACCTGGATCTAATGCATATACGTCTCTCGCTTTCAAGAACGTGTCTTGCCAGCTAGCATCAACATGCTGGTTGTCTCCGCCGTCATTGACAACGTACCCGTACTTTGCAACATGCTCCTTTAATTTAGGCATTAAATCGTTTCCTTCTTTGTCGCGGATATCTGTCCACCATCCAAAATGGTTCAACCCATAATATCTCACCGTCATTTCTTTGCGGGATTTTAACCCTAAAATCCGCGCCATGCGTTCTTCGATTGCGACAGGCATATCACAAATGTTAAGTACTTTCGAATGAGGACGGAGACGGCGCGTCGCTTCAGCTACAATCGCTGCCGGGTTGGAATAATTGAGCATCCATGCATTAGGAGAGTATTTTTCCATATAATCAATTAATTCTAATACTCCTCCGATTGAACGCATGCCATATGCAATTCCACCTGGCCCGCACGTTTCTTGGCCTACCACGCCATATTTCAACGGAATTTTTTCATCCAATTCGCGCATCGCGTATTTTCCCACCCGAATGTGGGCCATGACAAAGTCAACATCGGTAAACGCCTCTTCCGGATCGGTAGTAGCGAGAAACTCAATTTCTGGAGCTTTTTCTCTTAAAATCACTTCACATGCCCCGGCGATGATACCTTGCCGTTCTTTATCAATATCGTACAACTTTAACTTGCGAATCGGAAATTTGTCTAAATTATCCAATAACATTAACACAATTCCCGGAGTAAACGTGCTTCCCCCGCCTGCAATCAAAATGGAAAACTTTTTCATTTTTCTTCCTCCTTTTTATCGTTAGCGCTTTCACTACTGTTATAGCAAACCGAAAATATGGGAACAATGGATTCCAGCCATTCTGTGCCTAATCACACGTTTCGTTCTTTTTCACATTAAATAAGAATTTTCCCAACTTCTTATTCATCATGATCGTCACGATCCTGTCTTGAATCCCTTTTCTTCTAAAGCTTTCTCGAACTGCTCCCGCACTTGCGGGACGGATAAACCAACGATCACTTGGATCGCCTTGCCATTACGAACGACACCATGGGCTCCTGCAGATTTGAACGCGCTATCTGGCGCGACTTTTGATTCATCATTGACGCTAACGCGAAGGCGTGTGGCGCAATTGGTAACCGACACGATATTTTCAGGGCCACCGAGCGCGTCTAAAAATTGCAATGCTTGAACCGTATAGCTGTTGCCACTGGCATTTTGACCAGCTTGTTTTTTTGCTTTATAATCTGCTTTCGTATATAATTTCGTCTCTGCTGAATCATCCGCTTCGCGTCCCGGCGTCGCCACATTAAATTTAAGAATCAAATATCGGAAAACAAAGAAGTAAATAATCATAAACGCGAAACCGATTATCCATTGGATGAGATAAGTCATGCTGTGATATTTAAATAATGGAATCCAGTTTGCCGTAGCGATTTCTAGCAGACCCCCGCCCATATTTCCTACAACACCAAACGCATACATTACTGCTGCCATCGTTGCTGCCAAAACAGCATGAACAGCAAATAACCAAGGTGCCACAAACAGGAAAGTAAACTCAATCGGTTCTGTAATTCCGGCAATAACAGCCGTTAAAGCGGCAGAAATTAATAATCCTGAAACTTGCTTTCTTTTTTCTGGTTTTGCAGTTACATACATCGCTAATGCGATGCCTGGAATACCAAAGATTTTAGACATCCCATGCAATGCAAACCCGCCTTCTGGAAACATTTCTTTTAAAGAATGGGCAGATGTCGCGTATTCTGATAAATGCTCCATCCAATACTTCGCGATTCCCCCTTCAACAACCGCAGGACCAAAGACAAACGGGCCGTAGATGAAGTGATGCAATCCTGTTGGAATGAGGATGCGCTCTAAAAATGTATACAACCAAACCCCAAATACTCCTGAACTTGCCAAAAATCCTTGTAAAGATGCGATGCCATGTTGTACGATCGGCCAAACATATGCTGTTATTAGAGCAACTGGGAGCATCACAAGGAATGCGATAATCACCACAAATGATGAACCTTGAAAAATGCCGAGAAAATCAGGAAGTTTCGTATCGAAATAACGGTTATGAAGCACTACGACAATGGAAGAGATAACAATCGCTCCAATAATGCTCGTATCTAACGTTTTGATTCCCGCTATCATTGTCAAACCGCTAACTCCGCCAACTTCCTGGCTGAAATCTACACCAAATTTATCTCCCCAAAGTGTCAATATCGCGTTAATAAAATAATTGAATGTTAAATAAGTAACGATCGCTTCCATGCAAGCTCTCGCATGAGCCTTTTTTGCCAACCCGATCGGAATCCCTATAACAAACAATAGCGGCATTTGCCGGAAGACCGTCCATCCTCCTTCTTCTACTACCGTCCAAAACTTGTACCACATTCCGTTTGGATCAGCCATGGATCCCATGATATCGGGGTTTTTAAATAAGATCGTCAAGCCGACAACTATGCCAGCGAACGGAAAAAGCAATACTGGCACAAACATCGCTGCGCCAAACCGCTGAATTTTTTGCATCATGTCCACTCACTCCCTTTCTTAGGTTTTCGTTCGATCTTATTTTTGGTAGCGCTTTCTTTTTTCTTTATAACATGATCGTTTTTGGCAAACAATAAAGCAAAAGCAAGCTGTTCGTTTTCACTTCTCTTGTTCTTTTTCCCAAAATTCAGGAAAATTCCCAAAATGGGCAGCTATATATGGAATACTATAGATATTTTCCATATGCCCACCACTGTGAAGAAAAGAAAACAAAATAAGGGTGGCCCAAAAAGAACTAAACGTTCCTGTTGAAGGGCCGCCCTTGATTTCATTATGAAATAAACGACTGATTCTCATCCATAATCTGTTGCCCGTACGCTGTGAACACGGCAAGAACGACCGCAAGCGCAAGGTATAAACATAGCCATGTCCATTTTGTTTTCGCATCCGCACGATAATACACTGTTTGCTTCTGTATTTCTTGTTCGTTTTCTTCTATTTCTTTTTGGAGCGAACGGATAAAGTCTGAAACGGTTTGTTCCTGCAATACGCCCCATCGAGTTGCCTCTAATAACTGATTATACTTTTCCACATACCGCTCCAAACGATAGTTTTGCAGCTTCTGCTCATCTTGGAAAATGGGGATGTACCATGTTTTTCTTCGCGATAACTCCATCTCCGTCCGTTCGATCTCATCTTCCCAATGCCAATACATTTCTTGCCGTTCCTCTTCTGATAAAAGCATGTACCGTTCGAGCGCCTGCAATACTGATTCATTGATTTCTTTATGAATTTGCGCCTTTTTCCAGCGAAACTCCCGGCGCAAAAGCTCCCAGCATTTCACGGCGCCTAACAAAATAATGAGCGGGGCGATCGGTCCCGGTTTCCAAAGAAAATAAACGGTCATTCCTATAAGGCCAAGAAACCATAGTTTTGGCGAAATCACCCCAACAATTCTCCCGCCATCAAGCGGGTGCAAGGGCATGAGGTTAAACAAATTAACGAGCGCTCCAAGCACAATGACTACTGCCCAAAATGGCTCTCCCGTCAGCCAATACAATGGTAAAGCCGGAAGAAACCCTAACGTCCCCCACAACGGACCTGCGTACGCTAAATACGCCTCATCTTTCGCCGATTTCGGTTCTTCCTTCATCGCAACAAGCGCTCCGACAAACGGAATAAAAATCGCCTTCGATGTTGGAATTCCCAACCTTTTCGCCGCAAACAAATGGCCCATTTCGTGCACATAAATCAAATACACGAGCGCAACCGCAAACTTCCATCCGTATACAACGGCATACGCGCCGATCGAAATAAATAAAGAAATGAGAGAACTGAATTTTAAAAACTTAAAAATTGCCAGCATCCACTTCAGTTTTCCCGACAGAAACAAAACAACAGACAAAAACGCAAGCCACACCTTTTTAAACCGCTTCAATTCTCTCCGTCTCCCTTTTCCCCTTATTTCCGATGCATTTTAAACTGCAAAAACAGTTCATTATAGTAAGCAAGCATCCGTTTTCCTAAATTCTCATACACTTCCAAGTTGCCAATCGATTCAAAATCTGGATAAAACCGTTTATCCTCGGTGATTTCTTTCGGCAAATAGTCCAGCGCTTTCTCATTCGGCGTCGAATAGCCGACATACTCCGCGTTTTGCGCGGCGTTTTTCGGATCAAGCATAAAGTTAATAAATCGATGCGCTCCTTCAATATTTTTCGCCGTTTTTGGAATGACCATATTATCGAACCATAAGTTTGATCCTTCTTTCGGCACAACGTAATCGAGATTGTCATTTTCCGCAATAATCTCCGCTGCGTCTCCTGACCAAACGACACCGATCGCCGCTTCTTCATTTGCCAAAAGCATTTTAATCTCATCACCGACAATCGCCTTTACGTTCGGTGTAAGGCGATCCAGCTTTTCTTTCGCTTCTTGTAAGTGTTTCTTATTCGTGTCATTTAACGAATAATGCAAACTGTTGAGCCCCATGCCAATCACTTCGCGCGCGCCGTCAACCAACAAAATTTGATTGCGCAAATCTTTATCCCATAAATCGTTCCAGCTCGTTATTTTTTTGCCGCCAAGCATTTCCCGATTATAGACAATGCCGACCGTTCCCCAAAAATATGGGACGGAATACTTGTTGCCCGGGTCAAACGATAAATTCAAAAAGCGTGGATTAATATATTTTAAATTTGGCAATTTTGAATGGTCGAGCGGAATAAGCAATCCATCTTCCTTCATTTTGCTCACTGCATATTCGGACGGAACAGCAACGTCAAACGTCGTGCCGCCTTGGGCGATTTTCGCCATCATCGCTTCATTGGAATCAAACGTTTGGTAGATGACTTTTATGCCCGTCTGCTTTTCGAACTTTTTAATAAGCGCAGGATCGATGTAATCGCCCCAGTTATACACCGTCAATGTATTTTCTCCAGCATATCCTTCCGTTTTATTCAGCTGGACAGATACGTAAAGCAGTACAAACGAGGCGAAAAAAACGGCCGCAAAAAATGATATAAGCTTTCTCATTTTCGTCGTCCTCTCATTCCGTATAAGGTACTGCTTTTCTGGCTAATAAAGTAGTAGCCAATCACCAGCACAACCGTAAACAAAAACAACAATGTCGATAATGCGTTAATCGATAGGGATATTCCTTGACGCGCCCGCGAATAAATTTCGACCGATAACGTCGAAAAACCGTTGCCTGTCACAAAAAACGTCACCGCGAAATCATCAAGCGAATACGTCAATGCCATGAAAAAACCAGCGAAAATACCAGGAGTAATAAACGGCAATATTACTTTCGTCAGCACATCCCATTGATTCGCCCCTAAATCGCGAGCCGCATCAATCAGTGTCGGACTCATTTCCTGCAATTTTGGAAGCACCATCAACACGACGATCGGAACGCTAAACGCGATATGCGACAGCAGCACCGACGTAAAACCGAGCTGAATGCCGATAATCGTAAACAAAATGAGAAATGAGGCGCCGATAATGACATCGGGGCTGACGATCAAGACGTTATTCAACGTTAAAAGCAGCTGTTTCATTTGCCGCTTTTTCACATAATAAATCGCAAGCGCTCCCATCACGCCGAGAATAGTGGAAATCGCCGCAGCCAAAAGGGCAATCGTCAGTGTATTTAACACGATAATCCATAAACGGGTATCACCGATCACCTCTTTATACCATTCCAGCGTAAACCCTTCGAAATCATGCATCGTTCCGCCGCTATTAAACGAATAGTAAATTAAATAAATAATCGGGGTGTACAAAATGAGAAACACGAACACTAAATACGCGTTCGCCCACTTTTTATTGCCTCGCATCGCCTCACCCTCACTTCCGATTTCCTGTCGCGATCACCACAATAGCCATCGCGATAATTAAAAACACCGCAATCGTCGAACCCATGCCCCAGTTTTGCGTGACGAGAAAATGTTGTTCAATCGCCGTACCGAGCGTAATGACGCGGTTCCCTGCGATTAAACGCGTAATCATAAACAGCGATAACGACGGAATAAACACCGCTTGACATCCCGCTTTCACCCCATCTAGCGTAAGCGGAAAAACGACGCGACGAAACGTCGTCCAAGCCGAAGCGCCAAGATCGCGCGCCGCGTCAATCAGCGACGGATTCAGTTCCTCAAGCGAGTTAAAAATCGGCAAGATCATAAACGGGATAAAAATGTATACCGACACGAACACAAAACTAAAATCGGTAAACAAAATTTGTTTCGTGCCGATTCCGATCGTTTCTAAAATCGCGTTTGCCAATCCGTATGTGCCAAAAATGCCGAGAAACGCGTACACTTTTAAAAGCAAATTCACCCACGTCGGCAAAATCATAAGCAAAAGCCAAAGTTGTTTATGCTTCGTTTTCGTCAACCAATATGCGGTTGGATACGCGACAAGCAATGAAAAAAACGTAATTAAAAACGCATACCAAACAGAACTAGCCGCCATCTTTAAATAAATCGGCGTAAAGAATGTTTTATAATTGGCCAACGTCCAATTCCCGTCAATGTCAAAGAACGAATAATATAAAATTAATAAAATCGGCGCGACGACAAATAACCCAATCCATATAACATACGGAAATAAGTAAACGTTACGTACGCTATTTTTCATCGGATCCCTCACCATCATCCTCGCTGATGCGCATGACATGAATGTCCTCTGGATCAAAATAAAGCCCGATTTCTTCCCCTACTTCCGCCTTTTTCGTCGAATGGACGAGCCATTCATTTCCATCTTCGTCATAGCAGCACAGCTCGTAATGTACGCCGCGGAACAGCTGCGAATCAACGCGCACTTGGAGCTTTCCTTGATCTCTCGTCGTAATTTCCAAATCTTCCGGACGGATGACAACATCGACCGGCTCGTTCGGACGAAAGCCTTTGTCCACGCACGTAAACCGCTTCCCAGCGAATTCGACCAGGTAATCTTCAATCATCGTACCTCGCAAAATGTTCGATTCACCAATAAAATCAGCGACAAACCGATTAACCGGTTCATCGTAAATCTCTTTTGGCGTGCCGCTTTGCTGGATTTTCCCTTTATTCAGCACGAAAATTTGGTCCGACATCGCCAACGCCTCTTCTTGGTCATGTGTGACAAAAATAAACGTAATCCCTAACCGGCGCTGTAATTCGCGGAGCTCATATTGCATTTCGGTGCGTAATTTTAAATCAAGCGCCGACAGCGGTTCATCGAGCAGAAGCACTTCTGGTTCGTTGACAATCGCACGCGCAATCGCCACCCGCTGCCGCTGGCCCCCAGACATTTCTTGAATGCTGCGATTCTCGTATCCTTCTAAATTCACAAACCGAAGCGCCTGTTTTACTTTTTCTTCAATTTCCAAACGCTTTTTCTTTTTAACCCGCAATCCAAACGCCACGTTTTCAAACACGTTCAAATGCGGAAATAAGGCGTAATCTTGAAACACCGTATTCACTTGCCGCTTATTGGCGGGAACGTGATTCACCGGCTTCCCGTGAAAATAAATCGTTCCTTTCGTCGGCTCCGTAAACCCCGCGATCAAACGCAGAATCGTCGTCTTCCCGCATCCCGACGGCCCAAGCAGCGTGTAAAACTTCCCGCGCTCAATCTCGAAACTAACGTCATCGAGCACGACTAACCCATCATATTCCTTCGTCACCCGCTCAAAGCGGATGATCGCCTCTTTCTCCATCGACCCCACTCCTTACTCGAAAATCAAATTTCTATATATCCTCTACCAAAGAGACCAATCTCTTCCTATTCCTATCAATCACTATTAGAACATGCACACAATAAAAGTGCAATAAAAAACTCGTTTCTCCACTAGCATCACGCTAGAGAGAAACGAGAATGTGCATATAGGCCAGTCTGAAAGAAGGCCTACCAAACACTATCGCAATCGCTCATCGGTGCGATAAAACCGAACAGCTATCATGCATATCACGCTAGAATGTTTTAATTCCTCATAGGTAAGATAAAAACCGTAGCG
>NZ_FOJS01000010.1:0-51221 GCF_900111865.1 Parageobacillus thermantarcticus | reverse complement strand
AATCCTTAGTTTCAATTCCTCATAGGTAAGATAAAAACCCCAACAAACGCTAATATATCAAGGTTGGAGAATAATGGATATATAAAGTATACGCCAGTTTGAAAATTGCGTCAATATCAAAAAAGTGCTGATGGCTGTAGGAGAAAACGGGAAAATAAACATGTCGTCGATCCCCTGGGGTTTGTGCGCTATTAGGGATCGACGACAAAAGTATATGCCGCTATTCAATGAATTCGAACATGCCGAAACCTTGGGAATTTTTCGAACCGATACCGACGTCATACATAAATTTCACGTAAGGGAGTGGTGCTTGAATTTCATATATACCATTCCATGCGTTAATGCGGAATCCTTTGAACACGGTAATCACCTTATCCCTTTTCGTTACGTTGATTGGTCTTATTGCCACCTTCTTTGTCGGTGCTTGCTGAAAATATGCTTGAAATTTGTTATAAAAATTTTTTTCTATCAAATTAGAAAATACAACGTCAAATGGCGAAAAGAAATGCGTCCGCTTTTCTCCATATTGATTTTCGTAAGTGCTGTAAACCGTAAGCGGAGATAGCATTCGAATTTGATAAGAACGTTTTTCAGGAATTTCTAATCGTTTCACAGCAGTTTCTTCAATATGAATCGGCTGTCCATTTAACATAAATTGTTCTTGTAATAAATAATTTTGCGCTAAATTAACAATCAGCGAATCTAATACAGAAGAAATGTACCATGTTACTTGATCAAAAAATTCAATTTTTTTCTCGTAACGATAGATACGGTATGTTCCATACAAACGGCTAAAGGTAAACATCTTAAACCGCCGCTTTTCTTTCGTATATCCAACATCATGCAAAAAACGCGCCAGTTCAAAATCTTGAATCGAGCGGTATAAAAATCCTTGCAATACTTCTTCATAATTGATCGGCAGAAGAAGTGTACCGTTTTTCGGTCTGAACTGAATGGTCATCCTCATATATTGTGCTCTCCTAACTTTGTTTCTATTTAAAATGAACTTATAAGAAGTCATTGCTTTTGGCTCGATCTTTGGGACGTTCGACGATAATTTAAAATGAACTTATGAGAAGTTAACAGATGGCAGGTTGTTGCGGCATTTCCCTCGCGATCAACATTTAAAATTAACTACACCCTTCACGATGTTGACTCTGAAACCGCCCATCCGTGTATTAGGTGATTTCCAGTTCTATTCTTATAATACCTAAACATATCGAAAATTTACTTTTTCAATACTCACCACAAGATTAATATCCCAACCAAATATGTGATCACAAAATCGCGCATCTGACGATTGATTCTTTTATGCCTACCTACAAAATGTTATCTTCCCCGCCTTTGCGCAGTCCCATTTCTTCTCGCTTTGAATATTTTTGCGTGCGGAAAGTATAGAAAACAACAGAATCCACATCCGGATCCATAATACTGGCCAGTTCCATTTTCAATTTAACATAGTTTGCTTCAGAAATTTCCCCTTCAAACACCGAGTTTTGCACCCAGTATAAATATTTTCTGGCGATCTTTAACGCTTTCGCGACACGCTTTTTCTCAAAATCATAGACTAGGATCACAAACATAGCGACCACCTACCATAACGAGCGATATGGCTCATATTCTTTTTCGCCGAGAAGATGTTTTTGAATTTTATAAAGTTCAAGGCGTATGAGACGGCGGTAGGAAACGGACTTGCCAAGATGCCGGTGGTTTACTGTTGTTTTCATGCGCTTGTCCAATTCCCCGATAAATTTTTTCCGCCCCTCTTCTGATAGCAAAATCCCTTCCATATGTTTGTCAAAATCTTTTTTCGTAATCATCTTTTTATTTACAAGAGTAAAAATGAGACGATCGACCATAATTGGCTTAAATATTTCCGCAACATCCAAGTTCAACGAAAAACGCCGAAAATTCGTCGCATGCAAAAATCCGATGCGCGGGTCTAAATATGTTTTGTAAATTTCGCTTAAAACCATCGTATAGCAAATCTGGTTCCCAAAACTAATCATCGCATTTAGACGATTGAGCGGTGGCCGCTTCGAACGCTTCTCAAATAAAAAGTCTGGGTTATGGTTTAAAATGTCATCAAACATGCTGTAATATTTCTCGCGTACATGTCCTTCTGTCGACATCATTTCCTCGACGCTTGTCCATTGGTCCAGTTTCGCTCGGCTTGATTGGAAATCCAAAATCATTTCCTTAAACTTATCGTTATTGGTCTTTACACGATTTTGATAATATTTCAGCACTTGTATCATTTGCCCGATCGCACCTTCGACGAACTTCCTTGCTAAAGCAAGGCGTTTTTTCGGATCTAAATACGCTTCTGCCTGTTTTAAAATGACGTGCCCTGCGTTTAAATGCTCGCGCGGATAAAACGTACCCGTATAATAGCCATAATGATTGAAATAGTGAATACAAATATGTTTTTGCGCCATAAGTTCCAAAAACTTCTTCGTGACATTTACTTCGCCGAAAATGTAAATATCATTGACATCTTCAACAGGCAGTACCCTTTTTCGTTCTGCTGTCTCAAAACAAATGCTGTTGTCTTGGCGGACCAGCTCACCGCTTTGAAAAATATAGAGCGTTTTTTTCATGGTTATTCCTCCGCAAAGCAATATTCACGATAGGCGCAGCTTCGGCAAAACCCGTTTTTTTTCGGCTCTGGCGGGACAGGCATACGGGCAATGCGGCGGATGTCAGCAATCGCCTCTTCCAATACCCGTTTTCCTTCTTCTGTCCATTCCACTTTCGTTACTTTCTTTTCCTTTGGAAACAAAAGTTCCCCTTTGGCCTCAATTCCCATTTTCCGCAATGTATCAAGATAGTACAACAATTGATAATAAGCGCTTTTTTCGTATGTTGACGATTTCTTCACTTCGCCGACAACAAGCGTATCCCCTTCGCGACGAATCCGGTCCACTTTAATATTGCCGATAAGCATCTCTTTTTTCTGGCGCTGATAGCTTGTTTCCGAAATAAAACGTCCTATTTCGAGATTGTCATCCTCTTGGTCGGCGGCAATTTGATGGGCAATCAGCCAAACCTCACGCTTGCAGATGAAGTAGTACCAAATATGCGTTCCATTGACATCCATTACATAATCCATGCATCCACCATCTCGCTTGTGCGAATAAGTCCATATTCGCTGTTGTAATATTGGTTTAATATATCGTTGGATAAATGAATCATTCGCGTTTTTTCGTATAAATCCCTGCCCAAATTCTTTACAAGTTTGATCGGGGCGGAAATGACATATTGGCGCAGGTCTTTTTTCAAGCGCAAATAGTTCTCGAACCGAGTTTCGAAATCTTTTTCTTCGACCACTTTCTCAATATATTGCTGCCAAATGTCCATCGCGTGATCATCTACTTCGACAAATACATCCACCGCCTGATGCGCGTCTTCAATCAGCCGAAATTCGGATATATATTTCGGGTCGTTTTTGCTTCTCTGCTTATCTTTTGCATCAAATTTTAACTCCTCCATTGCTTTTATAATTCCATCGGAGGCCGTAAATGCTTTATTACTCTGTACACTCGTAAAATATTGAGTGATGATTTCAAAAAACTGATGCTCGGACACCGCTGTTTTCGGCAGTACTTCTTTCGCTATCTTTGTATGAACAGTCCCATATACATACTGTGACTCTAACTTTCCATCTCTTTCAATTGGTGTTATATACACCTTACCGAGTTCATGTAATTTTCCGTTGCGATTGCAGCGCCCCGCTGCTTGGACAATGGAATCAATTGGTCCTAGGTCACGATACACCACATCAAAATCAACATCGACTCCTGCTTCGACAACTTGTGTTGAAATAACAACGACTTTCTTCTTCTCTTTTAAAAGCTGCTGTCTGATTCGTTCAATGCGGCGTTTCCGCTCACAAGGCACAATGTTCGTTGAAAGGTAGATGACAGCATATCCGCGTTCTTTTAGCCATTCTTTGATTCCTTCATAAATTTCAATCGATGTTTTAATCGTGTTGAAAATTGCCAAATAAGTTCTTCCATCTTCAAAATGGTTTTGAAACAGTTCAATCCATTCTGCGGGGCTGTATGCGCCTTTATCCCCTCCTAGCCAATGAAGTTCGACTCGTTCCATTTCTTTAAAAAAGTCCATTGGCTTCACCAATTCTGACTCTAAAAGTTCCACCGTTTCCCCTTCCGGAAAAATAAGCGGTTGCGTCGCCGTTAACAGCAAAATTTTGCAGGAAAATAATTTTGCCATTTTGTACAAGACCGAACGCAACAATGGCCAATACTCCATCGGCACGTTTTGAATTTCGTCGAGAATGATAATGCTTCCGGCAATTTGATGAAATTTTTTTAACGCGCGGTTTTCATAGCCAATCAACGTATGAAACAATTGCACAAACGTCGTGACAATGAGCTCGGCCTCCCAGCTCTCCGTCAGCAACAGCGCTTGCCGCAAAGGCAATTCTTCGTTTTCCGTCCTGTACTGAAAAGCAGATAAATGATGGTGTTTCACTAAATACCGTTGTTCATTTGCGTGAAAATCATCCAACTGGCTTAACAAATCACGGATCACTTTTTCGTTTTGATCGATGACACTTGTAAACGGCAAAGCGTAAATAATTTTTGGCGAATAGCCATACTTCCTTTCCGCTTGTGCGCGCCATTTTAATGCAACAGAAAGAGACAGCAGCGTTTTTCCCGCTCCAGTCGGCGCCGTTAGTGTGAACAACCGCTGTTCTGGTTTTGTTTTAAAAAGTTCCTCTATTCGTTCCATTACTACGTTGTACATCCGATTGCGCCATCCGTTCGTCCCTTCTGTCGCTTTCACATCAAAATTCGCTTCGCGGTACTGGTCGACAAGATGTGCTGGAATGTGAATGCGCGGTTTTCGTTCGATGTTTGCCGCCGATAATTTGTCGGCATCAATAAGCACGGAATATAACAACAACGCATAATAGTAAAGCTCCCTCGTCAATTCCGGTTTTCTTCGTTTACTAATCAAGTAATATTGGCGATACACCTCATCAAATGCTTTTTCATAGTCTTGAAGAAAGTGATAAAGTTCATCAGAAAGTGACAACGGGATAGAAAGCTCGTTCCATAAAGAAGATAAATCGCTAATAATCGAAGAAGCATGTTGCTTTATATCTGTTATTTGATGCTTTAAAGTTTTGACTCGGTAATATAGTGAATCTTGTACGGTATTTTCCGCAATATGGCTCGATTTTGTTACATCCAAAGAAATATCGCGCAAATTCCCATGATGATGCATAACGACGAAATAGCCTAATAACGGGGCAAATTCAGACCACGACGCATTTAAGTTCGCTGGATGGCGCAAAAGATGGGCTGCAAATACGGCGGAAATAAAAGAGTGATGATGCAAGTCGCCATTTGTCTCTCCAGTCCGTAAATAATCCTGAAAGTATGATAAATATTTGCCGAAATCGTGCGCCACCGCAATGATTTTACTAATATACTCGAGCATATCCCGGTTTTCGTCAGACAGTGGCACATGCTGAAGCATATCTCGCGAATATTCATACACTTCCTTTAAATGCACTGTTAATTTCTTGTCTGGATTATTATGAGACAAATACATACTGCTTCACCCCCTAAAAAAAGCAGCGGTAAAACCGCCGCTGCCTACATCCATAAAATGTTTTCTTTTGCTTCACCATAAGCAACGGCTATATATGGTACAGCCGGAACAGCGATTAATTGCCGCGATTGCTCAAACAAGTAATAGTCTGTTTCTTGAATCATTCGCTCAATCGTAAACTGGCGTGTCATGAATTCCTTTAAAAAGCGAGTATCGCTCGTAAATTGAATAGATCGCTCGCGCAAATCAGAGATTCGCACAACAGAATGAATCGACACCAAATCATTACTTTCTTTTAACATTCCCTCTGCTTCGGCGACCCATTGCAACTGCCCGAGCAATTCAGAAAGCCCTAAATACGGCGGATAAACGTATCGATTCGATTGAATTCGCTGTTTCACATTTTCATAAACAGAGCGGTCGGAGTGGGAAAAATAAATGCGATACCGCAAATTGGCTTCTTCTCCTCCGGGAAACACAAATTCAAGCGGAATTTGCGTATGTCCTCCGCTATTGTTTAAATGGGCTTTTGATTTTACAAGCATATAGTTAACCGTTTGCATCACTTTGCGAATCGGCGTGCGCACAGATATCGCAATTTGGCATTGGTCCGGTGAAAATACTTCATAATAACTGTCGCGCTCCATTCCTAAAATGCCAGCGATCATTCCAACAATCGTCGTTCTCGGGGGAAAAGCATATGATAAGGAAGAGGAGTTCGTATCGATTTTCCGGAAATGCCCCATCTTCCCAATAAGGTCAAAAATAAGCATCTTCATAAACGTCACCCTTTTTACAATACAGGAACGAGTTTATCCGCCAGCTCGGATGGAAGAAGATCTGCCAATAAACCTTTTTGTCCTTCATAATTCAGCACTAAATTAGAATCTTGCCAGTAATGGATGCGGGCAATTTCACCGTTTACTTCCAGCAATTTATTTACAAGTGCATCAACATGCAAACTTACTTCGGAAATGCTGCGCAGTCCTTCTGTTTCTTCTAAACGAACTAAATCTCGCAAATCGCCGGCAATGAATTCAGGAGAGTGATATTCGACACGCATATACAAACGCGGATACTGCCCGACTTTGCTGCGGGTTGCGCTCAATGGAATCGCTTTAACAACCGCCTGATCAAACAAGCGAACATCTTCTTCCGTCAATCTCGTATGTGCCGCACGGTGACCGCTTATAACGCCATGAAACGCTAAAAATGAATAATATACGCGATAGTCTTTACCGATGTTGCCTCCCTCATTTTTATCATCGGAACCGAAATGCGATGTAATGCTTGCCGATTCAACAAGCGTTACTTTATTTAACGAATACCCCCAGTTAAACTGAATCGGACCGGTAAACGTCATGGAGCTTCCTTTATCTTCCGATTTAATCGGCATCGTCGCACCGAACATGCGAACATCGATAAACTGATCGAGCATCCAGTTTTGTTCCTCTTTGGATAATTTATTAAGATTCACTTTTCCATTATATTTTTTCTCAAATAAACGCTTAATGCGTTCTGTCGCATTCACTGTTTCTCCGTCAACTTTACCTACAAAAATTTCATTTCCGAGCTGTTCCAAATAATCACGAATGTATCGTTTTAAACGAACATCGCTCACTAAGTTTAACGAGCGTTCATAATCCATGCGCGGGCGGTTTTCTTCGTCAATATCGCCGTTTGGATTTGTCAACTTCGCATCGTAAAGAAATAAAATATCGCTATTATTCATTTTCATTCCCCCCATATAATGTTTTTTTAAAAATTTTACAGTTTATTTAGAAGGAAGAGTTCCCCTTATTATAATTTTTCATGATACTCCTTAAGCACAAATTTTGGGGAATCTCTTCTTCCTTTCCATTCGTCATGGTTTATTCTTCATTGTCAAAATCAGGATTATCCTTTTTGCTGCCGTTTAAAATCCGTTTTGTGCCATATGCATAGCCTGACAACAAATAAAAAACGCTTTCACGATCGGATAAATTCCATTTTTCCTGCAACGCCGAATCAAAGAGACGTTTATGTTCCGCATAAACAGCTTCATTTTGCAAAGAAGCGATTTTTAGTTGTCTCAGCTTGTCAAATACTTCGTTTGAAAGCAACACCAACTTTTGCCTATTCATGCCATGATAATTAATCTTTGATAAAATCGGCTTGTTTGCCGTTTTGCCGCTCCGGGCTTGTCCAAGCGCTTCTGCACGTTCTTTTGTTCGCCGAACTTGTTCAGCGCCAATTTTCGCAATTAAATAGCCAAGCAAAAATAAAGAACTTTGCGCGACATTATAATTCATTGTCTCCATATACTCGACCATATCGGCATCAAGCAAATCATACGTAACCTTTGCCATCTCCCTTTCCTCCCTGATTAAGTTAAGGTTTTGCAACAGTTTTAAGAATAGTTGCGCTTGCACCATCGCATTCACTAATTGAAAATCATTTTGAAAATCATTGTATTCTTTCTTGGCGCTACGATATTGATAAAGGCTATAGTGAGCATACATATGCACTTTGGCAAGCTGTACAAACTGCGTGATTAGCCATTGATATGAAAGCGGTTTATTTGTCAAAAGCGACTCGTATACTTGCAAAATTTTGCGTTTTTCAAAGTTTTCCCCGCGCTGAACGCGCATCGGAATTAAGTAGTAGATCGGTTCCAAGCCGAGATTGAATGTTTCGTTGCCAAAAAATCGTTGTCCGATTTCCCCTGCTTTCCTCATTTCTAAACTTAGTCTACGCAAATGAGTAAGTGGAACATCGGATAACAACTTATTCACCTTTAAAGCAGACTGCGCTTTTGTGTAAAAAAGAAAATGCAACGAAATATGGTTGTCCATTTGATTATCGAATTCTTTGTAATCTTCAATTTCCCGATGCAAATCTTCCGCTGTTTCAACCGTTTTGACAGTGCGGACAAACTGGTGGATGCGCTCGCTAATATCGTGAAGCGGAACATTTTCAAACGGCACGTCGTATAGAAAGTCTGGGATGATATAACAAGGAAGGCCGCTAAAACGAGTATTGAAGTTGCGGAGAACGTATGCTTCTCCGGCCATAATGGCTTGATAGGCTTCTTTGCTGATGGATAAGTTTTTGACAAACGATTTTTTCTCGAGGTCGCTCGCAAAGCTGATTTTGTCGTTAATATAATAATTGAACTTCAATTTTGTTGTTTCTCCAGTAACTAAATCGCGTTTGTTTGTAAGAGCGCATACTCCCATTTTCGCATCCTCAAACACGCTTAGCTTTTCAGCAATGACTAACCGTTCATACTCCGGCTGAGCCACGACAAGTTTTCCATCAATGGCGAGGGAATACAAAAGGACATCTTTTATATTGACATTCGCTTCTTTTTCAATAAAAGCTTGAAATTGTTTTGCTACTTCCTTAACAGCTTTTTTCGCATCTGTTTCTGTCAGCTCACCGTCGACATATGACGGATTGAAAACATAACGGTATCGTTCATCCGATTTTTTTGCCGCACCTAGATCCAGAAAAAAAACATCGCGTGCTTCCTTAAGGAGGGAATAGTAGGAATCTTCCTGATCCCAGCGTTCTAGGAGATTTGGAATTGTTTGACTAAGCAAATATTCGACATTGCTCACCGTTCCATACCATTGTGGACTCGCGGCTCCATCCGCCGTACCAATCCATAACAACTCCAAAGATGTTGACTCACCTATTTCTTTCGGTGTTAGCCTTACTCTTTTCTCTGCAATAGAAAAATCAATAATAATCACATATTTAACTGCATCATCTGACCTTGCGATCGGCAAGGTGATCGCTTGAATCACAGATGGGTTTTCCTCTGTTAAATATTTATTGCCAAGAGTGTAGATTGTTTTAATCACCGCTTGCACCTCCTTTACAAAAGGAAAAAGCATAAGTTGTCCAACTTTGCTGCAATCGTAAAAACTCCACATCCACAGATTCAATTTCACTTTTGGGTAAATAGATGAAAAGAACCGCAAAATCATCGATTTAGTTCTTGCTCTAATATTCGCCACATATTTAAATTCATTTTATCAAAATTAACTGATATTTCAATATTTTACACATAATTAACACTTTGTTCAAAAATACAACTTTTGTCATCACATTATCTTCTAAAAAGCTAACGCTTCTTGTTACGCAATATTTCTTCACCATACCATTCCCCTTTTGTCATCGTTGTGATGATTTCTAAACATTTTCGCACCTCCCTTTCCAAAAATGCCAATTTTATAATAACATTATTAATTAATTTAATTCAATAAAAAACAAAAAATTTTTAATTTTTTTACTTAATCCTCAATAGGTAAGATAATAATCACATTATTAATGTTTCAATTCTTTAATAAGTAAGATATGTTCCGATAATCCATATTAAACATTATAAAAGATACATGCAAAATTGGACAAGCAGAATGCGTTTCCTGATTAACATGTTTCGACCATAGGTAGAATAAAAATTCACATTGATGGTAATATCGCGTTCGTGTCCCGATGGGTTCAATCCCTCATAGGTAAGATAAAAACATATTTTTCGCCAATGACATCGATGTCGATCATCGGCGTTTCAATCCCTCATAGGTAAGATGAAAACATATTGTCCCGGCGCTAAATCTTTTGCAAAGTGTTGTTTCAATTCCTCATAGGTAAGATAAAAACTTTAGACAGACGCTGGCGCTTAGCTTCGAATCTCTCCAGTTTCAATTCCTCATAGGTAAGATAAAAACGGAGGTTCCGGTGATAATGGAATTGGTGGAGATTCTGAGTTTCAATTCCTCATAGGTAAGATAAAAACATGATAGCATTTCTAATATGAAAAGGATTTGTTGTGTAGTTTCAATTCCTCATAGGTAAGATAAAAACGTGTCTTTTTATTTTTTGAAAAAATCGCAAAAAATTTGTTTCAATTCCTCATAGGTAAGATAAAAACAGAAGAAGAGGGCTTCGTGTCGATTCTACCTGCCGAGTTTCAATTCCTCATAGGTAAGATAAAAACGCAAAACAAAAGTTCACGCCAAAGAAATACCGTCAAGTTTCAATTCCTCATAGGTAAGATAAAAACCGCAATCCGATCCCAAAAGAGGATTTATTCGCAAAGATGTTTCAATTCCTCATAGGTAAGATAAAAACGTCATGGCATCGGCTTTCGCTCCGCGTACATCGCGCCGGTTTCAATTCCTCATAGGTAAGATAAAAACGGATCAAGCTGGACGTTGACCACTTTTTTCAATCCTTGTTTCAATTCCTCATAGGTAAGATAAAAACTCCTTATGGAGGGCGGCAAAAACTCCTCTTAAAATGTTTCAATTCCTCATAGGTAAGATAAAAACTTTTGTAGAAAGGTATTCCTCGCAGTCTTTCCAGTCTTTGTTTCAATTCCTCATAGGTAAGATAAAAACTGTTGCCTTTTGGTTTTTGAGACGTGAATATCGTCTCGTTTCAATTCCTCATAGGTAAGATAAAAACCGCGCGCATCAAACCCTAGACGATGAACGAATCGAGTTTCAATTCCTCATAGGTAAGATAAAAACTTTGCATAAATCACATCGTCTCCCATGTTCAAACCAGCAGTTTCAATTCCTCATAGGTAAGATAAAAACGTGTTGGAGAAACACGGATTATCTTGATAGGAGGGTGAGTTTCAATTCCTCATAGGTAAGATAAAAACTTTGCATAAATCACATCGTCTCCCATGTTCAAACCAGCAGTTTCAATTCCTCATAGGTAAGATAAAAACGTGTTGGAGAAACACGGATTATCTTGATAGGAGGGTGAGTTTCAATTCCTCATAGGTAAGATAAAAACCCCAAAAAACGCTGATAAATCAATATTTTTAAAAATGATTAAGTACAGTATAAAACATGTTATAAAATTCTGTCAATAAAACAAATCCATGTTGGCTGTAATAGAGATCAAAAAAAAGAACCTGTCGTCGATCCCCCGGACTTTTTGCACGATTGGAGGTCGACGACAGGTTTCGCCATGGATAGCAATACGATCGCGTTATCGGCCATATTTCCATGTTGATGATCTGGAAACGTGAAAACATGAAAATATATTCATCTTTTTACCTGCAGCAACTTCGGAGATACGGAAACGAGAATCAATATTACAACCGCACATAATAGAAATGAGCCAAGCCAAGCTGGACCGTTGACAGTTAAGGAATAATAGGCTGGGGACATTCCTTTTGGCGCATAACTGCCCCAAAACACAATTCCTGCAATATAATGCCATATATAGCGGGCGAAACTGCCGACAAATATGGCAATGACAATGTACACCATGCCTTTTCCTTTTTGACCGTTTTGGAAACTGTTTTGAATTTGCCGGACGAACAGCCCCGCTAAGCCAACACAAGCAAAGGCAATAAAATATTCGACAATAAATTGGATCATTTGCAAGTAGTAAAAGTCACCTGTGATTACTTGCAATAATCCCCATAAAAATCCTGACAACAATCCCGCTTTCACTCCCCAGCGAAACGCGACCAAAAACACCGGCACCATCGCGAACGAAATCGAAATCCATGGACCGAGTCGAATCGAAGGCAGCAAATCCAAAATAAGGGCAAGCGCAGCTAAAATTGCGGCTTCGATCCATGGCTGAAGCCGTCTAGAACTCATGAAAAATCCCCCCTATGTGCGTGCACAAGAACACGTTCCATCAAAAAGGATCGTCAGCAAGTCACCCTAATTGACCCGCGTTTATAAGGATGGCAACCCTACGTCAACTACCCAACGGCTAAAGCCGTGGGCTTCCGGCGGATGTTCTCGTGAACAGAATCACCCGCAATTGCTGCACTAGATTAATAAACTTGTTTTCTCTCGATGGCAACGCTTCCATTACAGATCCATTTTTGATCATTATAAACTACAATATTAAAAAAATCTATCATTTTCCAATGTTGCGACTCTGTCCTAGCTAACCGCTTATTTTCGCGGTGCTTTTCTTATATCTTCCTGAAGTTTTGGCAATATTGCCTGTTGATCCCCCACCTTCTTGCATCACTCGATCTCCTATTGTAGCTTGAAGATGAAGACCGATTGCAGTTTTGCCAGCCGCTCCGCAAGCAGCAACACGGTTAGATTGGAGACAAGATAATCTTCGTAATCCATCCACCAAAGGGATAGCTTTTCCCCATACCTTTCAGCAAACCGATCTCCATTTTAATTCTTTCTGAAATCAAATTTTCCTGAGTATAAAGACAGACTCCTGACTTCACCGCAAATCAAAAAACTATCGTAGTCAATCTCAAACTATTACTCCACAAAAAGTTTGCTCCATTCGACATGGCATTTGTCGGAATGTTTAATGTATAATGAAGAATATAAAGGAGGTGAACGCATGGTAGAGGCGCTGCTGCAAGAAATTCTCCAAGAGGTAAAACTCACGCGCAACGATATCCAAACGTTAAGCAATCGTGTCGACAAATTGGAAAAGCGGATAACCCGTGTCGAAGAGCGGTTGACTGCCGTCGAAGAGCGGACGGCTGCCGTTGAAGAACGGTTGACCACTGTTGAAGAGCGGATGGTTGCCGTTGAAGAACGGCTGACCACTGTTGAAGAGCGGATGGTTGCCGTTGAAGAACGGTTGATCACCGTTGAAAAGCGGGTGACTGCCGTTGAAGAACGGTTGATCACCGTTGAAAAGCGGGTATCTACCGTTGAAGAACGACTGTCTTCCTTGGAAGAAGACATGGCCAGTGTGAAAGAACGCTTAAAAAACGTAGAAAACTCCATCGTTGTCCTCGATGAAAAAGTCAATGAAACAAAAGCAATCAGCGAAGCTGTCCGCCATGGTCAGGAAGTCCTCATCGCAAAGTATGACTCACTCTCACTTGATGTCCACGAATTGAAAGGAAAAGTCACTCACCTCACTAACGTGCTCGAAAACAAAGTTCTGCCTCTCCTCCATGACCATGAATCCGGCATTCAAGTTCTCAACAACCGCGTTTTTAAAGTCGAAAGCACGTTGCAACGGTTAGTCAGCCCATAAACGTTGTAAGCGGTATGACGCTGCTAGGCGCCATACCGCTTGATTTTACATAAATGTGCGTCAATCTTTAGCTTGATTGGATTGTTGTCATGATAATAACTTGCCGGCGTTAATAATGTAAGAATTTATTTAAAAAACGACTTGATTTCTGCTCTTCTAAAAGCCAAGGAACAATGACTTCAACTGTTGCCAAAGGCATTTCACAAAACGACACGGATTGATCAACAAGCGCAAGACTTTGTTAGCCAACGCTCTAGCGACACCTTCAATCGTATAGAAGAATACTGGAAAATGTTATTAAAAGACAAATAGTATTCTTTACAGAAGAGGGTGTCCTAAAAGCGGATCACTTTTGGGACACCCTCTCAAGATACATATATTAATTACAGAAAAGTTTACTTCACAATCGAAGTGACAGTTTGGCTAGCTTTGATTGCTTGTTTTAGATCATATAGAATATCATCAATTGCTTCTGTACCAACAGATAAACGAATAAGTCCTGGCGTAACGCCAGCAGCTAATTGTTCCTCACTGCTTAATTGCTGATGCGTAGTGCTAGCAGGATGAATAATTAATGATTTGGAATCGCCAATATTGGCTAAGTGAGAGAATAGTTGAACAGAATTAATTAATTTTTTCCCTGCTTCAACGCCGCCTTTTATTTCAAAGGTTACGATGGCACCTTGCCCTTTTGGCAAATACTTTTTCGCTAACTCATAAGAAGGATGGCTTTCTAAACCAGGATAGCTTACGGATTCAACAGCTGCCTCTTTTTCTAAGAACTTCGCTACCTCTAAAGCGTTTTGGCTATGACGTTCTAAACGTAAATGTAAAGTTTCAAGCCCCTGTAAAAATAAAAATGAATTGAATGGCGACAATGCCGCACCAAGATCTCGAAGCAGTTGAACGCGTGCTTTCGTAATGTAGGCAGCTTCCCCGGCAGCTTCTGTATAAATGAGGCCATGATAGCTTGGATCTGGTTCGGTGAATTCTGGGAACTTTCCGCTCTTCTCCCAGTCAAACTTTCCGCTGTCGACAATAATTCCACCGATCGAATTGCCATGCCCTCCGATAAACTTTGTTGCAGAATGTACAACAATATCCGCGCCAAAATCAATTGGACGAAGTAAATACGGGCTAGGAATGGTGTTATCAACAATTAGTGGAATAGAGTGATGATGAGCAATTTCCGCAACGGCTTCAATATCTAATACGTCACATTTTGGATTCCCGATCGCTTCAGCAAACAAAGCTTTTGTTTTGCTTGTAATCGCCCGTTCAAAGTTTTTCGGATCGGTGGAATCCACAAATTTAACGGTAATTCCGAATTTAGGCAGCGTATGAGCAAACAAATTATACGTTCCGCCATAAATGCTTGACGAAGAAACAATTTCATCTCCAGCTGAAGCAATATTGATGATGGAATAAAACACAGCTGCTTGGCCGGATGAAAGCGCAAGCGCCCCGACACCGCCTTCAAGAGCAGCAACCCGTTTTTCAAACACATCGTTCGTTGGATTAATGATTCTCGAATAAATATAGCCTTCTTCTTTTAAGCTAAACAAATCGGCAGCATGTTGGCTATCATTAAATACAAACGAACTCGTTTGATAGATTGGTACTGCCCTCGACAAAGTTGTAGGATCTGGCACTTGCCCTGCGTGCACTGCTAACGTTTCAGGCTGAAGCTTTCTTTCATTTGTCATAATTATTTTTCTCCTTTCGAATTTAATCTTGATAAAAACTTCAAAAAATACTTATCTCCTTGTCATAAGAGAAAAAGATAACTTTCATTGATTAATATGTAAGTTTTTACAGTAAAAAATTTAATTTAACCAATTAAATATATCTGTTTAGTTTTATATACAAAAATTTACTCCTAAAATCTATAAATGTCAATTTTCTTTTCTAAATTTTCTAAAATATAAAATTAAACACATGTTGGAATTTCAAACGAAATTCAAAATAAAAGCTGGCTTGATGTAGCCAGCTTTTACTTGTTTATCGTTTATTGATTTCTTCTACGAGCAACTTATTGACAAGCGGCGGATTTGCTTGTCCTTTTGTCGCTTTCATCACTTGTCCGACTAAGAAGCCAAGCGCGCGGTCTTTTCCGTTTTTATAGTCTTCGACCGATTGCGGATTGGCGTCAAGCACTTCGAGAACGATTTTGCGCAATGTCGCCTCATCGGAAATTTGCACAAGCCCTTTTTCTTTGACGATTTTCTCTGGATCTCCGCCTTTTTCGACGAGTTCTTTAAACACTTTTTTCGCGATTTTCGACGAAATCGTGCCATTTTGAATAAGTTTAATCATGCCTGCCAAGCTTTCTGGCGTCAAGGCGATCTCATGCAGCTCTTTTTGTTCGGCGTTTAAATAGCCGGACACTTCGACCATGAGCCAGTTGGACGCCAATTTTGGATCGGCTCCGTTGGCGACCGTCGCTTCGAAGAAATCGGCCATTTCTTTTGTCAGTGTCAACACTTTCGCGTCATATTCCGGCAAGCCAAGCTCTTCGACGTAGCGTTTTTTGCGCGCGTCTGGAAGTTCTGGAATCGAAGCGCGGACGCGTTCTTTCCATTCATCGTCAATATATAGCATAACAAGGTCTGGTTCCGGGAAGTAGCGGTAGTCTTCCGAACCTTCTTTGACGCGCATGAGCACCGTTGTTTTCGTCGCTTCGTCAAAGCGCCGCGTTTCTTGCCGGATGACGCCACCGGAAAGCAAAATTTTCTCTTGCCGCTTCGCTTCGTATTCTAATCCCATACGCACGAAGTTAAACGAGTTTAAGTTTTTCAGTTCCGTCTTTGTACCAAACTCGGTCGAACCGATCGGGCGAAGGGAAATGTTCGCGTCACAGCGAAGCGAACCTTCTTCCATTTTGCAATCGGAGACGCCCGTATATTGGATGATCGATTTTAATTTTTCTAAATACGCATACGCTTCTTCCGGAGAGCGAATGTCCGGTTCTGATACAATCTCGATTAACGGAGTGCCTTGGCGGTTAAAATCAACAAGTGAGTGGCCGTCGCCAGTATGCATCAGTTTTCCTGCGTCTTCTTCCAAATGAATGCGAGTGATGCCGATTTTTTTCTTTTTGCCGTTCACTTCGATTTCAACCCAGCCGTTTCGGCCGAGCGGCTGATCGTATTGCGAGATTTGGTACGCTTTTGGGTTGTCCGGATAAAAATAGTTTTTTCGGTCAAATTTCGTTTCTGTCGCGATTTCGCAGTTTAGCGCCATCGCCGCTTTCATCGCGAATTCAACCGCTTGTCTGTTCAACACCGGAAGAACTCCCGGATAGCCTAAATCGATCACGTTCGTCTGCGTGTTTGGGGGCGCTCCGAACGCATTTGGGCTACTCGAGAAAATTTTTGATTTTGTCTTTAGCTCGACGTGAACTTCAAGACCGATGACCGTTTCAAAATTCATCATGTTTCCCCCCTTATAGCGCTGGTTTTTGTTTATGGTAGTCTGTCGCTTGCTCGAACGCGTGGGCAACGCGGTAAATCGTGCTCTCATCAAAATGTTTACCGATGATTTGCAAGCCGACCGGCAAGCCGTTCACAAAACCGCACGGCACGGAAATGCCAGGAACGCCGGCAAGGTTGACCGGAATCGTTAAAATGTCGTTTGCGTACATCGTTAACGGATCGTGTGTTTTTTCACCGATTTTAAACGCTGGCGTCGGTGTCGTCGGTCCAACAATGACATCGTATTTTTCAAATACTTTTTCGAAGTCTTGTTTGATTAATGTCCGCACTTTTTGCGCTTTTTTGTAATACGCATCATAATATCCGGCACTTAACGCGAACGTACCAAGCATGATGCGGCGTTTTACTTCGTTGCCGAAGCCTTCGCTGCGCGTTTGTTTATACATATCGATTAAGTTTTTCGCGTTATCCGCACGATAGCCGTAACGCACTCCGTCAAAACGGGCAAGGTTCGCCGACGCTTCCGAAGAAGAAAGCAAATAGTAAGTCGCTAGCGCATACTTCGAGTGCGGAAGCGATACTTCTTCCCATGCCGCTCCTAGTTTTTCCAACACTTTTAATGCATCAAGCACAGATTGGCGAACTTCTTTCGCTACGCCTTCGCCTAAATATTCTTTCGGCACGGCAATTTTTAATCCTTTAATATCGCCGGTAAGCGCCGCAACATAATTTGGCACTTCCACGTTTGCCGATGTCGAATCCATTGGATCTAAACCAGCGATCACCTGCAATAAATAGGCGTTGTCTTCAACAGTACGCGTAATTGGTCCGATTTGATCAAGCGAAGAGGCAAACGCGACAAGCCCGAAGCGCGATACGCGTCCATACGTTGGCTTCAAGCCAACAACGCCGCAGAACGCCGCTGGCTGGCGAATCGAACCCCCTGTATCCGAACCTAAGGCAAACGGCACTTCTCCTGCCGCTACCGCCGCAGCGGAACCGCCGCTCGAGCCACCTGGTACGCGCTCCAAATCCCAAGGGTTGCGAGTGAGTCGAAAACCGGAGTTTTCCGTGGAAGACCCCATCGCAAACTCGTCCATGTTCAATTTTCCAACTGTAATCGTGCCAGCTTCGTTCAAGCGCTCCATGACTGTTGCGTCATAAATCGGGTCAAAGTTGTACAAAATTTTGCTTGCGCATGTCGTGCGAAGTCCTTTCGTGACAATGTTGTCTTTAATGCCGATCGGTATGCCAAAAAGCATCCCAAAATCGTTTTCTTCCTTCGCCAGCTTGTCATCTAACTCTTTCGCTTTCGCGCGCGCGTTTTCTTCATTTAGCGTCAAAAACGCTTGCACTTTGTCTTCCACTTCGCCAATGCGGCGGAACGATTCATCGACTAAATCTGATACCGAAATTTCTTTTTTTTGTAAAAGGGTATGTAATTCGGAAATTTTATGGTCAAATAATGACATTGCTTCCCCCTCCTTACTCTAAAATCGCTGGTACGCGGAATTGCCCGCCTTGGTGGTCCGGAGCGTTTTTCAACACTTCTTCGCGCGGAAGCCCCGGTGTCGGCACATCTTCGCGCATGACGTTTTTCATATCCAAGACGTGCGAGGTTGGCGGAACGTTTTCTGTATCGAGCTCATTTAATTGTTCAGCAAACGTAATAATCGCGTCTAACTGTTTTGTAAACATTTCCGCTTCTTCGTCGGTAATCGCCAAACGCGCCAAATGCGCCACATGTTTGACTTGTTCGATGGAAATTCTCGACATCTTTTTCACCTCCAATGAGTTCGACCTATCACAATACTATGATGATACCAAACTTTCATTGAATGAAGCAACATTTGCCGTATGTTCTGTACAAGATATAAAATTGGCTTTCGTCTATATTATTGATAAAAACGAACATATGTGCTATGATTACTTCAAATAGCTAAATCAGGCGTGAAATGGAGGATTTTTATGAACGAAGCGATTCTCCTGCAAGTGCTTGACAGGCTTGGCAATATCGAAGGCACGCTGCATTATCTTGTCGAAGGGCAAAAACGGTTAGAGGAAGAACAGCTGACTATCCGAAAAGAACAAGAATCTATCCGAAAAGAACAACAAACAATTCGGCAAGAGCAGCAAGCTATCCGGCAAGAACAACAAACAATTCGCCAAGAACAGCAGGCTATCCGGCAAGAACAGCAAACAATTCGCCAAGAACAGCAAGCTATCCGACAAGAACAGCAAACAATTCGTCAAGAACAACAAGCTATCCGACAAGAACAACGAATGTTGCTCCAAGGGCAAAAACGATTAGAAGAAGAACAAACTTATTTGAAATCCGGACTAAAGGAACTGAACGAACTAATGACGGCACTTCTTCACCGCCAAGATGAAACAGATGCCAAACTCGAAGCCCTCGCAACGGACGTACACAGCATCCACGGTGAAATCGCTTCTCTCAAACAAAGCCTTCATGAACTCGAGGAAAAAGTAGATTCCCATTACCAGCAACTGAACGAACGGTTAGACAACATTCAGCTTGATGTCGATTTTGCCGTTCATAAAACGGCGGCGAACGAGCGAGAGCTATATAAAATAAAAAACAGGCTGTTTTAAGATTTTTGTTAAAAAGGTGAAACAAACATGAATGTCACATTTGATCATATCGTTCACTATACGGAAAAACCAGAAGAAGCGAAAACCGCGTTTCAGCTTATTGGATTTCATGCTATAAACGGAGGAAATCATCCTTCTTGGGGGACGTATAACTGTCTAAACCACTTTACCGGACTGCGGTACATTGAATGGATCGGCTTTACGGACTTTGATAAAGCGAAAGCTTCCGACAACGTATTAATCCAACAAATCGTCGCGGACTCCCATAAAGGAGAAGGCTTTTCGCAATTGGCATTCCGCACGGACGATATCGATGCTGCCATCGCCCACATTCAGGCAAAAGGACTAAAGCCGATTGGGCCGTTTTCCGGAAGCCGAAAACGTGAGGATGGCAAAATATTAAGCTGGTCGATGCTGTTTATCGAGGACGAACAAGATAACACATGCCGCTATCCGTTTTTTATCCAATGGAGCGAACCGGAAGAAGTCCGCGCTAACGAAATCGCCCCTCTCATGCAACACAGCATCGGAACCCCGTCCCTTTCATATATTGGGATGAATGCAAGCGACCTTGACAAGTCACTGCAAAAATATCGCCATTTATTCGATATACCCCGCCATGTTATAACGGAAAGTAGCGATGAATTTGGCACCTATTCCGAACTTCCGATCGGAAACATAGCGATCCGCTTGTATGAGGAAAAAAGCCTCACCGCCGTCGACAGCGCGCTCATCAACCGTCCGTTTTTATGTGGAATCACCGGAATGCCGGAAAATAAAATTGTCCATATAAAAAACGCGATCTATCACTTTGTATAACATTTCATTAATCAAAACGGCTTCCATGTTTGACAAAAGCGAATATTACATCACATGAAAGGAAAAATGATAAGCCTCGATATGATTAAGAAAATAATAAGCGGATTCATTGCAACGATGCTAATGACGAGGTACTTCGCGATTTGCTTTACGCTGATGCAGCGGTTTTCTGCTAACAACCAAAGGAAATATACCATATAAGGAATCATCAGCAGCACCGCAGAAATCAACCCCGGGACATAACTGCTATATAAGAAAAACTGGCCGACATGGACTATTCCGTTTACAAGAAGCAAACATGCGCAAAATACAGTGCAATGAAGCGTGATGCGATGGCGTTTCTTATATTCCATCCAGACGACAATGCTGACCGTCAATGTAAGCAAAAGCATGGCAACCGCTAAATTAGGAAGCTCGTACAACCTCACAAAAAACTTCCATGAACGGCCAGCGAACACCTCTTTTGCCCATTCCTCAAGAAAAAGGAGTTTCTCCATATTATGAATGGCAAATACGATTGGAAGGAAACATAAAATTTTGTAAATATTTACTTTGCTGTTTCCTTTTTTTGCGTCATCATTTCCTTTGTGTCTATCGTGTACTATCTCTTTTTCATTCATTTACATATTCCTCCATATTTTTATGCACATCGCGCAGCATGGAAAAACAATATCGCTAAACGAATGAAAAGGAGAACATTATATTTCCTATTACCAATTTCATCTTCAATGTTTTTATGGAAAACTTCTTTAGTTTAGATTGATGTACTTTGGAGAAGATGTTTTCGCACAAACGACAAGCCCGTCATAACAAGCGCTAGGTTTGATAAGACTTAATTGCTTTCCTTCATGCATTGTGTAAGTATGCTTGAAAAGCCAACGGTTTTGGGGCACTTTTCTTTGCTGCGAGATATCTAAAAAGCCAATTTCATGTCCTACTTGCTTGATTCGAAACTCGATGCTGTCTTGATCAGGTTGCTGTACTTCATATACACTGCGATTATTTTCCGCTGCTTGTCCACTATACATAAAGAAGCCAATGGTATAGGAGAATTCCTTGATTTCGGGAGGTAAATAAGAAAATGTCGATAGAAACCCTAGTAATCTCCTAGATTGCTTCATTATATGCCCATTGTGCGCCCATATTATTATCTTTTCATTAGGAAACATCTCTTGTGCCAGCCACAAAATATTTTCAGCCATTGCCTTATTTCGGATTTTTATCGCTTTCATGAAGTGGGAAGAGATCATCTGCATGAGGGACATTCGGTTTTGCAAAATTCTGTTCACAAGCAAAAAAACGTCTTTTCCAAACTTATTTTGTAATTCAAGACTGTTTTCATCCAATAAAAGAAGGAATTCTTGATAAAGCTTCATCAATTCTTTGCATTTTCGCTTACGTTCCTTTTTGGAAATTGACGGATTACGGGAATTTACATATTGGTAAAGCATTTCTTGTTCCAACTCTACTATTTTCTCTCCAAAGGCCTTATCCATATTTGAAAACATTTTTGACAAAAACTTGCCAGTAATATGATCGTTCGAGGTGGGCTGAATATCCAATCCTGTTAGGATGAGAGGTTGATCAGATAATTGTGTTTCCTTCATATAATGAAAGAGCGTCTCTACTTCCACCGTATGCCAGACTTTAAACAACGAATGTTTCATCCATTGCCTTATATCCAGTTGATCTTGTTGATAAAAGCATAAGCTGCAGTCACTGAAGCTGCTTTCGAATGCTAAAACTCGAAACCCCAATTCTTTATGTAAGTACTTAATCATCTTTGTTTTAATCTGGCTATGCTCTGCCACACCGTGGCCATTCTCTCCCAAAAAAACGATCCGTTTATTCTGCAGTAAAGTTTTTAAAAAATTCAAATCGGAATGATCATCGAATTCATGCAATTGTATACTGTACGTGTGATCTTTTAGCCAATCGATTTCAGAAGAAATATTATTTTTACGGTGAAACATGTGTTTATCCCCCTGCTTTCATAATATTCCGCAGCATTACTACCCCAAAGCCTGTAAAACGGTCAGACAAACATTTTAAACATTTTTTCATTTGTCACCGTCCCTCTCGCTTTTTTAACGGAAGACCCGTTACCAAAATCAAACTGTACGCCCATAATAACCAAGAACCAAAATACCGATCGGATTGCACAGGTAAATTCGTAAACACATCTGGAAAGATAACTAACACAACCGTATCAATGAACATGCCGGGAAGCACAATAAACATAGCGGCTTTTAAACGTTCCTCTTTTGTCAAGTCTTTAAGCTTGTATAGCGGATAGGTTAATAAAAAAATAAACGGAACAACAAGCAGATAGGACAGAAGAAGAAGTAAAGCGTTTTCCGGATGGAAGAAAAAATGTCCAAAAAACCGGAAAATGAGGGTTGCTCCTAACCAGACAAGAAAGCCCCAAATAAGAAAATACACGATCAACACTCCCTATACTCAATTATATTTATGATCCCTTGTTCCTTCACCGCCAACATCGTGTCGGAACCCCGCCATTTTTTGACGGAGTATCGACACGAAATGACAGGATATTGTAAATCAAATCACAATAATTGTTGCTCCGCTAAAATAGAGGGGCTTTAAAAAATAAATACCCTCCCTACGTATTGTGGGAAGAATTCAAATTATCTTTCACGTTGTTGAACTTCTTCAAAAAAGAGATGAAGTCTCGATTTTGCCATTTCATGCACTTCATTGCGATCTCTCGGTCCGATCGCGATAATCTGCATTTCTACAATCCCGTCTTTTTCAACCGGACGATAAATGTTTCGTAAACTCATCGCGAAGTCGCACCCGTCACGCCCCAAAAAAATTTATTTTTTGTTTACTCTGACATTGTTTGTAGTTGTTGTTCGGCCAGTTCTCTGTAGAGCGGATGGGTTTGCAGCAATTCGCTGTGTGTTCCAATCCCAGTGACGGTCCCATTCTCTAATACAACGATTTGGTCTGCGTTAACAACGGTCGAAAGCCGATGAGCAATGACAAGTGTTGTTCTTCCTTCCATTAGCCGCTGCAAGGCCTTTTGAACAAGAACTTCCGATGAGCTGTCTAGGTTTGAGGTTGCTTCATCAAGGAGAAGAATTTTTGGATTGCGGATAAGAGCGCGGGCAATGGCGATTCTCTGCCGCTGTCCGCCTGACAATTTGATTCCCCGTTCCCCGACTTCCGTCAAATATCGGTTTGGAAGCCGCTCGATAAATTCCGCTGCATTTGCCAGTTTGGCTGCCCGTTCTATCTCTTCATCGGACACGTCTCTATTTAGCCCATAGCAAATGTTGTCGCGTATCGTTCCTGACATCATTGGGCTTTCTTGGGAGACATAACCGATTTGACTGCGCCACGAATGTAAATGAAAATCTTCAATATTAGTTTCCCCAAACAATATTTCGCCTTCATCGGGAGTGTAAAATCGCTCTAGCAAAGCAAACAATGTCGTTTTTCCACTGCCGCTCGGACCAACGATAGCTGTAGTTTTTCCGGAAGGGATAGTGAGCGTTATTTGTTTGAGGACAGGTTCTCCCTTTTTATAAGAAAAGGAAACATTGCGAAAATGGATGTCTTGCTTATAGTTTGGCACCGCAGGCAAACTGCCGCTTGGTTCTCTCTCTAAGGACAAAATGCGCTGGATTCGCTCTGTTGCGCCCATCGCTTTTTGAAATGAAGTGAAAAATGCAGCCATCTGACTAAACGGAACAACAATTTGAACCATGTAAATAATGATGGCGACAAGAGAGCCGGATGAAAGCGTACCTGAGGCCACACGAACGCCGCCATACCCCATTAAAATGACTAAAACGAGCATCATCACAAATGTCATAAACGGGGAAATGACAGCTTGGATTCTCGCTTCTTTCAGCCCAAATTGAAACAAATGAAAAATCCCTAGTTCCCCGTTTTTTTGCTCCTCTTTTTCCGCGCAATAAGCTTTAACAAGACGAATATCGGATAACACTCTGCCAAGATTCGCTGAAAAACTGGCCATTTCATCTTGGGTGGCTTTTGAAATTTTGTACATTTTTTGCCCAAGCGGCCAGAGAATCAGGATGGAAACTGGGACAGCCGTCACCATCATAAGGGTCATTTTCCAGTCGATAATAAGCAGGATGCTAACAGCCCCTGCAACTGAAATAAATCCGGTCAGAAATGTAACTAAATGTTGAGTGATCAGCATTTTCACCGTGTTGGTATCCTGAATGATCCGGCTCATCGTCTCTCCAGATTGGTGCTTATCAAAAAAAGGGACAGGCAATAATAAAACTTGATTCCAAAGCTTTTTACGAATCGCCGCCACCACATATTCCCCAATATAAGTGAGGAAGTAGTAAGAAAAGCCGGAAGTGATCGTTTGCGCAATAAATGAAGCAGCAAGTAAAATAATGATGGATGGTTCTATCGCAGATGCAGCAATCTGGTCAACAAGAGATTTCGTAAACCATGGTACAATGAGCCCAACCCCTGTCTCAATCAAACTAAGAATAATAGCAGTAACAAAAATCCATTTTGGCGGATTCGTGCTCTTGATTAACTCCCAGAAAGGCTTCCAATTGTCTAAAGGCATGCTATGATTCTTCTTCACGCAAATCTACTCCTTCTTTCTCTAGAAATATTTCCACCGCTTTTGCCACCCATTCCTCTTCTTCTTTGAAAAGCAAGCGATTCTTTTAAATCCCATTTCTCTTCTTGCATAAAACGTTTAATTTCTTCAAGGGAAAAGCCAAGAAACTTCAAGGCCACAATCTTTTGTAATGTAATGATCTCATCTTCGCTATAAAATCGGCGTCCAGAACTCGATACATGCGACGGCTTCAAAATCCCTATTTCGTCATAATAGTGAAGCGTCCGTATTGTTTGGCCCGTTTTTTTCGCAAACTCGCCGATTGAATATACCTTTTTCATTGTTCTCACCCCCTTCTGGCACTATCATAAAACTTCACGTAACGTTAGAATCAATAAAAATGTGGAAGCGGTTATCATTTTTTTATAACAAATCCCCGCAACATTTTATCGCTCCCCCAATATTTATGATAATCAACCGGAAAATCCAAGAAAACTTGCCAACAAAAAACCCTCCCTGCCAGCACAGAGAGGGTTTTCCATTTAAAACATTTCCGATACCGTTTTCGCTTGCATATGCAAAATTAAGTAGTCAGGGCCGCCCGCCTTCGAATCGGTGCCGGACATGTTGAAGCCGCCGAACGGCTGATAGCCGACGATCGCGCCTGTGCAGCCGCGGTTGAAGTAAAGGTTTCCGACATGGAATTCTTCCCGCGCTTTTTCGAGGTTGGCGCGGTTGCGGGAGATGACGGCGCCGGTTAAGCCGTATTCCGTGTTGTTGGCGATTTCCAGCGCATGATCGAAATCCTTTGCTTTCGCAAACGCCAAAACTGGACCGAAAATTTCTTCCTGCATGATGCGCGCGTTTGCATCAACATCGGCAAACACCGTCGGTTGAATGAAGAAGCCTTTCGAATCGTCTCCTGCGCCGCCGGTCATGAGACGACCTTCTTGTTTGCCGATTTCGATATACTCCATAATTTTGTTATACGCTGATTGGTCGATGACTGGCCCCATAAACGTGCTTTGTTCCGCTGGATCGCCAACTTTTAATTGCTTTGTCAGTTCGACGACGCGGTTTAATACTTGGTCGTACACATCTTCTAGCACAATCGCGCGCGAGCAAGCCGAACATTTTTGCCCAGAGAAGCCGAATGCGGACGCGACGATCGATTGCGCGGCTAATTCTAAATCGGCTTCTTTGTCGACGACAATCGCGTCTTTTCCTCCCATCTCGGCGATGACACGTTTGAGCCAAATTTGCCCAGGATGCACTTTTGCCGCGCGCTCATAAATGCGGATGCCGACATCGCGCGAACCAGTAAAGCTGATAAAGCGGGTGCGCGGATGGTCAACGAGGTAGTCTCCCACTTCCGAACCGCTTCCCGGGATGTAGTTTAATACTCCAGCCGGAAGTCCTGCTTCTTCCAATACTTCCGCGAATTTATATGCAACCACTGGTGTAGCGCTTGCTGGCTTTAGCAGCACCGTATTGCCGGTAACAAGCGATGCGACCGTTGTTCCTGCCATGATCGCAAACGGGAAGTTCCATGGCGAAATGACGACGCCGACGCCGAGCGGAATATAGAAGAACCGGTTCGTTTCACCCGGTCTGCTTTCAACCGGAATGCCGTCTTTTAATTTCAGCATTTGCCGCGCGTAATATTCCATAAAATCAATCGCTTCCGCCGTATCCGCATCCGCTTCTTTCCACGGCTTTCCTGCTTCTTTTACCATCCATGCGGAAAATTCATGTTTGCGGCGGCGCACAATCGCAGCGGCGCGCAACAAAATATCGGCGCGCGCCTCTGGTCTTGTTTTGCTCCACCATCGAAACGCTTCGTCGGCAACTTTCATCGCCTTTTCCGCAATGTCTTTATTCGCTTTCGACACGCGGCCGATGACTTCCGTTTTGTTTGCCGGGTTAATCGAGACGATTTTTTCTTCCGTCGAAACCCTTTCGCCGCCGATTGTTAAAGGGTAGTCTTTACCAAACTCTGCTTCCACTTTTTTTAACGCATCTTCAAACGCTTTTTTATTCGCTTCTACGGTAAAGTCCGTCAGCGGTTCATGTTTATAGGGTGGCACCATCAGTGATCTTCCCTTCTTCATCAAATTACAGAAAAAGCGTTTACATTCTATACCTATCATTCTAACAGATAAAGCAATGTTATTCAATTTTTTACAAAAGCAAAAAAATTATTGATAAATATGAACGAACGGTTTATCCGCTTTCGCTTGGCGGACAATAATGCTTTCCGGCCCTCCCGTGGAAGAAATATAGACATTTACATTAATATAATCCGGAAACTTTTCCATCACCAAACCGGTGACATATTGCGTAAATCCAACCACTTCCGCTTTTCCATAAAAAGGCAATGAAATGTTGATCGTTAACTGTTGCAGTTGGTCATCGCGGTATAAAGCTTTGCCAACAACTCCTGTGTAGTTTGGGAAAAACTCCTCAATATCCGACTTAAAATTGTTAAACTTTAACCAGTCGTCCCGATGGTTTTTTTGTGCTTCGTCTGACGGAAATAAATAGTACTCTTCATTAACGGATTGCCATTCGTCAATCGTATTGCTTCCTTCATCGACATGCGTAATAGCGAAAAAGTTGCCCGGAATCACTGAAGATTTTGGCGCTTGTTTGAATAGCGCGATCGTAATTGGAACATCTTTCAGCTTCTTCATATCGCGGATACGAGAAAGCACTTCAGCGGCAATTCGCTTTCCTTCCCTTTCGATTACTTTATCTGAAATTTTCACTTCGCGCGGGTAGCCTTGTTCCGTTTCATAATAATGAACCGAATTCAGCGCCAACCCTAGCACTACCCCGCCTAATTTCACTTTGTTGTCACTTGTTTTCACTAGATAATCATGCTCTAAAATGCTCGCTAAATAAATCGGGCTTTTTTTATTTTTTTCTTCATTCGTTCCGTTGTCGCTAATAGGCGGATTTAAGCCGACGTTTTCGGACGGTTTCATCTTTTCTTTTTTTAGTTGGCTAGGAGTCCGTTTTCTTTCAAGCCAACGTTTCACCGTTTTTTTATCTAAATATTGCCCTTCTTGGAATAAATATTCTTCCGGAGAAAAGCGGTCTTGCGCTAACCGCATCAGTCCAGTTTCAAATTCGTCCACATCTAGGCGCGTATTTAAGTCTTCCACTACTTCGCCGCGAGCGCCCGATACTTTAAACGGCAGCACAATGCGGTAATAAGAATCGGAAATATTGTATTTCGGGATCACCGCTTTTTGCTCTTTATTATCTTTCTCCTGTACTACTTCTTCCCCGCCAAAATTCGGCGCGCAGGAAGAAAGGAAAAGGAGAAGTGCAGCGAATAGGATCATTTTTCTTTTCATTGTTCCAACACCTACTTACTTTGTTCAATTTCTTGAAGAAATCTCGCTTCGTCCCAAATCTCGATGTTGAGTTGTTGCGCTTTTGCGAGTTTCGAGCCTGCATCTGCCCCAGCGATGACTAAATCCGTATTTTTGCTCACGCTGCCGGTCACTTTTCCGCCAAGCTGTTCAATTTTTTCTTTTGCCTCATTGCGCGATAATGATTCGAGTTTTCCCGTTAATACAACGGTTTTCCCGGCAAAATATGAATGGACATCGCCTAGTTTCGGCGTCTTTGGCCCCTTGTATTCCATGTTAACGCCGTAAGCGCGCAGTTCGTTTAAAAGCTCTTTTACTTCCGGTTTGGCAAAATACGTGACAATCGAATCGGCCATTTTTTCGCCGACCTCGTGAATCTCCATTAGCTCTTCTTTTGTCGCTGCTTGCAGGCGATCCATCGTTTCGAAATGTTCCGCCAATACTTTGGCTGCTTTTGCGCCGACATGGCGGATGCCAAGGCCGAAGAGAAGGCGCTCTAACGAGTTTTGCTTCGATGCTTCAATGGCATTCAACAAATTGGTCGCCGATTTTTCTCCCATTCGTTCTAAACCGATAAGCTGCTCCTTCGTCAAGCGATAAATGTCGGCAACATCATGGATGAGCCCTTCGCGGAACAGCTGGGAAATAACCTTTTCGCCAAGCCCCTCGATGTTCATCGCTTGGCGCGATACGAAGTGGATCAATCCTTCGCGGATTTGCGCCGGACATTTTGGATTAATGCAGCGAAGCGCCACTTCGCCTTCTAGCCGGACTAATTCGCTGCCGCATTCCGGGCAATGCGTCGGCATGACAAACGGCACTTCTTCTCCCGTCCGCCGGTCCGGCACGACATTTACGACTTCCGGAATAATGTCTCCCGCCTTTTTGATGATGACCGAGTCGCCAATGCGGATATCTTTCTCACGAATAAAATCCTCGTTATGAAGGGTGGCGCGTTGTACCGTTGTCCCCGCCACACGCACCGGCTCCAAAATCGCTGTCGGCGTCACGACTCCTGTGCGCCCGACGTTTAATTCGATGTCAATCAGCTTCGTTACCACTTCTTCGGCTGGGAATTTATAGGCGATGGCCCAACGTGGGCTTTTCGCGGTCGCGCCTAGTCGTTCTTGTTGCGTAAACGAGTCGACTTTTATGACAATCCCGTCAATTTCATAAGGAAGATGTGGGCGTTTCTCGTGCCATTCTTTCACAAATTGCATCACTTCGTCGATATTAGCGCAGCGGCGGCGCTCCGGATTTACTTTAAATCCAAGCCGCTGCAAATAATCGAGCGCCGCGCTATGGGAAGTGATCCCTAATTCTTCCGCGTTCGCAAGACCATAAACAAATAAATCAAGATGGCGCGATGCCGCGATTTTCGGATCAAGCTGGCGCAAAGAGCCCGCGGCAGCGTTGCGCGGATTGGCAAACAGCTCTTCCCCGCGCTCGCGTCGCTGTTCGTTCAACCGTTCAAACGACGCTTTCGGCATGTACGCTTCGCCGCGCGCTTCTAGCGTCACCGGTTCATTCAGGCGAAGCGGCAAAGAGCGGATCGTTTTTAAGTTTTCGGTAATGTCCTCCCCGGTCACCCCGTCGCCGCGCGTCGCCCCTTGAACGAAATAGCCGTCTTCGTAGCGGACAGAAACAGCAAGCCCGTCGATTTTTAGCTCGCAAACATAAGCGACATCATCGCCGACTTCTTGGCGCACGCGGCGGTCAAAATCGCGCAAATCCCCTTCGTTAAACGCGTTTGCGAGACTTAGCATCGGCGTGCGATGCTCCACTTTTCGAAACGCGTCTAACGCCTCGCCGCCAACGCGTTGCGACGGCGAATCTTTCGTTTTTAAATCCGGATATTGTTCTTCTAGCGCGATAAGTTCCTGCATAAGCCGGTCGTATTCCGCATCCGGCACAGACGGACGGTCAAGCACATAATATTCATAATTGTATTTATTCAAAAGCTCGCGAAGCTCTTCGATTCGCTTTATCGCAGCTTGTCGGTCCATATTCGTTTCTCCTTTCTTCACACCTTTGTAATTGGAGCGAATTTCGCAAGCAGCCGTTTAATTCCGATCGGGCTTGGAAACGCGATATCCAGCTCTTTGTCATCCCCTTCTCCGCGAACGCTAACGACGGTGCCGATTCCCCATTTTTTATGTTCGACTTTATCGCCGACTTTCCAAACAATCGCTTCTCCGCCAGTAGAAGAAGCAACCGTGATTTTACGGACCGTCGTTTGTTTTCCTGCCGCGGCTGATGCCCATGCCGTTCGTTTGCTCACTCGTTCCACCAGCTCTTCCGGAATTTCGCGGATAAAACGGGATACCGCGTTCATATTCGTATATCCGAACAACGTCCGCATTTGCGCGCTTGTTAAAAACAGTTCTTCTTCCGCGCGGGTAATCCCGACGTAAGCGAGGCGGCGCTCTTCTTCCATCTCGTCTTCATCGTCCAGTGAGCGGCTATGCGGAAAAATTCCTTCTTCCATCCCGATTAAAAAGACGACTGGAAATTCCAATCCTTTGGCCGAATGGAGCGTCATTAGCACGACCGCGTCCCCGTCTTCGCCGTTCGCGTCATTTAGCTGGTCAATGTCGGAAATTAATGCCAAGTCGGTTAAAAACGCAATTAATGACTTATCTTCGCTTACGTTTTCAAAATGCTTCGTCACCGATAAAAACTCATCGATGTTTTCCAAACGGCTTTGCGCCTCCAGCGTGTTTTCCGCTTTCAACATCTCGCGGTAGCCAGACTTGTCCAACACTTCTTCCACTAATTCCGTTACGGAAACGTATTCTTGCAGCTGTCCCCATTGTTCCAGCAGGCGGCGGAATTCGAGCAAAGAAGCGGCAATTCGCGCAGAAAGCCCGATATGTTCGAGTTCGCCGAGCGCTTCGAACACCGATAATTCGTTTTCGGAAGCATAGCTTACGATTTTATCGAGCGAAGAAGCGCCGATGCCACGTTTCGGCACGTTAATGATGCGCAGCAAACTAATGTCATCATTCGGGTTTGCGATTACCCGCAAATATGCCAAAATATCTTTAATTTCTTTGCGGTCATAGAACTTCAGTCCACCGACGATTTGGTAAGGAATGTTCGACTTGAGCAGCACTTCTTCCATCACCCGCGATTGGGCGTTCGTGCGGTATAAAATCGCAAAATCGGAATATCGGCGTTTTCCGCTTTCCACATATTCTTTGATTTTGCCGGCGACAAATTGCGCTTCATCTGCTTCGTTCATCGCTTCATAATATACGATTTTTTGTCCTTCTGGGTTTTCCGTCCATAGTTTTTTCGGCTTGCGGTTGACGTTGTTTTCAATGACTTCGTTTGCCGCTTGCAAAATCCGCTTCGTTGAGCGATAGTTTTGCTCAAGCAGGATCACTTTCGCGTTCGGGTAATCTTTTTCAAACGATAAAATGTTTTGGATATCCGCCCCGCGCCAGCGATAAATCGACTGATCGGCATCGCCGACAACGCATATGTTTTGAAAACGCGACGCCAGCATCTTTACAAGCATATATTGCGCCCGGTTTGTATCTTGATACTCGTCAATATGAATGTATTGAAATTTATATTGATAATGTTCGAGCACTTCCGGCACACGCTCAAACAATTGAATCGTCGTCATAATTAAGTCGTCAAAATCAAGCGCATGGTTGCGCAAAAGCCGCTTTTGATATTCTTCATATACGTCGCTGACGATTTTTTCGTAGTAGTTTCCGGCTTTTTTCGCGAACTTTTCAGGGGAGAGCAATTCGTTTTTCGCGCTGCTGATCGTACCGAGTATCGAGCGAGGGTCAAACTTTTTCGGATCGATGTTTTTTTCTTTTAAAATGTTTTTTAAAACAGAAAGTTGGTCGGTCGTGTCTAAAATGGAAAAATTGCGGTCAATGCCGATGCGATCAATATCGCGGCGCAAAATGCGAACACACATGGAGTGAAACGTGGAAATCCAAATTTCCTCGGCCGCTCCGCCAAGAAGCGCTTGCACGCGTTCCTTCATTTCACGCGCCGCCTTATTGGTAAACGTAATCGCTAAAATGTTCCACGGCGCAACATGCTTTTCCGCCAGCAAATAGGCGATTCGGTGCGTTAACACGCGCGTTTTTCCGCTTCCCGCCCCCGCCATGATGAGAAGCGGTCCTTCCGTCGTTTTAACGGCCGCTTGCTGCTGTTCATTTAAGTTAGCGAGTAATTTTTCCGACAAAAAATTCACATTGATCACCACCATAAAACATATGTTCTATTTTACACCACTTTTTTGGCGCCGACAAATTATCGTTTCGCTGCTTTTACAGTAGCGAGCGCCTTGTGGATATCTTCGTAAATGACATTGCCCACGACGATTGTATCAGCGCATTGCGCCATTTCTGCCGCTTGCGCTTCCGTTGCGATTCCACCGCCGTAAAACAGCTGCGTCTGTTTTAACGCTTGCTTTACGCGCTGGACGAGCCGAGGATTTCCGTATGAACCGCTATATTCTAAATAAAAAATTGGCAGCCGGTACATATGCTCCGCTATGAGCGCGTACGCAACGACATCATCCTCTTCTAGCTCCGTATTCGCATCCGTAAGCATTGCCGCTTTGCAATCTTTATGTAAAATGCAATACCCTTCCATGCAAATCTCATCCCAATTCATCATGTCGCCAAATTGCTTTATCGCTCCATGATGCAAGTCGATGATCCATTTTTTATCGCGGCTGTTTAATACCGTAGGGATAAAATAAAAATCAAATCCCGGCGTGACTGACTCAAGATTCGATATTTCAAGGACGCACGGAACTTGGAAGCGGCGGATCCGCGCCAAAAGTTCGAGGACGTTCTCCAATGTGACGCCGTCCGTTCCGCCGACGATGACCGCGTCCGTCCCTGATTCACAAATGAGTTCCAAGTGCTCGTCGCTGATTTCTTTGTTCGGGTCTAACTTAAACACATGGCGCCATTGGCGAATATCGTACATATCGAAAAACCTCCATGAATTTATCCATTTTTTCATTATAACAAATCGCCAAAAAGAAAAGGAGTTCCTTTTCTTTGAAAGGAATCTCCTTTTTCCGTTATGCGTTACGCGCCTCTTTCGCATGTTGCTTTTCTTCTTCTTTAATGCGATCCAGCGCCATCGCATAAGCGTCGTTTCCATAGTTTAAACAGCGTTTCACGCGTGAAATCGTCGCGGTGCTCGCTCCCGTTTCCGTCTCGATTTTATGATACGTATATCCTTCGCGGAGCATGCGCGCTACTTCTAGGCGCTGCGCCAGCGATTGAATTTCATTGACCGTGCATAAATCGTCAAAAAAGCGATAACACTCTTCTAAATCGCGCAGGGAAAGAATCGCTTTAAACAGCTGATCTACTTGCCTGCCGCGCAATTTATCGATTTGCATGTGTTCCTTTCCTCCTTCACCATTGTACTATGTTTAAATCCGGAACGACATTGATCCACGTTTTCCCCGGCATCAAGCCGGCCGGTGCCCCATTTTCATATGGCAAAATGCGTCCGTCTACATTTTTCCATTCGACTTGCTTTACGATTCCATTTTGAAACAAATATCCGCTTCCGGAAGAAGATAGATCAATGCTGCGGCGCCCAGCCGAATCGATAACAAGATGCTTCGCAGCAATGACCAACACGTTTTGAATTTTAACAGGTTCACGCGTGTCATAATCCACTGTTTGTTCCCCTGCGCTATAGCGGAAATAGCTTTTTTGATCCGCTACATATTTGTACCGCACTTGAGCATAGCTGCGGTGCGAATAAATAATGTCTATTTGGTCCGCTCGTTCTCCTTTCGGGGCATCAGCACGGAACGGAAGCGGAGCCACGTTGTCTTGAAGCGAATAGCCTTCCATGGCCGCCCCTTTTTCGATATTCGCAAACGTAATATACGAATTATGCGGCGCTTTTCGAAAAGACACGCGCTTAAACAACGTGCCATCGTAAAACAAACCGTTTAAGTAATCGGACATTCCTGTTTCCAACATCGCTTTTGCCTCTGGACTCCAGCCGTGGCAAACGTAAAGCGCATGATAACCATTGCTTAACTCGATGTAATAGTCGCGCGCGCTGCGCACGGGACCTACTTTTTCTGGAAATTCGCTTTGATATAGCGCTAAAAAGCGCGTAATATCTCCTTCCGCGAGCACCTCATAAACGATATCTGCTTTTTGCAATCCGGACTGTGGCCGCGCTTTTGGATGATTGTTCACCATTACCGCAATAACGCGACGATTCACCGCTCCTTCCGCCGGCAGCCCCGTCAGTGGAAAAACTTGCCTCTGCTTTGGGGCTTCCTGTTGTTTTGGCGTTTCCACTGAGATCGATTTCGGCTCGGGTGCTTGTTGCTTATTTTCATGCATGCAACCGGCGATGAAAAGACATACTGCGCTCATTGCAATAAGACACCGTTTCAATGATCACACAACCTTTTTTCTTTTCTATTTTAACGCATTATCGATGGAAAGAGTACTGTTTTGTTCATCACATCATAAATTCCGCGTTGTGTAATACGTACATATGGTAAATGAGTCGATTGCAAAAATAATAAAGAATAAATTGGATCGATAAAATGATATCCCCTTTGTTTCAATAGTTCCACAAGTCTTTTTTCTTGACGAATAAGTTCTTCTACGCTTTCTTCCGACATCATGCCGTTAAGCGGTAGAGGAATTTCGTGAACGATTTTCCCGTTTTCTGTCAACACGATCCCCCCGCCGATTTCGCACATTCGCTCGAACGCAAGAAGCATGTCCCGCTTGCTTTTGCCAATTAAAACAATATCCCCCGTCGTCGAATAGGAGCTAACGAGCCCGCGGACACCAGTGGAAAATCCTTTTAATATCGTATTGACACGCCATTTTCCATGGCGATCCAGCAACACTAAAAAGCTTTCATCATGATCAACAGGCAATTCGTCGCGAGAAGTATCAATCGAGATAGAGTACGGCTTCATAATCACCGAGTTTTCCATATACATTCCCATCGGCATTGAAAATTGCAAATCATCCATCGATAAACTCCACGATAGACGAAGCGGTCCGATTCCATAGTCGCTCCACGAAATCGATGGCCACGCGATCGATTGATCTCCCTCTCGTCTTACCCATTGTCCTTTCGCAATCACTCGCACAGGAGTTGGGTCTTCTTTCGCGCGTAAAAAGTTAATGTTCGCCACTCTTCCTGTCGCAATGCTGCCGTGCAGGTGCTCTATTCCGTAATGGCGGGCGACGTTCACCGTAGCCATATTGTAAGCGTCAATAATCGGGACGCCGTGCTCTAACGCAATGCGAATCAAGCGGTCAATGATACCATTTTCATAAAACGATGGCGGCGAACCGTCTGTTGTGAAAAGGAACCGATCATACTGGTGAATGCCAAATTCCTTTATTTCTCGAAGAAGCGCCGGCAAATCCGGGCGAATGGACGAATGGCGCAATGACACAGTATATCCATGCAAAAGGCGCATATATACTTCTTTTCCTGTCATCGCTTCATGATCGCAATCTGCGCCAAGAAGCATCATTTTTGCAAGCGTTTTCTCAGAAGCCCCGGGAAAATGGCCTTCAATTTTTCGTTTCATCCGCTTTGCTTCTTGAATCCAATGAAGGATCAGATCGTCCCCAGCAAGAAGCTTCGGCCAACTCGTTAGCTCCCCGCCCTGCAGCACCGTTTCTTGTTCGAGCCACCGCTTTACCCGAGCGTTCGATAATTGTTCTTCTTCCCTCTCCAGCTCTGTCTGCCCATCAAACCGGCACCACCAGTACATCGACGATGGAAGCGCATTCATTTTCTTTAAAAAAGAAAACGCTTTATCATCCGACAAATGCAAAACAAAAATTAAATTGTCATTGATCAATGTCGTTGTCCCACATTTGGCCGCATAGTGTGCGAGCGAATGGGGATTATATAACTGAAACGGATGCGCATGTGGTTCAATATAACCAGGCACTAACACATAGCCGCTGCAATCAATGATTTCGCATTGCTCATCGACTTGATCAGGGAACCGTTCTCCAACGTACACGATCCGGTCATGATATATCCAAATGTTTCCTTGCAACCATTCGCGCAAATACGAATGCAAATATGTCGCATTTGTTAACACTTTTGTCGGCGATTTTTTTCCATCGATAACCGCCGCATGTTCTCGCAGTTCGTAGCTTTTCCAGCGATAACGTTGTTCGCTCATATACACCCCGTCCTCTTTTTCACAATGTGACACATAATCATTTTACCGCATTAAAGTCATTTTCACAATGAAAAAGGAGGGAAAAAATGGTGATGGCTAATATTAACATCATCAATGCGCTTATTCGCATTACTTTTGGCCTTACAGCGCTTGCATGGGCGACGGCAAACATGGCAAGAAAGCCTTGGTGCACTTCTTATCTTATTGTAGCGGTGCTTGCCGCCATGAAAGTGGGAGAAGGGATTACACGCTTTTGTCCAATGACCGCTTTATTTGCCAATTACCGCCGCGAGCAAGCGATGCGCATAAAAGACGAGACGACGATCAATCCTACTTAAAAAAAAATGGACTGGCGCTTGGTGCGCCAGCCTTTTCGAAGGAGTACCAAAATCATGCTACTCGAATATGCAACAGATATGTCATTTGTACTTGCATCTTTGATTGGCGGCATTATTGCACTTATATTTGTGTACGTGCGGAAAAAGCGCGCTCGATAGCTTTATTGCCAATATCGCGGCGATAAAATAGCTGGTCGCATGCAATATGGGAAATTTGCTCATATGCGATTTGTTGCGCCTGCTTTAGCGTCTCGCCTTTCGCGGCAACAAGCAGGACGCGCCCCCCATTTGTACACAACGTTCCATCTTTCATCATCGTTCCGGCATGAAACAAAAGCGTGTTTTCACCTAATCGATCCCATCCGCTAATGACCGCTCCGCGTTCGTATGTTCCCGGGTAGCCTTTCGCCGCCAACACCACACCGATGACAGCCTCATTGGACCATGTCAGTTTTACATCGCGCCCCTCTAGCAAATCAACGATCACTTGCACAAGATCGCTTTCTAATCGCGGCAGGACAACCTGCGCTTCTGGGTCGCCAAAGCGCGCGTTAAACTCAATTACTTTCGGTCCTTGTTTCGTCGCCATTAGCCCAGCGTACAGCACGCCGGTAAACGGCCTGCCTTCCGCCGCCAGCGCTCTCGCCATCGGCTCGATAATTTGCGAAAGCGCCGCATCGATCGTTTTGGCTGAAATTTGCGGCACTGGAGAGTATGCTCCCATTCCGCCCGTGTTTGGCCCTTGATCATTGTCGTATGCCCGCTTATGATCTTGCGCGATCACCATCGGACAAACGCGCTCTCCATGGACAAACGCCATAAATGAAAATTCTTCACCTTCCAAATATTCTTCAATCACTACCCGTTCGCTCGCTTCGCCGAATCGCTTTTCGACCATCATCGCACGCAGCGCCTCCATTGCTTCCGGCAGCGTCGCAGCAACGGTAACCCCTTTTCCCGCCGCCAATCCGTCGGCTTTAATGACAATCGGCGCTCCTTTTTTCTCGACATACGCTTTTGCTTCTTCATATGAAGTGAAAGTGGCGTGCTCCGCCGTTGGAATGCCGTACTTTTTCATCATTTCTTTGGCAAACGCCTTGCTTCCTTCGATCAATGCCGCTTCTTTTCGTGGACCGAAAATGCGCAATCCTTCCTCAGTAAAACGGTCGACAATGCCGGCAAGCAACGGCGCTTCCGGTCCGACGATAGTCAGATCGATTTTCTCTTGCTTCGCAAACTGAACGAGCGCTTCGATGTCCTGTTCATCGATCGAAACGAGTTCGGCGACTTGCGCGATTCCCGGATTGCCCGGGGCGGCATATAGCTTAGTAACGAGCGGGCTTTGCGCGACTTTCCACGCAATCGCATGCTCCCTGCCGCCGCGGCCGATAATAAGCACTTTCATGGCGTTCCCTCCAGCTTAATGTTTAAAATGGCGAATCCCTGTAAAGACCATGGCGATTCCGTATTCATCCGCTTTTTTAATCGAATCAGCGTCGCGAATCGAGCCGCCTGGCTGGATAATTGCCGTGATGCCTGCTTTCGCTGCCGCCTCCACCGTATCGTCCATCGGGAAAAACGCATCAGAGGCAAGCACGGCTCCTTTTGCTTTTTCTCCCGCTTGTTCGATCGCGATTTTCGCCGCGCCGACGCGATTCATTTGGCCGGCGCCGACACCGATCGTCATTCCATCTTTCGCAAGCACGATCGCGTTCGATTTCACATGTTTTACGACTTTCCACGCAAACCGCAGCGCTTCCCATTCTTGCTCTGTCGGCTCTCGTTTTGTCACGACTTTTAACTCCGCATCATCAAGTGTACGCGTATCCGCTTCTTGAACGAGCAACCCGCCTTGCACGGAAACAAGCAGCTTCTCTTTCGTGTTTGGCGCCGCAAAATCAACGGTAAGAAGGCGAATGTTTTTCTTTTGCGTTAAAATATCGAGCGCTTCTTTGCAAAACGATGGAGCGATGACGATTTCCAAAAAGATTTCATGCATTTTTTCGGCTGTTTCTTTGTCGACTTCGCGGTTTAAAGCGATAATGCCGCCAAAAATCGACGTCGGATCCGCTTCGTACGCTTTCGTGAACGCTTCGTAAATCGTCGCGCCAGTGCCGACGCCGCACGGATTCATATGCTTCACCGCCACCGCAGCCGGTTCGGCAAATTCTTTGACGATTTGCAGCGCCGCATTCGCGTCGTTGATGTTGTTATACGACAACTCTTTGCCGTGTAGCTGCGTCGCTTTGGCGATCGAGAACGAAGATCCGAGCGGTTTTTTATAGAATGCTGCGGTTTGATGCGGATTCTCCCCATAACGCAGCGCTTGCTTTTTCTCGAAAGTGATTGTCAATGATTCCGGATACTCTTCGCCGGTTTTATTCGTCAAATATTCGGCGATCATCGCATCATACGCTGCCGTATGGCGAAATACTTTCGCCGCCAACTTTAATTTCGTTTCCGCCGAGACGTCTCCATGCTCTTTTAATTCTTGCACTACCGTGTCATAATCGACCGGGTCAACGACGACGGTTACATATTGATGGTTTTTCGCCGCAGCCCTTAGCATCGTCGGACCGCCGATATCAATATTTTCGATCGCTTCGGCGAACGTCACATCGCTTTTGGCGATCGTTTGCTGAAATGGATACAAATTGACGACGACAAGATCGATTGGAGTAATATGATGTTCGCGAAGCTCGTTTTGATGCCGTTCATTGTCGCGAATCGCGAGAAGCCCTCCGTGGATGATCGGATGCAACGTTTTGACACGTCCATCTAAAATTTCCGGAAATCCGGTAACATCGGAAATGCCTATGACAGGAACTCCCGCTTCTGCTAACACTTTTTTCGTTCCACCTGTTGAAATAATTTCCACACCAAGTTCTACTAACTGCTTCGCTAATGATACGATTCCTTCTTTGTTCGATACGCTTAATAACGCTCGTTTTACTGCCATTGTTCTCGATCCTTTCTATTGATGTTCGAGTAATGTTTTTAATACAGCAGGATATAGCTCATGTTCCACTTCATGAATGCGCGCCTCTAGCTGCGCTAGCGACTCGCCTTCATAAATCGGAACCGCGCGTTGGGCAATGATCGGCCCCGTATCCATTCCTTCATCAACATAGTGGATCGTCACGCCGGTTATTTTTACTCCTGCGCGGTACGCTTGGCCAATCGCATCTTTCCCCGGAAACGCTGGCAGCAGCGAAGGATGGATATTGACGATTTTCCCTTCGTACGCATGAAGCAGTGTCGGGCCAATGAGCCGCATATAACCGGCAAGGGCGATAAATTCAATCTCGCGCTTTCGCAGTTCGGCCAAAATCGCTTGTTCAAATTCGGCTTTGGAGGCGTAGTTTTTCGGGGAAAAAACGAACGCAGGGATATGTTCCCGCTCCGCCCGTTCGATCACTTTCGCCCCGGGCTTGTCGCATACTAATAACGCTACACGTGCTGGCACGATTCCGCTTTTCGTCGCGTCGACAATCGCTTGAAAATTCGTCCCGCTGCCCGAAGCAAAAATGGCGATATTTTTCATGACATCGCCCCTCCGGAAAACGAAACGCCTTCTCCACGTTTCACGCGGCCGATGAAATACGCTTTTTCGCCAAGTTCTTCTAAGCTTGCGATCACCGGGCGAACCATTTCGCTATCTACCGCCAGCACCATGCCAATGCCCATATTAAAAACAGAAAACATCTCGCGGCGAAGAAGGTTCCCTTTTTCTTGCAGCAAGTCAAAAATCGGCGGAACCGGCCACGAACCGTAATCAATTTCCGCACCTAACCCTTCCGGAAGCATGCGCGGAATGTTTTCGATAAAACCGCCGCCGGTAATATGCGCCATTCCTTTGATTTCGAATTGTTTCATCACGTGAAGAAGCGGCTTTACGTAAATGCGCGTCGGCTTTAACAGCTCTTCCCCCAATGGAACGCTAAGCGGCTCATAGACGCGGTCAAGGGCAAGTTTTGCTTGCTCGAATACGATGCGGCGAACGAGCGAATAGCCGTTGCTATGAAGGCCGTTGGACGCAAGCCCGATCAACGCATCTCCCTCGCGAATGGCGCCGCCGGTGACAAGCTTCGACTTTTCCGCAATACCGACCGCAAAGCCCGCGACATCATATTCGTTTTCGTCATACATTCCCGGCATCTCCGCCGTTTCTCCCCCAATAAGTGCACAACCAGCCTCGACGCAGCCGTCTGCGATTCCTTTGACAATTTCTGCGATTTTTTCCGGCACCGCTTTGCCGCATGCGATATAGTCAAGGAAAAAGAGCGGCTCCGCTCCTTGCACGACGATATCGTTGACACACATCGCCACGCAATCTATTCCAATTGTATCATGGCAGTCCATCATAAACGCGATTTTTAGCTTCGTTCCCACTCCGTCCGTTCCGGAAACGAGCACCGGCTCGCGATAGCCGAGCGAAGATAAATCGAACATGCCGCCAAATCCGCCCAATCCGCCGAGCACTTCAGGACGCGCTGTTTTTCGCACATGCTCTTTCATCAAGGAGACCGCCCTATATCCTGCTTCAATATCGACACCCGCTTGTTTATATGCTTCTGCCACGTCGAGTCCTCCTTTTACTTTGTTGACATTAACGACGACCGTGCTTTGCCAATATTTGTCGGATAATTTCCGGTGAAACATGCCATGCATTGTCCGCGCAATGGCAGATGAGGAGAGCGTCCGATCGCTTCCAATAATCCTTCTTGACTTAAAAACGCCAAAGAATCTGCTCCGATAATCTGGCGGATTTCCTCTACCGTATGCTTAGACGCAATCAATTCTTCTCTCGTCGATGTATCAATTCCGTAAAAACAAGGGTGCGTAATCGGCGGAGAGCTGATGCGGACGTGCACTTCCGTCGCCCCCGCCTCGCGGAGCATCGCAACAATTCGTTTGCTTGTCGTGCCGCGCACGATCGAATCATCGACCATGACGACGCGTTTCCCCGCGACAACGCCGCGGACCGGGGACAGTTTCATTTTTACTCCTTGTTCGCGAAGCGACTGGGACGGCTGAATAAACGTACGTCCGACATACCGGTTTTTAATGAGACCAAGCTCATATGGAATTCCCGTTGCCTCCGCATAGCCAATCGCGACGGAAATGCTGGAATCGGGCACGCCGGTGACGATGTCCGCTTCCACGGGAGCCTCCAGCGCCAAGCGTTTCCCTAAATTTTTTCGCGCCGTATGAATGTTGATGCCGTCGACATTGCTGTCAGGGCGGGCAAAATAAATATATTCCATGCTGCAAATTGAGCGGGCTTGCGCCGGTGCAAATCGTTCAGAATGCATTCCTTCCGCGCTAATGATGATAAGTTCTCCCGGTTCCACTTCCCTCTCGTACGCCGCGCCGACAACATCAAACGCGCACGTTTCGGAGGCGACGACATAAGCGCTGCCAAGCCGCCCGATGGAAAGCGGGCGGAATCCATGCGGATCGAGCGCAACGTACAGCTCCGTTTCTGTCAATAACAGGAAAGCGAACGCTCCTTCGACATACGTAAGCGCCTCTTTAATTTGCTCTTTCAACGTCGGTGCATGGCTGCGGCGAATAAGATGGGCGAATACTTCCGTATCGGATGTCGTCTGAAAAATGCTTCCTTGTTCCTCCAGCTGCATCTTTAAGTCCAGCGCATTGACAAGATTTCCGTTATGCGCAAGCGCAATGCTCCCCGTTTGTGAGCGAAACAGAAGCGGCTGGACGTTTTCGTAGCCGCCCCCTCCCGCCGTCGAATAACGAACATGGCCAATGGCGGCCGCTCCTTTCAACGACTGAAGCTCGCCGTTGCTGAACACTTCGGTGACAAGCCCCAATCCTTTATGCCCTTGCAGCATTCCCTGATGGGCGACGACAATTCCCGCGCCCTCTTGGCCGCGATGCTGAAGGCTGTGCAAGCCGTAATACGTGATTTGCGCTGCTTCCTCATGCCCCCAAATCCCAAAAATTCCACACTCTTCGTTCAATCCTTTGATTTCAGCAAGCATGGGATAGCTCCTTTCCAGACATTTCTCATTTGCGCGACGGAAAGCCGGATGACGGCTTCTCCGCCCGCCCGCTCGACAAGAAGCGTGCCGTCGTTTGTTACTTCGCCGATGAGTTTTGCGTCCGCCACCAATTGCTCAAATGTTTCGCGATCCTCTTTTCTTACGGAAACGATAAAGCGGGATTGCGTTTCACTAAACAATTGCGCCGTCATATCCCCGTCCACCGTTACTTTCGCACCGAGACCGTCCGCGCTCATAACGCATTCCGCCAGCGCGACCGCGAAGCCGCCCTCGGCGATATCGTGTGCCGATGCGACGACACCTGCTTGAATCGCCGCCAGCAATTCGCGCTGCCGCTTCGCTTCTATTTCCAGATTAATCGCCGGCGCTTTTCCGAAAATGCGGCCTTCCAATAATTTTTGCAGTTCGCTTCCGCCAAACTCCTGCTTCGCCTCTCCAATGACATAAATAAGATCGCCCGCTTGTTGAAACGCTTGTGTCGTAATATGTTGAATATCCTCCACGAGTCCAACCATGCCGACGACAGGTGTCGGATAAATGGCTTCTCCGTTTGTTTCGTTATATAAAGAAACATTTCCGCTGATCACCGGTGTTCCTAACGCACGGCAAGCTTCGCTCATTCCGTCCACCGCTTTTTCGAGCTGCCAAAAAATCTCCGGTTTTTCTGGATTGCCAAAATTTAAGCAGTCTGTAATCGCCAACGGTTTCGCACCTGAACAGATGACGTTCCGCGCCGCTTCCGCCACGGCAATTTTGCCACCTGTCTCCGGATCTAAATAAATGTAGCGCGAGTTGCAATCGGTCGTCATCGCCAGCGCTTTGTTCGTGCCGCGGATGCGCACGACCGCAGCGTCCGACCCCGGCGCGACAACGGTATTTGTCCGCACCATGTAATCGTATTGTTGATACACCCATTCTTTGCTCGCAATCGTCGGCTGGGCTAATAACGCAAGCAGCGTTTCTTCGTAATTGGCGACGTCCGGAATATATGGTTCCATCGCTTGAAACTCGCGGTAATACGCCGGCTCTTTCGATGGTTTAAAGTATACTGGCGCATCTTTGGCTAAGGCATCAACCGGGATTTCGGCGACGACTTCCCCGCGGAAATAAAGGCGGAGCATTTTGTCATCGGTCACTTTGCCGATCGCTTTCGCTTCAAGCCCGTATTTCGCAAACAAATCATAAATTTCTTGCTCGCGTCCTTGTTTGACGACAAGCAACATCCGTTCCTGCGACTCCGAGAGCATCATCTCATACGGCGTCATGCCTGTTTCACGCTGTGGAACAAGATCTAAGTTCATCTCAATGCCAAAACCGCCTTTGCTCGCCATTTCCGCCGAGGAGCTCGTCAAGCCAGCCGCCCCCATGTCTTGCATGCCGACAAGCGCATCGGATTTTACTACTTCCAAGCACGCTTCAAGCAACAATTTTTCCATAAACGGGTCGCCGACTTGAACGGCAGGCCGTTTTTCTTCCGATTGTTCTGTCAACTCCTCTGAAGCGAATGTCGCGCCGTGAATGCCGTCTCTTCCCGTTTTCGCCCCAACGTACATCACCGTATTGCCTACACCGGATGCGATGCCGCGCTGGATATCTTCATGGCGGATAATGCCGACGCACATCGCATTGACAAGCGGATTCCCTTCATATGCAGGATCAAACTGCACTTCGCCGCCGACGGTTGGAATGCCGACGCAATTGCCATATCCGGCGATCCCTGCAACGACATGCTCAAATAAATATTTGACGCGCGGAGAAGTTAATTCCCCAAACCGCAGCGAGTTTAATAAAGCGATCGGGCGCGCGCCCATCGAAAACACATCGCGGATGATTCCGCCGACGCCGGTCGCAGCGCCTTGATACGGCTCAATCGCGGACGGATGGTTATGGCTTTCGATTTTAAACGCTACCGCCAAACCATCACCGATATCAATGATGCCCGCTCCTTCCCCCGGACCTTGAAGCACATGTTTCCCTTCAGTCGGAAACTTTTTTAATACCGGTTTAGAATTTTTGTAGCTGCAATGCTCCGACCACATGACTGAAAAAATTCCCGTTTCCGTATAGTTTGGCAGACGGCCAAGAATTTTTTCGATCATTGCGAATTCTTCGTCCGTTAATCCCATTTCCCGATACAATTTTTCTTCTTTAATCGTTGTTGGGCTTGGCTCAAGCAGTAACGACATGTGTTTCCCTCCAATATTTCACGATCGATTGAAACAATCTTAATCCGTCCGCGCTGCCAAGAAGCGGATCAACGGCGCGCTCCGGATGCGGCATCATACCAAGCACATTTCCTTTTTCATTCATAATTCCAGCGATATCTTCCAAACTTCCATTTGGATTTTCTCCATGATAGCGAAAGACGATTTGCCGATTTTCGATCAGCCGCTTTAATGTTTGTTCATCACAGTAATAGTTGCCTTCGCCGTGGGCGATTGGAATCGTAATCACTTCCCCTTGTTTGTAAGCGGACGTAAACATTGTTTCATTATTTTCGACTCTCAGCGAAACCGGACGGCAAATAAATTTCAAACTGTTATTGCGGCGCATCGCTCCCGGAAGCAGCCCTGCTTCGAGCAAAATTTGAAACCCGTTGCATACGCCTAATATCGGTTTTCCTTCCTCCGCCGCTTTTTGAACCGCCTTCATCACGTTGGAAAAGCGGGCGATCGCTCCAGAGCGTAGGTAATCGCCGTACGAAAACCCTCCCGGCAGCAAAATCGCGTCAAAACGGTCAAGGTTTTCCGCGTCATGCCATACGTATTCGGCCTCTTCACCCAATTCATCAGCAATCGCATGATACATATCGACATCACAGTTGGAACCCGGAAACACAATGACGGCAAATTTCATTGTACGACTACCTCCTCAATTTCGTAGCGGTAGTCTTCAATCACCGTATTGGCTAGCAGCTTTTCGCACATTTCGCGGACAAGTTCGTTGATATCACGCTCGCTTTTTTCGACGATAAGTTCCATAAACTTTCCGATTCGCACATCTTGCACTTCGCTGTAAGACAAGCTATGAAGCGCCCCTTTCACCGCCGTTCCTTGCGGGTCTAGCACACTTTCTCGTAACGTAACGTACACTTTTACTTTATACATTTCGTTTCTCCCCCTAATCGTCGCAAAATCGTTTCATAGGCGTCCGTCAAATTCCCTAGATCGCGGCGGAATACGTCTTTATCAAGCTTTTCGTCCGTTTCCATATCCCACAGCCGGCAAGTATCCGGGGAAATTTCATCGGCAAGTAAAATTGCGCCTTCCGAATCGATGCCAAATTCTAATTTAAAATCAATTAATTTCACGCGCCGTTCTGCGAAATGCTTCGTCAATACGTCATCGGCTTTTAAAGCTAGTTCCTTCAAAACAGCAATTTGTTCTGAGGTAGCCAGCTTTAAAATCGCGATGTGGTCTTCCAATAAGAGAGGGTCACCGAGGTCATCGTTTTTGTAATAAAACTCAACGAGCGGCTTTTCCAAGCGGGTTCCTTCCGGGATGCCAAGCCGTTTTGCCAAACTCCCGGCGACAACATTGCGGACAACTACTTCTAGAGGAATAATCGTTACTTTTTTGACAAGCTGCTCCGTATCGGATAATTTTTGGATAAAATGATTTGGGATTCCTGCTTCGTGAAGCTTTGAAAATAATAAACTGGTAATCTCATTATTAAGGCGCCCTTTCCCGGCAATCGTCGCTTTTTTCTCGCCGTTAAACGCTGTCGCGCTGTCTTTATATTCGATCCATAATATGTTCGCATCATCCGTCGTATATACTTTTTTCGCTTTTCCTTCATATAGCAAAGCCAGCTTTTTGACCATCAAAAAGGCCTCCTAATCCAGAATATTGGCAATTTTTCTATTACGCATCGGCAAAGGATTTTGCCGATGCACCATTATGACAATCCAAGCCGTTTGAAAATCGTGTCGACATGTTTTAAGTGATAGCGGTAATCAAAACAATCGTCGATTTGTTCTTTCGTTAAGCGGCTTGTAATTCGTTCATCCGCTTCGATGAGCGAACGAAACGGCACTTGTTTTTCCCACGCTTCCATCGCCTTTGGCTGCACTAAATCGTATGCTTCTTCCCGCGTCATGCCCGCATCGATTAACGAGAGCAATACGCGCTGCGAATAAATAAGTCCTAATGTGCGGTCCATGTTTTTCTTCATGTTTTCTGGGTAGACTTTCAAGTTTTTCACGATGTTCGTAAAGCGGTTTAACATATAGTTCAACGCGATCGTCGCGTCTGGCAAAATGATGCGCTCAGCAGAAGAATGGGAAATATCGCGCTCATGCCAAAGCGGAACATTTTCGTACGCCGTCAGCATATAACCGCGGACGACGCGTGCCATTCCCGTCATATTTTCCGAACCGATCGGATTGCGCTTGTGCGGCATCGCCGATGATCCTTTTTGCCCTTTCGCAAAAAACTCTTCCACTTCCCGCACTTCGCTCTTTTGCAACCCGCGAATTTCGACGGCAAATTTTTCGATCGATGTCGCGATGAGCGCCAGTGTCGCCATATAATACGCGTGGCGGTCGCGCTGCAGCGTTTGCGTCGAAATCGGCGCCGGTTTTAACCCGAGTTTTTCGCACACGTATTGTTCGACAAACGGATCGATATTCGCATATGTCCCGACCGCGCCGGAAATTTTCCCGACGCGCACCGTTTCCGCCGCTTGTTTAAACCGTTCTAAATTGCGCTGCATTTCCGCGTACCAAAGTGCCATCTTAAGGCCGAATGTTGTCGGTTCCGCATGAACGCCGTGCGTGCGCCCCATCATGACCGTATATTTATGCTCCAACGCTTTTTCTTTTAATACTTGAATGAAATTTTCTAAATCTCTTAATAAAATTTCGTTCGCTTGTTTTAATAAATAAGACAGGGCGGTATCCACCACATCGGTGGACGTTAAACCGTAATGCACCCATTTTCGTTCTTCGCCTAACGTTTCCGAAACCGCGCGCGTAAAAGCGACGACATCATGGCGCGTTTCTTCTTCAATTTCTTTAATGCGCGCAATATCAAACGAAGCGTTTTGACGGATGCGTTCGACGTCTTCTTTTGGAATGACGCCAAGCTCCGCCCACGCCTCGCAAGCTAAAATTTCCACTTCTAGCCACGCTTTAAAGCGGTTCTCTTCTGTCCAAATCGCTCCCATTTCCGGTCTTGTGTAACGTTCAATCATACGTATTCTTTCCTCCGATCATTCCAAATTTGCCATGAATCGATCGTTTTCAGCGCTGCGTCGACATGTTCCGCAAGCACCGTTACATGCCCCATTTTTCGTTTCGGTTTTGCCTCTTTTTTTCCGTAAAGATGAAGGTGGGCATCACGAAGTCTTGCAATATTTTGAATGATTGGCTCGACATGCTCGCCTAAAATGTTTACCATCACGGCCGGTTTTAGCAGCTCCGTGCTTCCTAACGGCCAGTTGCAGACGGCGCGGACATGCTGCTCAAATTGAGACGTCGCACAAGCATTGATGGTATAATGACCTGAGTTGTGCGGTCTAGGGGCAAGTTCATTAATATAAATATCCCCTTCTTTTGTTAAAAACATTTCCACGGCTAACGTTCCGACGAGTCCAAAATAATCGGCGAGCGTTTCCGCATAACGGACCGCTTTTGTTGCTATATGCTCGGGAATTCGCGCTGGAACAATCGTTTCGTGTAAAATATTGTCGATATGAATATTTTCCGCAACAGGAAATACGGCCATCGCGCCATATCCGTTTCGTGTCACGATGACAGAAATCTCTTTTTCGAACGAAATCCAACGCTCTAATACGCAAGGTCCGATTTTTAATAAGGAAAGTGCCTGCGCGCTATCTTCTTTGCTGCGGATGACAAATTGCCCTTTGCCGTCATAACCGCCGCGGCACGTTTTTAATACACATGGTAAGCCAACAGTTTCGATTCCGGAAAACAAATCCTCTTTTGATTGAACTTCGACGTACGGTGCAACAGGAAGCCCGGCGTCCGTAATCGCCTTTTTCTCCGACGCGCGGTCCTGCGTAATGGCAAGCAGCTTGCTTCCTTGCGGCACGTATGCGTGTTCCACAAGCCAATTTAAAGCATCTGCATCAATATTTTCAAATTCATACGTGATTACATCACTCACCGCAGCGAGTTTGCGAATCGCTGCAAAATCGTTATATTCCGCAGTGATCTCGATATCCGCCACTTGACCGCATGGAGAATCTGGAGTTGGATCGAGCACAGCGACGCGAAATCCCATTTCTTTCGCAGCGATCGCCATCATCCGCCCAAGCTGCCCGCCACCAATAATGCCAATCGTCTGACTAGGGACAATTTGTTTATGCAAGATGATCACTACTTTCCATTACGCTTTTTCTCATCGTTTCTCTTCGTTTTTTCAGCGCTTCCATATACTGCGGGTAATGAATCCCTAACATCGCCGCTGCTAAAAGTCCCGCGTTTGTAGCTCCCGCTTTGCCGATGGCGACCGTCGCCACTGGCACACCGCCTGGCATTTGCACAATCGACAAAAGCGAATCTAATCCGTTTAACGCTTTTGACTGCACTGGCACTCCAATGACGGGAAGCGTCGTTTTAGCGGCAACCATTCCTGGTAAATGCGCCGCTCCCCCAGCACCGGCAATAATGACTTTAATGCCTCTTTTTTCCGCCGTTTCCGCGTATTCAAACATGTAATCTGGCGTACGATGGGCAGAAACTACTTTTTTTTCAAACGGAATTTGCAATTCTTCCAATATATCGCAAGCATGTTTCATCGTCTCCCAATCCGATTGACTTCCCATAATCACTCCAACGAGCGGCTGCATGCGGTATTCACCTCTTTGTTTCTCTTCATATAAAAACCAGAACGAATGTTCCCTGTATTTATAAGGGAAAGCATCGTTCTGGCCGTACCTCGCTACGATATGACGAAAAAAGCCAATACGATCCTTTCCCTCATAGTCCAATAATTTACGGTTATTGGGTAGAGACTTTTGGGCCATATTCCCAAAATTATATGAGGGTAATCCGCTTTATGAAGTTATTATTATCTTACCAACCTTTTTCAGAAGATGTCAATATAAAATCGAACATTTATTTTTTTATATCAAAAAATGTTCGTGTTTTCCGTTCATTCTCACCAAACATTCTAGAAAACATATGATGAAATAACGGAGGAGGGGGTTGTCGTGAAATCAAATCCATTTGACCCGTTTTTCGACTGGGCAAAACATTTGGAGCAGTTTTTTCAAGGAGATTTTTGGAGTAGTTTTCAACCGTTCCTGCCGGCAGTAAAAAAGCAATCTGGCATCAATATATACAAAAAAGACAACGAGTTATTAGTCGTTGTCAGTTTGCCAGGATTAGAAAAAATGGAAGACGTCGAGCTTTATGCGTACTATAAAACGTTAGAAATTAAAGCGAATATTAATTTACAGTTTAAAGGGTTCGAATTAATAGAAGAAGGAATTTTTCAGGGAACATGGGAAAAAACGATCCCGATTCCTTTTGCGATAAAGGAAGACCGGATTGAAGCGACATATCATAACGGCCTATTGTTTATTCATCTTCATCGTCTAATCCCTGATGGAACAAAAAAGAAAATCGAAATAAAAAAAGGAGAATAGTCTTTTACACGCCACCTTACCTTCTGAAAAAGCGCTGTTTGACAGCATAAGGCAAATTCATTGGAAATAAAATAAGGAATTTATTACACCTCTTTCTTTCCAAAAAGTCGCCTCCTTCAAACATAAAAAAAGGAGGGTGTCCAAAACGTTTGTGGACACCCTCATTCCACAGCTTCCGTTTCCTAATACTAAATCAAAAAGGGGGTCTAGGAAACGATGATAACAATTCTAGTTTTTGGGGGAGAGGATTTAAATGGCGTCATTAAAAAACTCAATGACCTTACAAGCTGGGCAAAAAAATTAGAGAACTTGCCAGCTCTCTAATTTTTGCCTGCCTAGCGACGACCTACTCTCGCAGGGGCGCTGGCCCCAACTACCATCGGCGCTGGAGAGCTTAACTTCCGTGTTCGGAATGGGAACGGGTGTTTCCTCTCCGCTATTGTCACTAGGCAAGCATCTCAATTGGACATATTTTATTATATTCCAATAATGATTTTTGTCAAGGGGAATTTCATTCCCTCAAAACTAGATAACCGTCCGTTCGGAAGAAACCGTTTCGCTAGGCGATTTCCGTTTTTCCGCTTGGTTAAGTCCTCGATCGATTAGTATCCGTCAGCTCCACGTGTCGCCACGCTTCCACCTCGGACCT
>NZ_FOJS01000023.1 GCF_900111865.1 Parageobacillus thermantarcticus | reverse complement strand
CGTCAAAGCCGCTGAAACGGTGATGACTCAAATCCCTCATCCCTACAACTTTGGGGACAAAGGGTACATCAGCCACGCTCTTCGAGAAAAGCTGTACGAAGAACACCAAGCCGCGTTCTGGACACCGTCTCGACACAATCAAAAGCACGGCCCATCCAAGGCATGGGAAGAATGGATCAGGAAAAAACGCAAAGTCATCGAGACGGTGTTTTCGATTCTCGTAGACCAATACCGGATCACCGACATTCGAGCGAATTCCATTGCCGGGTTTGAAGTGGCACTCGATGGCATCTTGTTGGCTTATTCCTTGGTCACACTAGGGCTGGTTGAGCGCTGACGCTCAACTAGCACCACGGGTATTCTTTTTATTTTATTTTAGTATACTGAAACTTGCTTTCCCGCAAAAAGAGTATTTTGTATTATTTTTTGTTATGTAAAAATAGTCCCAAAAAAGCAGCGACGCTCGCTGCCGATCACTTCCTAATTATTATGTAAAACTTCCATCACAGTTCAATGAACTTGGATTATACCATTTACTTTTACACCATTTCTGGAACTTCACTTACTGCGATCGAACATCGGGAGAATTAGTTCCGGCGCGCCGCATGCAATATTGTGGCGCAGTCGGCAAGTCTCGACTTACACATCTAGGCGGCGCGCCCTGCTCGATCGAAGAACATACGCAAGCAACAACAGGAAAATGGAAAAAGAGGAACACATTCGAGGGAATAATGTAGTGATCACAACCTTTTATAATTTTTTCTTGCCGGACACATAAACAAGTACGAGATCCGCTTGTTTTCAAAAATATAAAACGACTGCAAAATGTAATAAATAAGCTGTTTTTCGATTGTCAGCAGCTCGTTTGTACGAAGGCGGAGATATTTTTGCTGAAGCTTGTTCCACTCATAGAGGGAAATTTCAAATTTTCGCTTTTGCAAGTCGAGCTTTACGATAAACATATATACTTGATTGATAGACTTAAATACAAAATATAGCTGGGCGTCGCTATCGCACGTAATCGTGCGGAACCATATTTCTTCCCCTAAAGAATGACTATGTTTCTCCTCGCTTTTTAAAAACCGCAATGAATCGGTAAAATTTGTCGGTGCAATCGTTTTCAATCTGATTGAAAACGGATTTCGCGTTTCTTTTACAAATACTCTATATGTCCTCTTATTTCGCTTTAATCCTTTTCGTTCACTCACAATTAAATCCGCGAGATAAATATTCACCATCATCCCTCTTTTTCCTAATTATAGTAAATATTTATCCATTTTTTGCTTATTGTAGCATGATATAAAAGGAGTCGAACATTGACAAAAGAAAAAGTTTTGATCCTTTTATGAACAAATTGAAAAATGTTCATAAATAGAACAAAAGTCTTCTCCACACTCTTCTATCTTTAAGTTATTAATTGATTTATTGGAGCTGTGGTGAAGACAATGATGAAATTGGGAGAAAAACTAAAATATTTGCGCAAGCAGCATAACTGGACGCAAGAACAGTTGGCGCAGCATCTCAATATATCGCGCTCGCAAATCAGCAAATGGGAAAACGGAGAATTGCTCCCGGACGTGCAATCGTTGGAAAAATTGAGCAATCTCTACGAAGTGAGCGTCGATTTTTTAATCGGGAAGCATACGACGAAAGAAGAGCTGCTGCGGGAAATGAACCTCTTGTATCAAACGGATCACATTGATGAGAAAATGCTCGACATCATCGACTATTTCAAACAAAACCCGAATATGGAAGAAACGATTTATTCGTTGACACAACTGCCAGCAAAAAAACGAAAACATTTGGAATCAATCATTGTTACGCTGGTGAAGGAATTTTCCGATGCGATGAAATAACCGTCCCTTTTCCCGATTCGCCTGCTTTCCCGCTTTGCGCGGCTTTTGCTTTCGCGAAAACATCGCCATGTCTGCAGAAAAAAAGCGCTAACGTTTCTTGCTAGCGCGATAGTTGGGGGATGTTGCGAGGAAACACGCTCTCTTTCTTTCGGGGAAAAATGTTGGGAGGAAAAAAATGAGGAATAATAGAGGAAAACTATGAATGTTCGATCCATTCATACGTTTTGCCGCCCATAAATCGCACGGATTCGGCCACCACTTCTGTCACAAACACCCGCTGTCCGTCTTTCCTTTCATAATTTCTCGTTTGAATTCGTCCCATAACGCCAATAATCGAACCTTTTCGGCAATAATTCGCCGTATTCTCCGCCACTTTTCTCCAGAGTGTGCATTGAACAAAATCGGTGTCAATTCCCCCTTCCGCGTTGCGAAAATTTCTTGTCACCGCTAATGTGATGTTAGCGACCGCTGCTCCATCGGCGGTATATCGCAGTTCCGGATCTTTTGTCAGCCGGCCGACGAGCACGACTTGGTTGATCATGTTTTGCCACAATCCCTCCTTCCGTTTCCGTGCATCTTCATCATAATGGACTTCTATTTTCCTCGTAAAATCGCCATTTTTTAATTTTTGCGTGCCGTTTTTTTCACCAATATCGTCAACATGCGGCATCAACGGCACAAAATCGACAGGAAAATTCAATTTTTATATATCCTCAATCAAAAATAAACGACAGTTTACAACATCGATACGGTATGCAATCTCCTTATTTGATAACGGACACGTTATCCATTTCCCCTCGGTCATTAGAATGTGCTATAATTTTCATAAGACAATGTTGACGAGGTGATGGAATGAAAACCTTCAAGCTTGTGGGGCTCTCCGTCGTTCACGACGATTTGCATCGGCAAGAAATTCCGTTCATTGACGGACTTATTATTAATAAAGAAGACGGACAAAACCACTGGCTGATCGAGACGTATTTAGATAAACAATACGAGCCGATCTTTTCCGAGCTGCAAAAAAGAAACGATGAATTCCGTCTTCAAGTAACGATTACCAACCGAAGCAACGATCCCGCCAACATGATCGCGACCGTTCGTTCCATCACAAGAATGAACGACCATATTAGCGTGCTGATGGATGGCTTGTTAATTCGAAATAAAACGGACTTAGCGGAAGTGGTGCTCGCCAGCCTTGTCGAAAAAGGGTTGCAAGGAGAAGCGTTATTGAAGGAATTTAGACAACAATTGAACGAGCGTCGCGGCTTCAAAAATAATGAAGAAAAAAACGCGAATTCAACTATAAAGGGCTAGAACGATGCGTCTAGCCCGTTTTCTTTATGATAGAAACAAGCTGTGCAACAAGAACATAGCGCTGCTTCGCGTTGCCAATAAAGCGGAACGGATAACATGTCGTCACCGTTAATGTCGGACGCGGCTTTTCCACGAGGACAGTGCGGTCGTTTTCATCGACGATGCGCACTTTTTTCACGCGATAGATAAACTGCTTTATCGCTGTTTCGACGATCAATTTATCGCCAACGCCGATTTGCCCCAATTGCCAAAATACGGTATCGCGATGACCGGACAGCACCATGTTGTTCGGTTCCCCGGGCAAAGCGCTTTTCGGGTAGTGGCCGATTCCTTTTCGCAATTGCCGCTTTTCCGTGCCGTGATAAATTGGTATGGAAATGCCGAGCTTTGGAATCAATAATATTCCGATTTGCTCACCAATTTTTGGCTTGGCAGCCATATCTGCCGCTTGCGAACTAGCCGTCCGCGGAGCAATCGGCGTTTTTCTTTCCTCTTTCCACGGTTTTACAGCATTGTAGCCGAGCCAGTACGAATATCCGTTCCAAACCGCCGTCATCAATCCTGCCGTCATGCAAAAAACGGCGCCCCACGTTTTATAGGTTTTCCAGTTCCCGCTCATGTTCTCACTCCGCCGCTTTTCTTTTTGCCCGCCAAAACACGTAAGCGCCGAACAACGCAAGCAGAAAACCGAGCAGCGTATTGGCAAGGTACGGAGAAGCGGTATCCGGCATTTTGTCGCCGCGCATTTTTTCTTCCATTTCGCTTGCTAACATGCTGGCATTGATAAATGTTTCACCAGCCCGAAACACGTATCCCGAAGTCAGCATCTCCTCTGATAATCGCACGTCGGAAAGCAATTCCCCTTTTTGATTGTACAGTTCAATCAACAAGTCGCTTCCGCCAAGCGCATCTAGCGACAAAAGGCGTCGATAAGATACTTCCTGTTTTTTTCCGTTTTCCTGCAAATAAAATTTCGGTTTTATTTCTAGCGCAGACAGCGTCTCTTCCCAAATGGAAAGCAATTGCCGTTGTTGCTGCTTCGTTAGTAGCGCCGCGTTTTCGACTTGCAGAAACGGTTTCATGCGCGCGCCTAACGCTTCCAGCTGCTGCGGCAAATTTTGCCGATGAAGCGAGGCGACGTGTTCAAATAAACGATTCGCTTCCTTTTCCGTAAAGCCAATCGCTCCAAGCATATCATTAATTTGCTGCATCTGTTCGTTATGGCGCAAATAAAAAGCGACAGCCGCATCCAAGTCCTCAATGAACGTATAATCTTGCACCGTTTCGCCAAACTGGCCAAGCAGCGCTTCCAACTCTTCTTGTGTCAATTGATAGCGCTTGAGTAACTGCTGGAAATTTGTTTCTGCAATCGGTGTGCCAAGCCATTGCTTTAGTTCATCCATCGTCTGAAAATCCGCAACCGTCATATGATAATCGTCCAAATAGTTTAGTAAATCATCCATCGTCCAGCCAATGCTGCCGATGTACTGCTCGAGCTCCCGCTTTTCGATTTGCGCAAATGCAGGCGCGACGCCGCAGGCGATGGCAAAAAAGAAACATGCGATGATGGCGAAGCAAAATCGTTTCATGCCGTTTCCCACCTCCTAAAATGATATACATTGGTAGTATTTTCCGAACGTCTATGTCTTATGTATGAAAACAGTGCAGTTTTGAAAATTGTGTAAAAAACGGCAAAAACGATGCTGTTTTCCGCTGTCTCAAGTTCACCGGATGCAAACAATGGAACTTTACATGAAAAAACATATAAAAAGAGGCGGACACGAAAGCGATGGACCGCTGTTCGTTCCGCCTCCTATGTATTTCTTAAACTTCATTGCCTACGACTGCCTCTTGAAAATATGCTTGATAGAGCGCGCGCACCGCATCGACTACGACTTCTTCTTTTACGCCGAACATCATGCTTACTTCCGATGAACCTTGGTTGATCATTTCGAGGTTAATGTTTGCCTTCGCAAGCGCCGTAGTCGCCTTTGCCGCCATCCCGACGGTGCGCTCCATCCCTTCGCCGACGACCATGATCAGCGCAAGCCCATGCTCAACATGAACTTCGTCGACTTCCAACTCCATTTGAATGCGGTCTAAAATGCGCTGCTCTTTTCCACCTTCTAATTGACTTGCCCGTAAAATCACGGACATGTTGTCAATTCCCGAAGGAATATGTTCATAAGAAATTCCTTCATCCTCTAAAATTTGCAGCAGTTTGCGACCAAATCCGATTTCCCTGTTCATTAAATATTTGCTGATGTTGATGCTACAAAATCCCGTATCGCTGGCAATGCCGGCAATCGGCGCGTCGAGATGGTTGCGTTTTGCGACAATCCAAGTGCCCGGAGCAGCAGGATTATTCGTATTTTTCACACAAACGGGAATGCCCGCTTTATAAACCGGCTCCAGCGCTTCGTCATGAAACACAGAAAACCCGGAATACGAAAGTTCGCGCATTTCTCGGTATGTAATTTCTTTTAACTGGCGCGGATTTTCGACAATGGAAGGATTGACGCAATAAATCGAGTCGACGTCCGTAAAGTTTTCATATACGTCCGCTTTCACCCCGGCTGCCACAATCGATCCGGTGATATCCGAACCGCCGCGCGGGAATGTGACAATATTTCCTTCCTGCGAATAGCCAAAAAATCCTGGAATCACTAACACGCCGCGCCGCTCCCGCAAATGATACAGCTTTTCATACGATTCCGGCAAAATTTGTGCATTCCCCGGTTCATCCGTGACGACAATTCCCGCTTCCCGCGGGTTGACGTAGCTTGCTTCCAACCCTATCTCCTGCAAATAGAGCGCCATCAATCTAGCATTATGATCTTCCCCGCTCGCTTTGATCGCATCCAGCAAGCGGCTAGGATGATCTCGATATTCGTTTATTTTCCAGCGCAAATCGTGTTCCAACTCTGCCAAAAACCCGTCTGCTGGCAATTCGAGTTCTTTGGCGATTTCCGCGTATCGCGTTATTACCGTCTGAACAATTTCATCATACACTTTTCCGTCTATAACGGCTTGCGCCAACTGAATAAGAATATCGGTTATTTTTATATCATCTTTAAATCGCTTTCCGGGCGCTGACACGACAATAATGCGGCGCTCCACATCAGAGCTGACGATATCAGCCACTTTACGAAACTGCGTGGCGCTTGCGACTGAGCTTCCGCCAAATTTTGCTACTTTCATGTTCCATAACCCTTTCTCTCTGAAAAATCTCTTATATTTGTTTATCATACCACACTTTTTCATGGATGGCGCCATTATTTTTGCGGAATTCTGACAACGATATCGCTGCGGAATGAAATATGGTAATTTATGAAAAAAGAAAAACAAAAAATGCTTGATTTTCCTAAAACCTACATTCGCTGGGCCGAGCGCAAAACTTTACACAATAATTCAGGACTTGACCTCACTACGGCGCCAATTGCGCGAACTTTCCAACGTCAACGACGGCTATCATCTTTCGCTTTTTGCGCGACGTTGCCGTTTCGCACATTCGCAATCCCTTCTTTACATACGCCGTACGGAAGCCACGAACAGTTGGCACACAAGTAGTCTAAATCGTCCGGGCGCACCTTTTGCGCCGTTCGCCGTACCAATTCCGATTTTAAATAAACTCCGCCTTCTTCAATTCCTAAATGACGGATCACTTTTTGATCCATCGAGAGGACATGGTCGTTCGAATCCGGGGCAGCTTGGCACGCCGTTTCCCCATAATGCGGACACGCCATGCACGCATCGTCGAGCGCGGCAACGACTTGAATCGGAAAATCTTGCTCTTCATCGCGAATTTTCGCCACTACTTCCCGCATTTTTTCGACAAACGACGGGCTGTATCCCATCCCGCGAAATCCATGGACACATAATAAATGGTGGCCTCGCAACCGCAGCGGCTTCATCGCTTTTCTCCTTCCCTTTTCTTTAGTTCCATCTTAACTGAAAGAAACGCGATTGGACAACTCGGAAACAGAAACGAGCGTTGACGGATCATCAACGGACGTGGCATTCTTAAATTACAACAATGATCGAGAAAGGAACTGTCGATGATGAAAATGACAAAAGAAGAAGTTGCCCGTGCATTGTCCGCACTTTTTCATGAATTAACCGCACATTGGACGAAAGAAAAAATTCACTCCGACGTGCTTGAAATGATTATGAAATTGCGAATCGAATCAGCGGATGAGGAAGAATATATGCACGGATTAATCGCCAACGTGGCGTTTGCGACAGAATCGTCGTATTCCTTACAACAAGTGTTCGGAACGATGCTGCAAGAACGATCCTTTCTTTCTTCCGCAGCGGTCGAAGAAATGATGAACGAAGCGCAAGCGCGAATTCGCGAACATATATCCGAACTGATTTCTCGCTATAAAGCGCATTTCGAACAAATTCATGATGAAACGGAACGCAAAAAACAGCTTGAACGTTCGTATTGCGCGCTTTTAATCGTCAATCGCATGAAAACAGATTTTCTCTTTCAATTCATTCATGAAGACAACCAAAACGCCGCGAAGCAATTTTTTGCCGCGGATCCAAGCGATGTGCTCGAAGCGTTCCATCATTTAAGCAGCGTATATGCGAGCCGGTTGCTAGAAGGGCTTGAACTGCATTACTAGATTCGCAATTTTCATTTTTATATATTTTTAAATAATTCTAAATTTTCTTTGACAAAATTCCCATATAATGATAATTTAATGATTGGGAGGAAATTTTCACTCCATTGATGCATATACGCTTTTTGTAAGCGTATCCAAAAATGCAGAGGGGGAATTTGGATGATTTACGCTCAACCTGGACAGCCTGGTTCGCTCATCACTTTCAAAAAACGTTATGAAAATTTCATTGGTGGCAAATGGGTCCCGCCGGTCGATGGCGAGTATTTTGAAAACATTTCTCCGGTCACTGGAAAACCTTATTGTGAAGTGCCGCGTTCCAAAGCAGCGGACATCGAGTTAGCGTTAGACGCCGCCCATGCCGCGAAAGACGCGTGGGGCCGCACTTCCCCTGCTGAACGCGCACGAATCCTTAACAAAATCGCCGACCGCATGGAAGAAAATTTGGAAATGCTCGCCGTCGCGGAAACGTGGGAAAACGGCAAGCCGATTCGCGAAACGTTGAATGCAGACATCCCGCTTGCCATCGATCATTTCCGCTATTTCGCCAGCTGCATCCGCGCCGAAGAAGGCACGCTAGCGGAAATCGACCACGATACAGTCGCCTATCACTTTAAAGAGCCGCTTGGGGTTGTCGGGCAAATCATCCCATGGAACTTCCCGCTTTTAATGGCGGCTTGGAAGCTCGCTCCGGCATTGGCCGCGGGAAACTGCGTTGTCCTAAAACCTGCAGAACAAACGCCGACTACAATCCTCGTGCTGATGGAACTCATTGAAGATTTGCTCCCTCCAGGTGTCGTCAACATCGTCAACGGATTCGGTTTGGAAGCCGGAAAACCGCTCGCTTCAAGCAGCCGCATCGCTAAAATTGCCTTCACCGGCGAAACGACAACAGGGCGTTTAATTATGCAATACGCATCGCAAAACATTATCCCAGTAACATTGGAACTCGGTGGAAAATCGCCAAATATTTTCTTCGAAGACGTAGCGGCAAAAGATGACGAATTTTTTGATAAAGCGCTCGAAGGCTTTACGTTGTTCGCGTTAAACCAAGGCGAAGTATGCACATGCCCTTCCCGCGCCCTCATTCAAGAATCGATTTACGAAAAATTTATGGAGCGTGCGCTAGAGCGCGTGAAACAAATCAAACAAGGCAATCCGCTTGACACGGAAACGATGATCGGCGCTCAAGCATCTTCGGAACAATTGGAAAAAATATTATCGTACATTGACATCGGCAAGCAAGAAGGGGCCGAATTGCTCATCGGCGGAGAACGGAATATTCTGGAAGGAGACTTAAAAGACGGATATTACGTAAAACCGACCGTCTTTAAAGGCCATAATAAAATGCGGATTTTCCAAGAAGAAATTTTCGGTCCGGTCGTCTCCGTCACGACCTTTAAAGACATCGACGAAGCGTTGGAGATCGCCAACGAAACATTGTACGGCTTAGGCGCTGGCGTCTGGACGCGCGACATTAATACCGCTTATCGCGTCGGGCGCGGCATTCAGGCGGGACGCGTCTGGACGAACTGCTACCACATGTACCCTGCGCACGCGGCATTCGGAGGCTATAAGTTATCCGGATTCGGCCGTGAAACGCATAAAATGATGCTTGAGCATTATCAACAGACGAAAAACTTGCTCGTCAGCTATTCTCCGAAAAAACTCGGGCTCTTCTAATTTTCAGGCAGCGTGTGTTTCACGCTGCCTTTCCTGCCCATCCATTTTTAGGAGGGATTTACGATGAGTGATCAGCCGAAAGTGATCGCGACAGAAGCCGCTTTGGAACTGATTGAAAAGCTAAAGGTAAAATACGGGCCGCTCATGTTTCATCAATCGGGCGGGTGCTGCGATGGCAGCTCACCGATGTGCTACCCGCAAGGCGATCTAATCATCGGCGATTCCGACGTGCTGCTTGGCGAAATCGGCGGCTGCCCGTTTTACATTTCCAAAGCGCAATATGAATATTGGAAGCATACGCAGCTAATTATCGACGTCGTCCCCGGACGCGGCGGCATGTTTTCCTTAGAAGGCCCGGAAGGCGTCCGCTTTCTCACCCGTTCGAAAGTATTTGATTAGCTGACTGTTTCCGTTACATTGAAAGGAAATATGCAAAAAAAGTGAGCCAGCCAATCGCAAAAGCGGCGTTTCCTTCCTTTCAGCTTTTCGAAAATCCGCTGACAGCCTCACTTATAAAAAAAGCCGCGGAGTCTTAGCTCTGCGGCAGTTCTTCGCTTTTGTCCATTTCTTGCAATGGCTGTTGTTTGTCAGACAGCTTAATTTTCTTCAGCCCAAATACGAGCAACGTTCCACCGATGACAAAAATAAGCCCAAACAGGAATACGGAATGAAGCGAATCGACGAGCGACTGTTTTAAAATCGGCACAAATGCCTCCCGCATTTGCGGCGGAATTTTCGCGAGCGCTTCTGGGCTAAGCAAAAGCGAATAAAGCCCTTGCGGATCATCATGAATCATATGTGAAAACTTGTCGACCATTCCTTTTGCTTGTGCCGGAAGCGACTGAAGCATCGGCATAAGGCGATCGTCAAGCAGCTGGCTTGACCGATGGTTCATCACCGCTCCTAAAATCGTCATCCCGAACGTCCCGCCGATCGAACGGAAAAACTGGCTCGAAGAAGTGACGACGCCAAGTTCAGACTTTGGAAAACTCTCTTGCAAAGCGAGCGTTAAAATTGGCATCACTAATCCGATTCCAAGCCCTAGGACAATCATGTACAACGTGGCGGTGAATTTGGACGTATCCACATCCATCGTGCTTAATAAACCAAACCCTGCCGCCATAACGATCATACCAATGAATATCTGTGATTTTACGCCAATTTTATAAACGATGCGGCCGCCAATGACGCTTCCGATAATCATCGTAATCATCATCGGCGTCATAATCGTGCCGGACTGGGTCGCGCTTACCCCGACAACTCCTTGCATAAAAAACGGAACAAACATAATCGCACCAAACATGCCGACGCTCATTAAAAAGCCAATTCCATTTAGCACGGTAAAAGTGCGATGCTTAAATAAATGCATTGGCAAAATCGGTTCTTCCGCTTTCATCTCTACAAATACAAACAGCGTTAAAAAAACAAGCGCCACCGCAAACAAGGAGATGATTTGCCATGACGTCCATTCGTACTTATCCCCGCCAAACGTTAACGCTAAAAGCAAGCTGACAACGCCGACAGTCATCGTAAACATGCCGGCAAGATCAAACTTCACCGGTCCTTCGGCTTTATATTTGCTCAATCCCATCGCAATAAAAATCATTGCCAAAATCCCGACAGGAAGGTTAATGTAAAATACCCAACGCCAATTCAAATGATCGACGATAAAGCCGCCGATTTGCGGGCCTAATACAGAGGCAAGACCGTATAACGCACCAAAAATTCCTTGCCATTTCGCGCGCTCTTTGCCGGTAAACACGTCTCCGATGACAATCATTGCCATCGGCATCATGATCCCGCCGCCGATCCCTTGCATCCCGCGGTAAATGATGAGCCCTGTCATATTATCGGCCATGCCGCAAAGAGCGGAACCAACCATAAAAATGACGAGCCCCGCCACATAAACGACTCGCCTTCCTAACAAATCCGCAAGCTTCCCGGCAATCGGCACTACCGTCGTTGAAGTGAGCATATAAGCGGTCGTCAGCCATGTCATCAAACTCAACCCGCGCAGCTCCCCAACGATGCGCGGCATCGCCGTTCCAACGATCGTTCCGTCCAACGCTCCAAAAAGCATGGCAATCATTAAGCCAATAATTAATATTTTTCGATGTCGAATGGTGCCTGGTTGCATTTCTAACTCCTTTACTTTTTCCACTTTCGTCTCTCCCATCTATTCGTTGTCATATATTTCCGCACAGTCTCCGCTAATGCCGCTAAATCGTCTATTAACGTCGGAATATGCTGGCTTTCGATATATAATAAAATCCCTTGCACGACGTATTCTCGCGGTGCCGACTCTTTGTTCACTAACTCCGCTTCCAGCGTATCGAGGGCGGCATGAAGTTCGTGCTGTATTTTTTGATCAAGCGAAAGCGATAAAATCTTTTTTTGCATCTGGGAAATATGGTCACTAATCTTTTCCTGCAATATGCGCCGCTCTTTTTCTTCCATTTCGATCAACGGCTTTAACATATCTTTGTTTAAAATCGGCGCCTCGCCATGGGAAAAGCTCGCAACGATCGCGTCAAGGCGCCGTACGAGAAAACGCGCCAACTCTTCGGCATGAAGCTTGCTCGGCCGCCAAAAAAAATGAAACATATATTGCCGAATCATGCCGCTTAGCATCGCCGCCACATCAAACACATACGGCTCTACCTCTGTTCCGTATACTTCGATGAGGCGCTCGCAATACCAAGAAAAAATGCGAGCTTGCTGCTTCAACAAATAATGATGAATATCAGTGCTAATTTTTGGCATTTGTTCCGTCATCATCATTTGCAAAAATTCTTTATGCGCGTGCATATTCGCAAAATGCGCGGCGATTTGCTGAATAAATCGCTCTTTTTCCGAACCGCTATTCTGCGAAATGGCGGTGATGCTCTCCATCATTTTTTCAAAATGGTGCTGAATGATGGCAAGCATTAAGTCTTCTTTTGACGAAAAATGATGATAAAACGCCCCTTTCGAAATTCCCCACGCATCGACAATATCTTGAATCGATGTCGAATAGTATCCTTTTTCCGCAAACAGCTTCATCGCAAGCTCGATGAAGCGCACTTTCCGGTCTGCCGTCATTGTCGTCATCTCCTATTAACTATAAGGAAGTGCTTTTCGAAACAGCCGGTTCAATGCATTGCCGATACGACGGCAACGATATGCGCGGTTTCGCAATTTCCGCGCGCACGCCGCGCCGTTGCAACCATTGGACAATTCGCTCGTAATTTGTTTCTTTTTTCATTGGACTCGCCCCTAACGATAATATGACTAAATGGTCAAAGACATTATAAAACATCGGTATATATTTATCAACTTATTTTATAACATAGTTATATACAAATGATGACCAATTAGTCAAAAAATAAAAAAGATTTCCTGTTGTACACAAACGTTGAGTAAATCATCGGGCCAAGCATGCTTGGCGAAAGCAAAAAACATTTCTCGATCCCGATAATTCCATGTTATAATTTTGTAATAAGGGGTTATTGTGTTGTGTATATCGCTTACGACTCTAATTTACCCTTATACCACGGCACGATCAGTTTATACGCCGATATCATTATCAAACACGGTATAAGGATATTTCCTAGACGCAAAGGCAGCGCAGATTTTGGAACTGGTTTTTATTTAACGACAAATTTTCCCCAAGCCAAAGAATGGGCAAAACACAGAACGGAAAGGCCTATTCCTATTCAGCCAATGCTTGAGTTACATGGGATTGCAATTCGCGATTTTCTTGGAATGAGAAAAACCTTTAAACCGACTGTCCTCAAGTTTGCGATTAACGATACAGAAAATTGGGTAAAATTGAGACATAAAATTTTCAGCCATGATAACGACGCTTGGAAACAGTTTGTATGGACGAAGAGGCAGAGCAATTTCCCTTTTCCGCAATATGACTATGATTGGATTTACGGACCGGTAGCGGACGGCGGCTTGCAATCCGCGGATTATCATGATATACACGCATATGAAAATAAAAATCAATTAGCAGTCTTGACTTACAGAGCTGTGCAATATCTAACGATTCTGGAGGTGATCACATGCCTATAGCCAATAGCGCAAAACTTCAAAAAGAGATTGATGTGATGATTCAGCATATCATTCGCGAATTAATTGTGGAATTTGGAAAAAGTGAAACGGAAGCCATCCATTTAGTCGAACAATCAGACGTAAAGAAATCGTTAATGCAAGATCCATCAGGATTCCATGACTCCCCATACCATTGGGCTTTAAGCATACTAACTGACTGCGATGAAGCGGAAGCACTGGAAAGACATTTATACCATCATTAATGAAAAGAGGTAGGCGGCTATTGCCCTACTTTTTTCTTTTATAAAAAAGACCGCCTGTGATAGACAAGCGGCCGTAAATCATTGCACTAGCGCCTGTTCAGCGAGGGCAAGCGCTCCGCAAACGCCTGCATTATCGCCAAGGCCCGGAAGCACAATATATCGGTCAATATCGCGCAACATCGCTTCGTGCTGAATGTACCCGTTCAACAGCTTCTGAACGTTGCGGCGGATGCTTGGCAACAGCTGTTCTTGCTTCATGACGCCACCGCCGATAATAACTTTTTCCGGCGATAAAATAAAGATATAATTAGCAATTGCCTGCGCCAAATAAAATGCTTCCAACTCCCACACTTCCGCGCGATCAGCCAGATCCGCCCCCTTTTTCCCCCAGCGTTTTTCAATCGCTGGACCGGATGCCATCCCTTCCAAACAATCTCCATGATATGGGCAGACACCGGCAAACGTATCTTCCGGATGACGGCGGATAAGAATATGCCCCATTTCCGGATGCATGAGGCCATGCAACAATTTTCCTTCAACGATTGCCCCGACGCCGATTCCCGTCCCGACCGTAATATAAATGCAGCTTTTCAACCCTTTCGCGGCACCCCAGCGCCGTTCGCCGAGCGCAGCCGCATTCACATCCGTGTCAAAGCCAATCGGCACACGAAAATGCCGTTTCATTTCGCCGACAAAGTTAAAATTCGCCCATTTTTGTTTCGGCGTGCTCGTAATATAGCCATACGTCGCGCTGTCAGGACGCAAATCAATCGGACCGAACGAACCGATGCCAATCGCTTCTAATTCATACTGCCTAAAAAAATCGACGACATGGCGCATCGTTTCTTCCGGTTCTGTCGTTGGGAACGTCACTCTCTCTTTTATTTTTCCATCGCGATCCCCAACAGCGCATACAAATTTCGTACCACCTGCTTCAATCGCCCCAAGATACACGAATTTCTCCCCGCTTTCGTCTCTATGATTTCCGCCTTCATTGTATCACAAAATTGGCGGACAAGCGGGTAAAAACCATTGAAAATCAGCGGGTTTTTATATTGATCCGTTTTTCAATCGGCACGATAAAAACACGCAAAAAAAGAAAGGATGGAGATTGACAAAATCCCAATTCCTTACAGACAAGGTACAAACGATACTTTCCCAAGTATAGACGCTTTCATCGGCAGTGTTTCGGTTCCTTATAGGTAAGATACAAACAAAGGGCAAGTGGTAGAAATTCAAATCCGACATGAGTTTCAATTCCTTATAGGTAAGATACAAACCCACAGCACTTGCTAAAAAGCCAGTAACATAATCAAAATTTCAAGTCCTTATAGGTAAGATACAAACCGCTACCATCGCCACCTTTTTCCGTACATTCGGAAGTTTCAAGTCCTTATAGGTAAGATACAAACTTCAATAGCAACTGTTCCTTTTTGATTATTTGTTGTAGTTTCAAGTCCTTATAGGTAAGATACAAACTCTAACGCCGCTCATCGCTTTTCCTGCCATGCTCTTGTTTCAAGTCCTTATAGGTAAGATACAAACTATGAGCGTTTGGGTATCTCCTTTTGTTATATGGGTCAAGTTTCAAGTCCTTATAGGTAAGATACAAACATGGAAAATCCGCAACTACTAAATAATAAAGAACTAAAGTTTCAAGTCCTTATAGGTAAGATACAAACTAAGTGAGAGCTTGGCGGACGCGGACTAAGCCATTCTCAGTTTCAAGTCCTTATAGGTAAGATACAAACTCGGTCCATCATTTGCCGTTCTCGCTCCGCTGCTTCGTTTCAAGTCCTTATAGGTAAGATACAAACGCTGCTGCGTCGCTTCCGTCTAGCGGCGGCGGCGTTTGTGTGTTTCAAGTCCTTATAGGTAAGATACAAACCCTCGTTTCTCCGATCGGCTCCGCGTCCATTCGGCCGGGTTTCAAGTCCTTATAGGTAAGATACAAACGTTGCCATTTAGGAATGCGTGTTTTGACGCCGATTTTACTGTTTCAAGTCCTTATAGGTAAGATACAAACGGGTGCTTGCAGAAGGGCTTATTTACGACATGTTCAAGTTTCAAGTCCTTATAGGTAAGATACAAACTTCGAATTTATGGAGCTTAATCGAAAGCTTCGGAAGTTTCAAGTCCTTATAGGTAAGATACAAACAATCCGTATCGTGTACCGCATCGACAACAGCTTGGAGTTTCAAGTCCTTATAGGTAAGATACAAACTTTTGAGCAAACAAGGAGGATGATAATAGATGGCAATCAAGTTTCAAGTCCTTATAGGTAAGATACAAACTTTTGAATAACCTCCGATGTAACTTCCGAAACGGAGTTTCAAGTCCTTATAGGTAAGATACAAACATGCCCCTGCAAAGTCCTTGTTTTGTTTGAGCAGTTGTTTCAAGTCCTTATAGGTAAGATACAAACGCGCGCTCTTTCTGTCTATACGCCCGCGCTTTTATCATGTTTCAAGTCCTTATAGGTAAGATACAAACCCAAAAAGACGTTGATATATTAATACTTTTCAAAACATGGCAAGTCCAGTATAAGCGATTTTGAAAATTGCGTCAATAGCGCGGATTGGTGATGGCTGTAAGGATAGAGGCAGAAAAGGAATTGTCGTCGATCCCCAGAGATTTTTGCAGTATTGGAGATCGACGACAAACGGACAGCAACATGGAAGTTCTTGCTGAAGGATGTTTTGGCATTATCGAATAGTCGGTACCCCATCAGTTTCTAAAAAAGGCTTAGGCCGATAATTTTGAAACAGAACATCGGGTATTTCTCTAAAAAAGAACAGATCCCCCTCATACAAACATTCTGGCAGCAATACATTATTTACCCCTTCACCGAGCCAGCCAATAAACCGCGAACAAAATACTTGCCTAGAAAAATGTATACAAGCAATGTTGGCAAAGCAGCAAGCAGCGCTCCCGCCATTTGCACGTTCCATTGTACGATTTGGCTGCCAGACAAGTTTTGCAGAGCGACCATAATTGGTTGCTGGGCGGAAGTCGTAATCGTTACTGCAAATAAAAATTCATTCCATATATTTGTAAACTGCCAAATCGCTACAACGACAAACCCGGTAATCGACAGCGGGAGCATAATATAGCGGAAAATCCGCAAAAACCCGGCGCCATCGATTTTCGCCGATTCAATCATTTCATCTGGAATCGCCGCGTAAAAATTGCGAAACATCAATGTCGTGATCGGAATTCCATATACTACATGGACAAAAATCAATCCCGGAATCGTATTGTACAAACCAATTTCCCGCAAAAACTGAATAAGCGGAATTAAAATACTTTGATAAGGGATAAACATACCAAACAAAATCAGAGTAAAAATTGTATCAGCACCTTTGAATTTCCATTTCGATAATACGTAGCCATTCAATGCTCCTAACAGCGCCGAGAGTAACGTTGCAGGAACAACGAGATAAATAGAGTTCAAAAAGTTCGGCGCCAATTTCGCAAACGCTGTCTGATAGCTGCTCCAATCAAAGGTGGTTGGAAGCTTCCACATATCCGAAAGCGTCACTTCATCCAGCGGTTTGACGCTTGTCACGAGCATCACATATACCGGCATTAAGAAAAATAAACACATCATGATACAAACGATATACAAAATCGCCCGCGACCATGCCCGTCGTTTCATCATGATTCACCCTTTCTGCTTGAAATCAGGTACGGAACGATAAAAATGGCGACAGAAAGCAGCATGATCATCGCGATCGCCGCCCCGTTTGCGTAATAGTTGCCGCGGAATGTCGTTTCAAACATATATACTCCCGGCACATCGGTTACAAAGTTTGCTCCAGGGCCGGTCATGGCATAAATAAGGTCAAAAATTTTCAGTGAAATATGGGCCATAATGATAATCACACTAACTGTAATCGGCCGCAGCATCGGGATGATAATTTTGCGGTAAATTTGGAATTCCGTCGCGCCATCCATGCGCGCTGCCTCTCGCACCTCTTCCGGAATCGCTCTCAATCCCGCCAAATACATCGCTACCGCAAATCCTGTCATTTGCCATACGGCGGCAATCACCACCGCAATCATCGCCACCGGCACTCCGCCCTCAATTTTTCCTATGTGGAAGCCTCCTAAAATCGTTGTATCTGTATACCACTTTGAATCCAAGCCGAACTTTTTTAAAAACAAGTTGACACCTGTGGACGGATTTAATAACCATTGCCAAATGACCCCTGTCACAACAAACGATAACGCCATTGGGAAAAAGAAAATGTTTCGGAAAATCGATTCTCCGCGCAGCTTTTGATCCAGCAAAATCGCTAAAAATTGCCCAAGCACAACCACGACACCGATGAACAAGACCGTAAAGACAACCGTGTTGCGTAAATCAGCTTGAAAGCGAAAATCATGAAATAAATAGATGTAGTTTTTCCATCCCGCAAACGATAAATCCGGGACAAGCGAATTCCAGTTGCTGAGAGAAACATATCCCGTCCATCCAATAAATCCATACACGAAAATGAAAATAAGCACAACCGACGGCGTGAGAAACGCGGCCGCAAGCCAATGATCCGCCGTCCATTTCCGTTTTTTTCGCACCGCTGGCACAACTGTAACATCTCTTTCCGATACTACCGTTTTCATATTCCATCCCTCCTGTTGTAACAAGAAAAGGGGAAGAGAATGGTTCCCGTCCCCCTTTTCCTGTTTTATTTATTTCTTTAATTCTGACGCAGCTGATACAAGTGTATTAATAAACGTTTTCGTATCTTTCTGCGTCACGAAAATATTAACCGCTTGGTTTACTTTTGTCACAAAACCTTCCGACGCTGCGGATCCATGTGCTAAGCTTGGAGTAAGTTCTGCCGATTTAAAGTCCTGAATCGTTTGTTTTCCATATTCATCATATTTCGATAGATCCGCGTCAATACGAGCCGGAATCGAACCTTTGAGAGGGTTAAACGTATCTTGCCCCTCTACAGAACCAAGTACGGATAAAAATTTCTTCACATCTTCTGGATTTTTTACACCTTTTGGCAAGCCAAACGTATCTGTGATCACCATAAATTTTCCTTCTGTATTCGGCGCAGGAACATACCCAAAGTCCTCATTGACTTTTAATTTCAAATCGTTCACAAAATAGCCTTTGACCCAATCCCCCATCACATACATTGCCGCTTCTCCTTTTCCTACTAACTGAGCGGCATCTTGCCAGTTGCGCGAACTATGATCTTCGTTTATATAATCCAACATTTTCTTAAACGTGTTCACCGCTTCTTTTACTTTCGGATCGTCAAACGACAGTTCCCCTGTCCAAAGTTTCTTGTAATCTTCCGCACCTAATGTACCCAATAGCACGTTTTCAAACAAATGTGTCGCTGTCCAAGGTTCTTTATCCCCTAACGCAAGCGGAGTAATGCCTTTCGCTTTCAGCTTTTCGGCAACTTGGAAAAACTCATCGAACGTTTTTGGCGGCTCGAGACCATTTTCCGCAAAGATTTTTTTGTTATACCAAAGCACGTTGCTACGATGAATATTTACAGGAACGGAATAAATCTTTCCATCTTTACTGACCATGTCGATAAGCGATTTTGGAAACTTATCCATCCAACCTTCTTTTTCATACAAATCGTTTAACGGCTCCATTTTACCAGCAGCTACCCATCCTTCATTCAACTCCGCGCCGCCGTGCACTTGGAACGTCGCAGGAGGGTCGTTTCCTTGCATGCGGCTCGCCAACACCGCTTTCGCATTCGTTCCGGCACCGCCTGCTACGGCTGCATTTTCTACTGGTATATCTGGATATTTTTCTTGAAACAACTTAATTAATGCTTTCAATCCATCTTCTTCCCCGGCTCCAGTCCACCAGCTAAATATTTCAAGCTTTTCGTGTCCTTTGCTTCCGCCTTGATCTTCTTTATTGCTATTGTTGGATGCAGAATTGGAATTACAACCAGCTAACGCTAAGCTGAACATTAATGCGAAGGACAACCATAATCGTTTTTTCTTCACGCTATCCTCCCCTTTTTATATATTTGAAAACCCTTTCAACAATGAATGTAACACGTTTTTTCACCGTTTCAGACAACAAATCTCTGCACTTTTTTGCGATGTTCTTCACTTTTTTGCACATGTAAAAAACTCCAGATCACCATCATGTGGTGAAATGGAGCTTTTTCCGATACTCGGTAGGAGATATCCCGGTATGCTTTTTAAAAACGCGGCTAAAATAGTTTGGATCATTATAGCCGACAAGGAAGCAAATTTCTTTTAAACTTTTATTTGGATCTGCCATTTCCTTTTTCGCGCGGGTGATGCGCACATCGGTCACATAATCAATAAACGTTCTTCCAAAACGATCTTTAAATAGTTTACTAAAGTAATACGGACTGATGCCAACATATTCCGCTACCTCCTCAAGTGTAAGCGGATGATGATAATGCTGATCAATATATTCTTTCGCTTTTCCTAATTTTCCATTTGCTTGCTGATGCTGCCATGCTTGTATATGATGTACTATGTGCTGAAGCTGCTCTGTTGCTATTCTTTTCAATTCTTCCAAGGAACTGCACGAATGAAACGTGGTTGTCCGCTCATGCGAAATGCCAAAATCGGTTAACATGCGTCCAAGCAAAATAAATGTTTCTTCCATCTTCTGTTTCACTGCATGAAACGAATGATGAACAGCGATCTCTTCGATATAAGATAGACATTGTGTTAATGCTTGTTCGAAATCACCTTGACGCACGACATCAAACAATTGTTTTTCTCTCTCCGTTTGATCCATCGTCTTTGATGCAAATACCGCTTTCTTTGGCAGAAAACCGCTTTTTGCCTTTTTTTGCGACACATAATATTGTACAGCAGCAAGCGCTTCATAATAGGAACGGCGCAATCCCTCTAGCTGAGAAGACGGGGACCCGAGACCAATATAAATCGTCTGGTTATATTGCTTTGCAAACTGCTGGACAAGTTCATGTGCAAGCATTTGCATCATCGGCTTCCACGTTTGTCCGGGAACATCAGCAAAAAACAAAATTGGCATTTGTCCATCGATGATTTTTCCCATTACATAATGGGTCGCCACTTTTTCCAAAAGCGCCTGTTCTGCCCACTGTTTCCAAACCGCTTTTTTTCCGCCGCTCGGAAATTGAATGATCATAAACATTCCCGACTCAATGGAAAAAGGAAGCATCGCCTCCCATTGTTTCCATTCCTCTGATGAAACTTCTTCCAGCATCAGCACCGACAGCCATTCTTTTTCTACAAGTTTTTGCAATTGGTGCACTCGTTGTTGCAGTTCTTTATTTTCTGCTTCTTTCTTTCGTTCCTCCATTAATTCGTCATGCACACGCCTTAGTGCGCCAATCACTTCTTCCCTTCGGCTCGGTTTTAATAAATACTCCTTTACTCCTTGCCTCATTGCTTGTTTCGCATAGTCAAACGTATCAAACGCGGATACAATAATAAACTTCATGTCCGAGTGCTTTCGGCGAATAAGTTCAATCGCCTCTAGCCCGTCGATTCCAGGCATTTTAATATCGATTAGCATAACATCTGGCTTATATTTGTTGGCGATTTCCACCGCTTCACGTCCATTGGCAGCTTCAGCGATTACTTCCATATTCGAAAGATGATCACAAATCATTTTTCGCAATGCCTTCCTCTCCAATGCCTCATCATCCACAATGGCGATTTTCATTCATTTCCACCCCCTTTTGTCATCGGCAAAAGCAGGCGAACCGTTGTTCCTTCTCCAACCGCTGACTCGATCTCCATCACATCTTGCATCCTATAAAAAAGCTGGAGCCGGCGAATGACATTGCGTATACCAATGCTGGTGGAATGGCCGTGCTTTTTTTCATTCGAAACAAAAGCGTCTTCTTCCCCTCTTACAAACGCCATTAGTTTTTCTTTCGTTTCTTCGCTCATCCCGACTCCATTGTCACTCACTTCGATAATGATGCGTTCTTTTCTTTTTTCCACTTTTAATAAAATCTCCGCTCCTTTTTCATAAGATTCGATTCCATGAATGAAGGCATTTTCAATAAGCGGTTGCAAAGTTAGTGGCGGAATGGATAACGATAAACATTGCTCATCGACATCCATTGAAAATTTAATGCGATCAAAAAAGCGTGTCTGCTGAATAAAAAAATATTCTTTCGCAATATGAACTTCATCTGCCAACGTTACCGTACGCTGCAAATCTCCCAAATTATACCGCAAGATCGTAGCAATTGCTTCAATAAGACGTGATGTTTGGTTTGCATCTTCCAAATACGCCATTTTTGAAACAACATTTAACGTGTTAAACAAAAAGTGCGGGTTCATTTGGCTTTGCAAACTTTTCAGTTCCAACTCTTTAACAAGCCGGTCCAGCTCTGATTTTTGTTTCATTTCCTCAATCAGCCGCTTCAAGTTGCGGCGCATATCGTTAAACGTATCGGTCAGCAGCTTTAATTCATCATTAGTTGTGCTGATGACATCGGGGCCATCCAACTTCCCGCTAGCAATTTCCCGCGCGGCCTGCGAAAGGCGCGAGATCGGCTTTGTAATGCCGCCGGAAAACCATACTGCTAAAAGAATGCCAAGCAAAAACGTCGTCACAAACAATCCGATCCCCATGTAGCGGAAATAACGATTTCGCTCTTCCACTTCATCATAAAAATGTTGATAGGTTGTTAATTCATTATTAATTAATGAAAGGGTCGTCTCTTGAATAAACGAAGCGATCTCCATTGCTTCATGAAGATGGGAAGAATACAAGCTAATATTGCCTGCCTGAAAGTGGTAAACCGTCAACGCTCCTTCCTCTAGCAAGCTTTCAATCATATGTTCATAGTTTTGGACTAAAAGCCGATTGTTCCGGTTGGAAAGTGTTTCGCCTACCTGTTGGCGGTGTTGCTGCAGCCATCGGTATTGGCGCTCATACTCCCAAAAATAGCGTTCATCTTTTTCCGTTAAATAAGCGTTCAACTGTTCTACCAGCCGGTTTGTCCGCTGCGAAATTTCATTAAACAAAAGCAGCCGGCGCATGCTGTAGTCATAGTCAGTCACAATATCCTCGCTGCTTTGGTAGAAAAAGAAGACCGTGCCGTTTAGCAGCACAATGAAAATGCTAAAATAGAACAATACTTTCGTGCGGATTTTAATCATGTTCCACCTCGTAGTTGCGAGCCGGGCGCAGCGGCAAATCTTGTTTGCGGATGACTTTTGTTTCCGTGTTTGTAACAGACGGAACATTCTTGCCATTTAAAATATCTACCATCATTTTCACGGCACGGTATCCCATCTCATAAGGTTCTTGCACCACCGTTGCATGAATCGTTCCTTTTCGTAAATAATGAATCGTTTCTGGCAGTGTGTCAAATCCGATAATATACGTTTCCTTTTCCCGATGAAACTGTTCAATTACCTTTGCTATTCCTATGGCATCCAGCGCGCTTGTGCCATAAAACGCGTTCACTTCAGGATGTTTCTTTAAAATGCTGTACGCTTTTTCCGCTGCCTGCACGCGCGTTATATGCGACTCTTCAATGGCGACGATGCGAATTCCTTTTTCCTTCTTCACCGCATCTTTAAAACCTTGCACGCGCAGCTGTTGGTGGGAGGCGGTGAGGCTTCCTGTAATAATCGCTACATTCGCCTTCCCGCGCATATCTTCAGCTAACGCCCGTCCGGCGATAAAACCGGCGTAATAGTTATCGGTCCCTATATAGGCTGTGCGTTTGCTTGTCGGTGCATCGGTGTCGATCGTCACCACTGGAATATTTTTTTCCACTATATGATTAATAACCGGAGTAAATTCTTTTTCCGTCAATCCTTGTGTCATAATCCCGTCCACTTTGGAAGCGGCCGCTTTTTCAAGAATACGAATATGTTCATCCATGTTGGCCTGCCGCGGCCCGACATATTCAAGGCTTACCCTCGTTTCCTTTGCGGCCGCTTTCGCCCCTTGTTCCACGAGCCGCCAATAATCGTTATCCAGCTCCTCGGGAACGAGGACAAAATGATATGCGTTATTTTCCGCTTCCTCTGCCGCCTCTTTACCGGGCTGATGATAGGCATACACTTTCCACGCGCAATAAATTGTGAAGGAAGCGCTTCCAATAAACGCCGCGATGCTGCCGGCATAAATGCTCCACTTCCACCATTGCCGCATAGGCGACCTCCTTTTTTGGTCAGACATGATGATCTAATGTTATTGTACATGCTTTTTGCGCCATCGGTCTAATCCCTTTTTCCATGCAAAAGCGGAAAAGAGAACAAAAAAATCTGGCTCGAAAGGCCATATTTTATGACTTTTGAGCCAGATTCTAATAAAGTCTTGTTATTAACACTGCCGCTTGTTTTTGGAAAAATTGCGGCAAATCCTCTTGATGGGCCTCCAGCATTTCATCGAAAATTTGTTTGGCGGCTGTATCCGACGGAACAAACGGATGAATAGCCATCGCGACAAGGGCCGTTTGATAATCGACGGTTACCGCCGCTTCGGCTGCAGCGAGTCCGAACGATTTGATTTGCTGGATGAGCTTGCACCCGCTCGGCATGCTATAATGAATAAAAAATAATCTGCTGAAAGCAATCAAACCGAGGTGTTATTATGTTTACACCCGAACAAATCGCCCGTTTTTCCGAATTGGACTATATCATTTATAACTATGTCACGAAACACGCCAATGAAGTAGTGTATATGCGCATCCGCGAACTTGCGGAAGCGGTGCACGTTTCGCCGCCGACAATTTTGCGCTTTTGCAAAAAGGTGGGCTGCGACGGCTTTTCCGAGTTTAAAACGAAACTGAAACTATATTTGCAGCAAAACGAGCGGTCCTTCATCACCAACGCCCAAGATACGCTCGCCGAATTTTTTGAGCGGACTTTAAAAACCGATTACCAGCAGACGATCCGCGAAGCGGCGGCCGTGATCGCCCGCGCCGACAACGTCATTTTCGTCGGTTCCGGCAGCTCTGGCATTTTGGCGGAATACGGTTCCCGCTATTTTTCCGCACTGAAAAAGTTTTCCGTTTACATTAAAGATCCGTTTTTCCCGATTTACGGCCATTATTTCAACAACTGCGTGGCGATCGCTTTATCCGTATCAGGCGAAACGTCCTATACGCTATCGCAGGTCCACCGCTTAAAAGAAAAAGGGAGCACCATCATCAGCATCACCAACCGCAAACATTGTTCCTTGGCAAAAATCTCGGATTACAACTTAACGTATTACGTCAATACCGAGTTTGTTGAACAAACGAATGTCACGACGCAAATTCCGGTCATTTACTTGCTGGAAAGCTTGGCAAAAGAGATGTACCGGATGCTGAACGGGCCGCTTATGTAATGCGGAAAACAGCCGGTAAACGCTCAAAGCTCTTTGCCGTTCGAAGCAATCACTTGTTTATACCAATAAAAGCTTTTCTTTTTAATGCGGCGCAAGTCTTTTTCCGATTCGTCATCACGGTTGACATACACAAACCCGTACCGCTTTTGATAGCCGTTCAGCCAGCTGAGAAGGTCAGTAAACGACCACGTGCAGTAGCCAATGACATCGACGCCGTCGGTGATCGCGCGCTGGATTTCTTGAATATGGCGGCGGAGATAGTCAATGCGGTAGTCGTCATTGACAATATCGCCATCTTCCAGCTTGTCAAATTCGCCGAGGCCGTTTTCAGTAATGAAAACAGGTAGCCCGTAGCGGTTGGCGATGCGGCGCAATCCGATGTGAAGCCCGACCGGATCAATTTCCCAATCCCAATTCGTCGCTTCTAAATACGGGTTGCGAACGATTTTAAATAGCCCAGGAATTCCGCTTTCCGTCGACGTTCCTTTTTTTCCGGTCGTGTTTATCACCCCTTCGCCGACTCCATCAAGCGGATTGTATTGGACCGTTTGCGATCGATAGTAGTTGACGCCCATAAAATCCGGTTTCCCTGCTTTCAATAACTCCATATCGCCGGGCTGGATCGTCGGCGCCCATCCTTGCCGTTCGAGATAGTTCCAAGCAACTTGCGGATACGTGCCCCAGGCGTATATGTCCATCCACCAATGGTTTTGAAATTCTTCGGCATTTTCCCACGCCAACATATTTTCCGGGCGGCAATCGTATGGATACATCGGCGAGTAGGCGAAGCTCGGGCCAATTTTGCCGTCCGGCACATAATGGCGGAACGCTTGAATCACTTTCGCATTCGCCAAGTTGGCAATATGGTTCGCCTCATACATGCGTTTGACATCTTTGACTCCCGGCGGATGCAGCCCTAACCGATATCCGAATGTAATGAAAATATTTTGTTCGTTGAGCGTCACCCAATATTTGACGCGGTCGCCAAAACGCTGAAACAGCGTCACCGCATAATCGTGGAAATCATCGATGATCTGCCGCGACTCCCATGCGCCATATTCGTCCATTAACGCCTGCGGAACGTCCCAATGATAGAGGGTGATAATCGGTTCAATATTGTGCTTTAACAGCTCATTGATAAGATTGTCGTAAAATTGCAGCCCTTTTTCATTCACTTCTCCTTTTCCGTTTGGGAATACACGGCTCCACGCGATGGAGAAGCGGTATGCTTTCAGCCCCATCTCCGCCATTAACGCCACATCTTCTTTATAGCGGTGATAATGATCGACCGCGACATCGCCGTTCGTTCCTTTAAACGTTCTGCCTGGCTGTTTGGCAAAAACGTCCCAAACCGATAGGCCTTTTCCATCTTCATTCCATGCGCCTTCGACTTGATACGCTGCGGAAGCAGAACCCCATAAAAAATGATCCGGAAATGGGCGTAATTGTTTATGTTCCATCTCTTGTTCCTCCTTTTTCTTTATCGTTCCCTACTTACTAAATAAACGGGTTTCCCCATAAAAAGTAAATATGTTGCCAAAATTCCGTAATTCGCACAAACCGAAAAAAATTTGTTTCCTACGCGTAACAAGACGTTACTTGAATAGCCCAAAAAAAATTCCCCACTGGATATCAATCAGCGGGGAAGTAACATCATAAGAAAATTTTTCCCGGATTCATAATGCCGTTCGGGTCAAACAGCCGCTTAATCCCTTGCATGAGCGGAACGGAATCGCGATGCTCCTCGTATAAGAAATGGCGCTTGCCGATGCCGATGCCGTGCTCGCCCGTGCACGTACCGCCATGGGATAACGCGTAGCGGACGATGCGGGCATTCATTTCTTCAACGCGTTTCACTTCCTCAGCGTCAGACGGAGCAAAAGCAAGAACGGTATGGTAATTGCCATCGCCGACATGGCCGAAAATCGCCGCCGTTATTCCGTATTCCTCGACAAGCTTCCGCGTTTCGGCAATTGCTTCCGGCAGCTTGGAAAGCGGCACACATACATCGGTGGACAACATCGTTTTCCCCGGATAAGCCGCCTGAATGGCAAACGCCGCATGATGGCGCGCCTCCCACAACTTAGCGCGCTCGCCAGAATCGTCTTCCGTTTCAAATAACACGGCGTTTTCCGCGGCGCATAATTCTTTGACAAGTTCCGTTCCGTCTTTTACGCTCGCCGCGCTGCCGCTTAATTCGATAAACAACGTCGGCGCCGCTGGATAATTCGTCTGCTTGTATTGATTAACCGCTTGGATCGTTTGCTCATCGACAAGTTCGATTTTTCCCGGAGACACACCCGCCTTCAAAATCGCCGCTGCCGCCTCAGCCGCCGCCGCTAACGTAGGAAAGCTTGCCTTGATTGCATTCGTCGCTTCCGGAATACCATGAAGACGAACAATGATGCGCGTAAACACGCCCAGCGTTCCTTCCGAGCCGACAAACAGCCCCGTTAAATCATAACCAGCTGACGATTTTGCCGCCATTCCGCCGGTATGAACAATTTTCCCATCGGCGAGCACGACTTCAAGCCCAAGCACTTGATCGCGCATCACGCCATATTTGACACTGTTTGTGCCGCTCGCGTTCGTCGCCGCCATCCCGCCGATCGTCGCGTCCGCTCCCGGGTCAACTGGGAAAAACAGACCGTATTTTTTCAACGCTTGATTCAGCTGCATTCGCGTTACTCCCGGCTCGACGATCGCCAAAAAATCATCAGGGCGAATATCAATAATATTGTTCATCATCGTAAGGTTGAGCGTGATGCCGCCTTGAACGGGAATAATATGCCCTTCTAAGCTGCTTCCCGCTCCAAACGGGGTGACCGGGATGCGCCGTTCATTCGCATAAGACAACACATCGCTCACTTCCGCCGCCGTTTTCGGAAACACGACGACATCCGGCTTTCTCGGCGCATGATAAGCAATTCCTTTGCTATGCTGTTCGAGAACTGTTTCGTTCACCGTCACCCGTTCGCGGTCGCCAATCCGTTCCAATAGATCTTCATAAAGTCCCATCGCGATCCCCCTTTTTTGTTAGTAGCGCATAAGCGTTTGTACCCCTTCGACGATGCGGGCGGCGTTCGGCAGCCACTCATCTTCGACCGACGGAACCGGATACGGTGTATCATAACCGGTAACGCGCACGATCGGCGCCGATAGCGAGAACAGCGCCCGTTCGCTAATCAGCGCGGCAATTTCCGCGCCGAACCCGTTCGTTTTGACCGCTTCATGAACAATCATCACCCGTCCCGTTTTTTCCACTGACCGCACGATCGCATCGATATCCAACGGCTGTAAGCTGCGAAGATCGATCACTTCCGCATCGATTCCTTGCGTTGTCATCTCTTCCGCCAGTTTCGCGACAAGCGGAACCGTCGCTCCCCACGAAATAATCGTCACGTCTTCCCCCTCTTTAACGATGCGCGCTTTCCCAAGAGGAATTTCGTATGGCTCATTCGGCACTTCCATGCGCAAAGCGCGGTATAATTTCATCGGCTCTAAAAATAAAACGGGATCTTCATCGCGAATGGCCGTAATAAGCAACCCTTTCGCATCAAAGGCATTGGATGGCATAACAATTTTCAACCCCGGCGAATGCGCAAACAGCGCCTCAAGCGCATCGGAATGAAGTTCCGGTGTGCGCACCCCTCCGCCGTATGGACTGCGCACGACAATCGGGCATGTAAAACGCCCCGCCGAGCGAAAACGAAGGCGCGCCGCCTGTGCCGCAAGCTGATCCATCGCCTGATAGACAAAACCGAGAAACTGGATTTCCGCGATCGGACGGAATCCGTTCACCGCCAAGCCAATCGATGTGCCGATGATACCTGATTCGGCAAGCGGCGTATCAAACACGCGACAGTCGCCAAACTGTTCGAGCAAGCCATCTGTCGCACGGAAGACGCCGCCATTTTTTCCGACATCCTCCCCTAAAACGATCACGCGCTCATCGCGCTCCATTTCTTGCCGCATCGCTTCATTAATCGCCTGAATCATCGTCTTTTCCGCCACGTTATTTCACCTCTTGCTTTCGTTTTCGCCGCGCATCTTCTTGCTGCTCCTGCAAGAGTTTGCTCGGCTTTCCGTACACATAGTTAAATGCATCGACAATCGAGCCGGTTTCGTCCGCCGCCGCTTCTTCATACGCCGCCGTCACTTCGTCGTTCACTTGCGCGACCCATGCCTCCTCTTTTTCTTCCGTCCAAATCCCGCGCCGCTCGAGCAGCACCCGCAAGCGACGGAGCGGATCTTTTTTGCTTCTCCACTGCTCCGCTTCTTCCGCGTTTCGATATTTTGTCGGGTCGTCCGATGTCGTATGCGGCCCCAATCGGTATGTCAACGCCTCAATCAGAATCGGTCCTTCGCCGTTTCGCGCCGCATCGACCGCCTTCTTCATCGTTTTGTACACGGCAAGCGCGTCGTTGCCATCGACAAGCACGCCTTTCATTCCGTATGCAACCGCTTTTTGCGCGATCGTCCGGCTTGCCGTTTGCCTATGCACAGGAACGCTAATGGCGTATTGGTTGTTTTGGCAGAAAAAGATGACCGGAACTTGGTAAACGGACGCAAAGTTCAACGCTTCATGGAAATCGCCTTGCGATGTCGCTCCGTCGCCGAAATAGCAGACCGATACTTGCGTTTCCCCTTTTAGCTTCGTCGCCCAAGCGCAGCCCGTCGCGTGAAGCGTCTGTGCGCCGATAATGATTTGAATCGGAAAAATATTTAAATGTTCCGGAGTTCTTCCGCCAGACAAATGACCTCTCACGTAACGGAAAATTTGCGCAAGCGGCAGCCCGTGCGCCAAACAGGCAGCGATTTCCCGGTACGTTGGAAAAATCCAATCATCTTTTTCTAGGGCTAGCACGCTGCCGATTTGCGCCGCTTCCTGTCCGCTAAACGGCGCGTATGTGCCAATCCGCCCTTGCCGCTGCATTTTTAACAAGCGCTCATCGATGACTCTCGCTTTGCGCATCCAACGGTACAGCGTAACAAGAAACTCATCGGAAAAAGACGCCAATTCTTTTTCATCGCCATTCCCATTTTCATCAAGCAGCTGTATCATCTCAAATTGCAATTGGCTTTGATCAAACATCGTTTTTCCCCTCCGTTTAACGAACATCTAATAACAGCTGTTCTGGATGCTCCAAAATGCGCGCAACCATCCGCATAAACCGCCCGGCTGGTTCTCCGTCGATGACGCGATGGTCAAACGTGAGCGACATCCCCATCATGTCGCGAACGACAATTTCTTCGCCAATTACCACCGGTTTTCGCTTAATCGCATGAACGCCTAAAATCGCCACCTCCGGATAGTTAATGATCGGCGTCGCAAACCAGCCGCCGTTTGCGCCTGTATTCGTGATCGTAAACGTGCTTCCCTGCAGTTCGTCGATGCGCAGTGTATGGCGATGCGCTTTTTCCGAAAGCTCAGCAATCTCAACGGCAAGCTCGCGAACCGATTTTCGATCGGCGTGCTTAATGACCGGCACGACAAGCCCTTCTTTCGTCGCCGTGGCAATGCCGATATGGCATTCTTTCTTTAGTACGATTTCGCTTGTTTCTTCATCGATCGTTGCGTTAAATATCGGATGCTCCTTTAACGCGCGCGTCACCGCTTTAATGACAAACGGCAAATATGTCAGCTTGATCGCTTCCGCTTCCAGTTGTTTGGCAAGACTTGTGCGAATCTCCACCAGTTTCGTCACATCGATTTCATCCATTCCTGTCACATGCGGAGCAGTGTATGCCGACTTCACCATTTTTTCCGCGATCTTTTTCCGCAGCCCGCGAATCGGAATGCGTTCTTCATTTGCGGCTGTTTCGTGCCGGCGATCCGTTTTCGACTCGGCTGCTTCTAACGCTGGGGCTGCTTCCTTCGATGCAGACTCGCGCTCTTTTGCGTACCGCTCTAAATCAGCAAACGTCACCCTTCCGCCTTCTCCCGTTCCTTCCACTTCTTCAATCGGAACGCCCATTTCCCTCGCCCGCTTCCGTACCGACGGCGCGGCAATCACTCGTTTTTTTGGTTGCCCCGTTTTCGATTTTTCGGAAGCGTTTTCATATCCGGCGCTTTGTTGCTGGTCAACAATAATAAGCGGTTCGCCAACTTTTACCGTCGTCCCCTCCGGTCCGGCAAGCGCGACTACTTTGCCCGCTACTGGCGTTGTCATTTCCACCATCGCCTTATCTGTTTGAATTTCCGCGATCGGCTGATCTGCGGCGACTTCATCACCTTCTTGAATAAACCAACGAACGATCTCCGCTTCGTGCAATCCTTCGCCGATGTCCGGCAATTTAAATTCGTAACGCATATGTAATAATCCCCTTTTCCGTTTCCATTTTGTGAAAAAATAGTGTAGTATCGTTCTAGAAGTGAATATATGTGGGACAAACTTGTTGCAGACCTAAAAATGGAGGGCGGTCATCTAGATGTGATTTTGTGGAGACGTTGTTTAACGAAGAACAATTCTAATAAACGATTACAAAAAATATGTTTAACTTTCTGATCCGCCATTGCCTTCTCAACGAAATATATTAATATTCAGAATTTTTTATTAATTATTTTTATCATAATATACATTTTATTCCATGTCAATATTCATCTAAAGCCGTCTTTTATAGAAAAATGTACTGCCATTGCTATCTATTTTATTTCAAAAAAATAATCGGCTACTCGAAACAAAAGCGAAAAACAGCTAATTTGGATCGTCTTTGCTACGGATTCTTCCGCGCCTCTAATGGTTGCCGATTGAACTGTGCGAACGATAAAATAGTATAGTTACGATCAACGGGGAGGGACAGCGATGATTCGATTTGCCACCATCGGCACAAACTGGATTACGGAAGCGTTTATCGAAGCGGCAAAAAAGGTGGAAGACTTCGCGCTGGCCGCCGTATATTCGCGGACAGACGAAAAAGCGAAACAGTTTGCGGCAAAAACAGGGGCAAAATGGACGTTTACAAACCTTGAGGAACTGGCGAAAAGCAATGACATCGATGCCGTCTATATCGCAAGCCCCAATTCGCTGCACGCCGAACAGGCGATTTTGCTTATGAACCACGGCAAACATGTCCTATGCGAAAAGCCGATGGCGTCGAATACAAAAGAAGTAAAAGCGATGATCGATGCGGCCCGCCGCAATGGCGTCGTGTTAATGGAAGCGATGAAAACGACACTGCTTCCAAACTTTCAAGCGGTTCGCGAACATTTGCATAAAATCGGGAAAATACGCCGCTATTTCGCCAGCTACTGCCAATATTCATCACGCTACGACGCGTATAAACAAGGAACGGTGTTAAACGCGTTCAACCCTGCTTTTTCCAACGGCGCGCTAATGGATATCGGCGTCTATTGCATTTATCCGATGGTCGTCTTATTTGGAAAACCAAACATCCTGCAAGCAAGCAGCTTGAAGCTCGAATCGGGCGTGGACGGCGAAGGGACGATTATCTTTACTTATGAGAATATGGACGCCATCGTCATGTATTCGAAAATTACAAACTCCTATCTGCCTGCGGAAATTCAAGGAGAAGACGGAAGCATTCTCATCGACGCGATTCATACGCCAGCAAAAGTGGAAATTCGCTACCGCGATGGGCGCACAGAAGATATTACCGTCCCGCAAGAACAGCATCCGATGTATTACGAAGTGAAAGAGTTTATCGAGCTGATCAAAAATGGAAAACGCGAATCCGAAGTCAATTCGCATGAGCATTCGTTGGCAACGATCGAACTGATCGAGCAGGCGCGCAAACAAACAGGGATCATTTTTCCTGCCGATCAATAAAAGCTAAAGGCTTCCGGCGAAACGCACAGGAAGCCCTATCTTTTTCTCTCGTTCCAATGCTGCGTTTATCTGCTTGTTTGTTGTTTGGCGACGAAACATCATGCTCATAATGATAAGCATAACCAGCAATCCGACAAACATGCCAGCAATAAAGAAATGACCAGCGACTCCTACCTTTTCTAGAAAACTTGTTATTTTTACTTCTTTCCTAATCGAAAAACAGCCAACAATTGTTTTCTATTACAATACGCCCTGTTTTGCCGGATTATGATTCTTTTTCTTCCAGCGCATATAGAGAAAAACGCCAATTAAGGCCAAGAGCGCTCCGCATGAATCGATCACCACATCTTTTGGCGTAGCGGTGCGCCCCGGCTCAAACGATTGATGCCATTCATCTGTCATCGCGTACACCGTCGCAAAAATCCATGCGCCAACATACGCCAGACGCATCGGTTCAAGCGCCCGCCAGACAAGCACGGCTAAAATGCCAAACTCCGTCAAATGCGCGAGCTTCCGAACGATAAAATTCAACGGAGACGACGTGCCATCCCCGCCACGGCCAAACGGCAAATACGCCAGCACTGCTTCTAATACGCGCTTTGTATTTTCACCGGTAAACAGGGAAAATTCACTAAAGCAATAAATGACGAGACACCATAAAACGACGAGACACCAGCGTTGGAAGTTTTGCTTCATCTATTGTCACCTAACTTTTTTATTTATGAAACTACCACATATTTAATATTGTACACGAATTATTTTTCATTTTCTTTTAAAAACCGTTCTACCTCTCCTTCCGTCGGCATTCCACCTTGCGCGCCTAGCTTCGTCACCGACAGCGCGGCCGCGGCGTTGGCAAAGCGACATGCATCTTCCAAACTCATTCCTTTGCTTAACGCGACCGCCAACGCACCGTTGAATGTATCTCCCGCTCCTGTCGTATCCACGACCGGAACGCGAAAGCTAGGTATAAGCATCTGTTTTCCACCTTTCCGAATCGTCACGCCGCGTGCTCCCTCTGTCACGATCACTTTATCGGCAAACGCGTTCGCATCCACTTGTTGAAAAAGAATCTCCCGCTCATGTTCGTTTGGTGTAAGAAAATCGACCTGCTCGATGAGTTTTTGTGGCAACGGATGCGCTGGCGCCGGATTTAAAATGACGCGCACGCCATGCTTTTTCGCTAAAAATACCGCCCGTTCAACGACGGAAAGCGGAATTTCCAGTTGAAGTACACATACGTTGCTGCTGGCGATGATTTTTTCGCATTGCTCCACATCATCTGGGCGAAGCGCATGATTCGCTCCCGGCACAACGATAATTCTGTTATCTTGTTCCGAAATCGTAATCGAAGCGATGCCAGTACCTCTATGTGTAACCTGTTTCACATTATCGATATGAACACCTTCCCGCTCCAATGAGCGAAGAAGCTCTGTTCCAAACGCATCCGTTCCAACCGCCCCAATTATATGCACTTCCGCGCCAAGTCGCGCGGCCGCCACCGCTTGGTTAGCTCCTTTCCCGCCAGGAACGAGATGAAACGCCTCTCCTAAAATCGTCTCTCCTTGTGATGGAAAGCGGGAAGCGATTGTCACTAAATCCATGTTGATGCTGCCGATCACGGTGATGACTGGTTTTTTCGTCATTGGCTATCCCTCCTCTGATAGATCAATTTCATGCACCTAAAAATTTTCCTGCAAGCAGTCGTTTTTTATTTTTGCGTCCTGCTTTCTTGTTTTTATGTAAAAAATACCATAAAGCGATATATTTTCCTATAATAAAAAATCAAAATTATGTATCATACATCCTCATCCGTTATAACCATATCACCTTTATAGAAAAAGAAAAAAATTCCGAAAATGTTGACTATTTTCTAACTTTTTTGTAAAATTAATTTAAAGGCAAATACATATTGCGAGCAACATTTATGAATCCATCATAAATGCCCCTCGCAATAGCTGTATTTGGTTGGAGGATTGGCATGTTTGAGAATAATACTGTATATATCATCGGAGACGCGAAAGCGCCTTCCAACAATCCTATTACCCAGCAATATAAAGCATTTTTCATCGGATTAGTGGTCAATAAAGAAAACGGTATGATCGTTGATGCAGATTGTTCAGCGACAATTGAACTGACAAAGTCGTTTATCAAAAGTTTACTTGTCGGTCGATCAATATTAGATATTGACGCGGTAACAAAAGAAATTCAAACTCGTTATTTTGGCTCTTCGCAAAAAGCGCTAATCGTCGCTTTTAAAAACGCCAGCTTAAAATATCAAAATATCGTTTCGTCAGCTGCTTCATCTGTACCATCATCACGCAGATGAAACCCAGCGAATAGAGCGATTGTTTCTCTCTATTTGCTGGGTTTTTTATATTTTTTACATTTCCTATTAGATAAGGAGGAGAAACAATGATTCAAGACGGTGTTGTTTATTTAAGTATTTTGCTGGCTTACGTTGCGCTCATTGCTTTTGCGGAGCAAAAGTCTAAATCCAAGCTTTTTAAAGTCGTCCCTGGCATTATTTTTATTTATGTCGGCGGCGCACTGATGCAAACATTTGGAGTTTTCGGGAAAACGGATTCAATCGACAATACGTACAATACCGTTAGAAATGTATTGCTTCCTGCTATGCTCATTCTCATGCTTCTGCATTGCGATTTGCGAAAGATCATCAAAATGGGGCCAAAAATTCTTCTCACTTTTTTTGCCGCATCTTTCACCATTATTATCGGGTTTACCGTCACGTATCTGTTACTTAAAGAATTCTACGCTAAAGATACGTGGAAGGCTTTTGCTGCGCTCAGTTCCAGCTGGACAGGTGGGTCGGCAAATATGGTTATTCTACAAAAAATTTTAGATGTTCCGGAAAACATTTTCGGCTACGCTTTGATCATGGACACCGTCAACTATTCTATTTGGGTTATGTTTATGTTTTGGCTTGTGCCGTTTGCTGACCGATTCAATCGCTGGACAAAAGCAAAAGCAATAGAAGTCCCGGTTGCTGCAGACGAAGTGGCAACAACAACCGAAAATCATCAAGGAAAAATGGGATTTACCGAACTAATCGTCTTGCTTGGATTCAGCATTCTTTTATCGACGATTTGCACGAAAATCGGAAACGCTTTGCCTGAGGTGGGAGCCGTATTTAATGGATCGACGTGGACGATTGTATTCGCATCTGTCATCGGTTTACTATTGGCGATGACAAGGACAGCGAAAATTCCTGGCTCCAACGACGTATCGAAAGTCATGCTTTATGTGATCATCGCGTTAATCGCATCGAAAGCAGACTTTTCTCAATTGTTCCAAGCTCCAATTTATATCGTCTCGGGATTCCTTATCCTTTTGATTCACGCATTATTAATGCTAATGATCGCAAAAGTATGCAAACTTGATCTATTTACAATGGGGGTAACCTCTTTAGCAAATATCGGCGGAGTGGCTTCGACTCCAATTCTTGCGGGCGCATATCATCAGTCACTCATTCCTGTCGGCATATTGACAGCTTTGCTAGGTAATCTCCTTGGAACCTATTACGGACTGCTCACCGCTCATATTTTATCATCACTGTAACGGAAAGGATGTTTATTCATGAAAATAAAAGACGCAACCATCGCCGTGCAATCTACCCCATTGATAAAACCTTTTAAAACAGCATTGCGGACAGCTACACAAATGGAAAGCATCGTCGTAAAAATTACGCTGGACAACGGAACTAAAGGGTATGGGGCCGCCGTTCCAACCGAAGCCATTACAGGAGAAACAAAACAAGGAATTGTAGGTATTTTAGAAAATATACTCATCCCTAAAATCATCGGCAGAGAAATTGAAGAAATCGCAAAAAACAATAAAGATGTTCAAACAAGCTGCGTCGGAAATACTAGCGCAAAAGCGGCATTAGAAATGGCCATGTACGATGCGCTTTGCAAACTGCTAAACATTCCGCTTTATCAATTATTCGGAGGAAAGACGAACCATCATGTCAACGATATGACCATTAGCGTAAATAATGTAGAAGAAATGGTCAATGACGCAAAAAAAGTCACAGAGAAAGGTTTTTCGATTTTAAAAATCAAAGTAGGAAAAGAAGCCAAAAAAGATATCGAACGAATCGAACGAATTTATGAAGAAGTAGGGCCAAACGTTTCGCTTCGCATTGATGCTAATCAAGGCTGGACGGCGAAAGATGCGGTAAAAATCATTCATTCGCTAGAGCAACTTCATCTTCCAATTGAATTTATTGAACAGCCCGTTTCTAAACATGACATAAAAGGCCTCCAGTTTATCCGGGAACGAGTCAACATACCAATTATGGCGGACGAAAGTGTATTCTCGGCTCGAGATGCACTAGAACTGATCCGTCATCACGCGGTCGATTTGATCAATATTAAGCTGATGAAAACAGGTGGATTACAGGAAGCATACAAGATTGCTAGTCTAGCGGAGGCGGCCGGCATCGAATGCATGATCGGAAGCATGATGGAACCAACTCTTTCTGTATTAGCAGCAGCCCACTTAGCAATCGCCCATCCGAACATTACAAAAATCGATTTAGACGCGCCTTTATGGATAGACGATGACAGTAGCCATTCGTTCTTTCAAGGAAGCGAAATTAACGTTCCTGACTTGCCGGGGATTGGTTATGTTCCTTATATGACTAAGAAAGGAGATTAGCCATGAAAAAATGGAAAAGGTGCTTCACCGCATTCCTTTGCTTCTGTATGATGTTCTTCTTTCTTTCACCTGTAAATGCCAAAACGAGCAATGATGAAACGGCTTATGTTGACGTCTCTGTCGCAACGCTTTGGACAAAGCCGAACATTGCAAGAGACATTGACAGCCCATCGCTATCCAACCCGGTTGATATGTGGGAGTGGACAAAAAGCATGGCGTACGAAGAAAAACTATGGTTAGTAGGAAATCTCGAAACACAAGCGTTATACGGCATGAAAGTCACGATACTAGAAAAACGGGGAGATTGGGCGAAAGTCGTCGTACATGGCCAGCCGACTCCTCGCCATCCGCTTGGATATCCCGGCTGGATGCCGATTCGCCAACTGACTAAAGGAAACGCATTTGCACAATTTCAATCGAACCCATTTGCCCAAGTCACTTCACCAACTGCATGGCTTTACAAAGACCCGAAAGGAAGCCATAAATTTATGGAAATCAGCTTTAACACTCGCCTTCCTGTGATTCACTCAACCAAAAACGCAGTCAAAGTAATGACGCCGAGCGATGGCGCCAAATGGCTGAAAAAAGAGGATGTCCAAATTTTCCGGACGGAAGCAGACATTCCGGCACCAACTGGAGAAGATTTAGTAAAGACTGCAAAACAGTTTTTAGGCTTACCTTATTTATGGGCAGGAACATCTGGGTTTGGATTTGACTGCTCCGGGTTTACCCATACGATTTATAAAGCGCACGGTATCACCATTCCCCGCGATTCGTCCGTACAGGCCCAATTCGGTACACCTGTCCCAGAAAGCGAGTTGCAACTGGGCGATCTTCTTTTCTTTGCGTATAATAACGGAAAAGGAAGAGTCCACCACGTCGGCATGTATATCGGCAACGGCAAAATGATCCACTCGCCAAACTCGAGTACAACCGTACGCATTGATGATTACCGCGCCCCAGGCTATGGCGAAGAGTTCGCCGGCGCAAGAAGATATATCCACAAATAATAGAAAAACTTAAAAAGGAGACATGAATGTTTCGGCTCATGTCTCCTTTTCTTCTTTCTCCTGTTTGAAGCAAAAAGACAAACAGCAGCACCAATTGATAAATTGGTAAAATTATCGCATTTTTCCGAAAAACATTGGCGCTTTTCGCCGAATAAATCGAACCGAACGTATGCGGCCACATATAAAAGCCAAGCACTGTCAACAGTACGGTCGAAATAAACCAAGACACGCTCATGCCTTTGTCCGGCAAGGCGAGAAAGCCTGGTTTGGCTTTTTCAATCGCTTCAAACATCGGCTGAATCCCGCCGTAATAATGGAATGGAAGATAAATGCCTAGAAATACAGCGACAACAAGAATCATCGCATCTTTGACAACCGCCGTCCATGCCGAGCCATGAATTCCCGAAATCGTCACATACACTGTAACGGCAAGAACGCCGATCCAAATCGCCGCTGCTGGCGAAATCGTGCCATACGAAGCTTGGGAAACGATAATTCCTAATCCTTTTAGCTGCAGCACCAAATACGGAATCAACGCAACTACACCAACTAAAGAAACGAGCACACCTAACAGCGGGCTGTTGTATTTGCTGACAAAAAAATCGGACTGGGACATCAGTTCATGTTCCTTCGCATATTTCCATACTTTCGGAAGCATCCAATATGATAGTACATATGCCAAGCAGCCGTACGCTATGATGTAAAACGTCGGCCCGCCTTTACCGTAGGCCCAGCCGCTTCCTCCCAAAAAGGTAAATGTCGTATAAATTTCGCCGGCCATAAGAAGAAAGACAAAGATCGTGCCAAACCCGCGTCCGCCGACCGTCCACTGTTCCAAGTTCATATCTTTTCCTTTGCGCGCTTGCACCCCTAAGTAGAGGGAAAGCAAAAGGAAAGCGAAAATAATCACCAGCGCCGCATTCATGTACGCTCCTCCTCCCGCACGTCCGGATCAAAGCGGTAGACAACCGCCATGATGATGGAAGTAATGATCACCCAAGCAACAAGCCAAAAGAGAATAAACGGCATGCCAAGCACATATGGAGTCACTTTATTGGCAAACGGGATGCCGCCGAGTATGCCAAGAAACGGCAGCACCATCAGCCAGCGAATTCCTTTCATCTTTGTTTCCTCCCCGTAGAATAATTAGGAAGCGGAAGCTGTTATGACGCTCCCGCCAATAATTTTAATGCCGCATGGACAAACAGGCGCACGCCGATTTCCAATGCGTCTTCATCGATCGTAAAACGCGGATGGTGATGCGGATAGATGATGCCTTTTTCTTTATTGCCAGCGCCAACATAAAAGAAGCTTCCCGGCGCTTTTTGCATGAAAGCGGAAAAATCTTCACCACCCATATTTGGCTTCATATGATCAACCGCTTCTTTGCCAAACACTTCGCGCACCGTTTCCTCAATCACGCGAGTAACCTCGTCATTGTTAATGACCGGTCGATAACCGTATTCAAATGCAAATTCATACGTCGCACCGTGCGCTTCGGTAATGCCTTTAACAATCCGTTCCATTAATTTCGGCACGTTTTTCCTTAATGTTTCATCAAAACTGCGCACTGTTCCTTGAATTTCCACGCTTCCGGGGATAATGTTATGCGTCGTCCCCGCAACGAATTGCGTCACCGAAACAACGAGCGGCTCAAGAGGGTCCGTGTTGCGTGATACGATATACTGCAAATTAGTTACCACTTGGGCGCCGATCGCAATCGCATCAATCGTTTGATGCGGCAAAGCGGCATGCCCGCCTTTTCCATGAATCCGAATGAAAAAGCGGTCTGGGGCTGCCATCATCGGGCCGTACACAATCCCAATCTTGCCAACTTCCAACGGTGACCAAAGATGAGTGCCAATGACGACATCGACGCCATCCATCACGCCGGCTTGCACCATTTCTTCCGCTCCGCCTGGGAACAATTCTTCGGCGTGCTGGAAAAGAAAACGGACTTCCCCTTTGATTTGATCGCGCAATTTAGAAAGAATTTTCGCCGTTCCTAAAAGCATCGCCGTATGCCCGTCATGCCCGCACGCATGCATTACGCCCGGATTTTTCGAAGCAAATGCAAACGTGTTTTCCTCTTGAATCGGAAGCGCGTCCATATCGGCGCGAATCGCCACCACTCTCCCCGGCTGATTCCCGATCAGCCGCGCCATCACGCTTGTTTTAGTCGGCCGCGAAAGTTCCAGGTTCCCAAACGATTGCAACGTATCATAAACAAACTGCGCCGTTTTTTCTTCTTGAAAGGATAACTCTGGATTCGCATGCAAATGGCGGCGCCATGCAATCACTTCCTCTTTCACTTCATTGACAAGCCGTTTAATTTCTTCGTTTGTCATGCGTTCTTCCCCCTTTTTGTCGTTTATTCTTTCGTCGCCAAACATAGCACCGTATGATACAAAACATTCGCTCCGGCCGCGCAGTCCTCCTTCGAACTCCATTCCTCTGGGCTATGGCTGACTCCATCTTTCGAGCGAACAAAAATCATCCCAATCGGGCAAAGCCCGGCAAGCTGCACTCCGTCATGGGAAGCGCCGCTCGGAAGTGTGAAAACATCAAACCCAAGCTTCTGGCATGCCTCTTTGGCCGCGTTTTGCACAAGTTCAGAGCATAATACTGGAGGCATCTCCTGCAATAGCTCGACAGTAACTTTCACGTTTCGCTCGTTGCCAATTTGTTGCGCTCGTTCGATAATCGACTGCAATACGTTATCGCGCACCGCCGCGTCCAAATCCCGCAAATCTAAGGAAAACTCGACCCGCTCCGGAATGACGTTAATTCCTCCTGGAAACACCTGCATTTGTCCAACAGTGCCAACGGTCGTTCCCGTTTTTTTCGCTTCTTGCTCGATCACTTGAATGATCTGCGCCGCGGCAACAAGCGGATCGCGGCGAATTGGCATTGGCGTCGCCCCGGCGTGTTCCGCTTTTCCTTCGATCGTAAATTTCGCCCATACGAGCCCGGCGATCCCTGTGACAATTCCGACGGGAAGATTCGCTTCTTCGAGCACGCGACCTTGTTCAATATGCAACTCGACATATGCTTTCACCGATCCTTTGCGCCGCGCCGCCTTGGCGATTTCGCTAGGGTTAAGCCCCGCTTCTTTCATCGCGTCCGCAATCGAAACTCCGTGTTTGTCTTGATGAACAAGTTCTTCCTCCGACAATGTTCCCGCCATCCCGCGGCTGCCGAGCATCCCGTAACTAAAGCGCGCTCCTTCTTCATCGGTAAAGGCAACGACTTCAATCGGGTGCGTTGTTTCCACCCCAAGTTCATTCATTGTCTGCAATACTTCCACAGCGGCAAGTACCCCGAGCGGGCCGTCAAACATTCCCCCGTTGTAAACCGAGTCAATGTGCGACCCGACGAGCACGACAGGTGCGTCTTTTTCTTTTCCTTCTTTGCGTCCAATTAAATTGCCGACGGCATCTTCATATACAGCAAGCCCTGCTTCTTTCATGTAAGAAGCGACTTTTTCCTTTGCAGCGCGTTCTTCCTTTGTAAACGATAAGCGGGTAATCCCTCCGGAAGGCTGCTTCCCGATGTTTCCTAATTCTAACAAGCGGTTCCAAAGCCGATCTTCATTAATCATTTCGTTCCTCCTTTCCTCATATGATTTACGGATGAATTTCGGTTATGACCTTAATTATAATATAATTATTTAATTTTTTAAATAATTGTATTTATAAAAAAATACAAAAAATATAGCGGACAATGGTGTTTGCCCGCTATCTTCATCATAAAAAAATGCGATATACTTTTCTTGGACGGCCACGCGGATATGAATTCGTTTCACCGACTACCTCCGCTAATCCCTTTGTTTCCAATTCATGAAGGATTCGCCTTGCGCTTCTCGGCAAAATTTGCATATACGTTGCTAGTTCATAAGCATTAATCTCGTTTTTTCCAAGCTTTCGCAATATGGCGCTTATTTTGCTTAACGTCGCGACGCTCAAATTCGTCTTTTGGCTGATCGCTTGCAATTCCGCACAATCAAACGAATAACGTATTTGTTCTGAACGGCCTAATGGTCCGACAATCGTATCATCATCAAATACGACCATCCACGTTCCTCTTCCGTATTTCTTCGCATGAAGAAACGCTTTTCCAGCGTAGATTTCGGCCTCATAAGCCGTTCTTCCCATCCCAATTCCACATGCGACAATTTCGCGATCCATATCTTCCAATTCTTTGATCGTCGGAATTATTTTATAATGATCGGTAATGTCCTTTAATGCTCCTCTTGTCGTAAAAATAACATACCGACCGGGACCAGCGATTTTCAATGACCCTTGTATTTTTTTTGCGTATTTCAGCAACTTTTCCGTTACCTTCATTTCCATTTTATATATTTCATCTGTCGAAAACGTTTCATTTGATATCGCAAATAATGAATCAACTTCAATCATCTGGACGGCGATTTGCGCGTCTTGAAAACGCAGCATTTCACCCGTGCGAATAATCATTTGAACAATCGACTCCACCGCAGAACGGGCAGGCAGCACCCGATACACCGGGACGCCGAGTTTCTCTAATTCAAGATGCGCCGTCCGCAAACATGTCACCGCCGCTTTCGTTAATCCTTGCTTCCATAACTCATAATGATACTGTGCAAGCGCTGTCGCGGAAATTCCGCCTTGGTAATGTTTCACATACGGAACTTGTTCGCAAATCCCCACCTCATCCAGCAGCCGCTCGATTTCCGACGGATGATACGTATCAAAACTTAATTGCTCAATAGGAATTTGCTGCTTATAATAAATATGCAACATCGTCCGGTACAAACTTGCTCCCGTGTGTGGAACATAAAACATTGGACAATCGATTTCTCCCCATTCTTTCACTATGGAATAAGGAACTTGTCCTGAAAAAAGCCACATATCCACTTGATGCATATACGGATGAATTAAATCGATGATTTCCTCTTCGTCCCAATATACAATAGGCATGCAATGCAACTCTTTATATTCATTTACAACATTTTGAATAATGGCTAACGAGTCGTCTGCCCCTAATATTCCTAGCCGTATGCGAATCGCTCGTCCCTCCTTTTTCAAGGCCGCAAAACTTTTTTGCTGCCAGCGCAGCGACGGCATATGAAAATATTCAATCGAGCAAATCAGCAATAATTTTTTCAGCGATGGCGCGATTTCTTGACGATCGTATGTTTTGTTTTCCTCGACTTCAAAAAACTCACGCACCACTTCATCGACGAGATGATCTAACTCTTGTTGATTCCGTTCTTTTCCAAATATATACCTAGTTTTTACAAGTTTATCGAACATCGCCTCTACTAGTTCGCTCACAGGATCCAACTCATCTTCATCCGAAAACGCCACATGTCATTTCCCATCGAAATCATCATCCCATTTTTCATCAAAATCTTTCCCATTTTCCATTTCTATAAGGAAATGATGCATTATATGATCCATCATATCGTTCACTTTTTTGGAAATGCTGCTTGCCGAAACGCCGTAAAGACGCGCCAAATTCGTTTGCGTCACCACCTCCCCGCGCAAAACCCGGCAAACGATATAATGCAAAGCAGCCGCGTGCAAAGGAACACTGCGAATAACAGGCTGATGCGTGTCACAATATTCGCGCCAAATCATTTTCGCGATATCCAATTCCGCGCCGTGCGGCATTTTCTTTTCCAATTCTTGAACGACCGCTGCGTAATTTGGGTGTTCCCATTCGAACGGATCGACGAACGATATGATTGACCGAACTACCGCCATCCATGCGCTTGGAAAGGACGTCCGCAAAAACTCCCGCGCATCCGTCATCCCGTGCTCTTTCCACACTTCCTTTAGCGAATCGACAATTTCACGGGCGCTTATATTAGGAAACGAAAAAAACGTCGTAAAGTACGTGTATGCTTCCCCTGCCGGCACGATAATTCCCATCAGTACATCGCCTTTTTTCACATGCGGCGACGGTTCACTGTCAAAAATGCGCACGGCTCGCCTTTCCGATGTCAACACATCTTGAACGATGAATTTCCGCTCTTCTTGAACCTCTGCCACTATATCAAAAGACGGAACCGCGCCGATCCACGACGAAAGAATGGAACGAACGGAAGGCCGCCACAATGAGCTTCTTCGCTTCACATATCGTTCTATAATCGTTTCCCCTTTCGGCGTCACCGGAACGCAGAAAATCGCCCAATTTATCATAAAAAAGTTAATCGCCTCACCAATTTCCCCATGTCTCTCCCACTGTTTTGGGTCGCCGACTGCATTCAACAATTCATTTGCGTATTCCCCAGTCGCATACCATAATAGATCATGCATACATTCTGTTAATTGTTCGTCCATCACCGCCTGAAGCGAAACAATGTTATCTTTTCCACAGCAATCTTTATATTTTTTCCCGCTTCCACAAGAACACAGGGCGCTTCTTTCTCGTTTCATTCTATATCACTCCTTTTTTTCTATGCTTTTATTCTATCAAAAAGGCGGCAAACCGCATCCGTAAAAATAAAAACTTTCTTCTATTTCTAATCATTTAGATAGAAATTGCGACTTAAAGTAAATGTTTTAAGGTAAAATAGTTAACAAAAAAGAGGGTGTCCCAAAAGTTAGGGGACACCCTTCTGTGTACCATATATACTCATCGAACAATAAGAGGAAACCTAATAGATATTTCGTATGTGGCCAAACAACCTGTTTATAAAATATCATCATCCCCGCCATCGAACCAATCGCCTATATCGTCCATCACATCTTCCATGTCATGATCCAATGCGTCCTCAACGACATCCTCGAGCAATTCCTCCGCCGCCATGCCTGCAAGCATTCCTGCCGCAAACCCTCCGATTGCTCCCATCATGCCGTGTCCGCCATGATGATGGGATACGTGCTGCGGAGGATAAGAAGAAAATGGAACATACGATGTACCAATGTAAGAGTGAGGCTGTTGGATCATTTCTTCTATCACCGTGCGCAATTTCCCCGCCGTTTCTTCGACATCATCTATTTCCTCATTGCTCAAGAATATTTCCCGCTTCCGTTCAGTTTCATGGAAGCCGCCAAAACCGCTTCGTACATCCACTTCGAGATACAACCGAACTCCATTTTCTTCAATTAACGCAGAAAATTCTACTTCTTCAATCATTCCCATCCATGCTCCCGTCGGGAAAAACGCAAATTCTTGGCCATATGGAGTTATTTTCCCTGAAGAAGGTTTTTCGCGAAATCCAATATTTTCTAGTGCGTGAAACAGTTTTTCCAGCGACAGCGGAGGAAGAATATCGATCGCGTCTTGGTCAAAAGCATCGACTCCGTCCGCAATATCTAAACGTGTGACAAATGCGTAACGTACGTGAGGACGAGTAATTGGTAAATGGAGCGGAAGCACATACGAAAACGGCAATGCTTTTCTTTCTCCCGGCTGAATCGTAAATGAAGAAGAAACCGGAATGACGGCAGCCGTTCGCCGATATGCTTTGCCATCCGCGTGCACGATGAGCTGCAATTCCACCTCTAATTTGCGAATGTGCTGTTCCACCGTTCCTCCTTCAATGAAAAACTCGCCTTCCAATTTCTCTCCAAGGCGTACGTGAGGATGATGAAGCACAAGGTCCACTTTCGCAGCTCCGACCCCAAGCTTGGACAAAAGCTTTTTCAACATCGCACCGATCTCTCCTTAGACAATAATGTTTATTTCAACAATAGGTTACGAACCAACCAACAAAAAAGATTCATTATACTGGACTTTAACAGTACCTTTAAAGATATTCTAAAAAAAGATTTCTGCGATGCCAAGAAAAAAGCAAAATCGTTTCGGGGATGGAAGCCGCTCTTTCCATTCGACATGCATCGATTTCCGGGGAAATATTTCCCCTTTCATCGACACATTATTCTTTCAAATGATACGGTAACGTCGCGATAACAATATCCTTTTTCATAATCAAGAAAAAGCGCAAAATAATCGCCGTTTGGTTATGCAAGAGCGCATGCCACCATTTTTTTACGATGAACTGCGGCATTAAGATTGTAATCGGCGAACCGTTTGCTTGTTTTTCCATCTCGTTAATATAGTCTAATATTGGCGAAAGAATGGTGCGATAAGGAGAATAAATCACATGCAATGGAATATCAGGATAAAATTTTTCCCATTTTTCCCTTAACTTTTGTTCCTCCTCCTCGTAGAAAATGACAGAGATTGCCGTAATATCGTTAGAAATACTGCGCGCGTACTGCACCGATTGCGCGACTACTTTACTTACCCCGGAAATCGGAATAATCACTTTCGGCTTTAACATTTTTTTACGCCGCGTCCACTCCTGCTCGTCCAGTTTCAGCTGCTCCCCTAATTTTTCATAATGATCGTGAATGCGGTAAAACATCCATACTAACAATGGAATGGCAACAATGACTAGCCATGCGCCTTGCGTAAATTTTGCAACGACCGTAATCATCGTGACTAGCCCCGTCACAATCGTTCCCGCCATGACGGTCACTAACGTCGTTATATTTCGCTTTTCTTTCTCTTTCCATATTTTCTTTAACAATCCGCTTTGCCCGATCGTAAACGAAAGAAACACGCCTACCGCATACAGCGGGATAAGGGAATGCGTTTCACCATGAAATGCGACGATCAGCACGATCGCCAATATGCTTAAAAGAATGATCCCGTTGGAAAATACAAGACGGTCGCCGCGCGCCGATAAGCTTCTTGGCAAAAATCGGTCATTGGCGATAATGGAAACGAGCTGCGGAAACCCGGCAAAACTCGTATTTGCGGCCAATACTAAAATGAACATCGTAATCATTTGGAACAGGTAAAAGAAGATGCTATTTCCGAACACATGATGGCCAATTTGCGAAATGACCGTCTTATGCTCCAATGGCGTCACGCCGAATCCCGCTGCCAAAACGGTAATTCCTAAAAACATCGTGCCTAATAAAAGAGACATCCATCCCATCGTAATCGCCGCGTTTTTCGAACTGTCCGGCTTGAATGCCGGAACTCCGTTGCTAATCGCTTCCACTCCTGTCATCGCCGAACATCCGGACGCAAACGCCCTCAATAAAATAAACATGCTATACCCTGAGGCAAAAAAATGTGCCGCAGAAGCATGTTCTCTGTAATTAAATCCATGCCATCCTTCATGCCATAACTGCCAACCGCCCACCACAATCAGCGTCAATACCGAAATAATAAACAAGTACGTTGGATAGGCAAACACCGTTGCCGATTCGGTAATTCCACGCAAGTTTAAAATCATGAGTAGCAATACAAGCGCAACCGCGATTTCTACCTTCCACGGCAGCAATCCCGGAAAAGCGGAGGTCAATGCCGCTACGCCAGAGCTAATGCTGACCGCCACGGTAAGAACGTAGTCAATCATTAATGCCGCGCCGGCAACAAGGCTAACTGTCGGGTTCAAATGCTCTCTCGCGACCACATACGCCCCGCCGCCAGACGGAAAAGCGTAAATAATTTGCCGATAAGACAACGTAACAAGCAGCAACAACACTAAAATGGCAACCGCAATCGGCAGTGAATAAAAAAACACGCTCGTTCCTAACAACATTAATACTAATAAAATCTCTTCCGTCGCGTACGCAACCGATGAAAGCGCATCGGATGAAAACACGGCTAATGCCTTCCATTTTGGCAGCTTTTCGTGTTTTAGCCGTTTTGTTTCCATTGGCGAACCAATGAGCAAGCGCTTCAAAGAAGCCATCCGCTCTACCCCCTCTTATGTCATCACTAATTAGTTTTCCTTGTTCATCCATGATCATTACAAAAAGAAAAAACCGTTGAGGATGTACTCAACGGCTACATTAGACAAACGTTTTCCTTTACTTTACATCCCCCCAAAACGCTTGCGAGGTTAGCTGTCGGGTTAGGGCATGGAGAGATAGCCCTTCCTCATCGGATTCACCCCAAGTAACGTACGTGTACGTTACGAACATTGGTTCCCCCGCTCCATTAAGGATTCAGCGATTTTTCTATATGATTGTTCAACCATAGCTGCTATGTTACTCTTCTTTTTCTTCCCTGTAAAGGAGCAATAAGAAGGGATTCAAGGGAATTTTGCTTATTTTACTGCTTTTTATTCTTTCTTTTTCTTTTTTTCTCACGTTTTTGCTTATTTTCCGCTTTCCGTTTAGCCAATCATAATTTTCCCTTCCGGATAACGGAACGGATCCGGCTTGCGATGCAATGTTACAGCGTAAGCGATCGTTAATGGACCGACTCTTCCAGCAAACATCGTGCATATAATGATCACTTTTCCAAGCGGAGACAACTCCGGCGTCAACCCCATCGATAATCCTACCGTGGCAAATGCCGATGTCGCTTCAAACAAAATCATTAAAAAATCTTTTCCCTGTTCCGTAATTGTGAGCAACATCGTCACAAATATGACGATGAACAATCCGCTAATCGTTACGGTCAACGATTTATAAATTGTATCATACATAATCCGTTTTTTAAAAAAGACGACATCCTCTTTTCCCCTTATTTGCGACCAAACCGCTCCCAATAATGTCGCAAAAGTGGTCGTCTTGATGCCGCCGCCAGTCGAACCGGGGGAGGCGCCAACAAACATGAGAAATATAATCAAAAACAATGTCGGCTGCGTCAAATCAGGAATATTCAACGTGTTCGATCCAGCCGTTCTCGGTGTGACCGCCTGATAAAAAGATGCCAAAAACTTGCCAAGCGGCGACAATGGTTCAAGCGTCTTCGGGTTGTGAAGTTCTAGCAAAAAAATAAGCAACGTGCTGAACGATAACAATAGACCGCTTGTTGCTACAGCCACTTTCGTATGCAAAGAAAAGCGGCGCGTCTGCCGATATTCATACACCTCATTCATGACGATAAAACCAATGCCGCCTAAAATAATAAGAGCGCATACGACAAGCGTGACTACTGGATCTTCCACATATCCTGTTAGGCTGCGAAAATCTCCCATCAAATCAAAGCCTGCGTTATTAAAATTGGAGATCGCATGAAACATGCCAAAATAAAACGCCTTTAACAACGGCATGTCAAACGAGAAACGAATCGCTAATAATAAACCGCCGATCAGTTCAATCACGACAGTAAAAATTAATACTCGCTTTACTAAACGGACAATTCCCTCTATCGACAAATTATTCATCGCTTCTTGAAGCAATAACCGTTCTTTCAAGGAAATCCGTTTTCCAAGCAGGAACGCAAAAAGCGTCGCAAACGTCATAAATCCAAGTCCGCCAACTTGAATAAGCGTCAAAATGACAAGCTGTCCAAACAGCGTAAACGTCGTTCCCGTATCAACAACCACGAGCCCCGTTACGCATGTTGCTGACGTTGCCGTAAACAGCGCGTCTAAAAAAGGAAGACCTTTTCCGTCGTTTGTCGCGATCGGAAGCATTAACAGCGCTGCGCCGACGAAAATAATCGCGGCAAATCCAGCCACTAACACTTTCGGAGGGTCCAAATAATGTTTTCGCGCCTTTTCCATCTCGGCATCCCTTCCTCGTTTTTTCTCCGTTTTCCATAGTTCTTCATCAAGCATAGAAAAGTTCCATGAGCAATTTTTGCTCTCCACCCGGGCATGAAAATCCCCCTTTTCTTCCCATAATGAAGAGTAGGCGCAAACAGCTCAATAGGACGTTATACTTAATGGTGGCTTGGACCCTGTACAGAAAAGCGTTCGAATCCACTGGGTGCACCACCCATTGTCCGCCCTTTCCCGATGCGGAGGAAAGGTGACGACGAACGGAAAACTGCCGCATTTCTCCCGTGGATTCGCTGTTTGCGCACTCGATCATCGAAAAGGAGGATTTTCATCATGGATGTCATCTATCCTCGCTGCGCAGGATTGGATGTTCATG
>NZ_FOJS01000025.1 GCF_900111865.1 Parageobacillus thermantarcticus | reverse complement strand
CTAGACAACAAGGATGACACGGAGAAGCTGGCGCGATATCATCCATTCGACCTTGAGTCCCTAAAGGAGCATAGCCGGCCTCTGCCTGATGACTAGACCGAACGAAGGAATGTAGGCACAAGGATGCCAAGAGACATGGGAGGGTTCGTCATCATCAGCGATGCAGAGATCCACGGTGCATCCCATACGCTTCCCCCACTACAACCAAATTTAACCAGTAGTGACCGCGAAGCGTACCCACCCAATGTAAGATATACACATATTTAAGAAATAATGTTAGGAACTTTGTCGAAAAATATTTTTTTGACACCTCTGAAACGGCTACAACCGTTGATATATCAACATTTATAGAGGGAGGTGGAATAATTGTTTGTTACAAGAGTAGAGCAACATCAAATTAAACGAACACACCCATTGTGGCAAATGTGTGACAATTTATGTTTTAAATCAAAGAATTTATATAATTATGCTAATTATATTATACGGCAAGAATTTGTAAATCATCATAAATGGGTTCGATATAATTCATTAGATAAAATGTTAAAGCAAGAAGCGGTTTATAAAGAGTTGCCTGCACAAACATCACAACAAATATTAAGATTGCTAGATAAGAATTGGAAGTCATTTTTTCAAGCAATGAAAGAATGGAGTAAAAATAACAAATATTTAGGTAAACCAAAGTTGCCTAAATATAAAAAGAAGAATGGCCGTAATATTGTAATATTTACTAATCAACAATGCAAAATGAAAGATGGATATATTAAGTTTCCTAAAACTGATTTAAAACTAAAAACAAAAGTTGCCGAAGGGCTGCAACAAGTTAGAATTATTCCTAAAGGAAGTATTTACATAATTGAAATTGTTTATAAAAAAGAAATTCCAGACATGATTCATGAAAGTAATCGTGTTGTAGGTATTGATTTAGGATTAGATAACTTTGCAACTATGGTAAATAACATCGGTGAAACACCGATTGTTATGAATGGCAAAGGGATCAAATCCATCAATCAATACTACAACAAACAAAAAGCGTATTTTCAAAGTATTTTAAAGAAACAAAATGGATTAGATTGGAGTAAAAGATTAGAAAGGTTGACACTTAAACGAAACAATAAGATGAAAGATTTTATGCATAAAGCAAGCAGATATGTTGTGAATTGGTGTGTTGAGCGTCGCATTGATACGGTTATTATTGGTAAAAATAATCATTGGAAACAAGAAATTCATTTAGGAAAACGATTAAATCAATCATTTGTGCAAATTCCTTATGATATGTTTATTCAACAATTGCAATATAAATGTGAAGAAGTTGGAATCAAGGTTATATTAACAGATGAATCATATACAAGTGGAACCTCATTTTTAGATGGCGAAACTCCGACAAAAGAGAATTACGATAAAAGTAGAAGAATCAAACGTGGTTTGTTTAAAAGTAATACAGGAATTTTGATCAATGCAGATGTGAATGCTGCTTATCAAATTATTAAGAAAGTATCTCCAAATGCGTTTGCAAATGGAGTAGAGGGTGTGGGGTTACACCCTGTTAAGCTAAATGTGGCTTAACAAAGAATAATGTTTAATGAAAGATTTTAACATGTTTGAATAAATTAAACATTATTCGTAACCTTAACGACGATAAAAAGGTGATCGTTATGTGGCAACAGCAAGTGTATGTCACCCCGCCGTATGATTTTGCCCATGCGTTGGAGCGGCTTGCGCTCGATCCGCTTATATCGGTGGACATCGCGCAACAGAAAGTCGTTGTTCCGCTTTATATACAGAATGAGCCAATCGCTGTGACGGTCGAAAGCGTCGGGACAAAGGATGAACCGAGTTTTCTTGTGACAGCGCCATATCCGGAACGAAAAAATGAAATGCTGGAGCGGATTTCCCATCTGTTTCAATGGAATACGCCGCTTGCCCCGATTCATGAACATTTTCAGCGGACCGAATTGCAGCCGCTTTTTGCCGAATATGAAGGAATGCCGCTTATTTTAGATTTTGACCTTTATTTTTGTTTAATGAAATGCCTTATTCACCAGCAGTTAAATTTGAAAGTTGCTTACCGCCTGACAGAGCGGTTTGTAAAAACGTTCGGGACGCAAATCGATGGCGTTTGGTTTTATCCGCGTCCGGAAGACATTGCCGCGCTTTCTTATGATGAACTGAAACAGCTGCAGTTAAGCGGGCGAAAAGCGGAGTATATCATTGATACATCGCGGCTCATTGCCGAAGGGAAGCTGTCATTGGAGGAACTCGCGCGCAAAAGCGAAGCCGAAGTGATGGATGCATTGTTATCGATTCGCGGCATCGGCCCATGGACGGTAGAAAATTTCCTTCTGTTTGGGCTTGGAAAACGAAATGTGTTTCCAAAAGCGGACATCGGTTTGCAGCGGGCGGTTCAGCGCCTCCTTGGTCTTTCGGAAAGGCCGTCGGCCAAACAAATGGAAGAGCTAAGCAAGCGCTGGGAGCCGTATTTAAGCTACGCGTCGCTATATTTATGGAGAAGCATCGAATGAGGAGTGGCAAACGATGACGAAGAAGACAATCACCATCAAGAAAGGACAACAGTTTCCGCTGACGATTAAACGGCTCGGCATCAATGGAGAAGGAGTCGGCTATTTTAAAAAGCAAGTGGTATTCGTCTCCGGCGCGCTCCCGGGAGAGGAAGTCGTCGTGGAAGCGACGGACATTCACCCGAAATACGCGGAAGCGAAAATCAAAAAAATCCGCAAGCGCTCCCCGCACCGCGTCACACCAAGATGCCCTGTCTACGAACAGTGCGGCGGCTGCCAGCTCCAGCACTTGGATTATGAAGCGCAACTTCGCGAAAAACGCGATATTGTTATTCAGGCGCTCGAGCGGCATTGCCGGCTGCCGGTGGAAGCGCTGGAAATCCGCCCGACGATCGGGATGGATGACCCGTGGCATTATCGCAATAAAAGCCAATTTCAAGTCGGCGTGAAAAAAGGAGAGGTCATCGCCGGTTTGTATGGCTTGAATTCCCATCAGCTCATCGATATTTCCGAATGCCTCATCCAGCACCCGGCTACGAACCGCGTGACCAACATGGTGAAAATGATTCTCCAAGATTTGCGCATTCCGATTTACAACGAGCGGACGCAAACAGGGCTTGTCCGCACGATCGTCGCAAGGGTCGGGTTTCATACGGGGGATGTGCAGCTTGTGCTTATTACTACAAAAAAAGAAATCCCTCGAAAAGAACTGCTCATCGCCGAAATAAAGCGGCGCCTTCCGGAAGTAAAGTCGATCGTGCAAAATATTAACGGACAAAAAACGTCGCTCATTTTCGGAGAAGAATCGCTGCTTTTAGAAGGAGAAGAATACATTCAAGAAGTGTTAGGGGATTTATCGTTCGAACTGTCAGCGCGCGCGTTTTTCCAGTTGAATCCGGTGCAAACGGTAAAACTGTACGACGAAGTGAAAAAGGCAGCCGCTTTAACGGGGACGGAAAAAGTCGTCGATGCCTATTGCGGCGTCGGCACGATCGGGCTTTGGCTCGCCAAAGACGCCGGTGAAATCCGCGGGATGGATGTCATTCCCGAAGCGATTGAAGATGCCAAAAAAAATGCGAAAAAACACGGATTTGCCAACGCAACGTACGTTGTCGGCAAGGCGGAAGCATTGCTTCCAAAATGGGTGAAGGAAGGCTGGAAACCCGATGTTATCATCGTTGACCCGCCGCGCACCGGCTGTGACAGCAAGCTCTTGCAAACGATTCTCCTCGTCCAGCCGAAAACGGTTGTGTACGTCTCGTGCAACCCGTCCAGCCTCGCGCGCGATGTCGATGTGCTAGCAGAGCGTTACCATGTCGACTACATCCAGCCTGTCGATATGTTTCCACATACCGCCCATGTGGAAAGCGTGGCGCGATTAACGTTGAATTTGTAGAGCATAAATCAACTCCTTGCGAAAATAAAAAACTTATGCCAAGCACTAAAGCGCGCAAAAGGAAGGTGGGGAAGACGGGAAAGGTTTGTCCCTCAAGATTTTCCCCTATCCTTATTGCGCGGCTTTATTTTTTAGGATTTGGGTGTAACAGCTTGGAGAACCGATGGAAAAACGGAAACAACAAAAGATAGTTTTAAAATAAATATTCATAAAAATTGAAGTTATGATATAATTCGATAAAATTTGTATTCTATTTTTTAACTTTTTATGGAAGGATTTTGAATTTACGTTATGGAAATCTATCAATAAAAAGGGAGTGGATAATGTGGGAACAACTTCAACTTTATTATTCAAAGAGCTTCGAACGAAAGAAGAAATTTTAGCTGGATTTTCGGTAATGAAGCATTTACGAACCCATCTTGATGAAAATTCATACCTTGAGTTGGTGCTTGAAGCGCAACAGAAGGAAGGATATCGATTAGTTGCTCTTTATGATCATGGTAAGATGGTGGCCATTACAGGATTTATGCCTATGATTACTTTATACAATGGCCGCTTCATTTGGGTTTGCGATTTAGTTACAGCACCAAGTGAGCGATCAAAAGGATACGGTGAGAAACTTTTATCGTATGTACATCAATGGGCGAAAGAGAACGGGTATAGTATTGTTTCTTTGTCTTCTGGCTTGCAGCGTGTTGACGCACATCGTTTTTATGAAGAAAAAATGCAATACGATAAAGTAAGCTACGTATTCTTGAAAAGATTATTAAAGTAACAACAAAAGCTGCCTTCCATTTAATGCGCTATTATGATGGCAAATACTATGATTCCATTTGGATAGGTATTCTTCGAGAGGACGAGATGGGTTTAAAAAGAGTAGTCCTTTGTTCAATATTCAATTCCTGTGAAAGAACGAATTAACCTTTTGTCTGCAGTACAGTTTATTTTTCCGTCAGGGATAAAAAAGCATCTTTTAGAGGGGGGTTCTATGGGAGAGATACAAGCAAGGCAATTTATGGCGAAGAACGGCAAACAATTTGTCGTAAGAACTGCTTTGCCCAATGATGCCGATAAAGTGGTGGATTTTATTAGAACGGTCCTTGGCGAAGCGCCTTATTTACTTACAACTGAAGCGGAGTTTAAGGCAACAGGCGAGCAGCAAAAACAATTGTTGCAGCAAATGCTTGATGACGATGGAAAACTGGCAATTTTAGCGGAGTATGATGGGGAAATCATTGGATTTTTAGATTTTCATAATGGGCATAGGCTGCGAACGAAACATCAAGGTTCTTTTGGCATGAGTGTGAAAAAAGATTTCAGAAACCAAGGGGTAGGGAAAGCATTGTTAACGATGCTATTAGATTGGGCCAAGGAAAACCCTTTAATTGAAAAAGTTTGCCTGGAAGTAGCCGCAGACAATACGAACGCCCTTCGCTTATACAGAAATTTTGGATTTGTCGAAGAAGGGGTTAAAACAAAAGCGATGAAGATAGATGAACAAACTTATGATGACTTAATTTTAATGGCTTATTTTGTCGATTAGTTTAGATAATGTTCTCTATGGTGATGTATTTTTGCATTTAAAGCGATTTTTTTGACTTCCCCCATCTGCGATAGTTAGTAGAAATTTCCATCCCTTTCGGCAAAGCGGGGATATTATGGGGGAGCATGGTTTGCTTGTTATTTGGTATTTTTAAACTTTCGAAATGAATAAATAATAAAAGCAGGAGGTGAAAAAATGGGGTGGATTATATTAATCGTGGGAGTGTGTACAATTTACTGAAAGGGGTATCCTTGTGAAGGTACCCCGCTTTTTTATTTCTTAGGTTTGCAGTTGATATTGTGGCTCTATCATTGTTCCGTATTTTTCATAATTGACATGCCAAGCGAACGCTTTTTCAAGAACGTGTGGTGTGTGGCCGCCACGCTTAAGCGCTTCGTTGAAATATTCGCGTAAATGCGGGCGGTAATCCGGATGTGCGCAATTTTCAATGATAAGAGGAGCGCGCTCGATTGGCGCTAGCCCACGAAGATCGGCATATCCATATTCTGTGATGATCACATCAACGTCATGTTCGGTATGGTCCACGTGTGATACGAATGGAACGATGCTGGAAATTGCCCCGTTTTTTGCAATTGATTTTGTCACGAAAATCGTAAGGCGCGCGTTGCGGGCGAAGTCGCCTGAACCACCGATGCCGTTCATCATGTTCGTGCCGCGAACGTGCGTAGAATTAACGTTTCCATATATATCCGCTTCCAAGGCGGTGTTAATGGAAATGAGTCCGAGGCGGCGAATGATTTCCGGATGATTAGAAATTTCTTGAGGACGAAGGATAAGTTTGCCTCGGTAAGCATCTAAATTGGAATACACTTGTTTCATTTTGTTTTGCGACAAAGTAATGGAACAGCCGGAAGCGAACCGGACTTTTCCTGCATCAATGAGATCAAACATGGCATCTTGAAGAACTTCTGAATAAACTTCCAAATTGGAAAATTCTGAATCTAATAAACCGTAAAGGACGGCGTTCGCAACAGAACCAATGCCTGCTTGAATCGGCGCTAAATGTTCGGAAAGTCGCCCTGCTGCCACTTCTTTTCGGAGAAAATGGATTAAATGATTCGCTATTGCAGCCGTTTCCGCATCTGGAGGTACAATCGTCGATGGCGAATCAGGCTGGTTTGTCAAAACGATTCCAATAATTTTATCCTCATCCACTGGAATGCCAATCGTTCCGATTCGATCGTCTACTTTTGTCAAAGGTATCGGGTTTCGTTCTCCTTGTTTGCCGGCTTCGTAAATGTCATGAAGTCCTTTCAGTGCTTGTGGTTGGGCTGTGTTCAATTCGATGATGACGTGTCGCGCTTTGTTCACGAAGATCGATGAATTTCCTACAGAAGTAGAAGGAATAATCATTCCGTCTTCAGTTATTGAAATCGCTTCCACAATCGCGAAATCGATGGGATTTAATACGTCTGAACGCACTAATTCCGCCGTATGTGATAAATGTTGATCAACAAACAAAATTTCTCTTTCGTTAATTTTTTTGCGCATTACAGAATCGGCTTGGAACGGAAGACGTTTGTTGACGATTCCTGCTTCTGCCATCATTTTGTCCACGTCCGAGCCTAGTGAAGCGCCTGTATACACGTTTACTTTTAAAGGTTGTTGTTTCGCTTTTTCGATCAATGCATAAGGGACTGCCTTGGCGTCGCCAGCGCGAGTAAATCCGCTTAGGCCGAGCGTCATACCGTCTTTTATCCATGAAGCAGCTGTTTCCGCCGTTACAATTCGGTTTCTTAAACGAGGATTGGCGATGAATTCGGAAATGTATTTATCCAATGCCTATCTCACCTCACTGTTTTTTTAAAATATTCTAGCAATTAGCTTGTAAAAAATCATTCAAAATGGAATAAAAGGGCTTTCTTTGTAAATAAAAAAGAATTTTTGCTACGTAAACAAGAAAAAATAGAAATCTATTCGTGGTAAAAATGAATAGGTGGCAGATCAACAGTGCGTAGGTTGCTAAACATAAATGAAATAAATAAAGAGCCCACTTTGCGTGAGCTCTTGGCGAAAAGAAAGCGGGGGAAGCTGTTTTGCTGCACATGGACATTAAAAGCAGAGCAGCTTCCGGAAATGGCTTGCATATGTTTGGCTGACGGGCACTTTGGAGCCGTCTTTCATTATTAGCAAAAAAGTAGAGTGCGAATCGGGATGAATCTCCGCAATATGATGAATGTTAATGATATATGACCGGTGGCAGCGAATAAATATATCGTCAGGAAGGGAGAATTCCAGTTCCGTTAAGTTATATTTATGGTATCCTTCTGCATAACTTGATTTTACGAATGTTTTCCGGTTTTGCGCTTCTAAATAGATAACGCTTTCAAAAGAGACAGGAAGCCAGCGATCTGTCGTGCGGATCGTTAAATACGGCATTGTAAGCGCCGGCTTTCTCGGCAATATTGCGGTAACGCAGCCTTTCGGGGCGCCATCGTCCAAAATTGGGACGGATATCCCAAAGTAAGGTACGCCAAAAACGCGGCTGTCTTTTGGCTCTGCAATTTTCCGTTGAATGGTCAAGGCTTTGTAAGTAACCGATTCCGGTTTGATTTTGTCTCCGGGACGAATTTTTAAATCGATCTGTTTGCTCGGCTGGTAATAAATATAGCGCTTATCGTCAGAAATGACGAAAGACGCTTCTATCGGAAACAATTCATTCATCACTTTTGCGATAGAGGAAACAGTGAATGAATCCATCTGATCACCCCTAGTGCGCAGTCTGCCACTTTACTTCATTTTTACTTCATTGGAAGCGGGGCTTTGACGACTTGTACGCGCGGCATGCCTTGCTTTTCATATCTGAATGGGTTCGTTTGTGCATCATTATAGCATATATATTGCGTGCACATAAAGCATAGATAAGGAAATAATGATTGAAATAATAAAAAAGTTGCTGAATATTTTTAGAAAATTTTAATTATTATGTTTATAATTGCATAGTAGACATACTATTTTTGTGGGAGGGGAGAGGGAATGAACACACAATTTATCGCCGGGCACGCGCGGCTTCCAGCGGGAATGGCGGCAAAAAGCATGTATGATACGCTGACGATCACGGCGGAGATTGATAAAAAGTACGGGGTGATCGTCGACGCTTCGTGCACGCTGGCGACAGAGCACGGACGCGATTATGTCGCCCGTTTGCTTAAAGGCCATTCGCTAAGAGACGGGATTGATTCCATTTTAGAGCAGCTGAATGAAGGATATTTAGGAAAGGCGAATTCGGCGCTATGCGCGGCTCTAAAGGATTTGTATAAGCAATATTGCAAAATGCGCGCGGAAAATGCGCAATAAAAAGCCCTCGTAGATGAACGAGGGCTTACAATGTGGTGGACTCTGGGTTCCAAGCCGGCAGCGTTTTGCGAAGCGGTTTGTCGACGCGGTACCCGAGCGCGTATTCCGCTTGCATAATCGTATGAATTTCTCGCGTTCCTTCGTAGATGACCGGCGCTTTCGAATTGCGCAAGTAGCGTTCGACCGGATATTCATTCGAATATCCGTACGCGCCGTGAATTTGGACGGCGTCGTCGGCCGCTTGATTAGCGAAATCGCATGCGATCCACTTCGCGAGCGACGCTTCCCTCGTCGTGCGTCGGCCTTGATTTTTCAAAAAGCCTACTTTATAGACGAGCAAGCGGCTGATTTGCAATCCTGCTTCCATTTTCGCGATCATTTGCTGCACAAGCTGATGTCTCCCGATTTCTTTTCCAAACGTTTTGCGCTCGTGGCAATATTTTACACTCGCTTCGAGGCAAGCCATAATGAGACCGACTGCGCCGGCGGCGACAGTAAATCTTCCGTTGTCTAACGCGGACATTGCGATTTTAAATCCTTCTCCTTCTTCGCCAAGCAGATTTTCTTTCGGAACGCGGACGTTGTCGAAGAACAGTTCTCCTGTGTTGCCGGCGCGAATGCCCAGCTTTCCTTTAATCGCTTTTGATGAAAAGCCCGGCATTGTCCGTTCGACGATGAAAGCGGAGATGCCACGATGTTTTTTCGATTTATCGGTATAGGCGAACACGATAAAGTGATCGGCGATGTCGCAAAGCGAAATCCACGTTTTTTGTCCATTTAAGATGTAGTCGTCGCCATCGCGGACGGCGGTGGTGGAAATGCTGGCGACATCCGATCCGGCGTTTGGCTCCGTTAACGCGAATGCGCCAATTTTTTCGCCTTTTGCCTGTGGAACGAGATATTTTTGTTTTTGTTCTTCCGTGCCCCATTGCAATAACGTTAAGCTATTTAGTCCCGTGTGCACAGAAACGGCGGTGCGGAACGCGGTATCGCCGCGTTCTAGTTCCTCGCAGACGATGGCGAGCGAGTTGTAGTCCATGCCCATTCCCCCGTATTTTTCCGGGATGCAGACGCCCATTAAATTCAATTCGGCAAGCCGTTTTAAAATACTTGGCTCAAAATATCCGCGCTCATCCCATTCTTTGATATATGGCATAATTTCTTTGTCGACAAATTTGCGAACAGTGCTGCGAAGCATTTCTTGTTCCGGAGTAAAATCAAAATTCATCATCATTCATCCTCCTCCGTTTCATTCATAATTTCTTTTATAATTTCATCGTTGTGCTCTCCGGCAAGCGGAGGCGGCAGGCGGTACGATACTTTTGTTTCCGAGAGTTTGAGCGGACTTCCGACGAGCCTCAGCGGTCCAATCTTGTCATGATGCATCGTAATGACCATGTTGCGGGCTAGCGTTTGCGGGTGCTGAAATAGTTGTTCAAGATTTTGCACTGGCCCGCACGGTATTCCTTTTTTGTCTAGTAAGCGCTTCCACTCGGCGCGCGTTCGCTTTTTCACTTCTTCGCTGATGCGCTTGTTTAGTTCCTCACGGTGGGCGACGCGGCCAGGATTCGTTTGAAAGCGCGGATCCGTTCCGATCGTTGGGTCGGAAAGAAGTTCACAAAACGCTTGAAATTGCCTGTCATTCCCTACGGCGATGACGATGGGCCCGTCGCTTGCTTCATACGTTGAATATGGAACGATGTTTGGGTGTTCGTTTCCTAACGGTGTCGGCACATTGCCGGACATTAAATAGTTGGCGGCGACGTTGACGAGCGTGCTGATCGCCGAGTCGAATAAAGAAAGATCAATTTTTTGCCCGCGTCCCGTTTTCGCGCGGGCGAGAAGAGCCGCTTCGATAGCGATCGCCGCGTACAAACCGGTAAAGACATCGGCAATGGCCACACCGACTTTCAGCGGTCCGGATGAAGGGGTGCCGTTAATGCTCATCCATCCGCTCATCGCTTGGATAATGTAGTCATATCCCGGTAAATGGCGGTACGGCCCTGTCTCGCCAAACCCGGTAATCGAGCAGTAAATAAGGCGCGGATTTAACGAGGATAGTTCGTCATAGCCAAGCCCAAACTTTTCCATCGTTCCCGTTTTAAAATTGTGAATGACGACATCCGCTGTTTTCGCAAGGCGACGGATGATCGCTTTTCCTTTTTCTTCTTTCAAATTGACGGCAATGCTGCGCTTGTTGCGGTTAACCGCGGTGTAATACGCGCTCATTCCGTTTTGAAAGGGAGGCCCCCAAAATCTTGTATCATCGGATCCACCCGGCGCTTCGACTTTAATTACGTCGGCACCAAGGTCGCCTAAAATCATCGTGGCGTAGGGCCCTGCGAGGACGCGAGTCATATCTAAAATACGCACGCCGTCTAACGCTCCCGGCATTCGTTCACCTCCTATACGAGCGAATGCAAAAAGCCGGCTCCTTTTCTTAGCGAAAAAAGGAACCGGCTTTTACGACCTGAGGGAGCATTTCGGCAAAGAAATGCTGGTCAGATCGACACAGTTCTTTATCCATATAAAATTGTCCGCTTCAATCATCAGGTAATGCCGTCTGCTAACATCAGCTGCGAAACTGACAGGAGACGGCTTGCTACATTTATTATAAATAAAAGATTAATAATTGTAAATAATTTTAAAATTTAAAATAAAAATATATTCATGCTATTTTACCGTTTGAAAAATATTTTCATTGTTGACATATTGCTTCCATTGCCGTTTTGTACGTTTTCGATTAGCTTGTTGCTAAAACAGCGCGCGTGACCTTCTTTATAATATTAAGAAGACATGAATAACAGCGATGGGAGAGAAGCGCTGGGAAGGGACATCAGCGCGTATTGTGGAAAACGGTGCGCGCGGGCTATTGGCACTGCCGTTTTCGCGTCGAGGCGGGCAAACGACCGAGCGCTGCGAATGGTTGAGCAATCACATCAAGTTCGGGAATTTGTGTAAAAAGAAGCGGCAAAAAGCAGTTTGATTTCTCCAAAACGTCAATTCGCTGAACCAAGAAATGAAAATTTACACAATGATCAGGACTTGATCAGCAATCATGTAATCTGTCTAATGTTTGTAGAAAAAAGTCGCTTTCCTATTTTATCATTATTATATGTTGGAAACACGATGATTTATATATATAAATATAAGGGGATGAGATGTTTTTACGATAACGATAAGGCAAGGAAGTGATTGTTTATGTTTCATATTCTTGTGACGCTAGATTCGAATTACATTCCACCGCTAAAAGTGTTAATGAATTCGCTATTTCGCAATAATACGAAATCCTTTTCTTTTTATTTGTTATATTCACGTATTCCGGAAATGGAAATAGAGTCTTTGCAATGTTTTGTAGAGCAACAGGGGCATCAACTTATTCCGATTTATGTCGATCCGCAATTGTTTGCCGATGCTCCTGTGTTCCGTCATTATACTTCGGAAATGTATTATCGTCTTGCCGCACATCAGTTTTTGCCGCGGGAACTGGATCGCGTTTTATATCTTGATCCAGATATTGTCGCGATTAACCCGATCGACGATTTGTATCATATGGATTTTGAAGGGAATATGTTTATCGCCGCGGAGCATACCCATTCCACGAAAGTGGCGAATTTATTTAACAAGCTGAGGCTGAAGACTCCAAATGCGAAAGGGTACTTTAACACTGGCGTCATGTTGATGAACTTGCCGTTAATGAGACAAGAAGTACGATTGGACGACATTTATCAGTTTATTCGTGAGAATCGGTTTAAACTTGTGCTTCCGGACCAAGATGTGCTAAATGGTTTATATTGGGACAAAATTAAGCCGGTTGACTGTTATCGTTATAATTACGACGCGCGCTATTACGACATGATTCAGTTGTTTCCGAATCCAAAGCACGATTTACGCTGGATTCGCGAAAATACGGTGTTTATTCATTACTGCGGGAAAGATAAACCGTGGAAAGGAAATTATAAAGGGGAGCTCGGCTTGTTTTATAAGCAGTATAGCGATATTCTAGAATTGGAAGAAGAAAAAGCCTAAAAGCAGCGTAAAATGCTGCCTTTAGGCGTTATTTTTTGCGCGCTTTGCTTTGGTGAATGCCGGCTGCTTGCGCGCGTGCCGCTTCTTCTAATTCCGCATGATCCGCAAATTCGTTGGAATATTCGGCATTTAGTCTGTCAGATTTCAGCTGTTTCGGAACTTGCGGCAAAGTCGCTTTGTTTTTATCGCGTGTTTTTTGTCCGCGGGATCGCCCCATCCATCCATTCCTCCTAAGCGATAATGTATTCATTATGTAGGATGGCTTTTGTGCGAAAAAGTATAAATAGCAATGTTTTCTAGTGTTTTGCTTTTTTCGCTGTGTAGCCGCCTGCTTGGTCGGCCAATTTAAAGTCGCGAGCATACGCAACTTCTTGCGCGCTCGTTAACGTGCTTTTCGTTTTTTCCCGTTTTCGTTTTTCCGCCATTAGGCTACCCCTCACTTCAATTTTTTTTTGTTAGTTTTTCCGCCGTTTGTTTATTTTATGCATGCAAAATATAAAACGGGCTGTTTTTTTAAACAGCCCGTTTACGCTTCTTTGCGCTGTTCCTCATCGATGGAAGAAGGATGGCGAAGCGTATATAGCGTATAATTATCTTTTGTAATTTCGTATAGATTGTATACATCCGCTCCGATTTGTTCGAGCAAACTTTTTCTTGTTTCGTTTGCTGGCGTGACGTATGGCAATTTTTCTGCCGCTTTAATGGAGCGGATGTTCACTTTGCGAATGCGCATAAATACCGTTTCGATGGAAAGCTCGTAAAATAGTTCATGAAAAAATGCCTCTTTCGCACGGCGGTTGTACCCTTGACCGTGATACGGTTTTCCTAGCCATGTGCCTAAAAATCCGGCGTTATCTTGTATGTCAAACAAGCTGATGGTGCCGATTGGGTTGCCCCATTCATCTAAAATGGTGCGGGAAATAAGTTCACCGCGTTCTTCCGCTTCGATGACTTGTTTTGTCATAAATAAAAATTCTTCATACGAGCTCGCTTTTTGGCGCACGAAAGGGAAGACGTCCGGGTGCACCATCAGCTCGTACAGCGCATGGCAATCTTGCAGTTCCCGTTTTTTTAGCATACTTTTCCCTCCTTATTCGAGGGCAGTTTACTTGTGGGCGAAACCACCCTCGAAATTTTTTAATATATATTCATCAAAAAATTTCGGGGTGGGAATCGAACCCACTAGAACCAGCGGGATCCGCTGGTGGCGCACCATTTGCCTTCCCTTTATTTCATCGATATCTGATTGTAGATAATGCGTCGATTTAAGTCTTTACCATCATACACGATGTTCAAGAAAAAAGAAATAGGTTTTTTGTTAAATTTTTTTTAATATATTTTTTAACAACGAATAGTTATGTCGCTAATAAATCGACTAAACTTTTTTCCAGCGTGGGGAAGGAAAAGATAAACCCAGCTTCCATCAGCTTTTTCGGAATGACTCGCTGTCCTTCGGTGACGATCATGCTCATTTCGCCAAGGAGGGCACGCAACGTTATATTTGGCACACGAAGCCAATGAGGGCGATGAAGCACGCGGGCGACCGTTTCCCCAAACTGTTCCATACGGACTGGAGATGGAGCGGTAATATTGACCGGTCCAGCGAGTTCCTCATGATCAATCATATAGGCGATGGCGCGAACGACATCGTCGATATGGATCCAAGAAAGCCATTGCTGTCCTGTGCCGATAGGGCCGCCGATATAAAAGCGATAAGGAAGAACCATTTTTGGCAGCGCACCGCCGCTTTTGCCAAGAACGACTCCTAATCGTGCCATTACGGTGCGGACGCCAAGCGTTTCAGCCTGCTTCGCTGCTTGTTCCCACTTTATGACTGTTTGGGCGAGAAAGTCGCCGCCGGCAGCAGGGCTTTCTTCGGTAAAAGAAGCGGTAAGAGAAGTTCCATAAATTCCGATTGCACTAGCATTAATAAATATTTTTGGAGGGATTGGTAACGATTTCATTAGTTCGAGGATGGCCGCCGTGGTCGATATGCGGCTATTGATGATACGCTCTTTCTGTGTTTTTGTCCATCTTTTGCGGTTAATTGGCTCGCCAGCTAAATTAATGACGACATCAAAAGCAGGAACGTCGATGTTGGGATGAGTATCAAACGCCCATGAAAGATAGCGGATAGTTGCAAAGGAAGACGGTCTAGGGCGTCGGGTTAAGATGTAAATCCGGTGTCCTTGTGCTGCAAAGTAATTGGTGAGCGCTTGCCCAATGAAACCTGTGCCGCCGGCAATGGCGATATGCATCTGCTTCCCTCCTTATTTGTTGACGTCATATCATTCATTTCTCTTTTTATGTGCAACATTCCTTCTTATGATACGATAAAAGTGGAGGGGAAAATCGATGGGGATCGTTACGAATATAGCCGTTCAGCCAAACAGTCACGAACGTTTTCGCGTCACGATGCAAAAAGAAAATGGAGAAATAGATGTTATTACCGTTGATCAAGACGTTTTGCTTCAATTCCGCCTGAAAAAAGGAATGGAGGTCGATGAGAATTTCTTACAAGAAATAGTATATGCCGATCAAGTCAAAAAAACGTATAATCAAGCTTTATATTTTTTATCGCGCCGCATGCGGTCTGAACATGAAGTAATCCAGCACCTGAAGAAAAACGGCGCTTCCGAAGATGTGATAGCAGAAGTGTTACATAAACTGCGCGAGAACAAATATGTCGATGATCGCGAATTTGCGTTTGCTTATGTTCGTACGCAAAAACAAACGACCGCAAAAGGCCCGTATGTTATTCGAAAAGAACTTGAAAAGTTAGGAATTGCGACGGAATGGATTGAGCAAAGCCTTGCGCTGTATTCATTTGACGAGCAAGTGAAGACGGCGCGCTCGCTTTGCGAAAAAGCAAAAAAGCAACGGGCGAAACAGTCTTTGCGGCAATGGAAGTATCAGATCGAGCAGCTTTTATATCGAAAAGGATTTCCACAGGAAGTGATCGATCAGGCTCTGTCGTCAGAATGTGATAAAAAGGAGGAACAGGAATGGGAAGCTTTGGAGTACCAAGGAAGAAAAGCGCACCGCCGCTATGAAAAATACGATGGTCCGATGTATGAACAAAAAATGAAACAAGCATTGTACCGAAAAGGCTTTCCGCTCGAGATGATTGAGCAATTTTTAGCGAAATTAAAGGAGGAAAAACAATGAAAGCTAAAGGAGAACAAAAGCGCTATAGTGAAATGACGGAACAAGAATTGCATCAAGAAATCGCGGCATTAACGGAAAAAGCGCGCAAAGCAGAACGGATGGGAATGGTCAATGAATACGCCGTATATGAAAGAAAAATCGCGATGGCCAAAGCGTATTTGCTCGATCCAAACGATTTTCCGCCGGGAGAAATATATGAAATCGACGGCGATCCGGGGGAATATTTTAAAGTGCGTTATTTGAAAGGGGTATTTGCATGGGGATACCGGCTGAAAGGCAACGGGGAAGAAGAAGCGCTGCCGATTTCATTGTTACGGAAGCCGAATTTGTAGCAAAGCGAACCTAGAGAAGAAAAAATTCTCTAGGTTCGATACGCTATGATTGTTTCCGCGTTTGCCGCTCAAGGATGATTAAGTCAAGTGTTTGCTGGGTTTCACCGTTCACTTGCGAGTGGGCATGTTTTGGATTCGCCCATGGCTGCTGGAAAGGGTTGGAGTATAAGTTATCATAAAACTTTTTGCGCGGATGGCGATCCATGGCAGAACACCTCGCAATTTTTAAAAGTTGTCATCGCGTTTGCCGGAAGCGCGCATGCGTTCTTGCGGATGGGTGTTGGTCGTGCCGTTTGCCCGTTTCGAAGCGTACTCCGCTTTTGCGCGAGGTTCGCCTTCGAATTTGTTATTGTTCTGGTTTGGAAAGCCGCGTTCTTTATTCCGCATCGCACATTCCCCCATTTGCAATTGCTCGTGTTGGTAGCCAACACGTATTTTTATTATGAGGATGTTTTGCCGTCTTATGATTTCAAATTGTTGGCATAAGAGGTGGGAAAAATGACGATGAACGAATATTTTGAACGGCTGACGAACTATTTGCTCGAGAAAAATCCATCGCTTGCTTACGCCCAAGCGAGGACGTGGGTCGAATTATTATGGGAAGATTTTGAAACAACATATGCCCGCGCTGGACATGCGTATAGAGGAAAAGAGATGACGGAAAGGGTGGTGCGCCAATGGATAGACCGATATGGAGCGACATTGCATGAATTTCAAGCGACGAATCCGAAATACAAACATTTGTTAAACAGAGACGATTATTTAAAACATTAAAAAATAGGCGGATATATCGAAACACCGCCTATTTGTTTTTATTTTTATCCATTTGCCATAAGATTTAATTTTTTTCGCAATTTTCCTTCGCTAAAAATCCAGCCGGTATATGAACTGACGATGTTGAAATCGCGGTCCAATTGCACGGCGGCAACGAATGGATAATAGCCTTTGCTGCGATAGCGCAAATCTGTAAATCGCACTTCATAATGGTCGTTATATTCATGGAGTTCCCATCGGTAGACGGGGGAAAAGGACAAAAAAGCAGCAACGTTTTCGTCCTTTTTCGCTGCCTCGATGATGGGATCATCAGGAAGCGGGCGTTTTTTAAATTGATCGAGTATATGGACGCGCCCGTTTTTGACCCGCCCTACGTAAAAGTAGTCTTTCGCGGTAATCGCTAAATGCCATTCGCGGAAGCGGAACGTCGGGACAGTAATAATGCGTTCGACGTTGGGGATTTTCTCGTGAACGGCTTGTTTAATCTGCGCCTTTTGCCGGAATCGGATGATGTAATAAACGACGATGATCGCATAAATCGCTAAAAACGCGTAGCCAGGATGGACTCCGAGAAACAACAAGCCGATGCCAGTTAAGTGCAGAGCGAAAATCACCGGGTCAAACGTATTAATGACGCCAAGCGCGATCCATTTTTTTGTAAATGGCCGCAGCGCTTGCGTGCCGTAGGCGTTAAAAATATCGACAAACACGTGAACGGCAACGGCGATGAACGTCCATAACCATAAATGAAATATACTGACGTATGGATAAAAGAAAACGATGATGCCTGTAATCAATAACGGCCATAGCCATACGGCAGGCAGCGAATGGGTAATTCCGCGATGATTGCGGATATATTTTGCGTTGTTTCGCAATTTTAAAATTGTATCGATATCCGGCGCTTGTGAGCCGGCTAATGTGCCGATCAGCACGGCATGAGACAAATAGGGGTCATAAGCAACAGTGGGATCCAACGTGGCGATACTGCCGAGCGCTACCCCCATAAGAATATGCGTGCCTGTATCCAATTGAAGTAAGCCTCCTTTGTTCGCCTCGTCCATTAGTATACCCCGTTTGAACGCTCGAGGCCGAAAAACGAGGAACTTTTTTTGTATTGTCAGTGTAACATATTCCGCATTTATTCGCGAGGAAGAAACCAAATTATAAGAAAAACCATCTTTCCGTTTCGGAAAGATGGTTGTGAAAAATCAGCGTTTATTCGCCGTTTAGCCTTTTTCCAATTTCCTTTAAAGCGGAAAGGAAGAAGCGGATCGCTCGGTTAATATCAGGGTCATTCAACGCTTTTAAAAGATCGAAAATGCCAATTTTTTTCTCTGTTTCTTTCGCGTTTTTATACGCTTCGGTAACACCGGAAGCGGTGCTTTCCAATAATTTAGCAGTTAATTGCGGATCGAGATTGGCAAGCAGCTGCGCAATCCCGATCACATGATTGATGACCGTTGTCACCGGTTTGCGGTTTGCTTGGCCGATGACAATTTTCAAGATGTCTTCTCGCGATTTTAACATCGCGTTTAAGGCTTCGAGTATGCCGCTATTATGGAGTTCTTCCATAATAGACAGCAACTCAGTGACGGCTTCTTCCTTTTCCGTTAGCGAAGTTTTGAGCTCTTCAATGGTTTTTTCACGCTTTTCTTCTTCGGTAATCGTCTGTTTTTGAATGGCGGTAATCGGTTTAGCCACGCGGCTCTGCCTCCTTCCATTCGTCCGTTAAAGGAACGTAATCTGGACGTTGCCATTTTCGTTCGACTTCGACGCCTTTGCGCGGATTCCGCTTTTTAAAGCGTGGATTTGTGCGCGGAAGCGGAGGCGTTCCGTCGACTTCTAACACTTGCATCCGTACTTTTGTTTGTTTGTATGCCGGCGTGTGGGTGCGATGGTCAGTCGCAGGACCAGTAAGGATGTTAATCGCGCTTTCGTTCGATGCCGAGTGCATTGGCAAGAACAATTCTTTTCCTTTGACGCGGTCTGTGACGAGCACGCGTACTTTCACGTGGCCAAACGGCGATTCTAAACGAACGAGCGAACCGTCTTTGATGCCGCGTTCTTTTGCCAATTCCGGCGATACTTCGACGAACACTTCCGGGAATTTTTTCTGAATGCCTTGCGACTTGTATGTTAAATTTCCTTCATGGAAATGTTCAAGCAACCGTCCGTTGTTGACAAGCAAGTCGTATTCTTCCGGATATTCTGTCGGTTGTACCCAATCGGCAAGCGCAAAGCGTGCTTTTCCATCCGGGAAGTTGAAGCGTTCTTTATAAAGAATCGGCGTATGCGCACCGTCATAGCTGCCCCAGCAGAGGCTGTTCCATCCTTCCAAGTTTTCGTATTGCGCCTGCGAGAATAGTGGCGCGAGGCTTGCGATTTCATCCATAATTTCTTTCGGACCGGCGTAGTTCCAATCAGCGCCCATCCGTTTCGCGATTTCTTGAATAATCCACCAGTCTGGTTTGGAGTCGCCGAGCGGCTCAAGCGCTTGGTAGAAACGTTGAATGCGACGTTCCGTATTAGTAAACGTTCCTTCTTTTTCTAGGCTTGGTGCTGCTGGCAAAACAACGTCAGCGAATTGCGCTGTTTTTGATAAGAAAATGTCTTGTACTACTAGGAAGTCTAATTCTGAAAGCACTTTTTGGACATGATTAGCGTTGCAATCGACAAATGCCATATCTTCGCCGACAATATACATTGCTTTTAATTTTCCTTGTTCAGCAGCCTCAATCATTTGAATGTTGTCAAGCCCTGGTTTTCCGTCAATGCGGACACCGTATGCTTTTTCAAATTTGGCCCGCGCGATGTCATCTGTAATATGTTGATATCCTGGGAGCCAGCCAGGTAGCGAGCCCATGTCGCAAGCGCCTTGCACGTTGTTATGACCGCGTAGTGGGAACGCTCCAGCGCCTGGGCGACCGTAGTTACCAGTTGCGAGCAATAAGTTCGAGATGGCCGCAGATGTATCGCTTCCTCCCGTGTTTTGCGTAACGCCCATTCCCCAGAGAACGCACGTACCATCTGCTTCGTGGATCATTTCAGCAATGCGAATTAAGTCTTCTTTCGCAACACCTGTTACTTCTTCTGCGTAATCAAGCGTATATTTTTCGAGCACTTCTTTGAATTCGTCGAAGAAATGAACGCGTTCACGAATGAATTTTTCATCGTGCCAGCCTTGGTCGATGATATATTTCGTAACCGCCATCAACCATACTTGGTCTGTTCCTTGTTTTGGTCGGATGAATAGATCGGCGCGTTCCGCCATTTCGTTTTTGCGCAAGTCGGCAACAATTAATTTTTGGCCGAATAGTTTATGCGCGCGTTTGACGCGAGTTGCCAAAACAGGGTGTCCTTCCGCAGGGTTAGCGCCGATGATAATGACAAGTCCTGCTGATGCGATATCTTGAATCGTTCCGGAATCGCCGCCCATTCCTACCGTGCGGAACAATCCGTCGGTTGCCGGCGATTGGCAATAGCGCGAACAGTTATCGACGTTGTTCGTTTCAAACACTTGCCGAGCCAATTTTTGCATTAAATAGTTTTCTTCATTGGATATTTTCGACGACGAAATAAAGCCGATGGCATTGCCGCCATATTTTTGCTTAATTTCGCCAAGTTTTTCCGCAACAAGCGAAAGCGCTTCTTCCCACGTTGACTCTACAAACGTATCGCCTTTGCGGATAAGCGGTTTTGTAAGACGTTCTTCACTGTTGACGAAATCCCAGCCGAATTTTCCTTTTACGCATGTAGAAATCGCGTTAACCGGTGCTTCGGAGACAGGTTGGATTTTTAAAATTTTCCGTCCTTTTGTCCATACTTCAAATGAACAGCCAACACCGCAGAACGTGCAAACCGTTTTCGTCTTTTTGATGCGTTGTTCCCGCATCGCCGCTTCGATTTCAGAAACGGCAAAAATGCTCGTGTAGTTCGGCTCTACTTCTTTGACAAAATCGATCATCGGATTTAGAATTTCTTGATCTAACCCAGTCATAAACCCAGCTTCGCCTAACATCGATTTTTCCATTAGCGCGTTGCATGGACAAACGGTAACGCATTGCCCGCAGCTGACACAGGAAGATTCATTAATCGGAACACCGTTATCCCAAATGACGCGAGGACGTTCTGCTTCCCAGTCGATCGACAACGTTTCGTTTACTTGCAAGTTTTGACATACTTCGACGCATTGTCCGCAGGCGATGCATTGGTTTGGATCATAGCGGTAGAATGGATGGGACATGTCGACTTCCGATGGATCCACTTTTGGACGATATGGGTATGACTGGTGTTCAATTCCCATTAATTCCGCCGTATTGTGCAATTTGCAGTTTCCGTTATTGTTATCACAGACGGTACAATATAATAGGTGGTTTTCTAAAATGCGGTCCATCGCTTCTTTTTGTGCTGCTTTCGCCCGTGCCGAAGAGAGTTCGACGTTCATGCCGTCTTCGACAGGAGTCGAACAGGCACGCACTAATTTTCCGTTTACCTCGACGATGCATGTGTCACATGTTTGAATGGCACCAAGTTCAGGAGTATAGCAAACTTGCGGATGTGGAATGCCGTTTTCGTTGACGACTTCCAAAATCGTCATTCCTTGTTTCGCACTGTAATTGTTTCCGTTTATTGTAATCGTTATCAGCTGTTCGTTCATGCATAAACCTCCTTATCATGAAATAAAAAACTCCACCATGAATGCAGATGCTGCTTGGTCATGGTGGAGTAGTTTTTTAGCATGACGATGCTAAAATAACCAATCCATCTCGTCAAGGTAGACTAGTAGAAAAATAACAAGGAAATCTTATTTTCCTTATTACTTTTCCACTATGATTATGTTATTTTTTGATTTTTTATTATAATTATAAGTGCCATCATAATTATAGTACTGTATTGTTTATAAAACAAGAAAAGAAATTTATTATTTTCCGAAAATCTATGATTGGAGAGGAGCTTTTCCATGTCAAGAAAAGAAGCGGCGTTTAACGATTTAGTGAGAAAAGTCCGCAAACAACTATTTGGAAAAGGACCGGAACGGATTAAAACGTATTTCATCGACAATCTCGCCGTTACTATATTACAAGGAAATTTAACGCCGACGGAAAAATTTATTGCAAGATCACCAGAGGGAAAAGAAATGGTACATACGGCGCGCACCCGAATGATTCAAGAAGTATATGCGCAAAAAGTGCCAGATGGCCTTGAAGAACTGGCTGGATCTAAACTGCTCTATTTATTCAACGATATTAAGGTGGAAGAAGATATTGCTGTCTCCGTCTTTATATTTGAAAAACCAATTAAAGAATAGGATGGCTATAAAAATTCGATATTGTTTTATAATGCGCTTTCATGATATTCTAAAAACAGCTTTTATATGTTTTATACAGTAGGAAGCTTAACTATGCAATAGCGATAACGCTGTTGTTAGTTAAGTTTCCTTGTCATGGAGCGATGGGAGCGTTGGTTTTGCCGCAGATGTTCTGTGCCAAAACTACCGCCACTTTTCTATGTGCACGAAGGAGTAGCATGCCTTCGTCATAGAAAATGTGGCGGTTTTCTTTTTACGAGTCCGAAAACGGGGGTGGATTCAATGGAGCCGTCGGTGATGCGGCAGCAAAAAATCATAAAGTATCGTAACGAACATTTTGAACAGCTCGATGATGAAATCGCTGTGGAATTTCCGCTTACGATTGTCGTTGACGGACAGGAATTTGCGACAATGGTATGCACGCCGACCCATTTAGAGGAATTGGTTGTCGGGTTTTTAGCTTCGGAAGGGCTGATTCGTTCCAGCAAAGAAATAAAGGCGATATCCGTCGATGAACATCGCGGTTTTGCCTACGTCGAGCTTGTTACGAAACAGTCGATCCAAAAAGAATTTTACGCAAAACGGTTTATCGGATCGTGCTGTGGGAAAAGCAGACAATTTTACTTTTATAACGATGTGAAAACGGCAAAAACGATTGTGCACAGCACGAACGTTCATGCGGAGCAATGTTGTCGCTTAATGCGGTCGCTGCAAGAAAGATCGACTGATTTTCAAGCGACTGGCGGCATTCATAACGCGGCGCTTTGCACGCCGGACGAAATTGTCATCGTTCGCTCTGACATTGGCAGACATAATACGTTAGATAAAATTTACGGATATTGTTTGCAACATGACTTGTCGTTATCGGACAAATTGATCGTATTCAGCGGAAGAGTGTCGTCGGAAGTGTTGCTAAAAGTTTCAAAAATGGGAATAGGAATTATTTTATCGAAATCGGCTCCAACGACGCTGGCGCTCGAATTAGCGAACGATTTAGGCATTACCGTTGTTGGGTTTATTCGAGGCAATACGTTTAACGTATATACACATCCAGATAAAATAACGGGATTACAAGAAAAAATTACTATCTAAATTTGGAGAAAATGGGGGATCAAACATGGCTTATCACAATCCGTCGCAAATTGCGCAAATCACGATTGAAGCGGGAACGCGTAAAGCAAATTTGCCGGTATTATCGCAAATTATTCTCGGTTTTTTGGCAGGGGCGTTTATCGCGCTTGGTTTTTTATTGGACATTCGCGTGATTGGCAACGTTCCGAAAGAATGGGGAAGCTTTGCGAATTTTTTAGGCGCCGCAGTGTTCCCGCTAGGACTTGTGCTTGTTATCATCGCCGGCGGAGAGTTGCTGACGGGGAACATGATGTCAATGACATTGGCGGCGTTGGCAAGAACGATTACCATTAAAAAATTGGTGCAAGGCTGGTTTTGGGTGACCGTAAGCAATTTTCTTGGTGCTGTATTTGTAGCTTATATGTTTGGCCATGTTGTCGGTTTAACGGCGGAAGGTCCGTTTTTAGCTAAAACGGTTGCCATTGCCGACGCGAAACTTCATGATACATTTATACAAGCGTTTGTTTCTGGAATTGGCTGCAACTGGCTTGTAACGTTGGCTGTCTGGTTGTCATATGGAGCGGAGGATATCGGTGGAAAAATAGTGGCGATTTGGTTTCCAGTCATGGCGTTTGTAGCGATTGGGTTTCAGCACGTTGTTGCGAATATGTTCGTCATTCCTGCCGCGATTTTTGCCGGCCATGCGACATGGGCGGATTGGTTCCGCAATTTCGTTCCCGTCTTTTTAGGCAACGCGGTCGGTGGAAGCGTGTTTGTCGCGCTATTGTATTGGATTGTATATGTGAAAGATCAAGCGAAGCAAAGCGTCGCCCGCGTAAAAGTAGTCAAAAAAGAGGCGAAATAATGGAAGGGACGCCTGATTTTGCTCTGTCTTCGGCAAAATCAGGCGTTTTTTTGCGAACGATGATATAATAAAACGTACATACTGACATCTGGAGGAAACAACGTGAAAGAACAAACGTTTCTGGAAGGATTTGCGGTGGAAGACTTTCAGCGCGATTTAATTCATTGGTTTGAAAAAGAACAACGCGACTTGCCGTGGCGCAAAGATAATGACCCGTATAAAATATGGGTGTCGGAAATCATGCTTCAGCAAACAAAAGTAGATACCGTCATTCCATATTTTAATAAGTTTATCGAGCAGTTTCCGACGCTTGAAGCGCTTGCGGAAGCGGACGAAGAAGAAGTGCTGAAAGCGTGGGAGGGGCTCGGTTACTACTCGCGGATTCGCAATTTGCATGCGGCGGTAAAAGAAGTAAAAGAACAATATGGGGGGAAAGTTCCCGACAATCCGGAACAGTTTTCCAAATTAAAAGGAGTTGGCCCGTATACGACAGGAGCGGTATTAAGCATCGCCTATGGCATTCCGGAACCGGCTGTGGACGGCAACGTCATGCGCGTGCTGTCGCGGATTTTTCTTGTATGGGAAGATATTTCTAAAACGGGAACAAGAAAATTGTTTGAAGCGATTGTCCGAAAAATTATTTCAAAGGAAAATCCATCGTATTTCAACCAAGCGCTAATGGAGCTTGGCGCGCTTATTTGCGCGCCGCGTAATCCGGCTTGTCTTCTTTGCCCCGTGCAAGCGCATTGCCGGGCGTTTCACGAAGGAGTGCAGACGGAACTTCCGGTAAAAACGAAAAAAGCAAACGTCAAGCAAGTGGCGATTGCCGCCGCAGTGCTGAAAGATGAGCATGGAAAAATATTGATCCATAAGCGGGACGGCGCTGGTCTGCTCGCGAATTTATGGGAATTTCCGAACTGCGAAGTAATTCATTCGCAGGAAAATCTGGAAAGGCAGCTAGAAAAATTTTTACAGGAAGAATACGGGGCAGCGGTTCAGCTTGGAAATCCTTTTGCTACTTTAGAACATGTATTTTCTCATTTAGTGTGGAATATTACCGTTTATGATGGCAAAATCATTGGTGATGTTGCGGAAACGGAACAGCTTAAACTCGTTGATGAACAAGAAATCGGCTTATACGCTTTTCCTGTTTCCCATCAACGAATTTGGCAAGAGTATAAAAAGAAAGAAACAGGTGGATAATCCACCCGTTTCAGTCATACGCTTGTTTCGTTCCACTGGTATAGGTAGCTTCGCTATTTCTTAGCCCGCCGCGCGCTTCGATTTCTTCAATGATTTCGCGGTGGATCGTCTGCCCCTCCGCGTTTAAATACGGGGCAATTTGCTGCAACGAATGGTGAAAAAACGCGAGTTCGCTATCTTTCCATTCCGATTTTGGGATCATCGAAAGTTCGGTCATATCGCGGCCAACGTACATGATGGATGCCTCCTTTTTTTCTAGTTTAAAATAGTATGTATTCATTTATGCATAAAAGGGGAGAAAAACATGAGTGAAAAAGTTGCGGTAGTTACAGGAAGCAGCCGTGGAATCGGCAAAGCGATTGCCCTTCGCCTCGCAAAAGAAGGATACGATATTGTCGTTAACTACGCGCGCAGCAAAGAAGCAGCGTTGCAGACGGCGAAGGAAATCGAAGCGCTGGGACGAAAAGCGCTTGTCGTGAAGGCGAACGTCGGGAAAGTCGAAAAAATTCAAGAGATGTTCGCGCAAGTGGATGAAGCGTTTGGACGCGTCGATGTCCTTATTAATAACGCTGCTTCAGGCGTGCTGCGTCCGGCGATGGAGCTCGAGGAATCGCATTGGAACTGGACGATCGACATTAACAGCAAAGCGCTTTTATTTTGTGCGCAAGAAGCGGCAAAACGAATGGAAAAAGTCGGCGGCGGCAAAGTCGTCAGCATCAGCTCGTTGGGGGCGATACGCTATCTGGAAAATTATACGGCTGTCGGTGTTTCAAAAGCTGCGGTCGAATCATTGACGCGCTATTTAGCCGTCGAATTGGCGCCGAAAAATATTTCCGTAAATGCCGTATCAGGCGGCGCGGTCGATACGGATGCGTTAAAACATTTTCCAAACCGAGAAGAACTATTAGCTGATGCGGTAGCAAAAACTCCTGCAGGCCGAATGGTAAAACCTGAAGATATTGTCAATGCGGTAATGTTTTTATTATCCGACCAAGCAGAAATGATCCGCGGCCAAACGATTATCGTTGATGGTGGAAGATCTTTACTTTTGTAATTTGGATGGATAAAATCATCACCTCCTGGACACATTAAGTCACGTGGAGGTGATAACGATGGCAAAACAACAACAACAACCAAACAAAACAGCTGCAGGCACTAACATTCAAGAAGTAAGACAACAAAACGCGCAATCTGCACAAGCAGGACAATTTGGCACTGAATTTGCTGCAGAAACGAACGTGCAACAAGTAAAACAACAAAACGCGCAAGCAGAATCACGCAAAACGCAAAATTCAAGCAAGTAACATAGCGAAGGACGCCCTAATTTCGCCTAAAGGCTGCCTACGTTCTGTGGGCAACAGCGAAACGTCGCTATTCTGGCTTCGCGGCACGTGCTAGAGAGCCTTGCTGCTATAGCAAAACCGAAGCGTCGCGAGCTGATGGCGTTCGAAGCTAGACAAAAAACGCGGGACGGCAAGCCGATTTTTCGGGAACGGTTTTCCCACGCCTGTTTGTGCGATATAGGGAAAATTATTTCCCGGAAAAGGGCTCGCCGTCCTTATTTTATCGACAAAAGCGATCATAACTTTACATATATAGTCAAAGGAAATTTTTCTTCCCTTCTCGAATTAATAAACATAATTGGAGAGAGGGGAGAAGCGAGCGTGGATCTATTTGAACGTTTGGTAAATGAGCAGCTGAAAACGATGGACAAGCTTTTGTTTTTGCAGTCGGAAATCGAGCGCTGCCAAGCGATTGAAAAACAATTGATCGAACTGCAACAAGAAGCAAAACTGCAATCCATTCAAGAAGAAATCTGCCAGATGAAACGACAGCTAAAGGAAATTCAAAAAATGTTTGAAAAGCAGACAGAAGAAGTCATCCTTTCGTATCAAAACGAGCGCCGTCATACAAGCGAGCCATCTTCAACACGTTAAGATGGCTTGCTTTTATTTTCATTTGCATTTTCAATCGTTATAATAAAAAAGAGAAGTTCCCAGAGGAAAGTAGGGAGAATAATGACAGGATATCCTGCAGAAGGAGAAATTATTCAAATTCATAGTTATAAACATAACGGAATGATTCACCGAGTATGGGAAGAGTCAATCGTGCTGAAAGGAACGCCTGCGTATATTATCGGAGCGAATGATAAAACGGTGGTGATGGAAGCGGATGGCCGGACATGGATCACGCGCGAGCCGGCAATTTGTTTTTTTCACGCAAAACATTGGTTTAACATTATCGGCATGATTCGGGAAGACGGCATTTATTATTATTGCAATTTGAGCTCTCCATTTGTATGGGATGAGGAAGCGTTGAAATACATTGATTATGATTTGGATATTAAAGTGTTTCCTGACATGACGTACGTTCTTCTTGATGAAGATGAATATGAACGGCACCGAAAAGAAATGAACTATCCAGATGTTATCGACCGAATTTTAAAAAATAATGTGAAAAAGTTAGTCAGCTGGATTCATGAACGAAAAGGCCCGTTTGCGCCTGATTTTATTGATACGTGGTATGAAAAATTTCTTTCACTTCGAAAGTGAATAAGGAAAAAGCAAAAAGCCTGTTCGTCGCCGCAAACAGGTTTTTCTGCTTTTTGAGGGAGGATATGTTCATGACGAATATTCGCCGCTATATGCAATTTGTGCGCCCATATAAATGGTATATTGTCGCAACGATGATCATCGGCATTATTAAGTTTGCGATTCCACTCCTCATTCCGCTGCTATTAAAATATGTGGTTGATGAGATTATCGGAAATACGAAACTGCCGATGTCCGCCAAGGTAGAGCGCCTTTGGTGGGCGATCGCTGCCATGTTAGTCATTTTCATTATTATTCGTCCAATTGTCGAATATTATCGACAATATTTTGCGCAGTGGACGGCAAGCAAAGTACTGTATGACATTCGCAACCGCTTATTTACGCATATGCAAAAGCTAAGTTTTACGTATTATTCGAATCATCGCACAGGGGAAATTATTTCGCGTGTCATTAATGACGTGGAGCAAACGAAAGATTTTATTATTACCGGACTGATGAACCTTTGGTTAGATATGACGACGATTATTATTGCGCTTGTCATTATGATCAAGATGGATATAAAATTGACGATTATTTCCATTAGTACACTGCCGCTTTATGCGTTTTCCGTCAAATATTTTTTCGGGCGCTTGCGGCAGCGGACGAGAATGCGCTCCCAGGCGCTGGCGGAACTGCAAGCGTACTTGCACGAACGGGTGCAAGGAATGCCGGTCATGAAAAGCTTTGCGATCGAGGAAGAAGAACAGAAGCGGTTTTCCAAGCAAAACAATAATTTTTTAACAAAGGCGCTTATGCATACGAGCTGGAACGCCAAGTCGTTTTCTGTTGTGAACACAGTGACAGACATTGCCCCGATTATCGTGATTGGCTATGCTGGCTACCAAGTATTGCTTGGCCATATTACCGTTGGAACGATGGTCGCTTTTGTCGGTTATATCGATCGGCTTTATAGCCCGCTGCGCCGCCTTGTGAATTCATCGACGACATTGACGCAGTCGTTCGCTTCGATGGACCGGATGTTTGAATTTTTGGATGAAACATACGATATCGTCGATGCGCCAAATGCCGTTGACTGTAAAGAAGTAAAAGGGGATATTGTGTTCGAAAACGTCACGTTTGCCTACAGTAAAAACGAGCCGCCTGTGCTTCGCGATATTTCGTTTTCCGTAAAAGCAGGAGAAACGATCGCTCTTGTCGGCATGAGCGGCGGCGGAAAATCAACGTTGGTAAGCCTTATCCCGCGGTTTTACGACGTAACAGAGGGGCGAATTTTATTGGATGGCGTCGATATACGCGATATCCGCGTCCGCAGTCTGCGCGATAAAATCGGGATTGTGTTCCAAGATAGTTTTTTGTTCAGCGATTCGGTGAAGGAAAATATTTTGCTTGGAAAACCGGATGCGACGGACGAAGAAGTGATTGCTGCCGCAAAAGCCGCCAACGCCCACGATTTTATCATGAACTTGCCGGACGGATATGATACGAAAGTCGGGGAACGCGGCATCAAGCTATCCGGCGGGCAAAAACAGCGAATCGCCATTGCGCGCGTCTTTTTGAAAAATCCGCCCCTTCTTATTTTTGACGAAGCGACATCGGCGCTCGATCTCGAAAGCGAGCATTACATTCAAGAGGCGCTCGAGCGGCTCGCCAAAAACCGGACGACCTTTATCGTCGCCCACCGCCTGTCGACGATTACCCACGCGGACCGCATTTTCCTTATTGAAGATGGCATGGTCGTCGAAAGCGGCACGCATGACGAATTAATGGCGAAAAAAGGGCAATATTATCATTTGTTTACGATTCAACAATTGAATTACAATCAATGACACGTCAAAACAGTAGGAAACGGCTATTTAAAAGAAAAAGGCTGACGCAAAAAGTTGTTAATCGAGTTTTTGCGCCAGCCACATTAGTTATCAGCCAAGTTTTTTGCTAAGGTGGAATCATGATGGTAATGGTGGAAGCTGTCAATCAGTTTATCAAGATGTTCCAACTGTTCACTATAATCAATAATCGTTCCAATCAATGAGAAAAGGTAATATTCGTTTTTTTGCTGATGGTGTGCATAAAATGCTTCGATTAGTCGTGTCCTTTCCTCGCGGGTTTCCATCGCTGTTTCTGTACGAGGATGGTATTTTATTTTTCCAATAAACTTTAGCAATATTTGTTCGTGGTAATGAAGCAGGCTATCCAGCTGCGAACGAATGACTTGGCGAAATTCTGTGGGCATATGGTACAGTTCGTTTTCAAAGCGATGAAGAATTTTTAACGTATCAAGCGCTCGGTTCGCGACTACTATCATTTGCCGGTATAACACGAGTTTTCTCGATTTTTGAAAACGCTTTTTTCGGGAATAGGTGCGTTCTTCTTTATACATTAAATAAAGATGCTCCAGTTTCGTGATGTTTTCTTTCATTTTTTCAATATCTTCTTTTAAAATCCGATGCTCGGACGCATGCCTTATATGGATGCGAATCCATTTTAAAATATTTTCCGTGTTTTCGGTAATTTGTTCATACAGCTTTTTTTCGTATTTTGGAGGAAGAAAAATTAAGTTGACGACAAAGGCGGCGAATATGCCGAGCATAATGGTGGAAAAACGAATGATCGCAAATTCGATAAATTGTTTTTCGGTATATTCCATAATTGCGATAACGGTAACTAACGCTACCGATATCGTTGACTCAAGGCGCATTTTTAAGCAAAGAGCGATAACGATCATTAGCGTAAGACCGACGATAAACGGATCGCGCCCGAACAAAAGCACGGCAATAATGGCAAATGCAGCGCCAATGATATTTGCTTGGACTTGTTCGATCAACGATAAATAGGATCGATAAATCGTCGGCTGCATCGCAAAAACCGCAGAAATCCCCGCGAAAACAGGAGAAGGCAAGTGCAATAGCGTTGCCAAAAAAAGCGCTAATGTAACGGCGATTCCCGTTTTGAAAATGCGGGCACCGAGTTTCATGTATGTTCAAACCTTTCCTCCTTAGTTCTTATAAACAATTTAGTACTATACACGCTTTTATATATGATATCAAGCAGAAAATATACATTAGAATGTTTTGAATTTTTCAAGGGGAGATCACGCCGCGAGATGTATGGATGACGTTATTATGCAATAATGATGGCGGGATGTTCAAGAGCTAGCAGTGTTGCATTTATCTTTTTAACGAAGAAGTTCATTAGATGTGAAAAAGGTATTCCGCACTGGCGGAATACCTTTTTTATTCTGTGGAAATCGAAGGATCGGCTTGTTCTTTCAACGGGATGACTTGGAAGAAATGATCTTCCGGCTTTTCAAGAAGCGGCTGCAATGATTGCGCTTCTTCGTGATGGCCGTGCTCTTTCAGCAGTTCAATGTATTTCGATAGCAGTTCTTGTACATCCGTTTTTCCGCGCTCGTTCAATGGTTCAAGGCGTACTTGCGCCCCTTTCGCGATGCGACGTTCCAATGCCGCTTTCGTCAACCCCATTTCCGGTTGGTGACGCAAGTAAACGACTCCACCTGTCATTCCAGCGCAAATCCATGGACCTGGGTCGCCAAGGACGAGACCGCGGCCATTCGTCATATATTCAAAGGCGAATCCTTTAATGTTCGCGCGCGCACCGATATTTCCGCGTTCTTTTTCCGGAATCGGCGTCGCCACTTGACCACCGATAATCATATCAGCACCGGACAGGCGAATGCCCGCGCGCGCGTCTGCGTTTCCTTGCGCGATCAGCAAGCCTTTTTGCGCTCCGTATCCGAAGCCTTTGCCAACAGAACCATTATAAAACTTTCCGTCTTTTCCTTTTGCTTTGAAAATGAAGATGCCGCCGCCAAACGCTGTTTTTCCGACACCGTCTTGTCCGCCGCCGTCAACATGGATATGAATGCCATAAGTGTTGTAAGCACCGAGTCCATTTCCAGGAATCGAGCCGTTTTTATAACGCAATGTGACATCTGGCAATTTTTTGTATGATCCGTCGAGACGACCGCGCACGCGATGACAAGAAACACGGCTGCCGAGAACGCGTTGTTCCGCTGTGACGGTCGTAAATTCACGGGAACGATGCAAATCTTCCACATAGTAATCAAGGTATTCCGCCCCGGCAGCAACGAGCAACGATGGTTCTTCTGCGCTTGCGGCTGCTTCTTTTTGTGCGAGCTGCTCCACTTCAAGCACTTCGAGCAGATTGGACAAATCCATTTGGCGGAGTCCTCTTGTTTGTTCCAATAAGTCAGAGCGTCCGACGATATCTTGCAGGCGAGTAAAACCAAGGGAAGCTGTTAACGCTTTTAGTTCATTTCCGAACGCAGTGAATAAGTTGACTAATCCTTGTACCGCGGCATCAAATTGCCGAGGCACAAAGCGGCGCAATCCGTGTTCTTTTGCCTGCGCTACCGATTCGATTTGGGTCGCGATTCCGACATGGCACGTATCTAAATGGCAGCCGCGGCACGTCGTACAGCCGATTGCGATCATCGAGAGCGTCCCGAAGCCGATGCGGTTGGCCCCGAGCAGCATCACTTTGAGAACGTCAAGCGCGCTTTTTATGCCGCCGTCCGCCCAAATTTCGACTTTGTTCCGCAAACCGGCTTCAAGAAGGGCGTTATGGGCGGCTTTTACGCCGATTTCAACAGGAAGCCCGACATGTTGCAGCGCATGAACGCGCGCGGCTCCCGTTCCGCCGTCAAACCCGCTTAGCGTAATGATGTCCGCTCCCGCTTTGGCGATGCCGACGGCAATCGTTCCGATGTTTGGCACGACCGGAACTTTGACGGCGACTTTTGCTTTGTCATTCGCTGTTTTCAGTTCAACGATCATTTGCGCTAAATCCTCGATCGAATAAATGTCATGGTTATTGGATGGTGAGATTAAGTCAGAGCCGATGGTCGCGTTGCGCGCTTCGGCGATTTTTGCCGTCACTTTTGAACCTGGCAAGTGGCCGCCTTCCCCCGGTTTTGCCCCTTGACCGATTTTAATTTCCAAGAGGTTCGAAGAGTTCAAAAGCTCTGCGTTCACTCCAAAACGGCCGGATGCAATCTGCTGGCCGCGCGTGCGCGGATATTTGCCGAGCATATCTTTAATTTCGCCGCCTTCGCCGTTAAGGCTGACCATGTTCAAACGTTCTGCCGCTTCCGCATAAGCGCGGAACGCCACTTCATTTTGCGAACCGAACGACATCGAAGCGATGACGAACGGCAAGCTATGTTCGCCGACGCTAATGTCGACTTTTTCGACCGGAACTTGCTTTTCCGCTTTTTTGATATCTAACAAATGACGAATCGTTGTCGGCGTTTCAGTTTCGAGTTCGTTTAACTTTTCCCGATAATTGTCGTACGCTCCCGTTTGCGCGACTTCGCCAATCGCCTTCCAAATGCGCGGAAAGAGGTGGAACGTTTTCCGCAACTTGGCGTTTTCATCCGCGTAATCTTCCGCGCGGGCGATCGCGTCTTGTTTTAGCGCTTCGCAGTCGTATTGCAATGAATCAGAGCCAAAGAAATTGACGATGTTTAATACATCGGCGATTTCATCATGCAGGCCAATCGATGAGAAGAGGCGGCTATATCCGCGCAATTCGTGAATGCCAATCGTCGAAATCACTTTTTCTAATCCTTTGTTGAGCGCTTTAAACAGATTGATAATCGGCGTGATCGTCTCTTCCGACGCAACCGTAGCAAACATAAGATACGGGCTGATCGCATTTGCCCCTAATCCATAGGCGACAACGAGATCATGAAGGGAACGGATCGCACCGGAACGAAGCAAAACGGAGCAATCGCGGCGCAAACCTTGTTTCGCTAATGCTTGATCGACGGCCGATGTGATGAGAAGCGGATCGATCCATAAATTTCCGTTTTGATGTGCTTTTGCGTCATCGATGACAAGCAAGGTTTTGCCGGAGCGAACCGCCTCGCAGGCTTCGTTAGAAAGGCGTTGTAGCGCCTGCGGGATGGTTTCTTCTGCCGTGAACGTCGCCGACAGGATGTGCGCTAATTGTTTTTTTTTGGAACGAATGAACCACTTGGTCGTACGAAGGATGATGCAATTGTGGCGCGCAGTCGTTTCCGATTTTTCCCTCGATGAGAATCGGCGAGCTAAGCTCAATAACATACGACGCTTCTGTTTCAGCTATAAGAGACGGACGTTTTCCAATTACGGTTCTTGTTGAAAAATGTTCCATCTCGCGGTCGCGGTCAATCGCCGGGTTCGTGACAACGGCGACGCTTTCTTTAATAAAGTCCGCAAGGTTTTTGCGATTCGGGTCCATCGCGGCAAGCGGCGCGTCATGGCCTAAAGAGCGAATCGGTTCCACTCCTTTTTCCGCCATTTGTTCTAAAAGCTGAATGTGTTCTCTGTCCCAGCCGAACGCGGCATATTGCCCGTTATGCACTTTTGTCGGCGCGAAAGCAAACACGTGATTTTCCAGTTTCGGAACATCGAGGCGCTTTCGGAAATTTGTAATGTCAAACCGTTTCGAAAAACGGGTGTATACTTCTTCTTGGAATTGTTCGTATTCCAACACTTGAATGACGTCGCCGGACCATGTTAAGCCGATTTTTTCGCCAGGTGCGAGCGGTTTTGGCTCACCGGTATATTCGCTCGCTGGAATGATTCCCGGCTCTGATGTGAAAACAAATCGTTTTTCTGTTTCCAGTTTCCAAAGCGGGCGCAATCCGAGCGCATCGACGCTGAAAACTGCTTCGTCTGCATGTCGAGAAATAATCGCCGCAGGTCCTTGGGCGAAATGCCCCCATGCTTCGCGGATGTACGTATACAAGTCTTGAAGATGCTCCGGATATGCTTTTATTTCATTCACAATCGGCGGGAACAATATGTCCATCGCCTCAAATAAGCTATAGCCATAGCGGCAAATAAGCGTTTCTATCGTACGGCTCAAATCTTGGGAATCGCTTCCACCGTTTGTCAATGGAACGCCAATCATCGCTGCTTCATCGCGAAGCTTTGCAATCGTGTTGATTTCGCCGTTATGCGCTAACACGCTAAACGGCTGAACACGAAAAAAGTTGGAAAGTGTATTCGTTGAGTAACGGTTATGTCCTAACGTCATTGTTGATGCGATAAACGGATGTGCCAAGTCATGATAATATTTTGGCAAAATATCGCCGGCTCCCATCACTTTATACACAACGTGAAAATTGCTTAAGGAGGCGACATGGACATTTTCGTTTTTCTCGATTTCAATAAGCAGATCAAACAACCGTTTTGAAAGCTGAACATTGTCATTCGGCAGCAGTGCGACTTGCCAAAATGCCGGTTCTTGCCGAAGCGCGATTGGACCTAGCGCATTGGAAGAAGTTACGCGGTCAGATTCAAAAATCAATAAAAATCCCGACTTTTTAAACAATTGTTTGATTTGGGACTTTATATGATCGACATCGGCGGACCGGTTAATGAAAAGATGGCCGACGGTAAAACTTTCGTCGTTTGCTATTTCCGGGTTTTGTCCGACGTTTGCGAGCTTTTCCATCCAAAGCTTTTTAGGAATATCCATGTGAATGCCGACGCCGTCTCCTTCGCCGTTAATAAATCCAGCGCGGTGATTCATTTTGACAAGGGCGTCAATGCATGCCATAATGTTTTCTCGGGTTGGGATCCGTCGTTTTTCGATGGCGGCGACGATGCCGCAAGCGTCATGTTCCGCCTGATGGAAGTTTTTAAAAAGGTTAGGATTCCAACGTTGCTTCATACGTAAGTGGCGCCAAAGCGGGAAAACTCCTGCTTTTCGCCATTCACCTCCCGTGTTTAATAAACATAAGCAGCCATTTCCGGTCTTAATTTTCAGAATTTATAACCTATCATACCATGCTTGCATATGCAAATCAATTATTTATTCATTTTTTTGGATATCGTATTCACCAGTGCTATAGCGTTCTGTAAGCGTTTTCAATTATTAAACAACAATCCCAAGAGAGATTCCTCTTGGGATTGTTGCATAATTATTCGCTCGCTAATTGTCTAAATGCATTTTCCACCGCTTTGAGCGTATATTCAACGTCTTCTTCCGTATGGGCAAGCGTAACAAACCATGCTTCATATTTGGAAGGAGCGAGGTTGACCCCTTGGTTTAACATGAGCTTAAAGAATTTCGCAAACATTTCGCCGTCGCTTCGTTGCGCTTGTTCGTAGTTTTCCACTTTTTCTGTCGTGAAGTAGACGGTGAATGCGCCTTTCAAACGGTTGATCGTTACAGGAATGCCATATTTGTTTGCGTGAAGAAGTATGCCTTCTTCGAGCATCGCGCCGAGCTTATCAAGATGTTCGTACACGCCGTCTTGCTTCAGTACTTCAAGGCAGGCGATGCCGGCAAGTATCGACGCCGGATTTCCAGCCATCGTTCCTGCTTGGTATGCCGGACCGAGCGGCGCGACTTGTTCCATAATGTCTTGGCGACCGCCGTATGCACCGATTGGGAGACCGCCGCCAATAATTTTTCCAAGTGCGGTTAAATCCGGTTCAATTCCTAATAAATTTTGCGCTCCGCCATACATAAAGCGGAATGCGGTAATCACTTCATCGTAAATGACGAGCGCCCCGGCTTGATGGGCGATTTCATTGATCGCTTCTAAAAAGCCCGGCTTTGGTGTGACGATGCCAAAGTTGCCGACGATCGGTTCGACAAGCACGGCGGCGACTTTGTCTCCCCATACGTCCATCGCTTGTTTGAATGATTCGACATCGTTGTACGGAACGGTGATGACTTCTTGGGCGATGCTTTTTGGCACGCCTGCGGAATCCGGGGTTCCTAACGTTGACGGGCCGGAGCCGGCAGCGACAAGGACAAGGTCGGAATGCCCGTGGTAGCAGCCGGCGAATTTGACGATTTTATCGCGGCCGGTATAGGCGCGCGCGACGCGAATCGTCGTCATGACCGCTTCTGTCCCTGAGTTGACGAAACGCACTTTTTCTAAAGATGGAATCGCTTCTTTTAACATTTTCGCGAACGTAATTTCATGCGGCGTTGGCGTGCCGTAAAGAACGCCCGTTTCCGCGGCGCGCTGAATCGCTTTCGTAATGTGCGGATGAGCGTGCCCCGCAATAATCGGTCCGTACGCCGCCAAGTAATCGATATATTTATTGCCATCGACGTCCCAAAAATAAGCGCCTTGCGCGCGTTCCATCACAACCGGCGCCCCGCCGCCGACCGCTTTATACGAGCGGGACGGGCTGTTGACGCCGCCGACGATATGCTGCAATGCTTCTTGATACAGTTGTTCGGATTTTGTGAATTTCATGTTTAAAGCCTCCTACCATTTCGTTGCCGACTTTTATTTTAACATAATGCATAACATTTGTTTCATCGTTTCACTTCGGATAAACTATTGCCTATGTGGAGGGAATGCAACATGAATGCCATTGAAGTAGAAAACTTGCGAAAAGAATTTAAATCATATTCAAGCCGCTCTGGCTTAATTGGAGCGTTTCGCGATTTGTTTACGAGAAACTATAAAATCATCCGCGCTGTCAACGATATTTCATTTACTGTAAAACAAGGGGAAATGGTTGGCTATATCGGCGAAAACGGTGCGGGAAAATCGACGACGATTAAAATGCTTACAGGAATTTTAACGCCGACATCCGGAAAAGTGATCGTCAACGGCATGAATCCGCATAAGGAGAGGGAAGCGTTCGTGCGGACGATCGGCGTCGTATTTGGACAGCGCTCGCAACTTTGGTGGGATATCGCCGTCCAAGAGTCGTTTCGGTTGTTGAAAAAGGTGTACCGTGTATCGGACGAAGACTACAAGGAACATATGGATCATGTGATTGAAACGCTCGATATCGGCCCGCTGTTGGACAAGCCGGTGCGCAAGCTCTCCCTTGGACAGCGGATGCGCTGCGAACTGGCAGCAGCGCTGATTCACAACCCGCCGCTTTTATTTTTAGATGAACCGACGATTGGGCTGGATGTGCTTGTGAAACTGAAAATTCGCCAGTTTTTAAAAGAAATCAATGAAAAATACAACACGACGATTTTATTGACGACCCACGATATTTCTGACATTGAAGCGCTATGTGAACGCGTCATTATGCTTGATGAAGGAAAAATCATTTACGATGGCTCACTGCAAAAGCTGAAAGAAAATTGGGGAGAAGGAAAACAAATCCAATTTACGTTCGCAAACGAAATGACGTTAGACATTTTAAAAGAGCTGACGGACGGCTTGCAAGTAACATGGAAAAAAGGAGAACAGGCAAACGTCTGGACAGCACACGCACCTTCCGCGCTATTGCCGGAAGTGATCAGCCGCGTTGTCGCTCGCTATTCGATTCAAGATATGAACATTAACGAAATTTCTACAGAAGAAATCATCCGCAACATCTACGAAGAAGGTGTTGTGCATGGATAAATATATGGAGATGATCCGCATCCGTTTTTTAATGATGCTGGCGTACCGAACAAACTATTACACCGGCATTCTTATTTACGCCATTAATATCGCGGCGTACTATTTTCTTTGGTCGGCGATCTACGGTGGAAAACAGACGATGCAGGGCATGTCGATGGAGCAAATGACGATATATGTCGCCATCTCATGGATGGCGCGGGCGTTTTATTTCAATAATATCGACCGTGAAATCGCCATGGAGATTCGCGAAGGACAAGTGGCGACCGAACTCATCCGCCCTTACAGCTATCTCGGCATGAAAACGATGCAAGGATTGGGAGAAGGAATTTTTCGCTTATTGTTTCTTTCGCTTCCGGGATTGTTCCTTGTCGCTTTATTTTTGCCGCTTCGTTTTCCAACCGATGTGCATACATGGATGTTTTTCATATTATCGATTGCCTTTAGTTTCATTATTAATTCAGAGTTGAATTTGCTTGCGGGAATTGTGACATTTTTTACCCTCAACAATGAAGGGTTGCTGCGGGCAAAGCGCTTTATAATCGACTTGTTTTCCGGGCTTATTTTGCCAATTAGCTTTTACCCGGACTGGGCACAAGCGGTGATGAAATACTTTCCGTTTCAAGGGATCAGCTATATTCCAAGCATGATCGTGACAGAAAGTTTCCGTGGGCAAGCAATCATCGATGGACTTTTATTTCAGTTTGTATGGTGTGTGCTGTTGCTCATCCCGATTCGGCTGTTATGGCGGGCAGCGAAAAAACAGCTTGTCGTTCAAGGAGGGTGAGTTGTGTTTTACGTATCGGTCTTTTTTCAATATATGGCGCAATACATGAAAACAAAGTTGCAATATCGCGCCGATTTGCTTGTCGAGTTCGTGTCTGATTTGATGTCACAGGCTGTCAACCTTGTTTTTCTTCTCGTTGTGTTTGGGCATACGTCGCTATTGCACGGCTGGACGCGCGATGAAATTTTGTTTATTTACGGCTTTTTCCTAGTACCATATGCGGTGTTCGGAGCGTTTTTTAACATTTGGGATTTTAACGAACGCTATATTGTGCGCGGAGAAATGGACCGCGTGTTGACGCGTCCAGTGCACAGCTTGTTTCAAGTCATTCTTGAGCGCATGGAGTTGGAGTCGCTTCTTGGTGGAGTCACCGGCATGATCATTATGGTGTATGCGGGTGCGCGCTTACATCTTTCACTGCATTGGTATGATATTTTTTTGTTTATTTTGTTTGTGCTAGGTGGCGCGCTTATTTATGCGGGAGTATTTGTGGCATTGGCGACGATCAGCTTTTGGTCCGACGCTCGCACATCCATCATGCCGATGATGTACAACATCAGCAATTACGGGCGCTATCCGATTGATATTTATCATCGCGTCATCCGCTATATTTTAACGTGGATTTTGCCGTTTGCGTTCGTTGGCGTATATCCGGCTTCGTATTTTCTCGGCAAAAAAGAATGGTACGGATATGCGTTTTTAACTCCGATTATGGGTGTTATCTTTTTTGCCATTGCCGTATTTTTGTGGAATGCGGGAGTAAAACGATATCGCGGTGCGGGAAATTAAAAAGAGGGAGATCTGGAAGGAAGTAAGGATCAACCCTCTTATTTTTTATAAAAGTGAGTATATGTAGTATGTATCGCGGAGAATATAATGACAGAGCTTTTTTGGGATTATTTGCTGTATATTATGGTGAATCGGGCGTGGCGATATAACTGTTAACAAAAAAGACAAATTTCTCTTGTAGTTGATACTTGATAAAAATTGTGAAATGACGCACAATATAATTGTGAATAAATTCACAAACTGACTTTAGGAAAGGATGACAGACAGCGATGAAAAAACAATGCATGAATCGAGTGGCAGTTATCGGGACAGGATTTGTTGGGTCCAGTTATGCATTTGCCCTGATGAACCAAGGAATAGCTGATGAATTAGTGCTAATTGATGTAAATAAAGAGAAGGCGAAAGGCGACGTGATGGACTTAAATCATGGAAAAGTATTTGCGCCGAAGCCGATGAATATATGGCATGGAGATTATCAAGATTGTCAAGATGCCGATTTAGTGGTGATTTGCGCAGGAGCAAACCAAAAGCCAGGAGAAACAAGATTGGATCTTGTTGACAAAAACATTAATATCTTTAAAACAATTGTCGATTCTGTCATGAAATCAGGTTTTGATGGTGTTTTTCTTGTTGCCACGAATCCGGTGGACATTTTAACGTATGCTACTTGGAAGTTTAGCGGTTTGCCGAAAGAGCGGGTGATCGGCTCGGGAACAATTCTTGATACGGCAAGATTCCGCTTTTTGCTAAGCGAATACTTTCAAGTGGCGCCAACGAATGTACATGCGTACATTATCGGAGAGCATGGGGATACGGAGCTGCCTGTTTGGAGCCACGCGGAAATTGGGAGCATTCCAGTTGAGCAAATATTGGCGCAAAATAATAACTACAAAAAAGAAGATTTGGAAAACATTTTTATTAATGTTCGTGACGCGGCATATCAAATCATTGAGAAAAAAGGCGCAACATATTACGGCATTGCGATGGGGCTAGTCCGTATTACGCGCGCTATTTTGCACAATGAAAATGCGATACTTACCGTTTCTGCTTATCTGGACGGTCAATATAATGAGAAAAACGTTTATATCGGTGTACCTGCTGTTATCAACCGAAACGGTATTCGCGAAGTAATGGAATTGAAGCTAAATGAAACAGAACAACAGCAATTTCATCATAGCGTCACCGTATTAAAAGACATTCTTTCCCGTCATTTTGATGAAGTAAAGTAATAAATACTGACTTCGAATAACAACAAGGTGAGATCATCATGTGGATGCAACATTATGACCCTTTTCATAACGCATATCTTTCTGCGTTCGTTGCAGCGCTCCCCATTATTCTGTTTTTATTATGTTTAACGTTGTTTAAGATGAAGGGAGTAAAAGCTGCTTTTGAGTAAAAGCTGCTTTTCTTACTCTTTGTTTTGGATTAGTGACAGCCGTTTTGTTTTTTCATATGCCGATTTCAAAGGCGATCGCTGCTTCCATCTATGGAATCGCGAACGGTTTGTGGCCGATTGGTTATATTGTGATCATGGCTGTCTGGCTATATAAAATTGCTGTGAAAACGGGGAAATTTGATATTATCCGCGGGAGTATCGCAAACATTTCGGAGGATCAGCGGCTTCAACTGCTGCTCATCGGTTTTAGCTTTAACGCTTTTTTAGAAGGAGCGGCAGGATTCGGTGTTCCGATCGCTATTTCTGCCGCTTTGCTTGCTGAACTAGGATTTCATCCATTAAAAGCAGCTGCTCTTTGCTTAATTGCCAATGCTGCATCTGGCGCATTTGGAGCGATTGGAATTCCGGTGATTGTCGGAGCGCAAATGGGAGATTTATCTCCGATTGCGCTATCCCGTACACTCGCTTGGATTTTGCCGTTTATTACGTTTCTCATTCCGTTCTTATTAGTGTTTATTTTAGATAAATGGAAAGGAATTAAAGAAACATTGCCCGCTCTTTTAGTGGTAAGCGGAAGTTATACTATCGTACAAACATTGACAATCATTGTATTTGGTCCGGAATTGGCCAACGTTTTAGCGGCACTTGTCAGCATGGGGGCATTGGCTCTTTTCTTGAGAAAATGGCAGCCGTCACATATATATCGTGTTAATCAGGATGGAGAAGTCGTGGAAAAATCTCCATACAGCTTGAAAGAAATCATCAGCGCGTGGTCTCCTTTTTATATTTTAACGGTAATCGTTATTATATGGAGCCTGCCGGGTTTTAAAGCGCTGTTTGCTGAGGGAGGAGCGCTGCATAAAACGACGCTTTTGTTTAAAGTGCCATTTTTGCATGGCGAAGTCGTAAAAACTCCTCCAGTGGCGCCGACCCAGACTGCATTAGATGCAATATTCAAGCTAGATCTTGTGTCGGCAACGGGCACAGCGATTTTATTAGCGGCGCTGTTGACAGTGATGTTCAGCAAAAACATGGCGCTGGCTGAGGGAATACAAAGCTTAAAAGAAACGGGTAAAGAGCTGTTTATTCCTGTATTGACTATTTGTTTGATCATGGGGTTTGCCAACTTAGCCAACTATGCAGGTTTATCCTCTACGATCGGTTTAGCATTAGCGAAGACAGGAGATGCATTTCCGTTCGTTTCCCCGTTATTAGGATGGCTCGGTGTGTTTATAACGGGATCTGTCGTAAGCAACAATGCTTTATTTGGCCATTTGCAAGTGGTTACAGGTTCTCAAATAGGGACAAGTTCTTCGTTATTGCTTGCTGCCAATACTAGCGGGGGAGTGATGGGAAAACTCATCTCTCCGCAATCTATCGCGATTGCAACCGCTGCAGTGCAAGAAACTGGTAAAGAATCTAACTTGTTTAAAATGACGATTTATTATAGCTTGATTCTGCTGTTGTTTGTAGGAGTATGGACATACGTTCTTTCGGTCGTTGGAATTTAGAGCATTATTGTTTGAAGTACTGTGTATAAACGAAAAATGCGGCCTTTTTCCGATGGATGCATCGGGAAAAGGCCGCTGTAATTTACATTACTTGCTCCACCTTTTTCGTATAAAGCGAACGAATCAAGAAATAGTAACAAAGTTGAACAACGAAAAAGAGGATAATGACAAGCACGCTTGTCTTGACAACGGAGCCGGACACCATGTTTTGCAGCATTTTAAACGCAAATCCAGCATGGACGGTAGCAACGGCAAACGGAATGAAAAAGAGAATCGCTACTTGCTTCGCCGCAATTTGTTTCATCTCTTTTAATGTTAAACCGAGTTTGGATAACGCTTCGTATTGCTTGCCGTCCTGTTCCAAATCATTATACAACTTAAAATATAAAATGCTGTCGGCCGCCAAAAAGAAGAGGAGACTGACGAAAAAGCCGATGAATAGCATTAAGGAAAAAATTTTCTTCATCTCGTAAAAAAATTCAAAACGATTAGTAAAATCAACGTCGTCATCTGCTTTTAAGGAGCGGTTTAATTTCTTGATGATTGACGCTTCTTTTTCCCAATTTTCGTATGATGCGCCGAAGTAATATTGAATCGCTTCTTTCGCAGCAAATTGACGCATTGTCGCAAAGACATGATTGGGAACGATGAGCATGTGTCCAGCGAATGCAGTAGGATTGATGACCGGCTGGTAAATCGGTTTTGTCAATGAAACGGTTATCGTTTTATCGCTATGTTGAGCGGCAAGCGTAATTTGTTTTCCTCGAATTGGCTCGTAGCCTTTATCAGGTGTAGGATACATATACGCTGCTGTATTTGCTGGCAATGATATATGCGGCTGGCCGGCCAAATCCGCGAATCGGTTGTAATCGGTTACGCGCATAAGCACAAGATGTTGCATGGCCTGATCGTTAGGTTTCTTAGGGTTATATGCGCGGATGAAAGCGGCCTTATGACTTTTGAAAGGAATACGCTCATCGCGAAAAGTGTTTTTTAGTATTTGCAATTTGTTGTCAAAAGCTTTCGGTTCTTTTTTTGAGATAAGCGAAATCGCATGCGGAAACCGCGCTTCTGCTTCCGCTTTTTTGCCAAAATAAAGGTTGGCAAGCACCCCGGTAGAAGTAAAGGTCACTGCTGTTAAAATCGTCACCATGCTTAAAATTCTCGCGTTGTCTTTCAGTTTATATGTCAGTTCCGCGGCGGTAATTAAGTTCGTGCCGCGATAATAGGAGCGTTTCCGTTTTTTATAGTATCGCAACAGCCCGATGCTCGCTTGCGTATATAGAAAATACGTTCCAATAATGACGAGCAATAGAATTGGCAGGACGCGTTTCATCATTTGCACGATGTTGGAAGTATAGGCTAAATAATATCCAATCGCCAGACAGATAACCGCAAGCAGCGAAAGCCAGATCGAGTAGACAGGCGGTTTTTTCGGTTTTTTCGCCGATATTAATAAATCAATAATTTGCGAAGAGCGGATCGTGATAAGCGTGATGATCGTAATCGCTTCAAATGTCGCGAGAAACACGGCCGCGGTAGAGGCGATCGCTTTCCAATGAATATAGTAAGATAGCGGCGATGGCAAATCTAAAATGATGGAAAACATCATGAAAAAGATTTTTGTCAATAAAGCGCCAAACCCCATTCCCGTTATAATCGAAAGCAGGGCGATGATCGAATTTTCAATCACGATTAATTTATTCAGCTGACCGCGCGTAATACCAAATAACGTCAGCAATCCAAAATCTTTTTTACGCAATTTTAAAAACGAACTTGTCGAATAAAAAATGAAAAATACGGAAAAGAGAAAGACGATGACTTCGGCAGCAAAGATTCCTTTTCGCACCGATGGCCGAATCGTTCCATTCACTACATCAGGATGGAAAATAAATGCAGCGTACATAAAAAAGATAGTGACGGCGAAAGCGCTGCTCAAAAAATAGGCGGCATATCGGCTGAAGCTGCGTCTCACATTATGAAGGGCGAACTGTCGAAATGTCATTAACGTTCCCTCCTAATAGCGAGAGCATGTCGAGAATATCTTGAAAAAACGCCTGCCGGTTATGTCCTTTGCGTATCTCAGTAAACCATTTGCCGTCTTTGATGAAAATGATGCGCTCGCAGTAACTCGCTGCAAATGGATCGTGCGTTACCATCATGATGGAGACGTTCTTTTCCTGATGCAATGCTGTTAATGTTTCCATCACATCTTTTGAAGATTTCGAATCAAGATTCCCGGTCGGCTCATCGGCAAAAATGAGCAGCGGTTCATGAATGATCGCTCGTGCAATTGCGGCGCGCTGCTGCTGTCCGCCTGAGACTTCGTACGTCCGCTTGTCGAGAATTCCTTCGATGCCTAAAGTGGCAGCGACCGTTTGCAATCGCTGTTCCATTTCTTTAACGGGAATTTTGTCCAATGTAAGTGGAAGAATGATATTTTCCCCAATGGTTAACGTGTCTAGCAAGTTGAAGTCTTGAAATACAAAGCCGAGCTTCCGTCTGCGAAACAAAGCAAGTTCTTTTTTTGAAAGACGTGATAGATTTTTTCCTTCTACCAACACTTCTCCCGTAGTCGGCTGATCAATGGTTGCTAAAATATTAAGCAAGGTTGTTTTTCCGCTTCCGGACGGTCCCATGACCCCAACAAATTCCCCTTTTTCGATCGATAGACTGAAATCGTCTAATGCCCGATGTGCGACCGACTGGCTAGAACGATATATTTTCGTAATCGAGTTTGCTTGCAAGATCGTCATAAAAACCCTCCTCTTTATGTTTCTACTGTTGATTATACGGAGGGAAATCGCATGAACATATCGATTTTCCTTACAATGTTTACTTGTTTTCTTACATTTTTGTCACATTGTAAAACGTGATCGTGACGGTCGTTCCTTTTCCTTCTTCAGAGGAAATGGCAATTCCGTGACCGAGATGGTCAACAATTTGTTTGACAAGGTACAACCCCATTCCAGTGGATTCGCGAAATCGGCGCCCATTCATACCAGTGAAAAAAGGTTCAAATACGCGTCCGATATCTTGCTTTGGAATGCCGACCCCAAAATCTCGGACGGATAAAAACACTTCATTTTCACGTTGAACGGCAGAAAGCACGATTTGGTTGCCAACGTTTTTTGAATATTTGATGGCATTGGTGACAATTTGGCTAAGAGCGAACTGAAGCCATTTTGGATCCGTTTCTACGAAAATCGTTTCCGGAATTTCGACGATGGGATGAATGCGATTACGAATAAACGAGCGTTTGTAATGTTGAATCTCACATTTCGCACCCTCCCAACGAAAATCGGGAGGATTTTTTGTGTCCATCGTCGAATGAATCCTTGACATACAAGGAAAGTGAAGGAGTTTTTCTCTCATGAACGTTCAAGTCAAAAAGGTCTATCGCAATTATTATTTGAATATAATAAGTGCCCTATTCAAGAAACTGGGCCTGCCCCAATTGATTGACCATCTCGTTCCCGTTGATCCACAGTGCCAGACTCGAGTCAGCGATGCCGTTCAGGCCATCATCTACAATATGTTTGACGGCCGGCAAGCCCTCGTTCACGTGGAACGATGGGCTCAGGAGATC
>NZ_FOJS01000027.1 GCF_900111865.1 Parageobacillus thermantarcticus | reverse complement strand
CGCCGTCTTCTTCCGGAGGTAACGCGGAATAACGTGCCATATTTACAGCAATCGTCCGGGACACCGATCTATCATGCCCTGTCTGAACTCAAGGGATGGTAAAAAAAGGTATACATATTCGTCTGTCATGACAAGGGATGAGAGTTCGAAAGCGCTTACGGATGAAATTCAAAAAAATGGTTCGCCAACCTATGACTTACACCTGTTTTTTAGCGAACCAAAAAAGTTCCCACAAAATCTTGACTGACTCAACGATTCCTTTGTATTGAATATTTTCAGAAAATGCTTTACATTATATATTATAATTAATGTTAAAACGTTTGGTCACAACTTCATAGCGAATTTCTTATCAAGAGAGGGGGAGGGACTGGCCCTGTGAACCCTCAGCAACCTGGCGGAAGCCAAGGTGCTAAATCCAGACAGGCTAAAAAGCCTGGAAGATAAGAAGAGACGATACATAAAAAGTCTTCTTCTTATAGAAGGCTTTTTTCTTTTACTATTTTCATAGAACGGGGGAATGAGCGTGGGTCTTTTGGAAGATTTGCAAGAACGAATTGTCATCGCCGATGGCGCAATGGGAACGCTGCTATACTCCCATGGCGTCGATCGATGCTTTGAAGAATTAAATTTGTCGAAACCGGAAGACATTCTTCACATTCATGAAGCATATATCGCCGCGGGCGCCGAAGTCATTCAAACGAATACATACGGCGCCAACTACGTCAAGCTTGCCCGCTACGGGCTCGAAGATGAAGTGCCATCCATTAACCGCGCGGCGGTGCGGCTGGCGAAACAAGCGGCGAAAAATAAAGCCTACGTGCTCGGAACGATCGGCGGATTGCGCAGCATTAACAAAAGCGCCGTTTCCATCGATGAAATAAAACGGACGTTTCGCGAGCAATTGTTTGTGCTATTAAACGAAGACGTCGACGGCTTATTGCTCGAGACGTATTACGATTTGGAAGAATTAAAGACAGTGCTTGCGATCGCCCGCAAAGAAACGGATAAACCGATTATCGCACACGTCACCCTCCACGAAGTCGGCGTTTTGCAAGACGGCACACCGCTTGCCGAAGCATTGGCGCAATTAGAACAGCTAGGAGCCGACGTTGTCGGGCTTAACTGCCGTCTCGGCCCATACCATATGATCCGCTCGCTGGAGGAAGTGCCGCTGCCAAGCAAAGCGTTTCTTTCCGCGTATCCGAACGCGAGCCTGCCGGATTACCGCGACGGACGGCTTGTTTATGAAACAAACGCCGACTATTTTAAAGAAACGGCGCTGGCGTTTCGCGAACAAGGGGTGCGTCTCATTGGCGGGTGCTGCGGCACGACGCCGAAACATATCGAAGCAATGGCAAGCGCCTTAACGGATCGGACACCAGTCAAGGAAAAAGTGGTTCAACAACGCCATATCTCCATTTCTGTCCAAACGAATGAACAAAATGCGGCGCCGCCGCTGCAAGACATCGTCCGCAAGCGCCGTTCGGTGATCGTCGAACTCGATCCGCCGAAAAAACTAGGCATCGCCAAATTTTTAGAAGGCGCCAAAGCGCTCAAAGAAGCGAATATTGATGCGTTGACGCTAGCTGACAATTCGCTGGCTACACCGCGAATCAGCAATATGGCGCTTGGTACCATCGTCAAAGAACAACTTGGCATTCGCCCGCTCATTCATATTACGTGCCGCGACCGCAATTTGATCGGGCTGCAGTCACATCTGATGGGCTTGCATACGCTCGGCATCACCGACGTTCTCGCCATTACCGGCGATCCGTCGAAAATCGGCGATTTTCCTGGCGCGACATCGGTTTATGACTTATCGTCTTTTGACTTAATTCGTCTTATTCGCCAATTTAACGAAGGACTTTCGTATTCCGGAAAACCGCTCGGACAAAAAACGAATTTCTCGATCGCCGCGGCGTTTAACCCGAACGTCCGCCATTTGGACAAAGCGGTTGAACGTCTTGAGAAAAAAATTCAATGCGGCGCCCATTATTTCATTACTCAGCCATTATACTCCGAACAAAAAATCGAAGAAGTGTACGAAGCGACAAAGCATCTTGATACGCCGATTTACATTGGCATTATGCCGCTAGTGAGCGCGCGCAACGCCGATTTCCTTCACCATGAAGTGCCTGGCATCACGCTTTCGGATGAAATCCGCTCCCGCATGGCGGCATGCGCGAACGATCCGGTGCAGTCGGCACGCGAAGGAATCGCCATTGCCAAATCGCTGATTGATGCCGTTTTTGACTTATTTAACGGCATCTACTTAATCACGCCGTTTTTGCGCTATGAAATGACCGTCGAACTCGTTCGCTACATTCACGAAAAAGAACAAGCCGCTCAAGAAAGGGAGGTACTCCATGGATAACGTAACATTGCAGCAACAGCTCGAAAAAAAAATATTAGTGATTGATGGCGCGATGGGAACAATGATTCAAAGCGCGCAGCTTTCCGCCGACGACTTCGGCGGCGAACAATACGAAGGCTGCAACGAATATTTGACGCTCACCGCCCCGCATGTGATCAAACGCATTCATGAAGCATATTTGCAAGCGGGAGCCGACATTATCGAAACGAACACATTCGGTGCGACTAGCATTGTGTTAGACGAATATGAGCTCGGCCATTTAGCGCTCGAATTAAACATGGAAGCGGCCAAACTGGCACGCAAAGTCGCCGACGCCTACTCTACTCCCGAATGGCCGCGCTTTGTCGCCGGTTCGATGGGACCGACGACAAAAACGTTATCCGTCACAGGCGGCGTTACGTTCGAGCAATTAGTCGCCGCTTACGAAGAACAAGCGCGCGGATTATTGCTCGGCGGCGTCGACTTGCTTCTGTTAGAAACATGCCAAGACACATTAAATGTCAAAGCTGGCTTTATTGGGATTACAAAAGCATTCGCATCGGTCGGAAAAAAAGTGCCAATTATGATTTCCGGGACGATTGAACCGATGGGAACAACGTTAGCCGGCCAAACGATCGAATCGTTTTTCATCTCCGTCCAGCATATGAAGCCGTTTGCCGTCGGCTTAAACTGCGCGACCGGCCCGGAGTTTATGACCGACCATTTGCGTACGCTCGCTTCCTTGGCGAACACCGCCGTTAGCTGCTATCCGAACGCCGGGCTTCCGGATGAAGAAGGACGCTACCACGAAACGCCGGATATGTTGGCGAAAAAAATTCAGCGGTTCGCCGAAAAAGGCTGGATTAACATCGTTGGGGGCTGCTGCGGGACAACGCCGGAACATATCCGCGCCATCGCCGAAGCGGTCCGCGGCATTCCGCCGCGCCCGATCCCGTCGTCGTTTGACGTCCACGCCGTCTCCGGCATCGATCCGCTTATTTATGATGAAACGATGCGGCCGCTGTTCGCCGGTGAAAGAACAAACGTTATCGGCTCGCGCAAATTCAAACGATTGATCGCCGAAGGGAAATATGAAGAAGCGGCAGAAATCGCCCGCGCGCAAGTGAAAAACGGCGCGCACGTCATCGATATTTGCTTAGCCGACCCAGATCGCAACGAACAAGAAGATATGGAAAAGTTTATCCAGCAAGTCATTAAAAAAGTAAAAGTGCCGCTTGTCATTGATTCGACGGATGAACGCGTGATCGAACGCGCCCTCACTTATTCGCAAGGAAAAGCGATCATTAACTCGATTAACTTAGAAGACGGGGAAGAACGGTTTGAAAAAGTCGTTCCGCTTCTTCATAAATATGGCGCCGCCGTTGTCGTCGGAACGATTGACGAACAAGGAATGGCGATTGATGCGAAGCGGAAGCTGGAAATCGCCTTACGGTCGTATGACTTGCTTGTGAATAAATACGGGGTTCCCCCGCGCGACATTATTTTCGATCCGCTCGTATTCCCTGTCGGCACAGGCGACGAGCAATATATCGGCGCCGCAAAAGAAACGATCGAAGGCATCCGCCTCATTAAAGAACGGCTTCCGCAATGTTTAACGATACTCGGCATCAGCAACGTCTCTTTCGGGCTTCCGCCGGTGGGCCGCGAAATTTTAAACTCTGTCTTTTTATATCATTGCACACAAGCCGGGCTCGACTACGCGATCGTCAATACAGAAAAGCTAGAACGGTTCGCTTCCATTCCGGAAGAAGAAGTCCGATTGGCTGAAGATTTGCTGTTTAACACGAACGATGAAACGTTAAACACGTTTATCCAATTTTACCGCGATAAAACGAAAGAGCCGAAAAAAACGAAAACAGAGCTTAGCCTTGAAGAGCGGCTTGCGAACTATGTCGTCGAAGGCACGAAAGAAGGGTTGTTCGCCGATTTGGAGCAAGCGCTGCAAACATATGACGATCCGCTTGATATCATCAACGGTCCGCTGATGGCGGGAATGGATGAAGTCGGGCGCCTGTTTAATGACAACCAGCTTATTGTCGCCGAAGTATTGCAAAGCGCGGAAGTCATGAAAGCAGCGGTCGCCTTTTTAGAACCGCATATGGAGAAAAAAGAAGGCAGCACAAAAGGAAAAGTGATTCTCGCCACCGTCAAAGGCGACGTGCACGATATCGGCAAAAACTTGGTCGACATTATTTTAAGCAACAACGGCTTCCAAGTTATTGATCTAGGAATTAAAGTGACGCCGCAAAAACTGATCGAAGCCGTTCAAGCGGAAAAGCCGGATATCATCGGCTTGTCCGGGCTTCTTGTCAAATCCGCCCAGCAAATGGTCGTCACCGCCCAGGATTTGCGGCAAGCGGGCATTTCGATTCCGATTTTAGTCGGCGGCGCCGCATTGACGCGCAAGTTTACAGAAAATAAAATCGCTCCGGAATATGACGGAATCGTCTTATACGCAAAAGACGCCATGGAAGGGCTGGCGCTGGCAAACCAATTGCAGCAAAACGAAATTGAATATACAAAAACGGAAAAACATGAAACAAAACCAGAAAAAACGGCGCCAACGGTTATCGCCGCCAAATCGAACGTTTCGACCGACGTTCCCGTGTTTGTGCCGGCGGATTTAGAACGTCACGTGCTCAAAGATATTTCGCTTCCACATATTATTCCATATGTCAACTGGCAAATGGTGTTGGGGCACCATCTCGGGTTAAAAGGGAAAGTGAAACGGCTGCTTGAAGAAAAAGATGAAAAAGCGCTTATGTTAAAGCAAGTTGTCGATGATCTGCTTCAACAAGCCCAGCAAGAACAATGGATCACGCCGGCGGCGTTGTATCAATTTTTCCCGGCGCAAAGCGAAGGAAACCGGATTTATATTTACTCGCCGGAAGACAAACGGACCATTATTGAAACATTCGAATTTCCAAGACAGCAAAGAGCGCCGTACCTTTGTTTAGCCGATTATTTGAAGCCTGTCGAAAGCGGCCAAATCGATTACGTTGGCTTTTTCGCCGTCACCGCCGGCAAAGGCATTCGCGAACTTGCGCAACGGTGGAAAGAAAACGGCGAATTTTTAAAAAGCCACGCGATTCAAGCATTGGCGCTCGAAATCGCCGAAGGGTTAGCCGAATTCATCCACCAAGTCATGCGCGACCGCTGGGGCTTTCCGGATGATCCCGACTTTACGATGGAAGAGCGCTTTGCCGCCAAATACCAAGGGCAGCGCTACTCGTTCGGCTACCCGGCCTGTCCAAACTTAGAGGATCAGGAAAAGCTCTTCCGCCTATTGCGTCCCGAAGAAATCGGCATTCAATTGACGGACGGATATATGATGGAACCGGAAGCTTCCGTTTCCGCGATCGTCTTCGCCCATCCGGAAGCGCGTTATTTCAACGTGCTGTAAAAAAGCTGGCCATATGGCCAGCTTTTTTTATGCAATGTGGTCAGGCGAGTAATATTCTCCTTCTAGCTTTTTGAAATCTTTTTCATTAAACAAACATTGCTTGATCCCCCGGTTCTGCACCAAGCACTTCCCGCACCTTCATGGGAATCGTTACTTGTTTTTTTGAAGACATCGTCGAAAAATAAACGTCTGTTTTCGTTTTATCTGGAGTTGATGTCATCCTTATCCCCTTCTATCCTTTACTAATAAATAAGTAAAGCGATTAACGTCTTGATGACTGTTCACTCATTGCATAACATTACATATTTTCACTTCCTTATCCCATACTAACGATGACAAATGATGCACAAGGAGGAATGGAAGATGGTCACGAAACATCAGGCAACGCTGCCGCCGCAGCAGCAAAACCGCCAGCCCGGGTTGCAAACGGACATGAACCCGCAGCCTGTTTCGATCAGCGCAACATATAAAGGAAGCGGGAAATTGAAAAATAAAGCTGCCATCATTAGCGGCGGCGACAGCGGCATCGGCCGGGCGGTCGCCATTCATTTTGCCAAGGAAGGCGCAGATGTGGCGATCATTTATTTAAACGAACATGAAGACGCGGAAGAAACGAAGCGCCAAGTCGAACAGGAAGGAAGAAAATGCTTGCTTTTTGCCGGCGACGTCGGTGATGAACAGTTTTGCAAACATGCCGTAAAGCAAACGATCGACCAATTTGGCAAATTAGACATCGTCGTCAATAACGCCGCCGAACAGCATCCGCAAAAAAACTTGTTGCACATTACGTCAGAACAGCTGGAAAAAACGTTCCGCACCAACGTCTTCGGCTATTTTTATTTGACAAAAGCGGCGCTTCCGTACTTGCAAAAAGGCAGCGCCATTATTAATACGGCGTCAATTACCGCTTACGAAGGCAACGAGCAATTAATTGACTATTCGGCCACAAAAGGAGCGATCGTCGCCTTTACGCGCTCATTGGCAAAATCGCTCGTCGGTCAAGGCATCCGCGTTAACGGCGTCGCCCCGGGACCGATTTGGACGCCGCTTATTCCGTCCACTTTTACAAGCGACCAAGTCGCCTCTTTCGGCTCCAACACCCCGATGAAGCGGCCGGGGCAGCCGAGCGAAGTCGCCCCAAGCTACGTCTTTTTGGCAAGCGATGACGCATCTTATATTACAGGACAGATGATACACGTCAACGGCGGAAAAGTGGTGAATGGGTAAAAAGCGATGCGCAAAGGCGCGCCTTCAAAAAACAAATACTTTTTCCGGCAAAAACACTTGTTTATGTATCACCATGTTAGACATCATTTGGAAGACAATATTGGTCATGTTAAAGCAATGAAAAACTTCATTTCCAGCAAACCACGCTCTGAAACCGTCAGACGATTTTTTATGTCATATTTTCTAACAGATTTATTGCTTTTCCATTAACATCAAGATTATGATAAAGATGTAATTGGTGCTATGTTTCGTTTCATTTTTTCAACTACAGCAAAATTTTACACCCTCTCTTCTCTTTTTAGCTTGCGATAATATGCCGCAAGCTTTTCTTTTCCATTCACTCCTGTATACTTGTAACGTAATGAGGTACATCCCCTTTGTTCATTATTTGCTTTTCCCACCTCACTCATCGGCTTTGCCCACTTTTTCATCCATCTGCGCAGACGCTTCGCATGAAAGACTTTGTTCGAAAAAGCAGCGCAGCATATTGCTCACTTCTTCTTGATTTTTAACAAGCGGTTTTCATATAGAGGATGGGATCAATTACGTCCTGAAATTTGTGTAAAAGGCAACAGCAAAAAGCAGTTTTATTGTCCAAAGATTCAAGTTCACCGCATTTTTTCAATCCGCGCACAATTCTATTCGCAGAGGCGGAACGTGCGTTCTTGTCGGATTGCCGCCGGAAGAAATGCCTATTCCAATTTTTGATACGGTATTAAACGGAATTAAAATTGTCGGTTCTATTGTCGGCACGCGGAAAGACTTGCAAGAAGCGCTTCAATTTGCAGCGGAAGGTAAAGTAAAAACCATTATTGAAGTGCAACCTCTTGAAAAAATTAACGAAGTGTTTGACAGAATGCTAAAAGGGGAAATTAACGGACGTGTTGTTTTAACATTAGAAAACAAATAAAATTGAACACTGTTTTTTCGCGCAACCAACAAATAAAATCCGGCGTTTTAGGGCTGTCTCACAAAGATGAGATAGCCCTTTTTACATATGGCTTGACAAAGAAACAGTTCTTCAGTTAATGCCACAAGCAATGGATAGCATATTGCTTTTCTTATTTTTTGGCCATTTCAAAATAAAATTTGTCTGGAAATGGAGAGCCCCTCTTTCCAAGTTACATTCAAAAGTAAAAGAGTATAAATAACAACCAATAGTATATTTTTTGATACTATGTAAAAATAAAGTGCGTACTTTTAAAGATAAAACATACATAGTATACTCATCAGTGTGTAAGAATAAAAACACAAAAAATACTGCTGCTTATGCAACCTACAATAAATTTTTATGAGAGGTGAAGGATTCATGGAATTACAATTAGCATTGGATCTCGTAAATATTCCAGAAGCGAAACAATTAGTAAAAGAAGTCGAGGAGTATGTGGATATTGTAGAAATCGGTACTCCAGTTATCATTAATGAAGGTCTTAGAGCCGTAAAAGAAATCAAACAAGAATTTCCTCACTTAAAAGTATTGGCAGACTTAAAAATCATGGATGCAGCCGCATATGAAGTCATGAAAGCGTCCGAAGCCGGAGCCGACATTATCACGATACTTGGAGTTGCTGAAGATTTGTCCATCAAAGGTGCTGTGGAAGAAGCTAAAAAACAAGGCAAAAAAATATTGGTGGACATGATCGGGGTTAAAAATTTAGAAGAACGGGCGAAAGAAGTAGATGGATTTGGAGTCGACTATATTTGCGTACACACAGGTTATGATCTTCAAGCAGTCGGCAAAAACTCTCTTGAAGATCTTGCCACAATCAAACGTGTCGTGAAAAACGCAAAAACTGCGATCGCAGGCGGCATTAAATTAAACACATTGCCTGAAGTCATTAAAGCAAAACCTGATCTTATCATCGTAGGCGGCGGTATTACTGGCCAAGAAGATAAACGAGCTGTAGCCGCTGAAATGAAAAAAATGATCCAACAAGGTGAATGAATGATGCAAGCTACGCAATATTTAGGCGAAATCATCAAAGAGTTAAATCGGACAGCCGATTTAATCGCCGCGGAAGAAGCGGAAAAATTGGTAAATGGGATTCTCGAAGCAAAGAAAATTTTTGTAGCTGGCGCAGGCAGATCTGGATTTATGTCCAAATCTTTTGCGATGCGAATGATGCACATGGGGTTAGACGCCTATGTAGTAGGCGAAACCATAACCCCTAACCTAGAACAAGACGACATTTTGATCATTGGATCGGGTTCAGGGGAAACGAGAAGTTTAGTTTCCATGGCTGAAAAAGCGAAAAGCTTAGGGGCAACCGTAGCGTTAGTGACCATTTTCCCTGAATCGACCATTGGACAATTGGCTGATATTACAGTCAAATTGCCTGGCTCGCCTAAAGACCAGTCAGATAATGGATACAAAACGATACAGCCAATGGGATCGCTTTTTGAGCAAACCCTTTTACTATTCTATGATGCCATCATATTAAGATGCATGGAGAAAAAAGGATTGGACTCCAATACCATGTTTAAAAGACACGCCAATCTGGAATAGAGTAAAGGAATTCTTGTGCAGACATCTTTAACCATTCAAAATTTTAAACTATTTAAACGAAATTTTCAACTTGATCACGGGGGAAAGGAGAAAAGACCGCAAAGTTTTCTTTAAGAAACGCTTTGCGGTCTTTTTTTGATCGGGAGATTGGATTCTCGTGATCGATCCATGATAGTCCTCCAACAGTTTGAACATTATCATTCTCTTCGTACACATCAGTCGCTCTCCCACTATCAGCATTCCCTCGATTATCATTACAAATCAAAATCGGTTATAGTTGGAACGTGGCGTTTGCCAAGACTTGTTTCAAAATCGATGACCACTCCTTTAATGGTTGCACACGGCGTCAAAAACTTTAAAAAGTCTGTTGCCTGCCATAATCCATCGGTAAAATCGTGCGATGGTAATAAATGTAATTCAACAAACTTTGAAGAACGCAACTCCGCATGCGGGTGTCAAGAAACGGCGTACAAACGCCCGCCCTCGGCGGCGGGAATACCCGTTACCAAGGACGAGCAGTCTTTATCGCTATTCTTTGACGCAGAACTCTTCGTCGTAGTAGAAGTCCTGCCCAAACTCCACCCGCCCGAAAAAGAGGGGCCGAGGCTCCTCGACCATCTCTAAGCGATAGACGGTGCTGACGTAGAAGGGGATATCGGGTTCTTTGACCGGCACCGGTGCCATGCGCGCCCAGTCTAGGAACACAATATCCTCTAACTGATAGTCTTGGAAGGCGCTCAGCATGTCAGTGATGGCAAAGCCCATGTCAAGGATGCCCTGCTGGATCTGCCGCCATTTCCGCCAAGAGGCCTCCAAGTAAGAGAGTCCAAAATAGCCCGCGGCACCGGGCCCACGCACCCCCTCTGTGCAGCGGCTTAAAAAAAGCAGGAGGCCCTTGACGGTGTCGACCGGGTCCGTGAAGAACACATCAAACTGGCCACGGAGATGGGACGGCAATTCATCCCGCACGTCGTAGACCTCGGCGTGGACGTGGTCCCAACCTTGGTCCTGAGCCACATCGCGGATAAAGCAGACGATGCGCTCATCCACATCCAGGACACAGATGCGCCGCGGCAGCCCCGAGAGCGCGGCCGCAATGCTTGTAAGGTCATCATCGCCCAGTAGCAAAATGTCTCGTCCCATCAGATCTCCCTGTTGGGCCATCAGGGCCAGCCGTCGCACGGTTGTCTCGGGCGTCACGTACCCTTGGTCAAAGTCGGGCGTCGCCTTGGGCCGCATGGCTACGATATCTTGGAAAGCAGCAAGGACGCTGTCAAAAGGCGGTCTCAGAACAATGCCGCGCCCCGCGCAAGCCTCACAGCGCTGTTCGGTCACCCGTTCTAGGCCCATAGTTTCTGCCTGACGACGCCCTTTCTCAGTGATCACAAAGCGGTCGCCGTCGTAGGCCACCAGCTCGCCCTCCAAGAGCGACTGCAGCGCCTTCAGCACTTGATGCGTCTGGGCTTTCCCTGCCCGCATCAGTTCCCAGTAGGATTTGGGACCAAAGTAAAGCGCACGAAGCAGAAGCGTGTCGATCCGACGACTTTCCGCAGCAATACCGACTTTCGACATGGGTACCACTCCTTTCGCCCTAAAAGAGTAAAGACCATTCCGCTTCGGCACCCCTTCGTTTTCATCGAAAGGAGCGACATGAAACATAGATAGCAGCGGTTCAAACGTTTTTTGGAACGCCTGTCTTCTTAGTGTGAGGCCTAACGATCATCCGAAAGATAAAGCATCCTTCACCTTTCAGGTATCGAAATAGCATTTTGCTGCTTTCGATAGGGAAACGATAAAAGACGCGCTGAAGTTGAAAGAATTTTTTAAGGGTTCATAAGCATTGTGTTTTTATTAAGGTTTAAATCGGTAATAGCGGTATGGTATTTTTCGCCTCTAGTTTTTCCATCATTTCATACCAATCCCTTGGTTTGTTCGATAAGACAGAATAATAACGTTTCAAAAACTTCACAACAAGATCCGCTGGAAGTTCATTCACGCTATCGTCCATCGGAAGGAAACAAAGATCAAGCCCGGTTACGGCTTCTCCATCATTGTTCCAAGATGGATGGACATAAGGGAAGTCAAGCCGCTTATATCCCAAATGAGATAATACCTCACGACGAACATATGGATCCATCGGCTTAATCCCGCCAAATTCATAATGCTCCACCCGGTAAGGATCATAAATCTCGGCGAACATGCCATACAACTGCTTTCCATTTGCAGCGGCCCAATTTTGCAAATCCTCTAGCCGCTTTTTAGCTAAAAATCGACCGATCCCCAGACCTGCTTGGCCGATAATGGTGAAATCTGTCATCGCGACATTTAAATCTTCATAATAGCGGTACTCAGTCGCGCCTACTACCTCTCCTTCGTGAACAGCAACGCACACACGAATTCCCGGATCTTCCAGAGGCTCTTTCCACAAATCAAATGCTAATACTTCTTCCGGAGGAAATACATTTTGCATCAATTGATGCATTTTCTTAAACAAAGGGTCTTCAATGCTCGTAATTCTGCGATACTCCATCTTCATCATTCTCCTTTAAGATTTTGAGCGATAAAAAGGATTTTTCCATTCCATCAGTGCAGCATAATTGCACGATTCTTCATCTTCTAGATAGTTCGCCACCACTTTGACAGGTGTGCGGCCGCAGCGAAGCAGGAAGGTAATAACAGGATCCTTCAATTCGCCTTTTACTACCGCTTCGAGATATTGCTCCGCTGTCATCTCATGCGCTTTTTTATGATAGCCAGGCATCCTCCCTCCGCCTAACAGCCGCTCTAGTCCCAAATGAACAACCACTTCATACATGGATAGCATCATCCATTTTCCCAGCCCCAATTTGCGGTAGGCAGGGCGCACGCCAATATCAACGACATAAAGCGTATTCCCGTTTGGGTTATGGTTACGGATATATCCATTATCCGTGATCTCTTCCCATGTATGGTCCGGATGGCTGGGATCAAAGTCGACAATAAGCCCTGTCATTGACCCCGCAATTTCACCATTCACCTCAACACATAAGGCTCCCTCTGGAAAGAGTGTCACATGGTTTTTCAGCTGTTCCGTATTCCACCATAATTCAGACGGGAATGGCGGAGGAAAACTTTCCTGTTGAATGCGGATTAATCCAGGAAAGTCCTTTTCTTCATAATTTCGGATCACCGCTGGAACAGGACGATCTTGGTCAAAGACATAAAACTCCTTTCGATACATTCTTACCCCTCCTCTCTCGTTATCCATCTAGCAACGTATCTCCCCATTCATGTGGCGATACTGATATTATTAGGCACATCATTCCATTTAACAAGTAGATACTTTCGTGTTACATAGTGTGAAAAATTATACCTAAAATAAAAAAGAAATTCGGAATATTTTTTTCCAGACCATCTTCGCATTCGAACAGCCATGTTAAGTCCTCATTATTGTGTAAAATCCATTCTCCATCCAGTGAACTTGGATCACTGGAAAACAAAAGCACTTTTTTGCCGTTTTTCTTTTTACGCCATTTTCGGGACTCAAATCAACAGTTATCAACGTATATACAGAAAAACCAACGGACAGCGGATCTTTCACAAAGATGGTTGTCCGTTGGTTTTTCGCGTCTAATATAAAACTTATTGCTTTCCTCATCATTTTCATGTGTGTATTTCTTTGTTTACCAGCAAAAAAAGAAAAGTACATATACATACACGCAGAGTGTTTTCGAAGCTTAATAACGGAGAAAGCTTTCTATTTGGCGGCTTCATTGATTTTTACTTGTCCCTTTACGACCGTCTCCATATAGTTTTTGCCCCATTCATACATCGCATCAAGAATTGGCATCAAACTTTTTCCATGCTCGGTCAGTGAATATTCCACTTTTGGTGGAACAACCGGATAGACTTCGCGATGCACAATTTGATCTTGCTCCAGCTCTCTTAACTGGTTAACTAGCATTCTTTGGGTGATCCCAGGCATGAGAGCTTTTAGTTCGCTAAACCGCTTCTTTCCCCCTTTTCCTAGATGCCATAAAATAAGCATTTTCCATTTACCGCCAATAACAGCAAGTGTTAATTCTTTTTCACAGTTATACGTCTTGCCACAAACGTGTCCCATCGTTTCACCCCCCTATGTTGATTATAACTGATAGTATATTCTTTGTCACTTTATGGTCGTAAAGCACATACTGTCAAATACATGTTATACATATTTATTTTCGCTCATAGCAGACGGCATTCATTCTAGGATGGGAAAAGGCTTTTTCATGATCCATTCCCTTCATTGTGCCCACAATCCTTTTATATCATTAAGTATATTTTTTTACACTATATTATATTTTTATCACTACATGATAATAAAGTGCGTACTTCTCAATAAATTTTATACGCATTATACTAGCATCTGTGAACAAAATCACGAGCACTATTGTTTTACTATTCCACGCGATATTTACGTTCTCGCTGCTTTAAAAACGCTGGAAGGAACAACAACTGTGCCCTCGTCATTGGCGGCGCCGTCAAGAAAACCGTTTTCAGTAAACGATTTGGCAACGAGAAAATACAAGATGCGTTTTTCACAACATACCAATTCGCGCAATGTGGCAAATCCCGCTATATTTGCTCTATCAGGTCGATTCTTTTTGAGAAACGTTTCGAAAAAGACAGGGGGGATCACATTGGATTCGATGACTTTTGTTTTGTTTGGGGCAACGGGCGATTTAGCGAAACGAAAAATTTTCCCTGCATTATATAATTTATTTCTCGATCAAAAAATGCCCCAGTCGTTTTCTATCATTGGCGTAAGCAAAAGAGAATTGTCCAATGATGAATTTCAAATATATGTGGAAAATTCGATCAAAACCTTTTCCAGACGCTTGATAAATGACCGCTCCAAAATGGAAGAGTTTCTCCGTGCATTCTGTTATACTTCTTTAGATGTAACAAATGCACAAGGGTATAAAAAGTTGCTTGAAATGGTTCAACAACGCGAAAAAGAATTGAATATTCCTGAAAACCGCATGTTTTATTTATCTGTTGCGCCAGAATTTTTTGATGTGATCGCGTCGAACATCAAAGAAAGTGGCTTAGGATCCACCAAGGGTTGGAAACGACTAATTGTCGAAAAACCGTTTGGTCACGATATCAAATCGGCCCAAGAGTTAAACGAAAAGTTAAGCCAAGCTTTCGAAGAAGAAGAAATTTATCGGGTAGATCATTACCTTGGAAAGCCGATGGTGCAAAACCTAGAAGCTTTAAAATTTGCCAACCCTGTGTTTCAAGCGATATGGAACAATCAATATATAGCCAATGTGCAAATCACGGCAAGCGAAACCGTTGGAGTAGAACAAAGAGCAAGCTACTATGATCAGGCAGGAGCCATCCGCGATATGTTTCAAAATCATATGCTGCAATTGCTGATGATGACAGCCATGCACCTGCCAAAACAAATTAGCGCCAAAGACATCCGTAATGAGAAAAGAAAAATCATGGAATCTCTTCGACCAATACAGAAAGAAGAAGTAGGTTTACACGTCGTTCGCGGTCAATACGGTCCTGGAGAAATCAATGGCAAACCAGTAATTGGATATAAAGAAGAGCCTGGAGTCGATGCTTCTTCAACAACGGAGACATTTGTTGCTGCCCGTTTGTGGATCGATGATGAAAATTGGAGCGGGGTACCATTCTATATCCGTACAGGCAAAAGAATGAAGGAAAAGTCCACACGTATTGTGATCGAATTTAAAAATCCATTAAAGGAATGGCACTTACCGAAAAATGAGGAAACAGCCCCTAATCTTTTGGCGATTCAAATCAATCCGAACGAAAGTGTTTCGCTGCAATTCAATAGCAAAAATGTATTTAACAACGGAAAGATGGAACCTGTCCATATGCACTTTACGACTAATCAGAAAGAGATACCCGAAGCCTATGAACTCTTGATTTTTGACGCTTTACATGGCGATTCGACTTTCTTTGCCCATTGGAAAGAAGTTGAACTATCTTGGAAATGGGTGCAGCCTGTTTTAGAGGCGTTTGCGGAAAATCTCCTTCCTCTTCACTCATATCGTTCAGGATCGATGGGACCAGATGCTTCTTATCAATTATTGAAAGAAGACGGATTTTATTGGCGATAGGTAAGCACTTCATAATTCTAGATGAAGTTGTCAATATATGAAAATAGGAATATATTATTTTACCAGCAAGTCTTCTTTGGATCAAGATATTTTTAGGAGGCAGTCAGCATGAGAGTCGGTTTAATCGGTTTAGGAAAAATGGGGTTAAACTTAGGTAAAAATCTCATTGACCATAAGCACGAAGTAGTGGCATTCGATATAAACGCAAATGCGGTTGAAGAAATAAAAAAATACGGGGCCAAAGGCGCATCCAGTTTAAAGGAACTCGTTCGATCATTAGAAACCCCTAGAATTCTTTGGCTGATGGTTCCACACACCGTTGTTGATTCGGTGATTAATGAAATTACACCATTTTTAAGCAAAGGCGACATTGTAATTGATGGCGGCAATTCTCACTATAAGGAATCGATTCGGCGTTATAACGAACTAAAGGAGATGGGAATTCACTTTATGGATGCCGGAACCTCTGGTGGAGTGGAAGGTGCTCGTAACGGAGCGTGTTACATGGTTGGAGGCGATCCTGAAGCTTGGAACATTGTCGAGCCTCTTTTCCGAGATACCGCTGTGGAAAATGGGTATTTATATACAGGAAAAGCAGGTAGCGGCCACTTCTTAAAAATGGTCCACAATGGGATTGAATACGGGATGATGGCGGCCATTGGTGAAGGATTCGAAATATTGGAGAAAAGTGAATTCGATTATGACTTTGAAAAAGTGGCAAGAGTGTGGAATCATGGTTCGGTGATTCGTTCATGGCTCATGGAATTAACCGAACGCGCTTTTTCAAAAGATGCAAAATTAGAAAGCATCAAAGGGATTATGCATTCTTCCGGTGAAGGAAAATGGACAGTCGAAACGGCTTTAGATCTACAAACCGCTACTCCTGTCATCGCTATGGCCTTATTGATGCGGTATCGTTCATTAGAAACCGATACATTTACAGGCAAAGTGGTAGCCGCCCTCCGCAACGAATTTGGCGGACATGCTGTAGAAAAAAATGAGAAGAAATAAACCGTTTTGGCAAACCGGGGTTTGAAGATGAAAAAGCAACTCTCATGAAACGGTTATCTAAATAACGTTTTCTTGCCTGTTAGCGATCAGCTATCTTAAAATGCGGCTCTACATCCAAACTACCTGTTTTCCTGAACTCTACAGGAGACAGGTAGTTTCATTTTTCCTGAATTTGATGATAATCTTTTTTCGCATGCAGACCGTTTTCAGCTACGATCAGAAACTTCCAAACTATCGGTTCATGGTAAACGAACTTCCCATAAAAAAAGCCGACTCCAAACGATCACATGCAAGGTGACCGCTTGTGTCAGCTTTTTATTTCCGATAATAATCACATGAAAACCGTTTGACGATTCGGTGCGGAATAATGATTCGTTTTACCGGTTCGTTCGGGTTGGCGATTTTTTCGATTAAACTTTTTGTTGCTTCATAACCGAGCTGGAAAATGTGAATGTCAACGGATGTAAGCGGCGGACGCGACATTTCCGCCAGCAGCGTGTTGTTGAAGCTGACGATCGAAATGTCATCGGGAACGCGCAGTCCCATTTCATCCAATGTCTTCAGCACGCCTAAGGCCATTAAGTCGTCGGCGACGACAAGCGCGGTCGGCGGATCTGCGAGCGAAAGCAACTCCTTCATCGCTTCCTGGCCGCCTTCCTGCAGAAATTCTTCATGCATGATATAGTCTTCCCGATAAGGAAGCCCTGCTTCTTTTAATGCCGCCTCATAGCCGTGCAATCGGTCGACGGTCACTAAATATTTCTTATTTCCGCCGACAAAGGCAATTCGTTCATGCCCTAACTCAATTAAATGCTGGGCCGCTTCTTTCGCCGCCCGATAGTTATCGTTGTCCACATGGGTGATTTGTTCTTCTTTTTGATGCGGCTTTCCGATAACAACAAACGGAAATTTATTTTTTTGCAAGTATTTCATCAGCTTATCATTGATGCGCGAGTATAATAAAATCACCCCGTCGACGCGGCGGCCTTGAAGCATGTCCACAACCCCTTCGTAAATTTCTTCTTCTTTTTCGCCCGTGGACATTTGCAAAGCGTATTTTTTTTCATGTGCTGCTTTGCTGATGCCGCGGATGACTTCTGGAAAGAACGGGTTTTGCAGCGCCTGTTCCGCTGCGCTTGGCATGACAATGCCGATCACCTGTGTCGCTTGACTCGCCAAACTGCGCGCAATAAAATTCGGATGATAGCCAAGTTCTTTCATTGCCTGTCGCACTTTTCGCTTCGTCTTCTCACTAATTCGCGGACTGTCGGCAATAACGCGGGAAACCGTGGAGGGAGCCACGTTTGCTCGTTTTGCAACATCTTTTATCGTAACGTTCATCATTTACTCCCCCATTCGATGCTCATTCACTTTGGATGAGTAGGATACGCTGATGAGGATCAAATATCGCATTTTGTTCGTTTCCATCGATCGTGACTTTCGTCTGTTCCGTCGCGTGATGAATTGCAAAAGAGAGCTTCCAACTTGGTTGATACGTTCCTTCGCTTTTCGTTACGATATGCACGGAATTTTCGCCATATTCGACCTCAATATACATGCGTAAATAATCTCCCTTTTCGTAAGAGAACGTTTGTCCGTCATCATCATACAGTACATACGTCGCTTTGCCACCATTGGCCTTATAAATATGAACAGTCCGATGTTCGTCCGGCATTTCTGTCGAACGCTTAACGTCACCTAAGGCAATAGCCGATCCTTGTTTAATGAAAATTGGCAATGTCTCTAAATCCGCAGAAATTAAATGGTATTGGCCGCCTTCTAGCACTTCGCCTGTCCAATAATCCACCCAGTTTCCTTTCGGGAAATAAGCGACGCGACGGGTCGTGCTCGGCGTCATGATCGGCGCAATTAATACATTGGCACCAACGAGAAATTCGTCATACAGATTATACGTGTTTTCATCATCCGGGTACTCGAAAAACAATGGTCTCATGACAGGTGCCCCTGTTTCATGTGCCTCCGCAAACAATGTATATAAATGTGGAAGCCACTGATAGCGCAATCGAATATATTTTTTTATGATGCGCTCATATTTTTCCCCAAACGCCCACGGTTCTTGACGGCGGAACCCAATCGCGCAATGATTGCGAAAATATGGCGTAAACGCCCCTACTTGCATCCATCGCGTCAACAGCTCTCCATTCGTGTTATGGGCAAAACCGCCAACATCCGGACCGCAAAACGCAACTCCAGATAATCCTAAGTTCATACACATCGGCAGTGACATTTGCAAGTGTTCCCAGAAGCTGCGATTATCCCCCGTCCATACCGCGGCATAGCGCTGAATGCCGGAAAAGCCAGCGCGTGTTAATAAGAACGGGCGCTTTCCGTTTAATAATTTTTTCATTCCTTTATACGTTGCTTCTCCCATCATAAAGCCATACACGTTATGAAGCTCGCGATGCGTTTTCGGATCGCCGTCGTTGTCGTGTATCACTTTGACGTCCATCGTTTTCGTTTCGTTAAAAACGGATGGTTCGTTCATGTCGTTCCAAATGCCTTCAATGCCTAAATCCGTATAAAATTGGTGCTTTTCTCCCCACCATTTTCGCACCTTTTTATTTGTAAAATCCGGAAACGCGCTCTTGCCCGGCCAGACTTCACCAAAATAAACGTTTCCTTCGATATATTTGCAAAAATAATCATGGCGAATGCCTTCCTGGTAAATGACGTATTCTGGGTCTTCTTTCACTCCGGGGTCGACAATCGGAACAACACGAATTCCTTTTTGTTTTAAATCGGCAATGAGCTGCTTCAGATTCGGAAAACGGTTACGGTCAAACGTAAACACGCGATAGCCATTCATGTAATGAATATCTAAATAAATGACATCAAGCGGAATGTCTTTTTCGATAAACGTTTGTGCGATCTCTCTTACTTCTTGTTCGGTTTCATAGCTATAGCGGGATTGATGATACCCGAGTGCCCATTTTGGCGGAAGCGGCATTCGGCCGGTAAGATCCGTATATTGTTCTAACACGTCCTTTGGCGTTGGACCAGCAAAAACGTAATAATCAATGGCCCCTCCTTCTGCGGAAAAACAATACTCATCGGTCGCTGTTTGAAAATCAAATGTTGTTTTGTACGTATTGTCAAAGAAAATGCCATGCGCACTTCCATTTCGCACCGTCATAAAATACGGATGGGATTGATATAACGGGTCCGTTTCCGGATTGTGTGGCGCATACACATCCGTATTCCACATCGTCATTGTTTCGCCACGCTTATCGAGGAACCCTGTTTTTTCACCAAATCCGTAAAAATGGTCAGCTTCATCCATCATTTTAAAACAGCATACTTCTCCTTGGTAGGTAAACGCCATCCCCTTTTTTCCTTCCGCAACAAGCAGTCGTCCATGATTGTCGTAAATGCGGACGCGAAACGGTCGTTTTTGCAAAACAACCGTCAGTTTTGCCGATGTTAACGTCACCTCTTCCTCGGTTTCATGTACGGAGGCATCTACTTTTTCCGGCTCTTTTACGACAGCGACACTTGTGGACAAACTTGTTTCGCCAAAAGGGTTGAAGGCGATACGGACAATATCTTCACGGTAAAATCGAATTTTGACGATTCCTGTGTCGCAATGGAATGAAAATACGTGTTCCGTATGAGAAAATGTATGCATATTCCCGATGTCGATCCGGTGCGTTTCTTGCGTTTTGTCATCTTGTTCCGGCTGAATGGCGAAGCTTGTATCCTCGAGCATCTTTTTTCCCTCCTAGGTTGTCTGTTTTGACCTTTTCTTTACATAATATAAAAACAACCCAAATAGCACATAAATGGCAATTAACGTTGCAATAAATGGAATATTGAGCCCCGTCTTTTTCGCAAGCACATAAATTTCCGCTGTCTCGCGATTTAAAATGAGATCATATCCGTCGCGATCGCTTCGGACTAAATCTCCTGCCAGCAGTCCGCGTAGTTCTTTTCCCGGGGCAAGTTGATTGTTTGTCAAATGAACCTTTCGTGTTTTTCCGGTATTGTTAATGGCAATGACCGCTGTTTCGTCTTTATACGTCCGCTTAAAGACAGCCATACCGTTTTTTTCATATAACAATGTAAAATCGCCGCGCCGTAGCGATGGTAGCTGTTGGCGCAGTTCCCCTAATTTTTTAATATAATCAATGATTTCCTTGTCAGTACGGAAATTCATTAAGCGACGATTATCCGGATCGTTCCCGCCGTCCATTGCAATTTCTGTTCCATAATACATAATCGGAATGCCCGGTGCAGAGAACAAATACGTTAAACCGAGCTTAATTCTCGTTATTGGATTTTGCTTATTTTCTATCGCAAGTCTTGTAAAACGTACCGTATCATGATTGTCTAAAAATGTTCCAAGCAAATACGGGCGATCGTAAAATGTTTTGTCATACTCCCATACGTCGTAAAGCGGCCGCAACGATTGATCGCGCTTGCTGAACACTTTCGTGATTTCGTTGTAAAGCGGATAATCGACAAACCCGTCGATGCCGTATTTTCCATAGTCGGCAATATAACGCGGGTCATCATTCCATACTTCTCCAAGCAGGAAAAAGTCTTTTTTCACCGATTTCACTTCTTTGGCAAACTCTTGCCAAAACGATTTCGGGACGTGTTTGACTGTATCAAGGCGATAACCGTCAATGTCCGTTTCTTTAATCCACCATTTGGCCATATTGATTAAATAGCGCTTTACTTGTGGATTTTCTTGCGCTAAATCAGGCAGTCCGAACACCCAGCCGTTTTCCACTTGTTGTTGGTCATCCCAGTTAAAAATGTCGTTTTTCTCATGAAACCAATCTTTCTTCGCTGGGTCGTTCAGCCATGGATGGTGGTAGCCGGTATGGTTGGCGACAAAATCCAGAATCACCTTCATGTTGCGTTTATGCGCTTCTTTCACTAACGTTTTTAAATCTTCCATCGTGCCAAAATGCGGATCGACTTTGTAAAAGTCTTGAATCCAATAGCCATGATAGCCGCCCGGTTCATTTTTGAAAATCGGCGTGAGCCAAATCGCCGTAAATCCCATATCTTTAATGTAGTCTAGTTTGGCGGTCACCCCTTTTAAATCACCGCCGTGATATCCTTTTGGATCATTGACATTAACGTCTTGGTCATTCGTCGGATCCATGTTGTTGAAGCGGTCGACCATAATAAAATAAATTGCCTCATCTTGCCATGTCCGTTCTTCTTTTTCAGCAGCTTGTACCGGAACCGCACAAAAAAGAAGAAACGGAAGCATAAATAAAGCGAATACTCGATTCCCCATTTCCGTTTCCCCCCTTGTATCATAATATCGTTTTGACTGTCGGAAAGGGGTAATATCACCTTTATCATAACGGTTATTACCCTTTTGTTCCACCTAATGAGTATATAAAAAGGGGGAATTTATTATACAGCAATTTCTAAAACGATTACACTAAATGAACAGAAAAATGAAGGAAACGGGGGCGCTTTTTATAAACGTTATTTCACTGCCCCCTCCGACACTCCTTTTATAATCTGTTTTTGCGCAAAGAAATATCCAATAATGACTGGAAGGATTGCAATTGTTAACCCCGCAAGAGCCAAATGCCATTGTTTCGTGTATTCTCCAAAGAAGAAGAACATTTTTAGAGGGATCGTATGCATTCCTTCTTTATTGATCACAAGCGAAGGCAACAAATAATCGTTCCATATCCAAATGGTATTTAAGATTGCAACGGTAACAGTGATCGGTTTAAGCATCGGAAATATAATATGCCAAAACACTTGAAAACGATTAGCCCCATCTATGATTGCCGCTTCATCTAATGACTTTGGAATGCCATTTAATGTCCCATGATAAAGGAAGATAGAAAGACTGCATCCAAACCCTAAATACATGAATATTAATCCAATTCTATTTAACATATCCATCTGCCCAAAAATATAAATCAAAGGGATCATGACGGACTGAAATGGAATGAGCATCGCTCCAACGAAGATGAAAAATAATAAAGAACTCATTTTTCCTTTTCGTCTTGAAAGCGCATAAGCTGCCATGGATGAAAATATAATGATGATGCTGACACTGACAATGGTAATGAGCAAGGAATTAAAAAAAGTTTTCACAAAATCCAGCTCTTGAAAAGCTTCAACATAATTTTCAAATGTAAATGTTTCAGGTAATCGCAAAGTATCTGTAAATATTTCTCTCTTTGTCTTGAAAGAGTTTACAATCATTAAATAAAACGGAGCTAGCCAAACTAGAGCTAAAATAACCCCGAGGATTTCAACAACGTACTTCTGTGCTCTCCTCATTACATCTCCACTTCCCTTTTTTTATTGAAATACACTTGAGTCAAGGAAATTACGGCAACAATCACAAAAAATATCACCGCTTTTGATTGCGCATAAGCCATTTGGTTTTCGCTAAATGCTGTTTTAAAAATCTCCATTGCGATCATCTGTGTGGAGTTATAAGGGCCTCCGCCTGTTAAAGATAAGTTCTGGTCATACAGTTTAAAAGAGTTGGATAATGTTAAAAATAAACTTACGGTAAAAGCTGGCGCTACAAGCGGAAAAGTAATATGGCGAAAACGTTGGAAGCGATTAGCTCCATCGATCTCGGCAGCTTCTAATAACTCTTGCGGGATGCTTTCTAAATATGCAATATAAATAACCATAATGTAGCCTGCCATTTGCCAGCTCATTAAAATAACAAGTCCCCAAAAACCTGTTTCTGGTGTCGATAACCAGCCTTTTAAACTTTCTATGTGCAGGTAATTTCCTACATTAGCAAACACTTTAATAAAAATGAATTGCCAAATAAAACCGAGTATTAAACCTCCTATTAAATTCGGCATAAAAAAGATCGTTCGAAGAATTTTATACGTTTTTATTTTTTGAGTGACAATTAACGCAAGAGTCAATCCAAACAAATTAATAAAGAGCACAGACGCAATAGAAAACTTGGTTGTAAACCAAAGGGAGTGTAAAAATTCCTTGTCTTGAAAAACATTTATATAATGCTTAAATCCTACAAATTCAGTACTTTGAATCCCATTCCAATTAGTGAAAGAGTAGTATAAACCAAAAATAAACGGTATGATTACAACAACGGTTAGCGCTATAAGAACTGGAGCCAAGAACAGCCAGTACCATAATGGTTGTTTTCTCATGGAAAACGCCTCCAATATAACTAAACTGACAAGAAGACTTAAAAAATATAGGTAGATTTCATCAAAAAATTTGAGTGTATTTTCGTTCCGTCTCCCATTTAACAGAGAAATAGAAGAAAACAAAGCAACTTACCATAGTGTTATTTTCTTCTATGCCACAATAATCAATTATTTTACTATTCAAATGAGAGTGGGGCATGCGATACCACATGCCCAGTCGATAGAAAAGCCATTTGAAGGACCGATCGTAACTGGTTTTTATTAGTTAAATCAACACGCCTGATTTATTTATTTCTTGCTTCTTCCCATTCTTTTTTAGAATTTGCAATTAATTCATCCCATTTCATCTTTCCGCTTACATATTTTTGGATATTTACACCTAACTTCTCCATGCCCCATCCTGTTGGATATCCCATGAATACCCAACCAATCGTTTTTCCTTGTTGAGCATAATCATAAATTTCTTTAGATAGTGGGTCAGAAATTTCCGAAGAATCATATCCATCATACGCCGGAATAAATTTAAATTCATTCAAAATAATTTCTTTTCCTTCATCAGATGTGTATAACCAATCTAAGAATTTTTTCGATTCTTTTACTACTTTTTCATCTTTATTTTTGTTTACTGCCCAATACATCGGAACACCGACTGGAATGACATCCTCTTTATATCCTTCAATTGGTATTGGCAAAATGCCGATATTTTTCTCTGCTAATTCTGGATCGATATCTGCGATTGAGTTATATACCCAGTTCCCCTGTTGAATGATCGCTACACGTCCCGTAGAAAATAATTCTTCCACTTGCTGCGAATAATCTAGACTTACAGTAGGCTGCACAGAATATTTATTTTGTAAATCAATGAATTTTTTCATTGCATCGCCGTACTTAAATTCAACGGTTTTTGCATTAAATGCGTTTACAACATTTGAATCAAATTCAGGCGCTAAAAATACATTAGATAGGTGAAGCCCAGTTACCCAAGTTTCTTTAGCAGGAAAAGCAAAAACAGCATCAATGCCTAAAGATTTTTTTTCTTTGTCCAGTTTTTTGACTGCATTTTCTAAATCAGAAAAAGACTTAATATTTTTTGGATCAATACCCGCTTTTTTAAATATTTCTTTATTATAAATTAGTCCATATCCTTCTTGGTTATATGGAAGTCCTAAAATTTGATCGCCTTTCTTAACCCCATCAAGCGTTCCTTCAAGAGCTAGGGATGCAGCTTTTGTATCTGACAAATCAGCCAATTTATCTAACCAATCTTCCACATCTTGCGGACCACCGACGTTAAAAATCGCCGGTTCATCTCCTGAAGCAAATTTTGATTTAAGTGCAGCACCGTAGTCTTCACCGCCACCGACTGTCGTAATATTAATTTTGACACCCGGATGCTCTTTTTCATATTGTTTTGCTACTTTTTCAAATTGATCTTTAAATTCCACTTTAAATTGGAAAATGTCAATTGTCACTTGATCATCTGAGCTTTTGTTCCCAGAATCATTAGATGAATTAGATGAAGAACATCCAAATAACGCTACACTTAACAACAAAAATAATGAAAGAGCAGCTAAAAAGACCTTTTTTGCTTTCATTTTTCGTTTCCCCTCCAAATAAATTTTCGGAAACCGTTTGCACAAAATAGCACAAAAAGAAAACGGTTGCACTTTCATTTTCATTATACAACACATGTTTTATTTATCAAGCATTTTTTTCAAATTAACTCTTTATAAAAATTTTTATCTTCCTAAATAATAATCTTGAAATGCGCAAACGATTTCTCTTTTTACATCCGATGCACTGTCCGCCGATACTCCGTCGGCGTCACTCCTTCCATCTTTTTGAAAAGCCTCGAAAAATAAGCACCATCCTCAATTCCGACCCGTTTGGCAATCGCTTCAATCGTTTCATTCGTTTCTGCCAACCATTTTTTTGCTTTTGACAAGCGATAATAATTCAAATATTGCACAAAACTCATGCCAATTGTTTTTTGCATGCAACGGGTAATGTAGTCAGGATGAAATCGTAATGATTGGGCGAGCTGCTGAATCGTAATTGGTTCCGCATAATGCCGTTCGATGTAAGCAACCGCTTCGGCACACACTTTTTCAGAAGCGCTTGGAATATGCAGTTCTTGTTTCTGCAATTGCCAAAGAAATTCGACAAAATAGAGTAATTGCTTTAATGAACGATCCGGATCTCTTTCCTCATTCAGTTCAACTAATTGTTGAAGCAATTGTTCGATGCGTTCCCTTTGCTTTACTTTGGCGTATTGGCGTATCCAAAAGCGATATTGGACCGGCTCGACATATGTTGCTTCTCTCTCAATGACGTTTTGCCAACTTAACGATTGTTTTTGAACGATGTCATATTCTCCCTCGATCGCAAAATGGAGCCAAACTAATTGCGTGTCTTCCGTGCAAGGACGATGCCCGTAATGCTCTCTTCCCGGAATAAGAATAAGATATTCTCCTTCTTTTACAGCAAATTCCTTGTTTTCTTCTGTCATATATAAGCATCCCTTTTTCACATATAACAAATCAAACACAGAAAACGTCCGTCGAAAATGTTTTTGCCCCTTTGTAAATACGCTTTCTGCCCCTTTAATAAAAACCGGAAACGGCGGAAAAGAAAACGCAATGTATTCCATCCCAAACCTCCTTTTGTATATCGGAAATATACAAATCAAATCGCTCTTTTCTCTTCTTATTATGCAATAAACTAGATAAACTTGATATAGTTTTAAAGTCGGAATGATCAAAGGAGTTGTCTTGATGAACACCGATCAAAAAAAGCCTTCCTTGTTTTCACTGACATGGCCGATTTTTATTGAAACACTGCTATACATGGTGATGGGCAATGCCGACACATTGATGCTAAGCCAATATTCCGATGATTCTGTCGCCGCTGTCGGCGTAGCGAATCAAATCATTTCTCTCATTATTGTCATGTTTAATTTCGTCACCTTGGCGACTACCGTTTTAGTAGCGCAATATTTAGGGGCGGGAAGAAAGCAAAACGCCGTGGAAGTTTCGCTTGTTTCTATCATCATTAACTTCTTATTTGGTCTTGTGCTCAGCGGTATATTGTTCTTTTTCGGAAAGCCAATTTTATATACGATGAAGCTATCAAGTCGTTTGCTTGCAGAGGCGAACGACTATTTAATGATCGTCGGCGGATTTTTATTTATCCAAGCGCTCATCATGACCATTGGGGCAATATTAAAAAGCTACGGCTTTACCCGCGAAACGATGTATGTAACGATTGGTATGAACATACTAAATGTGATTGGCAACTTCTTATTTATTTTTGGACCATTCGGTTTTCCAATATTAGGAGTAAAAGGGGTCGCCATTTCAACCACGATGAGCCGTCTCATCGGATTGACTGTTATTTTTGCTTTATTGCTGAAACGGACAAAAATACCATTTTCATTATCCGTCCTTCGTTCTTTACCATTTTATTACGTTCGGGATTTGTTAAAAATCGGGATTCCAGCCGCTGGAGAACACTTGTCGTACGATGCGGCGCAAATGCTTATTACATATTTTATTACTTGGCTTGGGACAGAAGCGCTAACAACGAGAGTATATACGCAAAATATTATGATGTTTGTGTTTTTATTTGGCATTGCAATTAGCCAAGGCACACAAATTCTTGTCGGTCATTTCGTCGGAGCAAGACGATATGCAGAAGCGTATACGCGCTGTTTAAAAAGTTTGCGTAGCGCGATTATCATCTCGATTCTGATGGCTTCGTTCAGCTACATGTTTGCTGAACAGTTGTTTTCCTTATTTACAAGCGATAAGCAAATTATTAGTACCGGTAAAACGCTGCTTTTATTAACGATCATATTGGAACCCGGTCGCTCCTTTAATCTTGTCATTATCAGTTCATTGCGGGCCGCTGGGGATGTCCAGTTTCCAGTATATATGGGGATATTGTCGATGTGGGGTGTCGGTGTGACCATTTCCTACTTTTTTGGCATTGTGATGGAATTAGGATTGATTGGCGTATGGCTTTCGTTTATCGCCGATGAATGGTTGCGCGGATTATTGATGTTATGGCGTTGGCGTTCAAAAGCATGGATAAAAAAATCATTTATTCCACATATCGAACCCGCCTAATGGATCGCTTGCCTGTGTTGAAATGGAAGGATTTCCCGCTTGTTTATGAAAACTGTGTTGAAACGGAAGGATTTCCCGAAAAAAGAGCTGCGCTTGTCGCAGCTCTTCACTATTCCTTTATCGTAATGCCGTATTGTTGGAACCATACGTGCACTTGGCCGAGATACGCCAACAGCTGCGGCCCTGTCATTAACTGCCCGAACCAAGGCGCTTGGAACGATTTACCTTCTGTTTCTACTAATTCTTCCAATTTTTTAGTATCGAAAAATTCGTAAAGAATCGACGAACGATCATGTAGTAATTCTTTTACCCAATTTTTTACTAACTTTGTATAAAGCGGATGGTGTGTTTTCGGATATGGGCTTTTTTTGCGGTATAGCACTTCCTCTGGCAAAATTCCTTCCAACGCCTTGCGCAAAATTCCTTTTTCGCGGTTGCCGTACATTTTCATCTCCCAAGGAATATTCCAAACATATTCCACTAGCCGATGATCGGCGAACGGCACGCGGACTTCTAAACTTGCGCCCATGCTCATGCGGTCTTTTCGATCCAAAAGCGTCGTCATAAACCAAATCATATTCAAATAAAACAACTCGCGCCGCTTGGCATCTTCCGCGCTTTCCCCTTCCAGCCTTGGAACCTCAGCAATCGTTTCGCGAAAGCGCGTTTGCACATACTCGTCGAGCCGCAGTTTCTTTTTCCATTCCTCTTTGAACAAATCAATCCGCGCCTCCGTCGAACGCATCCAAGGAAATCCCTTTCTCTCTAAATCATCAGTGCGGTGAAACCAAGGGTAGCCGCCAAAAATTTCATCAGCGCATTCTCCAGACAAACTAACAACAAAATTTTTGCGAATCTGTTTGCAAAACCATAGTAAAGAAGAGTCCACATCAGCCATGCCTGGAACGTCTCGGACAACGACCGCCTCCCGCAAATGGTCAAACAGGTCTTCTTGGCTAATAACGCAGTGATGGTGAATAGTTTGAAAAGTTTCCGATATCAGTTCAATAAAAGGAGCGTCCGCATGTGGCTGAAAATCATTTGCTTGGAAATATTGGTCGTTTCCTTCGTAATCAATAGAATACGTATGAAGCCGCCCTCTTCCTTCTTTCGCAAACGCCGTTGCAGCAATGGCGGCAATGGAACTCGAGTCAATCCCGCCTGATAAAAATGTGCAAACGGGCACATCGGAAACAAGCTGGCGCGTAACAGCGTCAATAAGAAGGAAGCGCAGTTTTTCTGCTGTTTCATCTAGCGAATCTCTATGCACATCACTTTGCACATTCCAGTAGCGCCATACTTTTATTCCGTTGCGGGAAAACGTTAACGCATGCGCCGGGCGCAATTCTTTCATTCCACGAAACACCCCGTGCCCCGGCGTCCGCGATGGGCCCAGCCCAAACACTTCCGCTAATCCTTCGTAGTCCACTTCCGCTTTTACATCCGGATGCGCCAAAATCGCCTTCATTTCCGAACCAAATAAAATGCTATCACGAGCATACCGGTAAAAAAGCGGTTTTACGCCAAGTCTGTCTCGCGCTAAAAATAGCTGTTCGCGCTGTTCATCCCAAATCGCAAAAGCGAAAATTCCGTTCAAATAGTCGACGCAACGTTCTTTCCACTCCATATAAGCGTTTAACAATACTTCCGTATCTGAATGCCCTCGGAACGTATACCCTTTTTTTAATAATTCTTTACGAATATCTTCCGTGTTGTACAGCTCTCCGTTATAACAAACAGTATAACGATACCCGTGTTTCATTCTTGTCATCGGCTGTTTGCCACCTGCTGGGTCAACAACAATAAGGCGCTTATGCCCAAATGCAGCATGCTCGCTAAACCAAGCATTCGTATCGTCAGGTCCGCGTTTCGCCAATGTTTCTGTCATTTTAAAGATCGTTTCTTTTTCTGTTCGCAAATCGCGCTGAAAATCAACCCAACCGGTGATACCACACATATGAACCAATCCTTTCTTTATAGATAGGAAAAAGTTATTTAACTCGTTCCGATCTCCATTTCTGTCTAGCTGCGACAGCCATCCTGTTTCGTCCGCGCCGCAGTATTTTTTTACCCGCAGTTCTTTTTATTTAGCACCCTCCGTATTGGCATAATTCCATTTTATGCAGCACTTCTCATTTCGATGAATTGTCCGATCGCAAGAACGATGCGTATAAATCGGGAACAATCTGGCAAAACAGAAAATAAAGGAGGAGAAGGAAAATTGGATATCGAACGTCGCCTTCCATTGATGAACGAACAAAAACGCGCCTATACGCAAGGAACAATAGAATTTATAAACGATGAGTGGATCTTTTTTGATGACGAAGATGAGGAATCGTCATTGCTAGAGGAAATGACAGAAGGGAATAATATAGAGGTTTTCCGTTACGGCGATTGGATATGTGGCCATCTCCAAACAGGCGGGATCGTCGATATAGGCATCGGCTCTTTTCCCCTGCAACACGGCGATCGCGTCCGTTTTCGGAAGCGGCTTCCATACGCTTATCAGCAATGGCTCGAATCGCTTTCCGACAAAACGTTTATTCGTTTTGTGCAATGGTTAAATGAACACGGCTTTTCTTTATACGATTGCTTATACTGCTATAATGGGTTATTATTTGAAAAATATGCAGGCGTTAATTTTATCATTTACGATAACACCGAACTCGTCAGCAATGTCCAACATTACTATGAGCGTGGAAACACATGCAAAGACCGCTTTGAAATCACGTTTAATACCGGAAAACGGTTTGTTTGCGCGCAATTTGGATAACGGGGAAAGAGCATCGTCTTTCCCCGTTTTATTTTGGGCTTATCATTATATACGTTGACAACTCCTCCGCAGTTGCCGGCCGATATAACGCATATCCTTGCGCGTAATGGCAATCAAGCGTTTTTAGCAATTGGAGATGTTCGCCCATTTCAACCCCTTCGGCCACTATTTTTAGCCCTAACCCGTGCCCCATCGTAATGATCGCTTTTACAATAGCGATATCGGAAGAGTTTGTATGGAGCTGCTTAATAAAAGAGCGATCGATTTTCAATATGTTTGCCGGTAAATTTTTTAAATAACTAAAAGAAGCGTATCCGCTGCCAAAGTCATCAATCGCAATGCCGACGCCGATCCGCTGTAATTCTTTCATTACTTGAATGCTGTGATGAAGATTGCGAAGCATAGAATTTTCCGTTAATTCTAAGTGTAAACAATTCGGAGAGAGCCGTGATTGCGCTAACGCCTGTTTTACATCATCAATAAAACTTTCATGCTGAAATTGCGCGGCTGATACGTTGACAAATATAGAGAGTTGTTTATTACCTGATTTTTGCCATTGTTTTGTTTGCTTACAAGCTGTTGCCAATACCCACCTTCCAATTTCATGAATAAGCCCCGTTTCTTCTGCCAATGAAATAAATTGATCCGGCCTAACAAGCCCCAGCTTCGGATGGCGCCAGCGAACTAATGCTTCGTTTCCGACAATTTCTCCCGTATTTATATCAATAATCGGCTGGTAGCATAGAAAAAACTCTCGTTTTTCCAGCGCCTTACGCAAATATCTTTCCATTTCTAAACGGTGCAACGTTTCATCGTTCATTTCTGCAGAATAAAATTGAACGCGGTTTCCTCCGCACTGCTTTGCCCTGTTTACAGCGATATCCGCGTTTTTTAACAACGAATGTGTATCGACTCCATCGTTTGGATAAAAGCTGATTCCGATGCTTGCCGTAATAAAAAATTCTTTTCCTTCATACACAATTGGCTTCATCACTTCTTTGGAAATACGAGTTGCTGTTTCAAACACTCTTTTTGAATTGATTTTCCCTGTCAAAAGCAAACAAAACTTATCTCCATGAAATCTTCCTAAATATGCCCCCATCGGCAAAACATGAAGGATGCGTTGAACAACTTGTTTTAAAATCTCATCTCCTGCATAATGCCCTACGCTATCATTAATGCGCTTAAAACGGTCTAAATCGATTAATGCAATCGCTAGCTTTCTATTTTTTCGCTTTGCCTTTTCCAACTGTTCGCCGATGGTTTCCATAAACTTTGTCCGATTTGGTAGATGGGTATCGGGGTCATAATACGCTAAATATGAAATTTTTTCTTCCGCTTTTTTCTGTTCGGTAATATCCCTGCCAATTCCATAAATTCCTACTTTTTTCCCATCAACAACAATCGGAACGTTCTTAATTTGAAATAATAACGTTTTCCCTGATTTTGTCGGGATCTCCAAATTATAATATTGGATTTTTCCGCGCAACGCCCGGTAAAAATGCATGCTGACGCGGCGCACATCGTTCGGATGGATGTATTTTAAAGCGTTCGTATGCAAAACTTCCTCTCTTTTGTAACCAAGCACTTTCTCAAACGCGGGATTCACGTTCATTAAATTGCCATGCAAATCAGTAGAATATACAATATCTGTATTATGTTCAAAAAGTGATTGCGATATTTGTGAGCGAACGCGAAGCCGCTCCATTTCCCGGGAATTGGCGGATAGTAAATGCGCAAGCGTCATTACCCCTTGCAAAGTTTTTGGAATCGATAAAGAAACGGAAACTCCGCTATTGGCTTTGTGATGATTTCCTTCCGATAACGCGACAATGCTAAACGTCGCTGAACGTATAGGATCATATCTGTCTTTGATTACTAACTCCGCAAACGTAAACGGCGCAAAAGTAGGGGCAACTTGCTCCAACGTCGCAGTTACTTGCTGCAGCGCGGGATATGCATAACCTTGCACGGCCGCACTTCGATAGAAAAAAATCGCTTCCACTGGCTTTTTCGCTAATTTCGTTAATTCATCAGACATACGCCAAAACAGTGACGGCAAATGAACGAAACTAAGCTTAACGGTTTCTCCTTGATCGACGCGACCATTTATTTCAATCGAACCATCCTTATTTGCTTTGACAATCGATAAACATTGTTTATTCCCATTTTTCTCCATAACGAATGGAAACTCTGCTCCTGAAAAAGGCAAGCGATCGATAAATGCCTTTCCTAAATAACGTTGCAACAATCTTGCCGCTTTTTTCCCATCAAGCTCGTATATTTTGTTTCCGCTACATTTCGTGACTCGAAAAGTGACGCCAACCGGTTCCCATAAAAACGGATGCGATGGTTGAACACGCAAAGAAGAACCGTTAAAACTAATCGCGATCATGCCGCCAGCGACAATTCCTTCATGCGAAAACAAACGCTCTCCTTCCTTCATTCGCCCTGCAATGACAACGGTTTGATCGTTTGCCAACGGTATATGGCGAATAAGTGAATGAAAATTGCTTTCTTGATCAGCAAATAAAAGAAGAAGATTCGTTTCTTCCGTGATAAGCGCATCCGAAATATATGTCGCAATCTCAAGTTCATTGGCAAACTCTTTATATGGCAGCAACACAGAGTGAACGCTAACTTTTTCAAACACCGTAAAACAGATGAAAAACCGATCGCAGGAACCGAAAGATTCGCCGTATGTCATTCCAAATAGCTGCGCTTGCGGAAGACAGCGACAAATCAATTCAATCATTTCACGAAGCTTGCGCTGTTCCGCTTTATGCGCTGCTATTTGCACAAAAATATGTTTATGTTGGGCAAGGTGGTGCTGTGCGATAAAGTCATGCAATTGTTTTGCATCATGGCAATGAAGGCGATACACGTTCATTATGTTTCACCACACTTATGCGAATGTTAGAAAAATTTGCAAAATATTCTTTCTACTAACATACCACATTTTTTCTATATGCAAAAGCGGCAATTCCATATGGAATCGCCGCCTGTTTCAAAAAATATCGAATCCTAGCGGTAGTGATAATCCTAAAAATAGTGCAAGCGCAAGCGCAATGATCCATTGAGTCCATGCAGCTTTCGCGCTTTTTCCTTTTTTCATGCTGATTAAAACCATCTCCATTGCTCCGATTAACCATAAGCCGGCAATCGTCTTGATAACATACAAGAGGGAAATTGAAGCGATGCTATGTAATAAAAGAACTCCTGTTATAATCGTAAAGATGTAAAACAGTCGGAGCACCATTTGCACGATTTTTGCCTTCGAAGATCCAGAACGCTGTAATGAAACGACGATCAAAAATAATAGAATAGTGATCAGCCAACTTGTAATATGCGCGTGTGTCATATCGTTCCTCCTTTTTTCCGACAATTCATTACCATCATAGCATGCATAGATATGAAAAAACAAACTTTATACACGTGAAACGTTTCCTGCATATTGAAGTCAAGGGTCAAATCCAAATTATTGTGTAAAATTCCCCTGCCAGTTCAGTAGACTTGGATTACGGGAAAATAAAACCGCTTTTTACCGTTTTGTTTTTACACAGTTTCGCAAACTTGATTATATCAAGCCCTGATTATTTGTGGAAAAATTCGTCCTCCGTCTAGCGAATTTAAGTCTCGGGAAAGTCAAACTACTTTTTGCCGTTTCTTTTTACACAAAACTGCAGACTTCATCCACATATTGGCGCGCAGACAAATGTTTATACAGATGCGCTTGCGCATATCATTGAATTTTCTGACATTCATATTCCTTTTCTGCTATAATGAAAAAAACAACAATCTATTAGGGAGGAAGCGGCATGAATAAAACAACGGAAATGATCCGTTTAACAGAACAATATGGCGCCAACAATTACAATCCTCTTCCAGTTGTTCTCACTAAAGGAGAAAGAGTATGGGTAGAAGATTTAGAAGGCAATCGCTATATCGATATGTTAAGCGCTTACTCGGCGGTCAACCAAGGGCATCGCCATCCGAAAATTATCCAAGCGCTAAAAGAGCAAGCCGATCGCCTCACGTTAACTTCGCGTGCGTTCCATAATGACCAGCTAGGCCCATGGTATGAAAAAGTCGCGAAATTAACAGGTAAAGATATGGTTTTGCCGATGAATACAGGCGCGGAAGCGGTAGAAACCGCTGTTAAAGCAGCAAGGCGCTGGGCGTACGACGTTAAAGGAGTAGAAAAAGATAAAGCGGAAATTATCGTTTGCGAAAACAACTTCCACGGCCGAACGATGACAGCGGTATCGATGTCCTCAAGCGAGGAATATCGACGTGGTTTCGGCCCGATGCTTCCGGGCATTAAAGTTATTCCATACGGCGACATAAACGCATTAAAGAAAGCGATTACAAAAAACACTGCCGCGTTTATTTTTGAACCAATCCAAGGGGAAGCTGGCGTCCGCATTCCTCCACAAGGATTTTTGCAAGAAGCGTACGATGTATGTAAAGAAAATGACGTTCTTTACATCGCTGATGAGATTCAATCTGGCCTCGGCCGCTCCGGAAAACTGTTTGCTTGCGATTGGGAAAACGTCGTCCCCGATATGTACATCCTCGGGAAAGCGCTGGGTGGGGGTGTGTTTCCTATCTCTTGCGTAGCAGCAAACCGCGATATTCTCGGCGTATTTAATCCTGGTTCGCACGGCTCGACATTCGGCGGAAATCCACTTGCATGCGCGGTATCGATCGCGGCAATGGACGTAATTATAGAAGAAAAATTAACGGAACGCTCGTTAGAATTAGGGAGTTACTTCATCCAAAAACTGCGGGAAATCCGGCATCCAGACATTAAAGAAGTGCGGGGAAGAGGATTGTTTATCGGCGTGGAACTTCATACTTCCGCTCGTCCATATTGCGAAAAATTGAAGCAAGAAGGGCTGTTGTGCAAAGAAACGCACGATACCGTCATTCGCTTTGCCCCGCCGCTCATCATTACAAAAGAAGAACTCGACTGGGCGATAGAACGCGTGAAAAAAGTGTTTGCTCAATCATAAAAGCGAAACGGGGCAGATAAACAGAAACGCCCCGTTTTTTCTTACTCTCCGATTTTATTTCTTAACGTTCCGATTCCTTCGACTGTAATTTCGACGACATCGCCTGTTTGCAAAAAGCGCGGCGGTTTCATTCCTTTTCCGACTCCCGCCGGCGTTCCAGTTGCGATAATATCGCCCGGTTCTAGCGTAATTCCGCGAGAAATCGTTTCAATAATTGTCTCGACATTAAAAATAAATTGTTCTGTACTTGCTTTTTGTCTTATTTCCCCATTTACTTTCGTCTCAATTTGCAGCTTATTTGGATTTTCAATGAGTGATTTATGGACGATCCATGGCCCCATCGGACAGAACGTATCTAAACTTTTTCCGAGCAAATATTGTTGATGCCGTTCCTGCAAATCCCTTGCTGTCACGTCATTGATAATCGTGTAACCAAATACGTAATCAAGCGCTTCTTCTTTGCGGATCGCCTTTCCGCGCTTGCCGATCACCACCGCCAGTTCTCCTTCGTAATCCAATTCGTCCGTCACATCAGCGTGGCGCAACACCGTTTCCTCATGTCCGATGACGGTTGTCGGCACTTTCGAAAATACAATGAGATGCTGCGGGATATCCGACTTTCCTCCTAATTCAATGGCGTGATCGACATAATTTTTTCCAACGCAAAAAATATTTTTCGCTGGACGTGGAATCGGCGCAAGCAACCGAACGTCATGTAAAGCATACACGTATTGTGCAGACGGATTTTCTTTTGCCCATGCAACAATTTCATTCGCTTGCTGAAGAAACTCATCCCCTAACTCAATGCATTCCAATAATGACGAAGGAATCGTTGTACGCTGACGCATCGCCTGTTCGGCAAGACGTAAATGAACGACCTTCCCCTCTTGCTCCATTACTCCAACAAATGCTTCGTTGCCGCGCTGCGCTGTAACAAATCTCACCGCAAAATCTCCTTTCCATCGAAATATACGCACTTGTTTATATTCTCTCTGTTCACGGAAATTCCTACCGTTTGTTGAATTTTGTCTAAATTAGTAAAATTATCACTTATTTTAACGAATACCTTTCCTTTTTCGTCGCCATATGTATAATAATGTTTAGCTCCTTTCACTCGTAAATTCCCGTGACATTCTTTTAGAAAAACCATTGTTTTATAATATCGCTGGCAAGACGCAGGGATCGCTTATCCTAAAATAAAAATTTCATTATGCAATGGATGCAAGAGAAGAAAGAAAAATTCCTCTACCATTAAAAAGATTGATGGTGAATACAATGGTCATTATTTTAATCGAGGAAAAGCGACAACAAATGATCGAATTGGCGTTGACGCACGGATTTACTGCCAAAGAAACGATTCAATGTAGCCAAGAATTGGACGAACTAATTAACCGGTATTTGCGGGAAACAGCGCCGATAGAATCCTCTTCCTCACCCGTCCCTCAGTAATGCAGCCGCATTAGGAGGGACTTTTTATTTGGGAAAGAACCGCTTTTTTTCTTTAAGCCATTCAAGCGGACCGATCCGAAAAATCGCCGCCAAGTGTATAATAGCTGACACCTCAATTGGTAATAACTGCAAATAACAACAGTTGAAACTAACCTTATCAAACCACTCCGCTTCCGCAATCCGATATCGGTCCGCTTTGGCAATGGCTCATCGCTCTATACTAATTAACGTAACGCCCCGTTTTCCCGACAGAATCCCAATACCGTTTGCGCAAATGCACTTTTTGAATTTTTCCCGATGCTGTTTTTGGCAATTCATCGACAAACGTGACGCCGGTGATCGCTTTAAAATGCGCCAATTTTTCGCGTGAGAAGGCAATCAGCTCTTGCTCTGTCACTTTATGTCCAGGGCGAACGACGACAAATGCGTGCGGCGTTTCTCCCCATTTTTCATGCGGCGCAGCGATAACCGCCGCTTCCAGCACCGCTGGATGTTCATATAAAACACCTTCTACTTCAATGGAAGAAATATTTTCTCCACCGCTGATAATGATATCTTTTTTCCGATCGACGATGTCGATGTATCCATATTCATCTACCGTTCCCATATCGCCGGTATATAGCCAGCCATTGCGGATCGTCTCCATCGTCGCCTCTGGGTTTTTCCAATACCCTTTCATCACATTGTTGCTTCTTATGACGACTTCACCGATCGTTTTTCCGTCATGCGGAACTTCATCGCCGCGTTCGTCCACCACTTTTACCTCGCAGCCGATCATCGGATAACCTGCTTTCGCTTTCATGCGATATTGTTTTTCAAGCGGCAAATCGCGCAAATGAGAGCGGATCGTAGAAATCGTGTTAAGCGGGGAAGATTCTGTCATGCCGTACACTTGGATAAATTCCCAGCCGAGATCTTGTTCCACGCGCGTGACAAATGATGGCGGCGGCGCAGAACCCGCGATCACAACGCGAACCGGATGGTTGATAACCGGCTTATGTTCGTCATAATACTGTAAAAGCATGTTTAATACGGTCGGCGCCATATGCATGACGCTAACTTTATATGTTTGAATATAGTCAAAAATCACTTTTGCATCGACTTTCCTTAAACCGATTTGCGTCGCTCCGTTTGCCGTATAATAAAACGGCGCTCCCCATCCGTTTACATGAAACATCGGCAATATATGCAAATACGTATCTTCGTCGGAAACGCGGAGATGATGCATCGACACTAACGCGTGAAGATAATTGTTGCGGTGCGTCAACATGACTCCTTTCGGATTTCCTGTCGTTCCGCTTGTATATAAAAGGCTGCATACATCGTTTTCGTCAATGTCCGGCCGGTCAAACGGCGTGCTAGGATGTTGCGCCAGCCATTCGTCGTAAGCGATTTCATTTGTTTCCGCATTTTTTTGATGAACAATAATCGTCTTTATCGTCTGCAGCTTCTCCTTAATTGGCGCGATTAAATGATATAAATCTTGATCAACAAACAATACTTTGCTTTCGCTATGATTTAAAATAAACAAATAATCATCCGGCTTCAGGCGGGTGTTCAGCGGAACCATAATCGCTCCAAGCTGAAACACGCCGTAAAACCCTTCTAACATTTCCAACGTATTTGGCGCCAAATATGCGACCCGATCCCCTTTTTCTACCCCTAATTGTTTTAGACCGTGAGAAAGCCGATTTACGCGCTCATTTAATTGGCTGTACGTGAACGCGCGCCCGGAGCATATCATTGCCGTTTTCTCCCCGTATAGTGAAACAGCCCTATCTAAAAATTGTGTTAATACTAATGGTACGCTCATTATCCCATCCCCCACAAAATATTTTAGAAAATTCGCAATTATATTATACACAATTTTCGATGATTACACTATGTTATAAAAAGAAAAAGATGGCCTTTTTTCATATAGCCATCTAATTATTTCCACGTACTCCAGCATCTTTTACATCAGGATCAAACGTATTTGTTACACTGCAAAATGTATTTGTCTGCAAAAAATCGCCTGTATTTCCTCCCCCCGCTCCCGAGTTTGCTTTCGTTGTACTTTTTGGAGCGATTTGCAGCACATCCCCCATGTTTACAGTCCCGTTTCCGCTTACACTCGTTACTTTAATTCCTCCGATAATCGTCGCCGGCATATCCATTCCCCTTTATATTTTTATTTACTATCATATGACAAAAAAATCGATTCGTCTGGACATCCATCGCGCGTTTAACCGTTTTCTCTTTTTTTCATACACTAACAGTAAGCATATCAATAAAGGAGGAAACGTATGCCGTCATTTATTAGCGGTCCAAGTGAACTACTCCCACTTAGCTTTGCTTGAAGTGGGAGCTTCTCAGTTCCACGACGAGAGCAACCTTTCGTCTCCCTGAGCGTAACTTCGGGTCGTCCCAACCCTAGGTGTCCGATGTGACAGAAGTTCTTTTGCACCTTGGCTATTTTACGAGTGGAAGGATCTGCTTGGTTTTCGCCGACTCATTTGTCCACTCAACCCCATATAGCCACTTATCAAAGAACATGGTATACATTTAGTTTATCATGCGTTTTGGCTAACGCCAATCGAAATTCATCTCCCGCTTATCGCTGGGCTATGCCCTTCACGCGCTTGAAGCGGGA
>NZ_FOJS01000074.1 GCF_900111865.1 Parageobacillus thermantarcticus | reverse complement strand
GGTCAAGTCCAAATTATTGTGTAAAATTCCATTACTAGCACAGTAAATAAGATGATGGGAAAATAAAATCGCTTTTTACCGTTTTGTTTTTACACAATTTCGCGGACTTGATCCCATCCATATATCCCCACATAAAAAATTTTTTTACATCACATTATGAAACTATTTATCTTTCTTTTTCGTCTATATACAACAGAGAGAAGTGCTTGTTCAAAAGAAAAAGGAGGCGGTCGGCGGAGGAAAAGGGCAAAATGGAGTGGAAATATGATAAAAACATTCCATTTGACTTTATATAAAATAGGTATTATGCTACTTGACGTAAAGATTTTTCAACGTAAAATATGGTTTAACGTTTTTGCACGCTGCACTTCGCTTGTGCAGCTGTTGTTCATATATTCGTAGTCACTTGCGCCAAACGCTTGAATAACGAACAAGGAGGCGAAGAGGGCGTGAAGAGGATTGGCGAAAAGCTATTAGAAAAATACCGTTCTCTCCCTGACCAATATATTGGTTTTTTTATTTTTGCCGTATTTTTGTTTTGGATGAAGACATATGTCGCTTATCAAGCTGAATTTAATTTAGGCATTAGCAATTCCATGCAGGAATTTCTATTGTTCATTAACCCAATCAGTTCCGCAGTCTTCTTTTTTGGATTAGCGTTGCTTGCTCGAGAAAAGCGGGCATATATTTGGCTCATTATCATTAATTTCATTTTATCGTTTATTTTATACGCCAACATCGTATACTACCGTTTCTTTAGCGATTTTATTACGTTGCCGACGCTAACACAAACGAAAAACTTTGGAGATTTGGGTGGCAGCATTTGGGAATTAATCAAGTGGTACGATATTTTCTACTTTTTAGATACGATGATCTTAATTGCCATTGTCACTTCCAAACGTTTTTCGTTGCCGACGGTCCAAGTCGGGCGTTATAAAAAAAGCATCGTGTTCGCCATTGCCGCGCTCATTTTCAGCGTGAACCTCGCGTTGGCGGAAATGGACCGTCCGCAATTGCTGACAAGAACGTTTGACCGCAATTATATCGTAAAATATTTAGGCGTTTACAACTATTTGATTTATGACGCTGTGCAAAGCATGAAATCGTCGACACAGCGCGCTTTTGCGAATAAAAGCGATATTACGACGGTTTTAAACCATGTGCAAGCAACATATGCGAAACCGAATCCACAGTATTTCGGTGTCGCAAAAGGAATGAACGTGATCTACATTCATTTGGAATCGTTCCAAAACTTTTTGATTAACTATAAATTGCACGGTCAAGAGGTAACGCCGTTTTTAAACTCGCTTACGCGTGATCCGCATACGTTTTATTTTGATAACTTTTTCCATCAAACTGGGCAAGGAAAAACGTCGGACGCCGAGTTTATGTTAGAAAACTCATTGTTTGGATTGCCGCAAGGAGCGGTGTTTACAACAAAAGGGCAAAACACGTATCACGCAGCGCCGGCTATTCTTTCCCAGCAAGGATATACGACGGCCGTATTCCACGGCAACTATAAAACGTTCTGGAACCGCGACGAAATTTATAAATCGTTCGGTTTCGACCATTTCTTTGACGCAAGCTACTACGATATGAACGATCGTGATGTGCTTAATTACGGATTAAAAGACAAACCGTTCTTTAGAGAGTCGATTCCGTTGCTCGAATCGCTAAAAGAGCCGTTTTATGTAAAATTTATCACGTTGTCGAACCATTTCCCTTATCCGATCAGCGAAGAAGACGCGACGATCGAACCGGCGGATACGGGCGATGGCTCGGTGGACCGTTATTTCCAAACGGCCCGCTATTTGGATGAAGCGTTAAAAGAGTTCTTTGATTATCTGAAAAAATCCGGTTTGTATGATCGTTCTGTCATCATTTTATATGGCGACCATTACGGTATTTCCGAAAACCATAACAAAGCGATGTCACAAGTGTTAGGAAAAGAAATTACGCCGTTTGAACACGCGCAATTGCAGCGAGTGCCTTTATTTATCCGCGTCCCTGGCGTCAAAGGCGGAATTATGCATCAATACGGCGGACAAATTGATTTATTGCCAACCGTTCTTCACTTATTGGGAATCGACACGAAAAACTACGTTCACTTCGGCACAGACTTGTTGTCACCGGAACATCAAGAAATCGTGCCGTTCCGTAACGGTGACTTTGTCACTCCGACTGTTACGGCAGTAAACGGAAAATATTATGATTCGAAAACGGGCGAACCAATTCCAGAAACTCCGGAAATTAAACAGTTAGAACAAATCGCCCGCACAAAACTCGATCTTTCGGACAAAGTCGTATACGGAGACTTGCTGCGATTCTACACGCCAAAAGGATTCAAACCGGTCGACCCTACCAAATACGATTACAACAACCGCGAAGATGAAGAAAAGGGAAGCAAATAACCGCTTCCCTTTTTTATTTCGCCAACAGCTCAATCGCTCTTTTCGCGTTGACATATCCCGCTCCGTATATATTCGGATCCCGATCTTTCCATAAATCGGCCCCTTCTTTTAACGCCCTTTTAATTTCATCAGGCGTTGCATCCGGCTTATATTGAAGCATTAACGCGACAATGCCGGCGCAGATCGGCGTCGCCATCGACGTTCCCGACATGATCGTATAATATTGCCCGATGCGATTTTGTTTTTGATATTTATCAAGGAAAGACTTTGGCGCGCGCAAAGAAATAATATGGACCCCTGGAACAACAACATCCGGTTTGTTCACTCCATAGTAAGTAGGGCCACGGCTCGAAAAATCGGCAATTTCGTCATCTGCTCTTGTTTCTGCCGTATTGCGGTCGTCTAGAGCGCCAACCGTAATGATTTTATCGCTAATGCCCGGGCTTGAGATCGTTCGATATTCCGGCCCCGCGTTTCCAGCTGCCGCACAGACGACGATGCCATGGTCCCATGCTTTTTCTGCCGCTTGCACAAGCGGATCGTCATTTTCTTCTGGAAATGGATACGATTCCCCTCCTAATGATAATGAAATAATATCGATTTTTCCGTCTTTGTTCATTTCGTTGTATTGCATGCACCATTCAATGCCGCGAATAATTGTATCAAGCCTTCCTGCCCCCACCTTGTTAAGCACTTTCACCCCAACCACATTGGCCTCATACGCGGGGCCCGCGTACAATCCGGAAGAAACCGAACCGTTCCCCGCTGCGTCCCCGGCGCAATGGGTGCCATGTCCATTATCATCGTATGGCGCCGTACGCCCGTTGACAAAATCGACAAACTCGACAATCCGTCCCTCTAAATCAGGATGCGGATAAATCCCTGTGTCGACAATCGCGATCGTAACGCCTTTTCCGCTCAATGTCGTTCCATTAATGGCGACGTTTTTGGCATTAGCGGACGGAACGGCGTTATTTAATAGCGCGCTTACTTTTCGGTTTAAGTATACTTTTTTTACATCGTGCCGCTGCAAAATTTGCTCCAACGCTTGCGGAGTTACTTCGGCGCTGCATGAAGGAATATAGCGGAATTGATGATGAATTTTCATGCGGAAGTGCTGTTTTTCGATTTCTTTAAGAGCAAAAATGCCGTTTTCTTCGTGAAAATGAATGATGACCGGAATTTTTTTCGTCTTTTTCATCCATCTTTCTATCTGTTTGTGCATAACACAAGGAGTATATAGAAAAGGTTTGTTCATGCTGACCATATAATGACGCAAAGGACGGTCTAATTTCTGTGCGTAATTACGCGCCAGTTGAACGATGGAATATCCAAACATTCGCTCTCCTCCTTCTGGCAAAACTTCGATATACTCTATGAAAAGGGAGGAGTTTCGCAACGGCTTGTGCCTTGGGACAAACCATCAAAAAAGCCTGTCCGCTCTTCATAAATTGCGGCAGGCTTGCAATCTGAACTTATCTTTTTGCTAGTTTCAGCTCGATTTTATTATCCTTTTCTAAATAATACGAGCATCTCACATTAGGATAATCATATTGAAGAAAACCGTAACGGATAACGGTCTATAAAAAAATGAAAACGAAACAGGGATCGGGACAGCGTTGCCATGACGCATAACAGCATCGACGCGGAAAGTGTCAGAATCGTCAAGCCAATCCTCCTTACTAGCGGTGTCGTACCCTTCTTGTGATATAATCAAAAACGGACACAAATTCCAAAAAGGAGGAAACGCATATGAGCCGCGCAAAACAATTTACGCAATATTTTTTATCCCATCGCAACGTCACGGTCGAATTAATAAACAAAATCGAAGAAAAGCATTATGACTACAAACCGACACCGACTTCGATGCCAGCAAAAGATTTAGTCACCCATATTCTTTTCAGCTTTTATAAATTCGCCAACGCCGCCAAACATGGAGATCCAACGCTGTTTACACAAAAAGTCGAAGAAACGGAAACCAATTTGCAAAAGCTTGCCCAAACATATACAGAAAAAACAAAGCTATTGCTGGAATCTCTTTCCGACGAAGATTTTGAGCGCGTGTTAGATCTCACGAACGTATTCGGCGCGAAAATCCCAACAGGGCAATTTTTGCAAATGGCGATGGACCATGAAATCCACCATAAAGGGCAGCTGTTCGTATACGTCCGCGAAATGGGACATACCGACTTGCCTTTGTTTGTCCAACGCGGATAATGAAAAAACAACCAGACGGTTTTCTGTCTGGTTGTTTTTTGTACGTTCGCCTATTGTATTTGGCAGCTGCCGTCCATGCATTGTCCTCCTCCATCCGATGCGAGCGGCTGCAATGGCGAATTGGCGTTTTCCTCTTCCCATACTTTTTTAAGCGCCTGCATAAACACTTCCGTCGGCTGCGCACCGGAAATCGCGTATTTTCGGTTCAGCACAAAAAACGGCACGCCCCGGACACCAAAACGAGCGGCCTCCGCCTCGTCCTTTCTCACCTCATCGCTATAGCGGCCGCTTTCGAGAACTTGCTTCACTTCGTCGCGATCCAGCCCTACTTCGGTAGCCAACTCGACAAGCACATCATAGTCGCTAAGCCGTTGCGAATCGGTAAAATAGGCGCGAAACAGCCGTTCTGTCATTTCTCGAAGTTTTCCTCGTTCTTCCGCATATTTAGCAAGTCGGTGGGCGTCAAACGTATTCGTCGGCTTCATCGTGTCAAAACGAAACGTCAGCCCGACCGACTCTGCCTGTCTGCCAATATCGGCATTGACCTTTTTCGCTTCTTCCACCGAAATGCCATATTTTTGTGCAATGATTTCGTGAATCGTCATATCATAATGTTTTTTCGCATTAGGATCCAACTCAAAGCTGCGAAACACCACTTCGACTTCGTCTTTATGCGGAAACTGCTCAAGCGCTTTTTCCAGCCGACGTTTCCCAATATAGCAAAATGGGCAGACAAAATCGGACCAAACTTCTATTTTCATCGTATATGCACCTCGGTTTAAGCTCTCCGTTGCATCAACAACTAGAAAGCAAAATTTATGTTTCCATCTTATTGTAGCGAATCACTATACTGGTATTCAAACAAATGAACTTGGCAACATGAAAGAATGCCGCTTATCATCTAATTATTTTGTAATGCGAAACTTCTTATTGAGCAGCCATGTCACAGCTAATACAAGTAAGCCGAAAAGGATGCGAACCATTCCTCCCGCTTCGATACGGTAACCAAATTCAGGGACAAGTCTTTCCACTAGAACAAACATACCGAAGACAATGCAAAAAATAAACCATACGATCAAGAACGTCTTTACCTTACTGTTAAATGTGTTCGAATCATCACGAAAAGTAGATTTTCTAATCCAGAGTACGATGATAGCAACCCCTAACAAAATAATAGCAAAGTTAATAACAAAAAGAACAAACGCTTTTCCAAGATACACGGTATCATCCACGTCTGTAAACAGCTCTGCTACCAGTTCCACTGCACCTGTCGCCAAGGTAATGAGAGCGAATAATTGGATCATTAAGTAGCCAACAAAAGCATATATATTTTTCTTTTTTTCCTTTGGCAGCTGACGAATCAACTCATCGCAATACGCTTTCGGATCTTTGCCGAATACATCTTCCGCACTTTTGCCATGCTTCTGTGCCTCCAATAAATGGTCTAACAATTCGATCAACAATTCTTCGCTTTGCTGTTCCGATAGCAACAAATGGGAGCGGATATAAACAAGCATATCCTCATAGTAGTTTCGATTATGTTCATTTAACTGTTTCCGCTTCTCATTGTTAAGTTTGACCAAATCTTTCGCGTTCATTCGATGTTCCCCCTCGCAAAATATTCTCGACTGGATTGCGAATGCTCTCCCACTCGGTGATGAAGTCTTGCAGCGCTTCCTCCCCTTTTTCTGTCAGATGATAATATTTCCGCTTCGGGCCTGAAGGGGAGTCGCGCATTTCTCCCGCAATCAACCCCGCTTTTTGCAGGCGAAGCAACAGCGGATAAATGGAACCTTCGCTTACGTCATTGAGGCCAAATTGCTGCAGCTTTACCGACAGTTCATAGCCGTACACAGATTCCTGTTTAATAATGGCTAAAATGCACCCTTCCAACACTCCTTTTAACAACTGGCTTCTTAGCGACATGTTTTCAACTCCTCATATACCTTGCAATACAAGATAGTTGATAAAAGAAAATGTACCTTGCAATACAAGATACTTATGTATCCATTATATAACCGTTTCCAACTGATTTCAACTATATGCATTAAAACAGCCGTCCAATCCCGCTTTTTTATCGTCCATACGCCAGCCCCTTTGCTCTGCCGTCCATGAGACTAAAAAACACAAAAAAATATTTTTTATCAAAAAATGTCGAAAAAAAAAGAACTATGCCGTATAATATATTAGGCATAAACGCCTAGTCTATTATTCCTAACCGGAAAAGATAAGCCATTTTCATCATCAAAGTTAGGAGGAACGGCATGTCAGACGAAAATAGGATAGTTTTACAGGAAGCTATACTTTTAGATAGCATTATACGCAATAAAAGGTTTTATCACGTATTCCAGCCGATTTACGCGTTAAAAGATTCGCGTGTATTCGCATATGAAGCTTTACTGCGCTGCGAGTTTTTTCCGAATCCTGAGTTGCTTTTTCAATTGGCCATGAAACAAAGCAGGTTATATGAATTAGATATTTTTTCAATTTATCATGCTTTAACTTCATTTCACATGCGATCTATTCCATTGTTTATCAACGTTTATCCTTCGACAATCGTTCATCCGGCATTTCCCGATTTTTTGCAAAAACTAAAGTCAATATGTTCTTCTCGAAAAAATATTGTGCTGGAAATCAACGAATCAGAAAAAATATCTGATATGGATTTGTTAAAACTCACATTTCGCACCCTAACAAGGTCAAAACAAAGGATTTTTTATTTAGTTTTTCAGAATAACTTTTTGACCAACACGACGAGCGATGGCTATCCTTTTTTTACCATCGCTGGTCGTTCCGTATGACGTTACACGTAAATGCTCTCATCCAGCCCCAACCCCTGCAGAATCCTTCGTTGTTCAGGGGTGAGGGAGCGATCCAGTGAGCGTTGGATGCGTCCATCCGGCAGCTCCAGGAGGACGACGTTCACATATTGAAACAGCTGGAAAATCGCCTGCCCCGTCGGTCGG
>NZ_FOJS01000028.1 GCF_900111865.1 Parageobacillus thermantarcticus | reverse complement strand
AAGCCACTCTTTGTCAAAGCGACTGTGTTTGAGTTTTCCTTTGCGCCTTCATTGTACGAAGTGTGTGTGCTGGATTTAGACCGGAACGTCATCGCTGAAGTGACATTCGAGGAAGGAGCAGGTGTGAGACACGAATCAACGGTCATGCTTGGAACGGTGGTAGAGGCACTCAAAAAGTATCCAGAACGCTTTGGTCTCGAATGAGGCATTCCTTTTGGAAGAAAAGCGGACAAGCGGGAGGTGAATAACGTGAGTATTTATTACATTCCAAAAGATAAGACCAACTCGAAAACGCAAATTATGATTGCTGGATATGAGATTGCTAACCCGACATTTTCTGAAAATCTGGAACCGGTGGGGGAGAGCCAGCTTACATTGCACTTGAATTTTATCAGTAACGATTACTCCCCCAACAAGTTCACAAAGTTTTTGGATGCGTTCAATAACTTTTTACAAGAGTATAACAGGCTATAATCCCAGCTTTTTCTTTAAAAATTCTGTGGCTAATGTAGCAATGATGGAAAGTGAGACGCTAGATAATTTTTTGGTTGCGGCTTTGGTTTCTTTCCAAACTTCATGGTCTCTAATGGTATCGAGAAATTGATGACCATCCCAAGTCAATGATGAAATAGCAAGCTGATAAATTTCGTCTCCTGCGTATGTAACGTTAGCATTAACAAATTTAGCTTCAATCATTTTCAGCAATGCGTAGACAGAAATTTCATAACCATAGCTAGAAACTGTTTCTAGTTCTTTGAAGTCGTCAATGAATATCGGCTGATTAAACGACAGTTTGCTTTCTAGCTCGAGTAAAAGATCTCTTACGCAATCTTGGTCTAGTTTCATTGGAATTCACCTCCTTACCTTAAACATCATTCGACAAGAAGGAGGAAAATCCTACAAAAAGGGAGGGGAAACAGTTGGAGCCAGTTAATTTGGCGGAATTTAAAAAGCGATTCCCGATCTTCAAAGATGTACCGGACAGTGAGTTTACTTATCACAACGGTAAATGGCTTATATCGCTTAAAGGCGACTAAACAGCTTGCGTATAAACACAAACACAAAGAGTTAATCAAATTCATTAATACAGTGGAGGGGAAGCGCAATGCATCTAAAGGTAATTGAACAAAACGGTCAACGTGTTTTGACAACTTCCCAGTTAGCTGAGTATTACGGTACGGATAACAGACGGATTTCCGAAAATTTTAACCGTAACAAAGATCGCTTTAAGCTCGGTAAACACTATTTTGCGTTACAAGGTTCGGAAAAACAAGAGTTTTTAAACCGTACGCAAATTGCGGATGGTTCGAAAAATGCAACAGTACTCTACTTATGGACCGAAAAAGGCGCTTGGTTGCATGCGAAATCATTGAACACTGACGAAGCCTGGGAAGCATACGAGCGATTAGTGGATGAGTATTACAGGGTGAAGGAGAATGCGATCAACATTCAGATGTTGAGTCCTCAACTGCAAGCGTTGGTCTCACTAGAACTTAGACAAAAGCAACTAGAGCAAGAATTAGCGGTTGTTAAGAAGGAAGCTGACGAAGCAAAACAGAAGATTGCGGCCACTTCCAATGAAGTAACGGACTTAAAACGTGGGCTTGTCGATGTAAATATGCCGTTGCGAAAACAATTTAATGACGCGGTGCGTGCTTTATCAAAACGGGAGCAGATCGGCTTTGACGAGGCATACAACAAGGTTTATGACTTGCTTGGTGCTCAATATCACGTCGATATTAAGCGCCGTGTAGAAAATCGGAGAGCGAAAGGGGATAAAAACGTTAAGCCAATCGACATCGTGGAAGAGTTAAATTTGTTGGTTCCGGCAATCCGTTTAGCGAAAGCACTGGGAGGTGTTTCGCAATGAACGTCCTCCCGGGCGATATGCAACGTGCGGCCCAACTGCTCGATTGCTGCGACTATTGCCTTGCCCGTGCTCGTGTGGCTCAGTTTGGGCACGACTTGGACGAGGCGGAAAAATGGGTGAAAGAGTTCTTGCGCTGCAAACGCGACCTCGATGAATTGGTGCGGAGAAAAGAGGAGCACGACAAATTGCTACAAGTCGTTGAAATGATGAAAGAACGCGGTGTTGATGTTGCGGTCATTTTGAGAAAGGGGGATGAATGATGAATATCTGCTTCACTGCCAGTCGTCTTATGAAAGTTTCAGAGGTTCGTAGATTTTGCCAAAAAGCACGCGAAAATCGAGAGTTGCTGTCGGCAGAAGAAAAAAAACGAAAAGAAGCTATACAAGCGTTTTTGCAAAAGAAAAACGGCCAGTGTCCCAACACTAGCCGTCATCTGAACTCTGAATACAATATACAAACTCATTGTACCATTGCTTGAATCATTCATCAAGCACGATAGGCCTAGCGCCTGTCGTCAGGTGCAGGAGCGCTGACACCTCCCCATCCCCTTACAGCGTTCTTGCACTTGACGATGTGCACTAGCACATCTATCACATTACTAATCTATACGAAAGGAGGGACGAGTATGGCACAAATTCGCGGAAGGGAGGATATTTCGGTGGATGAAATACCGGTTGAATACGATCGTTGGGGTCGCATGAAGTACCATCCGGAATTTCATCACAATCAAGGGAAACCATTTACTGAATCAGACCTTGAATATCTTTGCAAATTTTATGAGATCGATGGTCCAAAATCAATCTCACTTGCCTTAGGGAAAACAGAGCATACGATACGAACGAAACTCAATCAGCTAAAAAAACGCGGTCTCTTCGAATATTACAAAAATCTGAACAAGCATTGGGTATGAGGAGGTGCAGCACTTGCAAGTCGAAAATCCGATGGTTCGTCCTGTTCAGTGGGAAAGTTCTCATTGGGGTGTAGATGCTTGCGGCGATGAAATTCTCTACGGTGATACCATTTACGAGTTTCCGAACGGCGAGATTGTACTCGAGGAAAACATTCGTCAGTATCTTACCGAAAATCTTGGTGCTACTCGCAAAATTGCCGAATGAAAAACGCCTCACTGGGGAGAGTGAGACGGCTGCATAATATCCATACTAATGTGATTTTATCACGAAGAAGGAGGTTCACACAAATGGATGTTGATGTGAGCGTTCGTTTTAAACAATCCGAAATCAATGGATTATTTCAAGAAGTTGAAGAATTGAAAAGAAAACGTGCTCATTTGAAAGGTGAGCTCGATAAAGTGACGGAGCAAATTAATAAAAAAACAAATCAAATCATTCATTACATTCAAAAAAACGGCAACGTTTTAGCTTACAAAAACAATGTTCCTTATATACTTTCCGTTAAGCAAAAAATCAGCAAGAAATTTGACAAGTCACAGCTTGCAAACGATGTAGGTAAGTCTACATCTGAATTAAATTTAATCGGAGTTGCTGAATTAGTGGAAGAACGAAAAATTTCTTCTCAGCAGTTAAAACAATACGAACACGAAGAAACAAATCTTGTTCTCAAAGCAAGAAAAGCCAAAAAATCCGATATCGATTTGCTTGGAGCTCGTGCATTATGAGCAATAAATTGGAAAAACACATTGAAAATCAAATCAAACGATATCTTGATCGACTGGGCGTTTGGTACATGAAAGTGCATGGGTCGATGTACCAAAAGGCTGGGGTTCCCGACATCATCGCATGTGTAGATGGAGTTTTTGTAGGCATCGAAGTGAAACGGCCTGGCGGGACTGTTTCATCATTACAGCAATTTAATATTGATGAGATTAACAGAAGTGGAGGTTATGCATTTGTCGCTTACAGCGTCGAAGACGTTCAAAGAAAGATTGCAGAATTACGACATGCTTTACAGCTATCAAAAAGATGTTCTGAAAAAAGCAAAACCTAATTGGTTATACGCGCTTGATACAGGAACCGGAAAAACCATCCTCGCTCTTCATCACTATTTAAAACATAACCAAGGGGAACCATTGCTTGTTGTTCAACCTCCGGCCAAATTGCGTGAAGGTGGATGGAGTAGAGAAATTCAACGTGTGGCAGACTATTACAACATTGAGATTATATACAACGAACTGTCGTACGGAAAAATTGCGAAGGATTGGCATTTATACAAGGGGTACTTTGTGATTTTTGATGAGTGTCACTACATCAAGAACCCAACAAGTCAAAGAGGAAAAGCAGCACTTTCTTTAGCGAAAATATCAACGAATTTCGTCTTGCTCTCCGCCACCCCTTCCAGCAACGGTTGGATTGATACGATCAATTATTTTCTGATGTTTGGTTTTTATAAAAATAAAACACAGTTTATGAAACGTCACGCAATCTACGAAACGAAATTCTTTGGCAACAAAACCGTTAAGGTAGTGAGTGGCTGGAAAGAGCAAGACTACTTAAAACGATTATACCAAAGTATTTCAACAAAACTATCGAAAGATGAATGTTTAGACTTACCGCCTCTTGTATTCGAAGATGTGTATTTTAAAAAGTCAAAAGAATACGAGATCGTAAGAAAAAATCGGGTTTTGGAAACAAATGAAGGAAAAATTGCTTTCGATACCATTATGAAGCTACAGCATGGGCTTCGATATTATGCCAATCAGAAGGACAAACTGTCCTATACAGAAATGTTAGCGGAAGGTACAGAAGAAAACATCGTCATCTTCTACTATTACCAGCAAGAAAAGGAAAATCTCATAAACTTGTTAGGTAAAAGCAAAACGATCTACGAAGTAAGCGGAAAGGTCAATAAACTTCCTGATCGTGAAGAATGGCCAAATTTGAAAAACACCATTACTCTCGTTCAGTACCAGGCGGGGGCTGCAGGAATTGAACTGCAGTATGCAAATGTCGTGATTTTCTATACGCCAACATATAGCTACCAAGACTATGACCAAGCACTTGGAAGATGCTACAGAAATGGCCAAACCAAGAAGGTTACTGTTTATCGATATATCACCAAGAACAGCATTGAAGAAGCAGTGTACGAAGCGCTTGCTGAAAAGAAAGATTTTACAGAAGAACTCTTTAGAGAGTATGTGGGAGGGACAATATGACAAAAAGAATAAATAAAATCATTCAAATTGACGGTTTTTCCTACAATGTTGAATTTAAACCTGATCCAGTATTTCTACGACCATATCAATTCAAATTAACAATCAGCTTAGATGGAAAAATTATACACTCAAACACTTATCCTAATTTTCAAGGGTTACCATTCAAAACGGCAGTAGAGAAAATCGTACAAGAACACCATCAACGTATGAAGCGAAAAATGGAATTAGAAAATAAGATGAACGAATTTCTCGAAGAATTCGAGCAATGGAATGGAGTGATTGAATACGATGTTCACGAAAGCTGATGCCAATGTAACGGAAGGTAGACAATACCTAGTTGGCGGTTCCGATGTCCCAGCGATTCTTGGGATTAGCAAATACAAAACACAGTTTCAGTTGGCCAAAGAAAAAACCGGGATTGAACCATCTACGTTCCAAGGAAACGAATATACCGAATATGGAAAAGTGCTAGAACCTCAAATCCGTGATTATATCAACGCAATTAATGAAACAAATTTTGTTCCGGATACACGTATTGATCGTGAAAAAGGGATTCGTTCTAACACCGATGGGTATGATGCCGAAAATCAACTTATCCTGGAAATCAAAACACATGGAAAAACGCCGGACATAAAATCATACGAAGCACAAATGCAGCTGTACATGTATCAGTTTGATGTTCAATATGGCTGGTTAGCTCTTTATGAGCGCCCAGACAACTTTGACGCTGAATTTGATGCGGACCGATTACAAATTAAAGTTGTTCAGCGAGATGATGAATACGTTCAAAGAATTTTGAATGCCATTGAAACTTTCTGGATCCGTTGCGAATATCTCAAAGAAAAACCGGATATGACGGAACAAGAGTTTATGGCCATCGGTCAAAACGAGCTTACGATTGTTGCGCAGCAAGTAGAAAAGCTAGAGTTACAGATTGCGAACTTCAAAAAAATTGAAGAACAGTACAAAACCATGAAGGACAAGCTCTATCAACTAATGGAGGAATATGACATCAAGAAATGGGAGACAGACAAAGTTATATTTACCAGAATCCCTCCTACTGTTTCTAAAACATTTGATACGGCTAGATTCAAAAAAGAGCATCCGGAAATCGTTGAGCAGTATCAGAAAGAGAGTAAGAAAAAAGGATATGTAAAGATTTCTTTGAAGGAGGCTAACTAATATGGGCTTACTACCTAAAAACCAACCAAAGAAAACCATTGATACACCGCGCAACTTCTTTATCTGGGGACAAACTATGCATGGGAAGTCTTATCTAGCTTCCCAGTTCCCAAATCCTGTTGTCTTCAATACCGATGGGAATGCGGATCAAATTGAAACACCGAGCGTCAACCTCAAAAACGAACGGGATCCGAACACCGGCAAAATTAAATTTAGCGTGATCGATCAGCTGAATGAACTAATCAAAGAACTGGAAACCACCGATCACGGTTTTGAAACCGTCGTAATCGACGTCATCGACGACGTGGTAACGCTCATTGAGCAGGCCATCTGCGAAGAACACGGCGTGCAATATATCGGTGATATTCCATACGGAAAAGGGTTCGGTATTTTCAAGTCAATTTTTACAGCGCTGGTCGTTAAACTCAAAGCGCTGCCGATGAATGTCATTTATATTTCACGCTATGCAACCGTAACAGAAAACAACATTGAAAAGCCGGTTCCTTCATTGAGTGTGAAACATCTCAACGTAGTGAACGGCAATTGCGACATGAACATCTTGTGCCAAAAAATCGGCAAAAACTATATTCGTAGAGTCATTGATCGTCGAAAAGCTTATCAGCGTGAATGGATTCAGGACAAACGTATCCTTGCCATTCTCGATACCGTTATTGGTGCTTTTGATAAACCAACACAAACCAGCAAAGAGGAAGCGCAAAAGATTGTGGAGAGCCTAGAAAAAGCAGAGGAACAGGCTATAAAAGCCGAAGCAACTGAACAAAAAGATGTGCAGGAAGCACAAGAAGTTAAGCAAGCGCCTAAACCTCGTACAGCTGCACCGAGACCACCAAGAGTTAAATAACTTTTTAACTTTAACTAACTAAAAATTACATGGGAGGTTATTTGATCATGAACTTAAAAGAACTAGCGCAAAAAATGTTAAACGAAGGATTCAATCCAAACACAACTAATGTCGATGACAGTGGATATGACAATCTTCCAGATGGCGTTTACGATGCCATCTTGGAAGATGTGCAATTCCGCGTGAGTGAAAAAGGTACAGAATGGTTATCGCTAACTTTTACAATCATTAACGAAGGCTATGAAAACCGTAAATATTTTGCCAACTACTGGCTCACTGAGAAACAGCTCGAGCAAAACATCAAAAAACTTTGGGGTCATGCTGCCCAGGTATTCGGGGTTGAATTGACGGTTGATGACATTGCAAATATCGAAACGGCCGTTGTTGAAAAACTTCAAACTGCATTAGGGACGCAAGTAGAACTTGAATTGAAAACAAGCAGATGGAAAAACAAACAAACCGGTGAAATGAAAGAGTTCCAAAACTTTAAATTATCGCCGGCAGCACCGTTCTAATGGTGATGTAGATGTTTACCTTCTTTGATATAGAGGTATTCCGTCATGATTGGATGGTGGTCCTCATGACGGAAGATCAAGTCATTAAAATTCACAACGATGTGGACAAGCTTAGAAAATGCTTGTCCACTAACAATATATTAATTGGTTACAACAATTATTCTTACGATGACATCATTTTAGCAGGATTGCTTACTGGAAAAGATCCGTACGAGCTGTCAAAAAAAATCATTCGTGGTGAAAAAGTGCATGCAACACTGGAATATCTCACATTAGATGCGATGCAAGAAATTAACAGTGTTTCTCTTAAAGAAATCCAGGCGAACATGGGACTCAATATTCACGAAACACCGATTGATTTTGATATTGATCGTCCGTTAACAACTGAAGAAGTTGAACAGGTTTTTCAGTATTGTGAAAACGATGTAAAGACCACTAAAAAAGTGTTCGAATTACGTGAAGATTACTTTACCAGCAAGTTTGAGATTGTTGATGCCTTTAAATTGCCGGTAACGGCCGTCAAAAAAACGAGAGCGAACCTTGCAGCTGCTGTTTTAAAAACGAAACCAAAGAAATTGCCTCGAGATCGTTTGCACCTAGAGTTTGATCAACACTTGAAGGTAAATGAACTGCCGCGCGAATTGATCGCCTTTTACGAAAACATCCGTCGTCGTTATATGCAAGGTGAAGATCATGAAGCGCTCGAGAAAGAAAAACTAGAAATCGAAATTGCTGGAATCAAACACTCCTTTGGTTTTGGCGGTGTACACGGCGCAATTGAAAACTACCGGTACACAGGGAAAATGATGCAAATCGATGTTTCATCATATTTTCCGTCACTTATGATCAACAACCACTTTATTAGCCGGAATGCAGAAAGCCCAGAGTTGTTTAAAAACATCTACCAGAAGCGTTTAGCGTTAAAGCAAGAAAATGACCGTAAACATGAGATTTATAAGATCATTTTAAACAGCGCGTTTGGTGCGATGAAATCCGAGCACAATCCTTTATTTGACCCCAAACAATTTAACAACGTAACGATAAATGGCCAGCTGATTTTAACGCATTTAATCCTGCTTCTTGAACCTTTTGCACAACTCATTCAATCGAATACAGACGGGATCATTATCGCCTATGAAGACGGCATGAAAGACATGATTTTAGAAGTCATTCGTCGGTTTGGTGAACATTACAACCTGACGCTAGAAGTTGATGAAATCACAAAAATTGCTCAGCGCGATGTCAACAATTACGTCGTTCAATATGCAGATGGAACGATCAAAGCAAAAGGACGAATGGCTAAATTCCAGGGCGGAGATTGGGAACGAAACAGTTTACACATTATCGATAAAGCATTAGTGAATTTTTACATGTATGGAATCCCGATTCAAAAAACAGTGATCGAATCCTGGAAAAACAATCAATTGGATCTATTTCAATTGGTGGCCAAAGCCGGGAAGTTTGACGGAATGGCCCATGAAGTGGACAGGAAAATGGTGAAGCTTCAGAAAGTCAATCGTATTTTTGCCACAAATATATTGAACTACGGCGGTGTGTATAAAGTTCGTGATTACAAGTATTACAAAGTACCTAACACAAGTGAACACAGCTTCGTTTGGAATGATGAGTTAAGCAAGATGAACAAAAAACTCATCGATATCAATTACTACATTAAATTGGTTCAAAGCAATCTTTTTTAAGGAGGTTGTTATATGAACATACAAATTACTTTGACACACGGAGAAAAAAACGCACGTTTGAAGATTGAAAATTTTCCAGTTGAATCATTTGAACGCCTATTAAACAAAACGCTCGATTTTTTAGGATTCTTAAATCATAGCAAATCGTCGGAGATTACTCTTTCATCTCCAAAAATCGAGGTTAGAAACTTTGAAACAGCTGAAATAGCGATGCAATCGAACGAACCAACAGATGTACTTTCCTTGCTTCCAGAACAGCTGCGTGATTGGTACAAAGAGCAAGAACAAAAAGCATTTGAAAATGGCAGACCAGTATTTCACTTTACCGGAATCAAAATAAAAAACGGAATCCCGCATTACAAAGTCTTTTATGAATGCCCGAACTGCGGCTTCAAAGGCGTTCGCTATGAAAAAGAAGATGTCAAAGAAGTGCAATGCTATCAATGTTCAGCGCCAGTGGATGTTTTCCCGATCAAAGGACAGTTTCCGAAACGCGATGAATGGAACAACTATTTTCGAAGCGTGGAAGTGGAAGAATAATGAACAAAACCAAACTCGATCTTAATAGATTTGAACATCAATTACTTGCTGGCATTATAACTGCATTTGTTGACGATTTTGGATATACACCACGGGAAGTGTTCGAACTGCTGAATGACACAAAGCAACAGATGTGGCACGCCTTATCGGAAATTGCGAATCAAAAGAGAGGGGAAAAATAATGAATCTGTCAAAACTCTTTGAACTACAACGCAAATTGGACGAACACATCGAACGGGAACATCCGCGGCAAGAAGACGAGGACAGGCTTGCAAAGAAAATCCTTGCGTTGCAAGTGGAGCTTGGCGAACTAGCAAATGAATGGCGTGGGTTTAAGTTTTGGAGTAGTGACCAAGCGCCGAGAATAGGAATTCCATCAGTACATTATGACGAAAATTTGGGCCATGACGTTGTTGAATATGTTGGACCTAATCCATTCCTTGAAGAATACGTAGACTGCCTGCATTTCATCTTATCTATCGCAATCGAATTGGGCTATACCGTAGATGATTTATATGTTTGGGATGATGAATTGGTAGGAAAAACAGAAGACATTTTCTTGGAATTGATGTACTGGGTTGTTCTTATCAAATCTAAAGATGAACGCAAAAGAAAAGATGCATTTAGAACTGTATGCTATATCTTTTTCAATATGGCTGAACAAAGACTCGGTTTTACATGGGAACAAATCGAAGAAGCGTACATTTGGAAAAACGCCGTCAATCACCAGCGACAGGAGAGTGGGTATTGATGAGTCTACAACGCAAAATCAAACAGAAAAAGGAGAAAACAACTTCTCCCTTTCATCCAGAAGTCATGGCTGCATGGAATCGTGGGTTTAATGCTGGAGCCAAACAACAGAACGAGTTGGACACACAGCTAATGATGGAGTGGCTTGGAAAATTGGAAGAAATCCCGGGAATCGGGCCGAAGATGGCATGGAGAATCCGGGAGCATTATTTGGAGTTTATGAGAGGAAAGAGGGAAAGTAAATGAACCAAGAAGTTTGCGTTATGTGTGGCAAAGTAATTGATACAGATATTGAACAATATGAAACTGGTGAATCGTTAGGAGAATATTGGTGCATCGACTGTGTCGTTGCTGAATTAAACGATAAAAATTAATGCACATTCGACACATAATGTTCAATAAAGGAAGGGTGAGAAAATTGGAAATTAGCAAAGCTGTTAACATAGCAGTTGGTTGTGTAATGACAAGTTCTTTAGACAGGAATGAAAAACGGGAAGTAATTGAATCACTAAGGAAATTTGAAAGGCAATTAGAAGAAGCCAATGAGGATAGAGCGATTTTGGCAGAAGTCATAAACACAAGCAATTATGCGGATGAATTGAACAATGAATATGAGCGATTAAAAGCTCTTTGTGAAGATTGATTCGCAGTACGAAGATATAACGCTGTAAAAAATCATCGATCAGACACATGAGGGAGGTATATGTGTGAATTTATTAGGTCGTAAATGTCTAGCTGTTATAGATGGTGTTTTGAGCGCTGGAACTGTTATTGAAGAGTATCGGTACAACGTTGTTATGCTAATCCCAGAATATAAAGAAACAAAAATTGTTCGTAAAGATAATTTAGTAACAAAGTTCAATCCTAGTGCTGTAAAAAGATTGGAAAAGGTTTTGAAATAAGTTGCTGAATAGTACAGTGCTAACAGGCAGGTGACAAGCCATTGATTAAATACATCGAGTTAGACGAAAAAGTACCAAAGCATTCATTCGATATCTTTAGCACAACTCACGAACATTATAACGATGCAGCTATCTTGCTCAACAGTTCAATCGTGGTCGTCGATTTTGATGAACGAAACGAGGCGATTGAGAAACTCTTTCGCCTCTTCCCTACTTTACGAGTCGAAAGCCGTCGCGGTTGCCATTTATACTACCAGAAACCGAAAATCTTAATCAAAAACTGGACCGGCAAATTAACGGTCGCGGGCATGACAGTGGACTACAAAACAGGGAAAAAGTCCATCGCTATCATTAAACAAGACGGTAAATTGCGGCCAATGCAAAATGCGCATTATTTAAACGATCTTAGCGCATTGCCGATGTTGCCGGTCTATTTGTATCCAAGCAAATTAAAACAATCGTTAATGGGACTTGTGGAAGGACAGGGACGAAATTCAGCGCTATTCACACATTTGCTGACCGCAAAAGAAATGTATGAGCTGGACGATGCATTCATTGAAGAATTGGCACATTTTATTAATGATTTAGTGTTTGGCGAGCCATTAAAGGAAAAAGAGCTCGCCTCACTTATCGAATCGGTGAACCAAACCTATGAGAAAAAGAAAAAAGGACAAGCTATCCAATTTCTCAACGAAAAAGACATTGTTATGACCAGCGAAGTGCTCGTTCAACGGCTGGATATTAAATACTACCAGCAAAAACTTTATTTCAAACAAAATGACCATTACGTTCATAATGACAATAAATTGTTACGTGAAATCGACCAACTCATCAAATTAAAACCAAGTCAACACAAACAGTTGCTCGAACTGTTCAAAATCAAGTCCGAATACATTGAAGAACAAGACTTTCCGATTAAGCTTCCAGGCGGCTATATTATTGACGACGGAGAAGTCATTCAGGCAGACTATGGTTTTACTCCTTATTATTTAGACGTTCAATACCAAGAAGATGCATATGACGAGCATGTCGATCAATTCTTAGATTTTTTCACGATGAACCGGAAAGACTTGCGTTTGGTCATTGAAGAAATGTTTGGCCATATCCTGATGACTCATTCCTTTCCGCATAAAGTATTCTTCTTTCAAGGAAGCAAAGGAAACAATGGAAAAAGTACATTTTTAAAGATGATCAATGCATTTGCTGGCGATTTAGCATCACAACTCACACTCAATGATTTTAACGATGCAACCAGCGTGGCTTTTTTAGATGGAAAATTAGTTAATATCGGTGATGACATCGATGCCTCTTATTTAGAGCAGTCCAAAAACTTTAAGACGCTCGCTTCCGGCGACCCGATCATGGTCCGCCCCATTTACCAGCAGCCGTTCAAGTTGAAGAACAAAGCGACGCTTATTTTTACGTGTAATGATATGCCGACGTTTAAAGATAAATCCGGTGGGATTGCTCGGCGTGTTGTGGTCATCCCATGTGACAATCAGGTGGAAAAACGGGATATGGACCTTGATCGAAAACTGTCAACGCCAAACGCAAAAAGCTATATTTTACGTTTAGCGCTTGAAGGGATTCAACGGATCAAAGCAAACGGCGGGAAATTGACTGAGAGTTTAACCATTCAAGCAAAAACAAAAGAATATTTCGTTTCTAGTGACAGCGTACTGGCTTTCGAAAGTGAAAATCAGCATTTGATTGTCAATCGACCGATAAAGGATGTTTACAACGCATATGTAGCTTTTTGTTTCGAAAACGGATTTAAAGAGGTAGGGAAAACTGAGTTTGGACGGAGATTGAGTAATATTGGGTATGAAAGTAAAGTTAAAAAAGTTAATGGAAAACCAATTCGATATTATGAAAAGGTAACAGATGGGGTAACAGGTCAATAATTTGATCTGTTACCTTTAAGGCATTTTAAAAACATTGATATATCAACACTTTTGAGCTTTTTACATAAAATGGGGTTACTTTTCCAAAATTTATCTGTAACCTATATAATTATTGATATATCAATATTTTTTTACTTATTTTTTATTAAGGTTACAGATAAATAGGTAAATAAACTTTTAAATAAATATAACTTCTAAAAAAGAAGAAGATAAAAAAATAAAAGTTTTTCAAAGGGTAATTTGTAACCTATAAGTTAGATGGCTAGAACTATTGATATATCAACGTTTCTGAGGGTAACAGATGTTTTAAAAAACATCTGTTACCACTCCACATAACAGGAGGCATCCAATGAATGACCTCTTGCAAGAATATAAGCAAACGTTGAAGCATACGAAGAAACTTTTCAAGCATGCATCAGATGAAGATAAAAAGATAATCAGAGGAATAATTTCGGACCTTGAATTTGCGATAGAGTGGATGGAAACAGGAAGAAGACCTGGTAATCGACGTGGCATTGAACGAAGAGCTGCTTATCAGCGTGAAAAACCATTTGATCCGTTATTGATGCAAAAATTTTTCCGTTCCAGTGAACCAACTTATGAATGGGACGATCATGAAGAGGAAAACATTATAACGAGTTGGGACCGGCAACGAATCGAAGATGCTTTATCAGTGCTTACTGATCGGGAACGGGAAGTATATCTAATGTCGCGTGGGTATTGTCTAACGTATAGTGAGATTGCGAATTATCTCTGCATATCGTCCAGCAGTGTACAAACAATGATCGAAAGAGCTGAAAAGAAAATTAAAAAACGTATAAACGAAAGCCTCTTCTGCCTTTGCGGGTGAAGAGGCTTTTTATAATTTATTTATCGGTCGGTAGCGCCAAGATGCTTCTTTAATGCTTCTTGAAGAATTTGGGAGTAGTTCACGTTATGTTCTTTCGCTAGATCATCAAGCCATTTCGGGATAGTCAACGTCTTTTTAACGGCTCTGTTTTCCATTTCATGTCTAAAAGGTGGCATCCATACCTCGATGAACACGATTACTTGATTGTTTTCTGTTTGAATTTCCGATACTTTTGAAGGCTGAGGAATCTCTTCATTTTCCTGCTCCAAGCCGTATAAGTGTAATGCCATCGCCTCTTTAGCCATTTTAAAAGCTTCTTCTTCTGTATCTCCGCAAGTAAAGCAGCCAGGAAGATCAGGAAACTCAACAGATATTCCATCGCTACCGTAATCGAAAATAGCTGGATAAATATAGCGGTCTTTTTTGTGCATATATGTTAACCTCCTTTAGGAGGGGCTTATAATAGCCCCGCCTGTTTGAGTATGCTTTTTACTGTTTTGATCGGTAAGTTTTTCTTTGGATGGGGGATGGTTACTAGTCCGGGTTTACTGGGATGTTTAAACTGATGATGACTGCCACTTGTTCTTACTATGTACCATCCATCTTGTTGTATGATTTTTATTAATTCCTTTGAAGAGTAACTCTTCATTTCCCTCCCTCCTGGTTATATTATAACACGTATTATAATACGTATCAATAGCTTTTAATCAATTTTTTGTTTTTTTGTTTTTTTTGTCGTGTAAATGCCACTAATAAGTGAGAAAGACATTTTGATTGAAGCAGGGCGTCACTCCGATCGGGGTGGCGTTTTTATTTGGGGGTTGATTGTATGAAAACAGAAGAGGTCATCAACCTAATCAGAACCGATAATCTCATGAAGTTTTATAAATCAAAAGAATGGAAAGAGTTAAGATTGCAAGCTTTAGAACGTGATCATTACGAATGTCAGTCTTGCAAACGCAAAGGTAAATATAGACGTGCAAGAAATGTTCATCATATCAAAGAAGTTAAGACGCATCCGCATTTGGCATTGGAACTTGATAATCTGGAATCCGTTTGTATTCAATGCCATAACGAAGAACACAAACGGCTTGAAAAATATATCAAACAGAAAAGGTTTGTAAATGAAGAGAGATGGTGACTATGGAACGGTGGAAGCAAATCGATAATCTAAACTATGAAGTATCAACTTATGGAAGGGTTCGTAATCGGAAAACTGGTTACATTCTTAAACCTTATCTACACGATAATAAATACCTTGTAGTTAGTTTAACAACATCTAATGGTAAGAAAAAGAAGTTTAAAGTTCATAGATTAGTTGCTAAAGCTTTTATTCCTAATCCGTTTAATAAACCGCAAATAAATCATCTTGACGGAAATAAATTAAATAATCATGTTTCTAATCTGGAATGGTGTACAAATAAAGAGAACGCAAATCATGCAGTAAGATCAGGGCTTATTAAACGCAGTCTGAATCCAGATGAAGTGATATCGATTTATTATGATTGTTGGGTAGAACAAAAACCAATTTATCAAGTAGCAAAGGAATACAATGTAACAGAAGCAATAGTAAGTTCCATTAAATACAAAAATGCTTACACTGATATTCTTTCAAAAGTAAAATTACAACTTGTTATTGAATCATAAACCCCCCCATTCAGGGAATCGGCTCTTTTTGGGGGAGTTGTTCAACGGGAGGGGGCCAAGCGGAAAAAATTTTTTTGCGAAATCTCACGCGAGGGGAGGGGGTATGATGGCCAAGTTAAGCAGGAAAAAGCAGGATGAACTCATCCAAAGAGAAGTCGACCGCCTCAATGCAGTGTTCGATGAGCTGCCGGATCGCGAAAAAGAGGTGGCAAAAGGGCTAATTGAAAGGGTCGCTTTCATGACGATCCAGCTGGAGATTTTGGAAAATGAGATCAAATCGAAAGGTCCGACGTATACTTTCCAAAATGGCAAGCAAAAAATGCTCGTCGAGAACCCTGCTCAAAAGTCATACAACACCACGATGAATCGATATACGGCGGCCTACAAAGAACTTTTTAATTTGCTCAAAAAAATAGACAACAGTGATGATGACGATGAGTTCGAAGACGTATAAATATCATCCGTATATCGATGAATACATGCGGATGGTCGAGCAGGGAGAGATTGAGGCGTGTAAAGAACAAAAGCAGTTGATGGAATTTTTGCGTTGGAAGCTCGATCAACCAAATGTAGTGATTGATCATGAAGCGATCGAAAAGTCAGTAGAAATTCCAGCGAAATATTTTCCCTTCCAGCTCTTTCCCTGGCAGAAATTTATCAACGCTTTTATATACGGAGTTCGATACGACGACGGACGTTTAATGTTCGATCGTTTTTTTATTTTGCTTGGACGTGGTGCTGGAAAAAACGGATATGTTGCATGGAACTCTTTTTATATGACAACCGGCCATCACGGGATAAAAAACTATGATATTGACATCGTGGCAACATCAGAAGACCAGGCTAAAACGTCTTTCATGGATGTTTATAATGTCCTGGAAGACCATTGGTCAAAAGTGAAAAAGGCATTTTATAAATCGAAGACACTTATTCAACATCGAGGAACTAGATCAAAGCTGGAATATAACACGTCAAACGCCAGGACAAAAGACGGCAAACGAAGCGGCTGCGTGATTTTTGACGAAGTGCATGAATATGACAGTTATGACAATATCAAAGTGTTCACTTCTGGTCTAGGTAAAAAAGCAGATCCGAGAACGTTTTACATCACAACGGATGGTTACGTCCGTGGAGGTGTCTTGGATGACTTAAAAGAAGAGGCACGAATGGTGCTAAACAAAGAGATGCCCAATTCAACGCTTTTCCCGTTTATATGCAAGCTGGATGACGAAAAAGAAGTGGACGATGAGTCGAAATGGGAAAAGGCGAATCCTTCATACCGGTATAATTTACATCTGCAGCATGAAATGAGAAAAGAATATGAGCTGGGCAAAATTAATGCTTCTATAAGAATTGAGTTCATGACAAAGCGCATGAACATGCCGGTTGACGATACGCGAAAAGAGGTTGCGACATACGAAGATCGATTGGCAACCAATCAACCGTTTCCTGAAAACTTGAAAGGAATCGAAGCAATCGGTGCGGTAGACTTTGCACAGATTAGAGACTTTTGCGCTGTTGGTGTACTTTTTAAACACAATGGTAAACGTTACTGGAAACATCATACGTTCATGCATCATACAGCCCCGAAGCTGCAGGATATCAATCGAGAAATTATCAACCTAGCAATTGAAAAAGGATTGCTCACCGTTGTTTACGACGAATCCATTAGTGCCCAGCACGTCGTGAATTGGTTTGTGGAGATGAGCAAAACGTTCTATATCAAAAAAGTGGCGATGGACTTGTATCGTTCATCCATTTTGAAAGAGGCTTTCGAAAACGCTGGCTTTGAGGTGGAAGTCGTAAGAAGAGGACCAGCTACACATTCTAAACTTTCCCCTCTTGTTGATGAAATGTTTGTGAAACATACCATCGTGTTTGGTGATGATCCACTCATGCGCTGGTATGTGGGAAATGTGTACAAAGAGGAAAAGGCAAACGGAAATATCGAATACAAGAAGATCGATAAAGAGAAGCGGAAAACGGATGGGTTTTTCGCTTTTTTACATGCATTGAATTTTGATTCTGAATTACAAGAATCGATTCCGATCACGAAAGAAAACATCAGTAAAATCTTTAGGTCGTTTAGCACCTGAAAGGTGGTGAAACAGTGGGGTTTTTAGATTGGATTAGTGGGTTGTTCGGTTCCCGAAGTTCGATTACTTTGACGGAGTTTCAAACACTATCAACAACCGCATATTACAAAAGATTGGCGGTTGAAACATGTATTGATTTGATTGCCAACACGTTAACCAGGTGTGAGTTCCAAACATTTGAGAACGGAAAAGAAAAGCGTGGAGAGAATTATTATTTGTTGAATGTGCAGCCCAATCAGAATCAAAACGCATCGGAGTTTATGCACAGCTTGGTAAATCGCCTGATTATGCAAAATGAATGCTTAGTGATTATGCAAAACGATCAGCTTTATATTGCTGATGGCTGGGTAAAAAATGAATTTGCATTGAAAGAAAATTATTATACACAGGTTCAGATAGGCGATTTAACTTTTCAAAAAGTCTTTCGTGAATCGGAAGTCTTATATTTTAAACTGAACGATCGGAACATCATGGAAGTGATCAATGGGCTATATGAAGATTACGGGAAATTGATTGCTTCAGCGATCGGATATTACAAACGAAAAAACAACAAACGAATTTTGATTAAAGGTGATTTCTTGCGGCCGCAAGATGAGGAAACGCAAAAGCTGATCGACCAAATGTTTGAAAAACAATTGGCCGACTGGTTCAACGCGGACAAGCCTGGCGTCGGGTTTCAGCTCCAAAAGGGATATGAACTCGAGGACATGAGCGACAGCAAAAGCGGCGTGGCGCAGAATAGTACAAGCCGTGATATTGCCGAGCTGATTAATGATGTCATTAACTATGTGGCCATGGCTTTTCATGTCCCTCGCGGACTCCTGAAAGGGGATGTGGCCGATATCGAAAAACAAATGGACGCTTTCCTTTTGTTTTGTATCAAACCGATTGCGGAATTGATTCAAGATGAATTTAACCGAAAGATGTATACCAAAGAAGAATATCTCAAACGAACGTATTTGAAAGTGGATACGAATAACTTGAAGGTTGTAGATATTACTCAATTAGCTACAGCTGCAGATAAGCTGTTTGCTATTGGTGGTCTATCCATTAATGACATTTTAACTATGTTAGGTAAGGAGCCGATCGATGAAGAATGGGCGAACAAACGATACGTAACCAAAAACTATCAAGAAGCCGATGCCTTGAAAGGAGGTGAAGGGGATGGTAAAGAAAATGGAGCTGCCTAAAATCAACAAACGCTTTGAAGTGTTGAATAAAGCGGAAAATGATGAAGCTGATCTTTATATGTATGGGACTATCGGGAAGGGATGGTTTGCCGATATTTCTGCAAATGACGTTAGACACAAATTAAGCAACATTACCGCAAAAACAATTAATGTTCATATTAATAGTGTTGGCGGTGATGTTTTTGAATCAATCGCCATTCACAACATTTTAAAAAACCACAAAGCTACAATCAACGTTTACATTGACGGTTATGCCGCCAGTGGTGCTTCCGTAATTGCAATGGCTGGCGATAAGGTGATTATGCCGCGTAATACAATGATGATGATCCATAAGGCATGGACGTTAGCTGCAGGAAACGCTAAGGAATTAAGGAAAATTGCAAATGATTTAGAAAAGATTGATACGGCTGTTTTGGAAAGTTACACTTCCCGGTTTGTTGGTGATCGTTCAGAATTAGAACGACTTCTGGATGAAGAAACATTGCTAACAGCTGAGGAGTGTAAGATTTTGGGCTTATGTGATGAAATTTCAGATGAAATTGAGCTTCCTGATGAAGAAGATGAGCAGGAAGAAACATCCGTAAAAGAGGAGATTCTAAACAAATATATTGCTGCATCTCTTGATGGAAAAGCGGTAGCACAAACGACTGAAAACAATCACAAACCAAAAGAAGAAAAACCTATGAATAATGCAAGTATCATTTACCAGTTTTTAAGTTCATTAACACGGTCAGAAAACAACTGACGGTGTTTTTTTATTTCAAAAAAATGTGGGAGGTATCCATATGGGGATTGAAAATTTAGATCGCAAGGCAAAGAATGAAGCAGAAATGAAGGAAAATCTTTTAAAAGCTTTAAACAGCGGAGATGAAAAAGAATTGGCAGAAGCTCTTACGAAGTTCGCTAATTCGATTCAGGAAAACATCATCGCAGAAGCGAAAAAGGCGGTAAATGAGGATTTAACCGATCAACAAGCTATGGCTGCCCGAGGGCTTAAGCCACTGACAAAAGAAGAAATGGCTTATTATAACGAAGTCATTCAAGGGCAAGGTTTTGACGGGGTGGAAAAACTTGTTCCATCAACTGTTATTGACCGTGTATTTGAAGATTTGGTCCGTGACCACGAATTATTGCAAAACATCGAATTCGTGAACACAACAGGGATCACGGAATGGATTTTGAAAAAAGGGGACATTCCGACAGCTTGGTGGGGCAAACTGACTGCGGAAATCAGAGAAATCCTCGACGAAGGGTTTGAAAAAGTTAGCACGGAACTATTCAAACTTTCCGCGTTCATTCCGGTTGCAAAAGCCATGTTGGATTTAGGGCCGGTTTGGTTAGACAAATATGTACGTACCGTTCTAGCTGAAGCCATGGCGATCGGTTTGGAAGATGCGATCATCCGAGGAACTGGCAAAGAGCAACCGATTGGGATGATGAAAGATTTAGCTGGTGCAGTGGTGGATGGTGTGTATCCGGATAAAACTGCAACAGCATTAACTGATTTATCGCCTAAATCATTAGGTCAGCAGGTAATGGCCCCACTCACGAAAAATGGTAAACGAAAAGTAAATCAAGTGTTGTTTGTGGTAAATCCACTCGATTACTGGGAAAAAATCTTCCCGGAAACAACGATTCTTACTCAAAACGGTACTTATGTTTATGGAGTGCTGCCGATTCCAGCGACAATCATTCAATCGGTATCGGTTCCGCAGGGTAGACTTATTGCGGGGTTAGGAAAAGATTACTTCTTGGGCGTGGGCTCTTCTCGAAAAATCGAATACAGTGACGAAGTGCGGTTTATTGAGGATGAGCGTGTATACGTCACCAAGCAATACGCAAATGGCCGCCCGAAAGACAATGACAGCTTCTTGGTCTTTGACATTACAAATCTTGGTGTAGAAACACCAACTCCATAATGAAAGGAGTGAAATAACATGAAATATCCTGTGTTAAATGATTTCATCGAAAAATATCACAAAAACACCTTATACAAAAAAGGGGAAGAGTATCCGAAAGAAGGATTTGAAGCGGATCCGGAAAGGGTTGCTTTTCTACAGTCCAACAAAAATAGGTATGGGGTCGCTTTTCTTGGCCCTGAAATTAAAGTAAGTGACGAAGAAGCAGAGGGTATCGAAGAAGTGGTTCAAGAAGAAGTTGCTTCCCTTGATGAACATGTTGAAGAGTCATCTGATGAAACGGAAACAGATGAAGCAGAAACAGCGAAAAAAGGCGGCAAAAATAATACGAGAAAGAAAACACCTGCTAAAAAGTAGGTGATTTTTTATGGATGAACAAACGCTTCAGAAATTACTTTCTGATTTGAAAGAGCGGCTGCGTATCACGTGGAATGAAGAGGATGAATATCTAAAAAAGTTGATCCAGCGATCAGAGACGTATTTGTCTGAATTGACAAATGCGTCTTTTGATTTTTCAAAAGAAGAATGGCCAAAAGAAATTCTCTTGGAACGCTGCCGATATGTATATAACAATGCGGGTGATGAGTTTGAAAGGAACTTCCAGCATGAATTGTCACGGTTGATTTTACATGTGGCCATAGGGAAAGTAGGTGTCATCCGTGGCGGTGAAACCGTATCGGGAGACGTTCAATGACGGTTTTCTTTCTTACGGTCACAAACAAACGCAGCGTTCAGCAACCGGCAAACGTATTGGAGAAGCGTTCACAGAAGAAGGAAAACTGGCATTCAAAGAAATGTCATGCCGCGATCAAGATTATCACATGGCCGGCATTATGGGGGCTAGTTTGGATCGGAAAGTCAAAACTTTATACCCGCCTTCTTTCCGAACCATCAACAAAAATAAATTGAAGGTTGTAATCGACAACATTGAATATGATGTCATCACCGTTGATTCAGACGGTATGTATCTCTATTTTTACTTGCAGGAAGTAGGTGCGATCAATGAATGAAAAAACAAAAAGGTTTATGCGTGAACAAATTGACGCGTTAGTCAATGGGTTGAAAGAACAATTTGGTTTGCCGGTTTTTGAAGATGAAATTGCCGAGGATGAAGAAACGACTTTAGCAACCTATAATTGTTTTGTCTTCGAAACCGGTGAATTCCGCACAACGAACAATATTAGAAACGTCACACAAGACATTTATGTCTATTACTACTCTGAAAATCGTGATGATGTCGATGAACAAACGATTGATATTATTTCCATCGTGTCATCAATAAAAGGTATGAATTTCGTCAACACCATCAAAGAGCGTCTGCAGGAGAAAGACACTGATCGATACGTTGATCGGGTAACGCTTGTTTTTAGGCGGGTGATCCCGATTGAGTGTCAAGTTTGAACTGGATTATAAGGCGATCGAACATTTAGAAATGAAAATGGCGAAGCTTCCAGACAAAATGGAAAGTGCCACAAATGATGTATTGCATACTGACGGGATCAGAATAGCTACAGAAGAAATTACGAAGCTCATCCCTGTTTCGACAAGAAAGGGAAAAATCAGAAACAAGCAACACGCGAAATACAGCAACTGGAGCAAAAGCGAAAAGATTAATCTTGGTTTTGTTATTAAGGCAAGAGGCGGAGCTGCAAATAAAAAAGGTAGTTTTGGTTATCTCGTCTTTCCGAATGAAGGGCGAGGTGCTCATAACCCGATTGAACAACGTTTCATGGAACGCGGTTTGGAGGCTGCAACTCCAAAGATATTATCCAAACTACATGAAAGAATCGATAAAGTTTTAGAGGAGGAATTGTAATGACTACTGTTATTCAGGAATTTGATGCTGTCTCGATTAAAAATGCAAGTGTTCAGTTTTTCGAAAATGGCCAGCAACAACCTGGAAAGAAATTTGGTTGTGTTGGCCAAATAGAAGGAGAAACAGAAATTATCGAGATCGTTAAAAAGTGTGAGGGGATTGAGGTAAAGAAAAAGTCAAAGCCAGTCAAAATGAATTTAACAGTGAGTGCTCATATTCCTGTTCAAGTGGCTCGTGACTTCTTTGGACTAAGAAATGAAGATTTAAAACCTGGTGTTTGGGCATATGGCACCTTATCAAAAGGAAAAAGCTTTGTCTTCACTGCCGACGTGATCGATGAATTTGAAGATATCGTTAAATTAATTGCTTTTCCAAACTGCACTAATTCATCAGGGTTTAAAATCGCGATTGAAAATGGTGCGGATGAAGTTGCGATGTTAGAACTGGAATTTACAGCACTAGCTGATTCTCTGAACAATTTCTATTACGAGGCGTTGGTTGCTGAACTAGAAGATCCAACAGTTGCCGAACAATGGCATACACAATTTACACCTGAATTAGTCAAAGCTGTGCCAACACCATAAGCCCCTGTCATTTAGGGGCTTTTTATTTTTGAAATCAAGAAAGTGAGGGGAATGAAATGAAAGTAAGAAAAGTAACACTTAAAGACGTTGAGGTAAGAGAGGTAAACGGCGAGTTTGAAAAAGTATTCGTTAACGAAAAAACTTATCCTGTCTTTTTGACAAACTATGCACTCAAAAAAGGTAAGGAAATGGGGTTAATTGAGAGTTCCTTGTTTACTAGCCTTTTAAAGATGCAGGGAGTTGAAGCATTGGTTGGAGGACAAACTAATGATTTGGATCCTTCTATTTTTGAACAACTTGACGAAACTAAAATGCAACAGGTCATCTATTTAGCGTTCATTGGCGCAAACAAGAATATCACTATGTCTTTTGATGAGTTTTTGCAAAAATATCATGATCCTATTGAAGACACATTGGAACTATACATGAATCTCATTGTCGACCTGATGTCAACGGATCCAAACCAATTTGCGAAAGCTCTTCAACAAAGCACAAATAAAAGCAATAAAAACGGAAAAAAGTTAAACCACCGACGCTAAAAATTGAGTGTGTGGAGGATTTGTACGTTTTGTATTGTCTTGGCGCAGGAATCGACCCGGAAACTTTTTGGCACGAGCCGATTGCATCAGTGGAACGGATATACCAAGGGGCGCTTGCATTTGAGGGATGGCGCAACAATCCAAAAGAAGGTTAGGGGTAGGTGAGACTGGTGGCCAAAAATTCAGAAGTGAAGGTTACGTTTAAAGTTTTTAACCAGGAATTTAACAACGCAATAAAAGAGATGAATCGCGAAGCCTACAAGCTCCGGCAGGAGATGAAACTGCAAGAGGAGCAAATGAAAAATACGGCTAGCGAAGTGCAAAAATATGAGGCAAGATTAAACAACTTACAGCAGCTTTACGACGTCGCGCAAAGAAAAACACAAGTAACTGCTGAACAGTTAGCAAAAGTTAGACAGCAATTTGGAGCAAATTCAAACGAAGCCAAACGGATGGAAATTGAGCTTTTGAAAGCTCAAGCTGCCGAACAGCAGTTGGCCAACCGCATTGATGAAACCAGTCGGAGCCTACAGCGCGCCAAAGATGCGGAACGTGCTCGGACAAGCGAAGTGGCTAAAGCTGAAAAACAGCTTCAAGTACTCCGACAAGAAGAGGATAGACTCCGAGCGACAACTGAAAAAATGAATGCGGAGCACGATCTCCAACGCGCCAAACTTGGTGCAAACGCATCTGAATCTGATAAACTACGACTGCGGATTTTACAACTAAATCAAAGCTTAGACCAAACCATCCAACAAACTCGTTTATACGAACAGCAATTAGAACAAGCCAAAAAGGCCTATGGTCAAAATTCAACTGAAGTAAAAAATTATGAAACTAAATTATTACAAGCGCGTGCTGCAGAAGAAAAACTAGCACAAGAAATTAGGCAAGCTAATCAACAGTTACGAGAGCAAGAAAGTGTTGCCCGCCGGGCTGCAGATTCATTAAACGGTATAGGCAGTAGAACACAACAAATCGGCCAATCCATGGTCAGTTCGTTTGCTCCGGCTGCGGCGGCAACCGGTTTTGCTTTTTATCGCATGATTGAGGGTGCTCGCGATTTTGAAAAGGAAGCAAGACGGGCGGCGGTGCTGACCCAAGGCTCCTATGATGATGTATCGAAAGCGATACTCGATATGGCCAAAAATTCTGTGTACACAACCGCAGAAGTTGCGGCTGCATTCGCTGAATTAGGGGCTAAAGGATTCGATGCAGCACAAGCAACAGAAGCATTACCTGGAATTTTAAGCGCAGCTGCTGCATCAGGGGAAGACTTAGGCCTTGTCGCAGATACGATTACGTCTGCATTGAACTCGTTCAGACTTGAAGCAAGTGAAAGTAGTCGTGTGGCAGACGTATTGGCACAAGCGGCGAATCAGTCGGCAGCCGGTGTGTTAGATATGCAATATGCGTTCAAGTACGCAGCTGGCCCGGCGGCTCAACTTGGATATGAAATTGAGGATTTGGCGGCGGCTGTTGGGATTATGGTGGATGCCGGCCTATCTGGGGAACAAGCAGGTACGACTTTGCGTGCAGCTTTATTGCGTTTAGTTGATCCTCCAAAAGAAGCGAAGCGGCAACTTGATCAATTGGGGGTTTCAATAAGAGATAGAAACGGAGAAATGAAGCCGCTGTCACAAATTGTAGGAGAACTAATAAAAGGTATGGATGGCATGACCAATGCCCAAAAAGCAGCAGCGCTTGCAACAATCTTCGGAACAGAAGCCGTTTCAGGAATGATGTCGCTGATATCGGCAGGGCCCGAAGAAATTGAGAAGATGACGAGAGCTCTCGAAAATAGTGCTGGCGCATCCCAAAAAGCAGCCGATGCCATGCTTGAAGGATGGGCCGGAGCGCTCACAAAAATGGAATCGTCTATTGATTCGGCATCCAAGGATTTTGTGAATTCGTTGGCTCCTACGATCGAACGAGTAGCCAATCTCATTGAGTACATGGCCAATAAATTCATGAGCCTGTCTCCGACAACGAAAAGTATGATAGCGACAATAGCGGCTGTTGTTACAGCGCTATTAGCATTAGGCACAACACTGGGGATCGTCGTTAGTTCGATTGGCGGAGCTATTTTAGTTTCGAGCAAGTTATTTAGGATGTTTAAACAAGGCAGTGATACAGTCAATAAATCGAAGTCAATTTTTAGTTCTTTCGGAAAAACGGTCGGGTCATCTACTTCGCAGCTTAATTTATTCAGCAAATCAGCAGGGCTGCTGCTTGGTCCATTCAGGTTATTAGGATCTTTATTTATGATGTTCTTGCCTCAAATTGTGAGGTTTATCGCACGAAATGAGGAAGCTAGGCAAGCTATATCGAACGCTTGGAACTCAATTGTTCAAGCTATTCAGCCTGTTTTCGTGCAAATCATGAATGCTTTTCAACAACTCCAGCCTGTTTTTCAACAAATAGGCTCCTCACTAGGGGCAGTATTTGCTTCACTAGTCAGGACTGCGACAAGTCTATTAAGCTCTATTGGTCCATCATTATCAGGTTTAGCATCTAGTTTAGGAGCCGTTTTTACATCCGTTGTTCAAGCTGGAGGAAGTTTGTTAACGGCACTGACGCCGGTTTTCCAAGGGGTTTTATCATTAATAAGCAGTGTCTTTGTAGCTTTACAACCGGTTTTTGATCAGTTTTCAATGATGTTTGCGGAATTAGCGCCGCAATTTCAGCAAACCGGGGCTGTTTTGGCACAAAGCTTTCAGCAGTTGGCGCCTGCATTTGCTCAACTTGGCCAAGCGCTAGTGGAACTTGGATTGACAATAGGTCAAGTATTGGGCCAACTTGCCCAGGGGATTATATCAATCTCTGTGCAGCTGCTTCCACAGTTGGCTAATACTTTTGCATCTATATTGCCGGTTATCTTGCAAGTTGTTATGTCCGTAATACCGGTTATTACGCAATTGATTCAAGCAATCATTCCAATCGTTCTTCAAATTGTGACTAGCGTATTGCCGGTGCTTTTACAAGTAGTTCAAGCTGTATTTCCGGTCATTTTACAAGTCATACAGCAGGTCATACCGATTGTTTTGCAAGTATTGCTGTCAATTGTTCCGGTTATTTTACAAATTGCTAAAGCGGTTATCCCGTTGATTTTACAGGCCGTTCAAATGGTCTTTCCGGTGATCTTGCAGATCATCCAGGCGGTTATCCCAATCATTATTACAGTTCTAAAGTTAGCGGCTACCTTTATAAGAACGGTCTTAGTTCCAGCTATTCAATTCATCCTAGAAATAGTTCAGATCGTCTTTCCAGCGATTCTAAAAATCATCCAAAACGCCATCCAAATCATCACGAATATCATCAAGCTGTTCACAGCTATCTTGAAAGGTGATTGGAAAGGCGCTTGGGATGCGATTAAAAACATCACGTCGTCGGTTTGGAATACAATCAAAACAATCATTTCAACAGCAATTAATGTTGTTAAAACGATCGTTCAAAACGTATGGAACACAATTAAAACCGTCACATCGACCGTCTGGAATGGTATAAAAGCAACCATTTCGAACGTTTGGGACGGCATCAAATCAACGATATCCAACGTTGTTAATGGGATTCGTTCTACGATCTCGAACGTTTTCGAAAGTATTAAATCGACAGCAACCACCGTTTGGAACGGGATTAAAAGTGCGATGATAAAACCTGTTGAAGCGGCGCGAGATGCGATTAAAACAGCGATCGATAAAATAAAAGGCTTTTTCAGTGGATTGAAGCTAAAAATACCGAAAATCCAGTTGCCGAAATTACCGAGATTCAGCATCGAAGGGAAGTTTAGCTTAACGCCACCATCTGTACCAAAAATAAAAGTGAGCTGGAACGCAAAAGGCGGTATTTTCAAGGAGCCAACGATCTTTAACACAGCAAATGCAGGACTTCAAGGGGTTGGAGAAGCTGGACCAGAAGCAATTATCCCGTTGACTGATACTGTACTTGGAAAAATTGGAGCGATGATCGCGAAAACAGCAGAGTTTCAAAATAACTTGAGCGCGGCTCTAGCCAACAGCAACCCAGCTGATCGGGCTGTTTATATTGAAATAGGAGCGTCAGATGTTTACTTAGACGGAAGAAAAGTCGGTGAAGTCATTTGGCAACCAGTGAAAGAAAATATAGATTTTTATACCGGTAGAGGAAAAAAATTTAGGGGGTAAACCGATGAAAAGCCCGTTAAATTTTGTTGTCAAAAAGGGCGGAAACATATACGATATGCACGAATTGGGGATATGGGTTTCGTCTTTTCATATATATTCGCCCAACCTAAATCGGAATAAGTTAACTGTTCCCGGCAGACGGGGCGCTTATCTGGTAAACACACAAGAAGATGAACGCCACGTTCGTATTGTTTTACAAATTGAAACTGATAGTATGCAAGAGTTTGATGCTTTAAAACATACGATCTTTGACCTGTTTTACAGCGAAGAAGCATTTTCAATCATTCGCGATATTACGCCTGACAAAGAGATTTTCGTCATGCAAGAAGGAGAGTTCGACATCGAGAACATCAGCGATTCGGACGGGGAATTTGAAATAACTCTAACTATGTTGGATCCATATATCTACGGACCAGAGAAAGAAGCCGTTTTCCCGTCCGACGTCGTCTCTCTGAATTACAAGGGTACAGCCCCGGGTGACCCGATCTTTGATCTCGAAGTCTTAAAGCCGGTCACATTCGCATTGATTCAAAATCAAAACGACGAATATATGATGATAGGCAAACCAGTAAATGTAGATGATCAAGTTCCTGTTGAGCGAGAACAACGGATTTTTTGGTCACACGGTGACACACTTGTAGGATGGACAACAGGAAGCAACATTGATGGAACCGTAGCTGGTACGATGGCGTCAAATGGATATAAGTTTTATCCTATAAATTTTGGCACAGGTAGTGGCAGTTGGCACGGTCCAGCAATGAAAACGAGTTTACCTCAGGTGTTAGAACATTTCCGTGTTGATGCAATTGTAGAATTTTTCAATAGTGCACCATCTGTTGGGCGGTTAGAAATTTATTTATTAGCTGAAGACGGAGATGTTATTTCTAAAATCGCTTTAAGAGATACCACCCCTAGTCGAGCAGCAACTTATGGTGAAGCACGAGTAGGTAATGCTGCTGTTAATTACTACATGTTTAATGATACTGGAGCTACCCCGAGCACATGGACTAACTTTTTCGGCATGTTGCGTATTGGGCGGTACAATGACGAATGGTTCGCCTATATCGCAAAAATTGACCAAACAACCGGAGAACACACCGCAAGAATGTATCGTTCTTGGCGCGATACAGAAGGACAATTTAGAAAAAACCTTGCACAAATACAAGTTCATTTTGGTCAACTAAGTTCATATACACCAATTACAGCAATGGGTATTCATGATATTAAAGTATTTAAGTGGAATCCAATAACACAATCGGAAATTCCGTATATTGCACGAGAAGGTGACGTCATCACATTCGATCATAAAGAAAAAAATATTTTGATTAACGGCGAATCCCATCTGGATTTAAAAGATTTTGGGGCTCGCTTTTTTAAATTAAAGCCTGGCGAAAATATATTGACTGTTTATCCCGAGCAGTCGTTTAACGTAACTTGTCGATACCGTGAACGATTCAAATAGAGAAAGGGGTGGCTTATTTGATTCATATTATAGACGGAAAAACGGACCGTATTTTAAGTGTAATCGACGAATCAGAATTTTGGGAAGACAAACATACAAAGTCGTTAAAAGATACACTAGAAACATTTGACTTTACGACGTTTGCAAACAAAAGCTTTTCTGAATACTTGGCTGAGAGAAACCGTGTTATCATACCTGGCGAAGACGGAGAATATATCGAATTCATTATTGAGAATACACGAAAATTTCATGGCACTAATGGTTTATTTATTGAAGTCTATACAAGCGCTTCATATATTGAACTATCAAAAGCCAAAGTAATCGAGCCACAAACAACGCCGTCGTGGACAGCGAAACAACATGCCGAGATGGCATTATCAGGTACAGAATGGGCTGTTGGGACGGTGGATTTTGCCGGCTCCCGCACAATCACTATCGAATCATACACAAATCCATATTCGTATTTGAAGCAAATTGCTAGTGAGTTTAATTTAGAACTTCATTTTCGCGTCGAAACGGACGGCAACAAAGTCACGCGGCGTTATGTTGATTTAATCGAACACGTAGGCGGTTGGAATGGACGCGAAGTCGAATTCGGCAAAGATTTGATCGGTATTGAACGGAAAGAGGATTTTTCAAACATCGTCACGGCGCTTGTTGGGATTGGACCAGAACGCGACGATGGAACACGTTTGCAGGTGTTCGTCGAGGACAAAGACGCATTGGCGCGATGGGGACGTAATGGAAAACACCTTGTTGATGTATACGAACCAGATTCGAGCGACAGTAATATGACGCTCGAACAATTGCGTTCACTAACAGAAGCAGAGCTTGCAAAACGTATCAATTCGTTCGTCGAGTATACAGGTGACGTCGTTGACCTCGAAAAAGTGCCGGGTTTGGAACATGAAAAATTCCGTCTCGGTGACACGATCCGAATTAAAGACACAGCTTTCACACCGCCGTTATATCTTGAAGCGCGTATCCATACGGTCGAACGGTCTATCAAGCAGAATGGACAAAAAACCGTAACGCTTGGTGACTATATCGAGTATACGGAAGAAGATGTTTTTGCTATTTACAAACGTCTACAGGCAGAGATTGCAAAGAAAGTCTCTTTATCGAAAGTGATGGAAGTCACGTACACCAAGGAAGAAATCGACACGAAAGACTCGACGGTGTACCAAGACAGCACGTATTACGCTGACGCTGTGTCGGAGACGAAAAAGCAAGAAGCAATTCAAGTCGCGGCCGATGACGCCACGCAGAAGGCGAACCAAGCAGAACAAAACGCGAAACAATACGCAGAACAATATACACAACAATATGCGGAACAAAAAGCGCCAAGCGAAACTCCAGCTGTGCCGGCGAACTTTTCGGCAACCGGCTCGTTTAAAAAAGTCGTCTTGACGTGGGATGTTGATACGTCGAAAGTCGTGGCATATTACGAGTTGTATGCCTCGCAAACAGCCGGGTTCACGCCGAGTTCGACGAACCTAATTTATAAAGGCAAAACGAGCGGTTTTACGCATGACGTCGATGTGAACCAAACGTGGTACTACCGCCTACGTGCAGTGAACGCGTACGGTCAAGCCGGAGCGTTTACGAACGAGGTATCTGCATCGACAGTCAAAATCATCAGCGATGACATCTTGTTCGGTGCAGTGAATGCACAGCACATTGCCGACCTTGCGGTGACGGCACAAAAGTTAGCGGACGGAGCGGTAACGGACACAAAAATCGCCAATGGGGCGGTCAACAACGCAAAACTTGCCGACCTTTCCATTAGTGCGGAAAAGTTGCAAAACGGCGTCATTGATAATACCAAGCTTGCCGATTTGGCAGTTACAGCACAGAAGCTTGCAGACGGAGCGATCACAAGTGCGAAAATTGCTAATGCTGCTATCGGTACTGCTGCAATTCAAGATGGTGCAATTACTAACGCTAAAATTGCTAATTTAGCGGTTGGAACAGGTGCTATCCAAGACGCTGCAATTACGAGTGCTAAAATCGCAAGTGCAGCAGTAGGAAACGCCGCAATTCAAAACGGTGCAATTACGAACGCAAAGATAGCAACAGCGGCAGTTGGAACGGCGCAAATTCAGGACGCCGCCATCACGAATGCCAAAATTGCTAACCTCGCGGTGGATAACGCGAAGATCGCTAATCTTCACGGGTCAAAGATTACGGCAGGTACAGTCACAGCCGATAAACTGAACGTTAATAGTTTATCGGCGATTAGCGCAAACCTGGGTACGGTGACGGCTGGCGAAATGACAGGTGTTGTCATTAAAACTTCTCCAACAGCCGACACTGAAGGAATAGTATTAAGTGGAACACAATTCAAGTCGAATTCGTCGACGTATGGTAGCAATTTAACGATTGATAACGGCTCTGTAAAGGTGGATAACATTAACAATTATCATTCAGAGGTTAAAGCGGACGCTATAAATTTTAGAAGATCGACAACATCCGATGCATCCATTTCTTATTATGAACCGCCAACCGGATCATTCGGAGAATTAACAATTCGTTCGCGCGATTATATCACGATGGATGCTAAGGAGATCAGAACGCCTAACACCGAGAGAGGTTTTTGCGGCGTCGGCGGTGTAACAACCGGGATAACCGGCCCTGTCGCTGGCGTAGGTGTTAATTTTCGCACAAAAAAAACGTACACGCCGTCATCTATCAGTCTATCGGGAACATCGCATAATCTGATTTACTCAACGCATCTACACGCCATAGATATTTCGCCTGATGGCTTTTGGCTTTATATCGACGGTGGAGACAAAAATAATGCATATCGCTATTGGCGCGGATACTATACGGCATAAGGGGATGAATACCGTGCTAAAATCACTTATTGGTCAAACGATGACGATACAATGCGCTTTTTGTCAAATGGAATATAAAACGAAAGTGCCGCAAAAAAATGCTCGTTTTCTACCGGAATTTAACCAATTTGAAAATGTTTCGGTTCAGTGTCCGGAATGCGGCGCCATTGAGATATTAAACATGAACATCCCACCAGATGACACAGATGAACCTTTTCAAACAGGCGATCTGCCAGTCGAGGAAGAAATTCAGCGATATTATGTAAGGTTATTAATGCGCTATGTACGGGAAGATTTGAAGCCCTAAATAGGGCTTTTTATATTTTGTATGAAAGGAGAAATAGGAAATGACAAAAGTGAAAATCGTTGAACACGGTGGAGAAGAACATATTACAGAAGTGGAAAAGTTTGATGCTAAAGCTTTATATGAGCAAATCAAAGCTGCGCAAAATCATGACACTCCGGATTATGTCGTTGTCATTGGCAACGTGATTATTGATGCGCGGTCGATCAAGGCAGTCGTTCCTGTTCGAGAATAGACAGAAAGGATGACGCAGATGGAACAACGTGTCGCAAAATTGGAAGCAGATGTGACAATGCTCCGTGATGACATGGTCGATGTCAAAACTCGTCTCGCGGTCGCGGAGGCAAACATCAAAGATATGCGCGATGACATTCGAGCAATCAAGGACGATACAAAATGGCTACGACGAACGATCACGAACGCAATAATTGTTTCGGTAGTCGGCGGCATCGTAGCCATTGTTTTTGCTGCGTTGAAAGGGGGTGGTGTGTAAGATGGAGCGTTTTAAAAATTATGGTTTATGGGTATCGGTGGCTTCACTTCTTTTTATGCTCCTTCAAGATGCAGGGGTTCATATCACACCAGAGAGATATGACGCTTATGTCAACAGCATTTTAACCATTTTGATTATGTTAGGAATCATTTCTAATCCGAAAGAAGGAAAATGGTATCAAGATAAAGGAGAGGATACAAAATGAAAAAAATCTTCTTGGACAAAGGACACGGCGGCAGCGATCCAGGAGCGGTTGCGAATGGGCTGAAAGAGAAAGATTTGACACATCGAATCGTCGAATACGCGATGGACTACTTGCAAGCGAATTATACCGAATTCGCGATGCGTACTAGCCGAAAAGGAGACGAGACGCTAACATTGAGCCAACGAGCAAAAATGGCCAACGATTGGGGAGCGGACGTATTTGTCAGCGTGCATATCAACGCCGGGAAAGGAACCGGCTTTGAGACGTATGTCTACAACGGCGGCGTTTCTTCTCGAACAATCGCTTTGCAAAACGTGTTGCATAGCGAAATTCTAGCAGCAATGCGCCAGTTCGGAAATATTACCGATCGCGGCAAAAAACGGGCTAACTATGCTGTTCTGCGCGAAACGGCAATGCCGGCTGTTTTGACCGAGAATTTATTTATCGATTCTAATGACGCAAAACTATTGAAAAACGAAGCGTTTCTCAAAGCAGTCGGCGAAGCACATGCACGCGGCATTGCAAAATTTTTGGGATTGCCGCAAAAAGCAAAACCACAACCGCAGCCGAAACCACAACAAAAAGTGTCTGACAAAAAATTATACCGCGTACAAGTCGGAGCGTTTGCGGAAAAAGAAAATGCAGAACGTCTTGCCGCAGAGTTGAAAAAGAAAGGATACCCTGCGATTATTGTGTAGTGACCCTGCCTTCTGGCAGGGCTTTTTTTTGTTTTTGTTGAAATATTCATCATGGAGGTGATCCCGTGTTCAAAATCGTCGGCCGACTGCGCTGTCCCATTTGTTCTGAACCGGTCCAGATCGACGACAAAGTTTTCCTCGACATCATCAACACTGTCATTCATCAGAAGTGCTACTACAAATCTCCACAGCGTCGACTTCCAATCAAGGATGAAGGTCTATTCCAGAAAATGCTCCTGAAATATCCGTTTTTCCACGAGGACGCTGAAGATGATTCCAAGTAAAAAGCCCTTCTCATCGGAGAAGGGCTGAGCTTTTAGCTTTGTCGACAAGCTGAAAGAAAAAGCTCCCCAACTTTCTCTTTCCTATTTTTAGAAAGTTTTTATCCGTTATCGTCTTGATGATTGTTTTGAACAATCTGTATCAGTTTTTCGATAGAAACATTGGCTTAGGTAAGAAAAATGTAAAAAATTTAAAAAAGACTTTCAATCAAAATGCTTTTCAATGACCTTCTCGAAGCTCCGGTAAGAATACATGAGAAAACATAATCACTCATAACCCTTTGTGTATCAAAGAGTTATGAGCGATTTACTCACTTAGTGAACGACGGATACCGACTCTATCATGATCACGAATATGGGTATTTTCTCGGTGTATGTTGAATGGAAATCCATTTAAGAGTTGTAAATGCATCCAAGCTCCACGAGCCGTTGAGTCGTCCTAAACCTGAATTTTTCTCTCCACCAAATGCAACTACTGGTTCATCATTAATGGTTCCGTCATTAATATGGATCATGCCAGTTTCAATCTGTTTCGCCATCTCCGCTCCGCGTTCAATATTTGATGTATGGATAGCACCGCTTAAACCAAAATCACTGCTGTTAGCATACTCAATCGCCTGCTGGTCATTTTCGACTTTCATAATACATACAACCGGGCCAAAAAGCTCCTCCTTGGCAATCGTCATATCAGGCGTAACATCAGTAAATATGACTGGTTCTACAACGTTTCCTTTCACTTCTCCTTTTAAAATAGGTGTTGCGCCTTCTTTTATACCTGTTTCAATAAGGTTAACAATCGTTTGAACTTGCCGTTCATTCATTAATGGTCCAATAATTGTTTCAGGGTCTCTTGGATCACCGCATTTCAAACTGGCCACTTTACGTACATATTTTGTTAAAAATTCATCATATACTTTTTCATGAACGATAATGCGATTCGCTGACATACAAATTTGGCCTTGATGTGTAAAGCGGCTGAAAACCGCGGCACTGACAGCAAGATCAATATCAGCATCATCCAAGACAATCAGAGCACTATTTCCTCCCAGCTCCAATGAAACTTTTTTCAAATGACGCCCAGCAACTTCCCCGATATGTTTTCCAATTTTACTCGAGCCTGTAAATGAAATAACCCTTGGAATTGGATGTTCAATAAATCCGTCGCCAATTTCTTCAATTTCAGTTACAACAACATTTAGTAGGCCTTTTGGAAGACCGGCTTCTTCAAAAATTTTGGCAATGAGCGTTCCACCGGTGATAGGTGTATGTTCATGCGGCTTGAGGACAACACCGTTCCCTGCTCCTAATGCAGGAGCGACCGATTTCATAGAAAGGAAAAACGGAAAGTTAAAAGGACTAATCACACCGACAACTCCAACCGGAATACGATATAGGCGATTTTCTTTCCCATCAACTGGTGATGGTAAAATTTTTCCTTCCATTCGAAAAGGATATGTAGATGCTTCTTTGATAATATTGATAACAAGATCAATTTCAAAAGCTGCTTTCAGTTTTGTTCCGCCAAGTTCTTCGATAATGATGTTTTCGATAGATTCCTTATTTTCTTCAATATATTTTACCGCATTTTCAAAAACGGCTCTTTTTTCAATAGGATTCGTATGTTGCCACTTTTTTTGGGCTTTTTTTGCGGATTGATAAGCTTCATCAACGTCTTTTAAGCTAGCACATGTAAATGTTGTAATGATTTCATTGTTGTATGGATTAAAATCTACCAGTTGTCTGTTGCTAGTACCATCTTTCCATTCTCCACTGATATATTGCTTATTTAATAACTTGAAATTTACCATGAATTTAGCCCCCCCAATTTTATTTCTCTATTTCAATATTTTGTCTCGCTATTTCTGCAAGCATCTGGATATTTGTATTGATTTCTTGCATTGTAGCAGACAGTTCTTCAATAGCTGCTGATTGGGCACTCGATTCTTCATTTACTGATTGAATAAAATCATTTAGCTGCTTAATAAGATTCTTCATTTGGTTTGTTTTTTCATTGATTTCTGCGACATGTTGTTTCGAGGTGTTGGCCATTTTCCGTACCTCATCCGCTACAATGGAAAAACCTCTACCATGTTCTCCTGCTCTTGCAGCTTCAATAGCAGCATTTAGTCCTAACAAATTACTTCGATCCGCAATTTCTTTTACCAAATTCGAAATCCCTTCAATTTTACTAACATTTTCGGCTACTTCTTTAGCCTTTTCTGAAACTGTTGTTATTTCATTAGAAAGTTCGGTGATGGAATCGGCCATTGATTGAATCGTTGCAGTTACTTCCTCCACGACTGCTGAAAGATTAGAAGAGATTTCCGATAATTGCATAGCCTTCTCCATATTAACTCCGATTCCAATACCGCCTACAATACGACCGTTATGGTCATGAATAGGCATTGCCTTTGCAATTAAGTCAACACCAAAAAGTTCCTTTGGAACAATAGCAGAGAGAAGCTTGTTTTGTCTGATCGCATTTGTGATGATGTCGCCTTCTTGTAAAGGATCACCAGGTTGTACATTTAAAGAGAATGTTTTAGCCGGATAATTAACAATTAACTTTTCTGTGTCATAAATTCCGACCGTAATGTCTTCATGTACAAGTTGGTTCAGGTATGGGGCCACTTTTAGAAACGCATCGAGTAACTCTACATCCTCAACATTTGTTTTTCCCTTTTCTGCCACATTTTTCACTTCACGCCACCTCCTTAAGAAATTTTTTTCTACTAATCTTATTATCGGAACTAATGTGAAAAATTTTAGCAATAATATGACATATGATCGTGATCAGCAGGAGTTTTGTAAATTTTATCTTAAATAGGCGAGAAGATACCACTTTTAAATGGACACGGTGCAACCCAATAAATTTGTCGTTTCCTTATGAGGCCTTTAAGGAGAGAAATGAAAAGTTATCTGGAATCAAGAAAATGGATTGTTTGCTCCCAACAAATGTAAAACCTGTTCTCTTGATGACGAAACCGTATCGCGTCTATACTCTTATCGATACGTGATATCTGTCCAGAACGATGATCGAGGCGTGCATTCAAGAAGGATATTATACCGCTTTGAGTAGGTCTCTTTAACAGAGAAAAAGAAGGCGGAGTAAGACTCCGTCTTTTTTGCATGGATTTGCGAATCAAAAATAATTTTGCACAAATTTTGCACAGAAATAAATTGAACATCTGAAAAACGTTGAAATATCAACCTTTATAGTATATAGTTATACTCCCACCATCGGCACTGAAAATAAGGGAAAAGCCTCTAGGATCAAGGGTTCTCACAAATGTGAGAACCCTTGATTTATTTTTATCGAATACGATTCAAGCAAGAAAAATCGTGTGCGACTAATCGTTATTCGGTGAGGTGGAAGTGAGAAAAATGAGAAATTTTGTTTGCTTCGCTAACGTGACAAGATAGTTAAGACTAATGTTAAGAAAAAGGAAGGTAACGATGAATACTTTCGGAATTGGTGTGATTATGTTAGTAGTAGGTATAGGACTTTTCCCCTTTGGAGTAATATATTTCAAGCAAAGTTGGAATGAATATAAAAAATTACCATCAAACAAAAAGAAAGTAGCTATTTTTCTTGAAATATTAGACGTATTCTCATTATCATCTTCTCTATCAACGTGGTTAATTTTTATCTCACTCCTACTTATTATTGGAGGTTCTGGATTAATTTTTTTATACCTAACAAGGGCAATGTTTAAATAAGCCATTGCTTCTTTTATTCAAATATCTTAAAAATTTATGAACCCAAAAAGGCAGCACTCCCATACGAACTCGAAGTATCAGTTTGTAATCGACCTCTGACTTCAGCTGACATATATTTATTCTTCTGATGGTGAAGCATAGATGCGGCATGGTTGTTTCCTGTGGAAGAACGAATGTCCTTCCATCATATGTATTAAAGTTCACTTCATGGTTGGCTAAGGGGCAGGTTAGTTAAAGAAGGAATAACATTAAATTTGCCCTTATGATAGTATTAGTTTAAATAGACTTTTACATAATGAGGGGGGATTAAGATGGAAATCCGTTCAGTGAAAGGGTCAGACTACTATGTCATCTCTCCACTAATCAATGAGTGGTGGGGCGGGAGGCAAATGTCTGATAAGTTGCCAAAATTATTCTTCGACCATTTTCAAAATACAAGTTTCATTGCCGAAAAGGATGGAAAAATCGTTGGATTTTTGATCGGTTTTCTATCGCAAACATATCCAGAAGAAGCATATATACACTTTGTTGGGGTGCATCCGGATTATAGGAAACACGGTATTGGAAAACGACTTTATAATGAATTTTTTAATATTGTTAAAAAGAATGGTCGGAATATCGTCCGTTGTATAACTTCACCAGTAAACAAAGTTTCCATTGCATTTCATACGAAAATGGGATTTGAAATCGAAAAAAACGGAGATAAAGAAGTGGACGGAGTCTCTGTATATGCAGATTATGATGGACCAAATCAAGATAGAGTTTTATTTGTGAAGAAGTTAGTTTATTGAGTCATCCTCTTTTTTATTGAAGTAAAAGGCAGGAGAGTGAAATAGATGATAGATAAATTAACTGTTTTACGTCTTTAATTGGAGGAGAAACCGTATGAAGATTAGGAAAGCTGTTATAAAAGATGTACCTGAATTAGCCTCATTAATGGAGCAGTTGGGATACCCAACGACAGTGGAAAGTATGACTATAAGATTTAATAATATTGAGTCTAATCCAAGTTATCATACTCTGGTTGCCGAGATGAATGGGAAAGTCGTTGGGATGATTGGATTATGTACCGGGGTGCTTTATGAAAAAGATGGACTTTATGCTCGTGTTATTGCCTTTGTAGTGGATTCCAACTATCGCAATAAAGGTATTGGGAAGCTATTAATAAAAGAAGCAGAAAGATGGGCAAGGAATCAGGGGGCTCATTCAATTGTCTTAAACAGTGGAAATCGCCCTGAACGAAAAAATGCACACGAATTTTATAAACATATGGGATATATAGAAAAAAGTACTGGGTTTGCTAAAAGTCTCTCTTGAACTACCGGTTGGCGATGCTTTAAATAGGATAATGTCTTTTTATTCAACTAAGGGCGGGATAGTTTGATTAGCAAATAAAGAGTATCCCCTTTCTTGTGCATTTGTATCCGTCAAAAATAAACGGAAAATAGGTAGATAACTTGTTCCGATGATGTATAAAATTTTGTGTAACACATTTTGCTAGACCAAAAGAAAAAAGGTAGGGTATTCTCTGATTGGACGAAAAACATTCCAGAGAAAGGAGAACCCTACCTATGTCTAAAAGTATATCGAATAT
>NZ_FOJS01000099.1 GCF_900111865.1 Parageobacillus thermantarcticus | reverse complement strand
ACGGGGATCGCTCGGTCAACTTCCCATCATGAGATGGGATTACCCGAGAAGCCCCCACCTCTAAGCGAAGCGTAGGTGGTGGGAGTATGTCACTTGTTCTCGACATTGTGCTTCCGGATATAGATGGGTTTCGTGTTTGCCAAGAGATTAGATCTTTTACCATGGCGCCTATCTTTTTTCTGTCAGCCCGGGAAGAAGATGTCGATCGTATTGTTGGTTTAAGCATTGGAGCGGATGACTATATTACAAAACCGTTCAGTCCGAAAAAGGTTGCTTACCGTATGAAAGCATTTTTTAGACGGAACCAATATTTAAGAGGAGAGCTGCAATCTAGTCATTCACAATTATATCGATTTGGTAACATTACACAATTAACGCAAATCTTTTTATTAGCAGCCTATGCACTCATAGGCAAATTAATGGGACTTCCAGGCTTGATACCATTCACGATTATCAAATGGGTTTTTCACGGATGGATTGGCACCATCGCTATTGCTTCCCTTCAACTTTTATTGTCTACGTCTATGAAAAGTTCCCTGTACTGGTAGCAATAGGTGTTGGATTTACATTTTTAGGAATATTATTGTATTTATTAAAAATCGGTTATATATGGCCGCTTTCTTATCCGGCAATAGCAATGGATCCCATCCATCTAAAAATTTGGATAACCGCTTTCATTTAGTTTTTTTTACATATGTATCTTCTCTTTCATTGGGATTTGGCGAATGGAGAAAAGGGATATGTAGCCAATATCATTATTGATTAAACATCCATACGCAAAAAAGATGCCCTACAAGGCATCTGTTTTCCAACGAAAGCAGAAGACAAATCTTATATCTTCTATTTTAAAATTTGTAAATATATAGTATAATAGGAAAGCAATAGTACGGGAGAACTCAAGGGTGGGGCGGCATTGTACCCCTTTATGTGCAGAAAGGGGGTGATGCCGATGACGGTATTTGAAGCGTTAATGTTTGCGATTGCTTTCGCAAGTCTTATCGTTTCAATACTGTCTTACAGCCAAAAGAAATAATCCACCCTTGAGTTAACGGCCATCGGGTGGATTATTTCCGCCCTACTGCCGATCCCCCTTGTAGGGACCGTTCTATTGCAGGACCGAGGGTGTTGCAGCACCCTTGGTCTTATTATTATAAGAACCTTCTGTGTATATTATACATGATCAGGGTTGTGAAATGAAGACTTATGTTTGCAGCTGATGCACGGATATTTTTTATTTACCCGTGGTGCTAGATAAACTCAAACAAGCATAAAAATAGCCCTTGCATGAGGATCTCCTTAAAATGAAAGTGCGATCAAACATTGAAAAGGAGAATCCCTATGCAAGAGCACTTTCATTTTACTACAGATCGAGCCAAGATTCAAAAGCAATATGCCGCCATTTTCTTTTTTGTCTCTGCCCAACTGTCATCGATTCAGATGTACCTGCAGCGCCGCAACC
>NZ_FOJS01000039.1 GCF_900111865.1 Parageobacillus thermantarcticus | reverse complement strand
CATTTATGTGGTGTTAGGGGTGAACGAAGAAGGGTATCGCGAAATTCTTGATTTCTTTGTAGGAGGGCAAGAAAGCGCCTATGGATGGCGGGAAATCCTTCAGAGCCTCTACCAAAGAGGCGTCAAGGAAGTGCTTCTGGGCGTATTTGATGGTCTTCCGGGGCTGGAGGAAGCTTTTCGGGCCGTTTATCCGAAAGCGGATGTGCAACGTTGTGTCGTTCACAAAGTCCGCAGCACCCTAAATCGTGTTCGGAAAAAAGACCAATTCGAAATGGCGGAAGATTTGAAACTCATTTATCGATCTCCGAATAAAAAAAGGCATTGGAGATGTTTCAACAATTTGAATCGAAATGGTCTAGTAAGTATCCGAGGGAAGTCCAATCTTGGGCCAATGAGCTGGATGTTCTCCTCACATTTATGGACTATCCGAACAGTATTCGAAGTGTGATTTACACGACGAATGCGATTGAACGAACAATCAAGGAGATTCGGTGTTTTTTGCAAGGAAAAAGTGCAGAGTATTGCAGTATATAAATTCGTTTATATTGCATAAAAATTCAATCCGAATTCTCGCTATTGAGGGCTTGACATGGAGCCCCTGCCGCCATGATTCTTTTGCCAAGCGGCCAGCTGTAACAGATTTGGCAAAGCCAAACAGGTTATCATGACTGCCCCTCCATGTAAAGCCCCTCTGCATAACCATTTGCATAAAAATTTTGCACATCTCTGCACTTTAATTTTGCAATAAACAACCACAAATGCCACTTATATTTGAAAAGATGATTTTGTTATTGTTATACGGTTGTCATGTGAACTCTTGTCCGTATACGACAAACACCTCTTTAATCGAATGTATAACTCCACTCGATTAAGGAGGTGTTTTCTCTTGGAACACTTCATTCTGCTAGGTGTTTTTTATAAATATAAGGTGGTTACTTTATTAAGGCATAATATAAAAAATCAACAAAATTATAATATTGACAGGAAGACTAATGAACAAAAACAACCCTATATAATTCTTAGGACTAGGTCCTTTTTTTGTTATAGCAAAATACTCCACACCCAAATTACTAATTGTAATGAGTAAAACAAAAATGGCATAAAGCAAAACTTTTTCCTTAAACATATTTGTAAAAAGTGGGGAAAAGATAATTAGAAAAGTGAGTTGCTGAAAAGTTCCACGAGCAAAAATATCTACCTTTCCACCCAGCAATGATTTAAAGTCACTTTTGCACATATTATCACCCTTACTATTATAAGCAACCAGCTGCAGCACTAGCACCTAGCCATACCGCCGCAACACCAGTTCCTATTGCCCAACCAGCTGGACCACTTATTCCAGCAAGAGTCATAAGACCAGTAAACGCAGTAGTATGCGCGAAACCGGCAATGGATGCTGCTCCACAACCGCTGATTTTTTGTATCGATACTATATTATTATATTGTGTATTTACTTCTTCTAAAATACTTTCTTTTAATTTTTTACCTTCAGCACTATTTATAACTTTGTTAAATTTTTTAATAACGCTAACTACCTCGTTGTATGATGGCGCATTGTTTATTAAATTTAGCTGGTTCTTTAACTCTTTCTTATTCGTAATAACAATCTTATTTTTCTTTTCATCAAATTTGGTATATGCAATTACAATATTAGTTATTTCTGAATTAATTTCTGAATGATTCGGAATATCATTGGAAATTACAGCTTCGGATTTCAGTGGAGAGAGCAATGTACTAAATCCAAATACTAAACTAGAAATAATTGCAAACATAGATAATCTCAATCTGTTATTTGTTTTAGTTAACATAGATAATTCCTCCCTCTATAAATGTTCCTTTTAAGAATTAAATCTATATTTTTTATTATAAAAGTAAAAAAAATTCAAAAAAAGGGTTGAATTACATTTCTTGAGGTGTTATCATAATGTATTGCCGGTATATGATGTTTGTCTAAAAAGAGGACACGCCAAATTATTCGAAATTCGACAACAGAGATACACAGAAGAACATAGGGAGAATTTGCATTGTTTGAGAAAACCGCTAAACAGCGCTGTTTAGCGGTTTTGCTTTTTTTCGATTGTTGTGTTGTCAACGTTGTTTCGGTGAACCAATGCGTTTTGAAGGTATGTATTCAATGAAGTTTGGGAATTTGTGTAAAAAGAAGCGGCACAAGGAGGCTCTATTTTCCGGAGACCCGCTTCGCCCAGACTGGGAGTCAGATTTTACACAAATTAGGGCTTGGCCATGTATCATTTAACATGCTTTTTTTCGCCGCTGTATTTTTGTGTTTGGTTTAAGACTCTGATAAATGGGGAGTTTTGGATGATGTGTTTGACACAAAAAAGCTCTATGAGCACGCTTTGCTCTCCACCCGTCATGAAAATAGCCGCTCCAAAGGCGCGCATTTTCACGGAAAAGCATCGAGCGGCTGATCGATGAAGGTGCTTCCATAATGTAAATCGCTCTTGCAATCCTTAACATGAACGAGTTTTTTGTACACGATGAAACTTGTCATCATTTTCATGGTATAATATGGTATAATAAAAATCTACAACAGATGATGCAGGGAGTCGCAGGAAATGAATTGGATACGGTCACGTATTTTTTGGAAAATTTATCTCATTAATTTAGTCGTTATTTTTGTTTTGCTAGCTTTAATGTTTATAATCGCTCGGATGTCTTTGCCTGAAATTACAAAAGAGCAGTATCGGCACATGACGGATAAAACCGTTTTGCGAATGAAAGAACAAATTGTGCAAATTGCTGAGGGTTTACATAAGTTTGAGCAATACGTGCAAAACGATCCGCATTTTCGGGTGGACGATGCTAAACAATGGTCAGAAGGGCTTGAACATATTATTAAAATTTCTCCTTACATTGACAGCGCTACAGTATTAGATTCGCATGGGTATGTGAAAGGGTTTTATCCTAATGACTTGAGCCATCTATTTAATTATAACTTAAGTAAGCGTGAATACTTTCAACAAGCGTTGCGAACGAAAAGAGTTTACTTCAGCGATGTCGTCTCCGCGGATACGGGACGGTATTTGCTCGTCATTTCTGTTCCTGTTTTCAATGAGCGGAATGAAGTGGAGAGAGTCGTCAACTTATCGATGCGAATTGAACAAAATAAGCTGTTTCGCTCCATTGTTCAAAGTTTTCAAATTGGTGAGCACGGCTATACGTTCATCGTCGATCGCAATGGAAACATTATTTCTCATCCATCGAAAAAACGAATTGGCGATCATGTCGCTGAAAACGCTATTGTGCAAAAATTGCTCCGAGGACAGTCAGGCTATGAAGAAGTCGTCAATACGGAAGGGGCGAAGATGCTTGCTTCCTATGCATACATTCCGATTTTGCAATGGGGGGTTGTTGCGCAAGTCCCTGCTTCGGAAATTTATAAACCTTATGCGTTGTTTGAAAAGGCGCTTTGGCTTGCTTCCATCGCGGCATTTTTCATTTTATCGCTTTTAACAGCGATCTACGCCCAGCAAATTGTCCATCCTCTTCGCCGGCTGTGTGATGTGGCAGAAGCAGTCGCGAAAGGAAAAAAACATGTTCGCGCAGACGAAACGGATAAAACGGAAATCGGCTTGCTCGCAAAGCGCTTCAATTATATGATTGATTCTATTCAACAGTCGGAAGAACTGTTGCGAAAATCGGAAAAATTAGCGGTTGTCGGTCAATTGGCGGCGGGGGTTGCCCACGAAATCCGCAATCCGTTAACATCGCTGAAAGGGTTTATTCAGCTTTTAAAAGAAGGAAAATGCAATGAGACGTATTTCGATATTATTGAAGCAGAATTAGAACGATTGAACGAAATTGTCAATGAGTTTTTATTGCTTGGGAAGCCGAATCCAACAAAAAAGACGTACAATCATGTATCGGAAATGTTGCAGCATGTAGTGAAGCTTCTTGAAGGACAAGCGCTATTGCATCATGTGACGGTTCAATGTTTCGTTGATGAACAACTTCCGCCGCTTTATTGTGATGAAAATCAATTGAAACAAGTGTTCATTAACATCATCAAAAACGCAATCGAAGCGATGCCAAATGGTGGAATATTGCGGATTGAAGCGAGACAGCGGCTAGATTCGATTTTCATTTGCATTACGGACGAGGGCTGCGGCATTCCGAAAGAGCGGATGGCTACGCTCGGTGAACCGTTCTATAGTACGAAAGAAAAAGGGACAGGATTAGGATTAATGGTGAGTTTTAAAATTGTCGAAGCGCATGGCGGCGAAATGAAGATTCATAGTGAAGAAGGAAAAGGAACGACGGTGTGTTTGTGTTTTCCTATTTCCTCAAAGCGGGAGGGCTGAGTAAAAAGATCAGCCCTCTTTCTCTCTTTTTTGAATCGTCTTTCACAAAGCATCGTTATATGAGCGATTGCCTGTGTGCGCCCCGAGAGGGAAAAAACTCGAGACGCTTAAGGTTAATGGAGATCTTTGGTACGAAGTAGGGGATATCGAATTGCATATCGGTGTGAAGAAGCGTGGCGGGTACAACAGTAAAAGCCATCCAGTATATTGAAGCAGAAAACAACGAAGGAGTCAGATGCTATTTAGAAGAAAAGCGTGTGCTGACACAAGCCAAAAAGCTGATTTCAAGCGTTATTTTGTTTTCGTTTCGAGATCCGTTTGACAATCGATCGAGTTTTTGTCTAAACAGAAAATCGCTCAATGGTGGATACGGTTAATACATATTTAAGACATTTTTGATTCGCTTGATTTCCTTTTTATTGTCAAACAATTCTTCTACGAGAATTTTTTGGCCGTTTGCCACATCAGTAAGCTGTCTGTTCATCTGGACGATCTCTTGTTCGATTTGTTCGAACCGTTCATTGATTGCGATCAATTGTTGCTTTGTTTGTTCAAACTGTTGATCAATTTGTTTGAAACGGCGATCAATTTGTTCAAAACGATGGTCAATTTGTTCAAAACGATGGTCGATTTGTTTGAAGCGATCATCGATCTGCTTAAAATGACGATCGATCTGTTCGAAACGGCGATCGATTTGTTCAAACCGTTTATTCGTTTCTTCCGTATGATTTTTTAGCTGATCATTCAGTTCTTTAATCGCTTGCAAAATCATTTCATTCGTAATTTCGGCCATTACATATGCCCCTTTCTTCATTTGAATTGTTTCTATCATTATAACATGATCCAGTCATTTCAATATAGATCGCATCCATTTTTCATGCATCGACATGCACTTAGGATGTGATGATAAAATTTTGTGTAAAGCATTTCACTAGTCCAAAAGAAAAAAGTAGGATATTCTTCGATTAGACTAAAAAACATTCCAAAGAAAGAAGAACCCTACCTATGTCTAAACGTATATCGAATGTCGGCTAGGCAAATCAACTAGATCTACACAGGAAGAAGTGATCTAAAAGCGGAAAGATTTCATATATTACGGATGATTGCAAAAGCAAACATATGATGCTTTTACGGAAGGTAAGGCTTGTAGAAATGATGGATGTCATCTTTTTTTTGTGAGCAGCTGCCCCGCTTTCTGATCGCGTTGTGCGGGGCAATGTTCTTATGTGATGCGTCCATTCAAAAACGGAAATGAAAATGGATTTTATGCCTAAACAGCTGTTCGGTCACCCAAACAGAAAGCGAATGACGCTGGAGTTCTTCTTATCGGCTTCGGGGGTTTTATTCTATTTTTTTAATGGCGCCAGCGACATCATAGTCAAGAGGGTCTAATTCTGTTGGTTTTCCGAGCACGAGCTTTGCCAGTTCAGAACCTAAGTAAGGACCAGCTGTCAGTCCGGATGCGCCTAATCCGTTGGCCACATAGATGCCTTTAAAACCTGGAAGCGCTCCAAAGACTGGAAGAAACCCAGGAGTGTATGGACGAAAACCGACTCTTGTTTCAAGATGAGTGCAATTTGCCAGCCCTGGTGCTACGGTTAAAGCTTTATCTAATATTTCGTGCAAACCGCCAGCCGTTATTCTGCAATCGAAGCCAGCCTCATCTTCATGAGTTGCTCCGACAACGATACGGCCGTCTTTAAAGGCAAGGAGATATTGATTATTTGGCGGCATGACAACGGGCCAGTTGTCTGTATCCCGTTCTGGTCTTTCAAGATGGACGATTTGCGCTTTTTGCGGCACCACTAAAAATTCAATGCCTAACGGTAGAAGCAGTTCTTTTGACCACGCACCAGCCGTTGCAATGACTGCATCTCCTGCATACTGTCTCCCTTCAACTTCGACACCGATTACATGAGCACTTTCATGGATAAGTTTTGCGTTTCCTCTGATATAAGTAGCCCCAAGCTTTTGAGCTGCCTTAACTAAGGAGTCGCGAAGCGCTCTTCCATTGACGCGGGCGGCGCCACTGATATGAATGGAGCTATATTCCTTTGCTAACGGCGGAAATAGTGCTTTTGTTTCCTCCGGAGACAGCCGCGTAATTTCGCCCATTTCTGGTGCGTCTTCACGACGTTGTAATGCTCTTTCCTCTATCTTTTGAAGCTTCTCTTCATCTGTATGGAGACAGATTGCTCCTACACGCTCATATCCCGTTTCCGTTTCACCGTAGGTTTTCAGTTCTTCGATTAAAGTAGGATAAAATCTCGCTCCGCCTTTCGCTAAACGATACCAAAGCTTATTTCGACGCTGGGAAACCCATGGACAAACAATTCCAGCCGCGGCCTCCGTTGCTTGGCCTTTGTCACCCCTGTCTATTAACGTTACAGCAGCTCCTTCTTTTGCCAAGTGATAAGCGGTAGACGCTCCTAAAATTCCGCCTCCAACAACGATATATGATTTCATAAAAAACACCTTTTCTGTTTTTTCTTTTTCCATCATTAAGAATAGCACATAATGAAGCATTTGCGAAAAGAAACAAGCGTTCATTTATGCCGTAATGCGATTCTTAGTTTGCGAAACCGCGGAACACACGTGCAAGTCGGGTTGATGACACAAGAAGAGGGCGGGATGATGGCCCTTCCGACGGATTGGATCGTAGCAAAAGAGCTACAAATTAGAGGATCGTTTGGTATGCAGCCGCATCGATATAAAGATTTATTAGTAATGGTTGAAAGGGGGAAGTTACATTCAGAAAAATTGATTTCAAAAACGATTTCGCTTGAAGAAGCAAGCGGGATACTCGAATCAATGCCTCAATATGGTACGTTAGGATTCGTTGTGATTAACCGTTTCTAATATTGTGTGAGGGAGAAACTCGCAGGCGAGGCAGAAATGGAACGCGAATCTGCAATCAAAAAACCTCGGATTCTATTCAATCCGAGGTTTTTTAACGCTGATAAAATAACTTTTAGAAATGCAAGCCACGTTTATCGGCAGATCTGTAATACCTAAATTTCAGTGATTTTGCGCCACATCCTTTTTTCCTTTATTTATTCGCCGTTTTTTCTCTTCCGTTTCTATTGATGAAAGAAAATGCGGCAAGCAGAAATACGATAACAAGACAAACGGTGGAACCGATGATATTATCTTTATTGAATAGAAAAGAGATGAAGATGGTCGATAAAGATACGATTGCTACTATCGTTGTGTACGGGAACCATTTTACTTGGAAGAACGGTTTTTTCGCATATTGGGAACGAAGCTTTAGTTGAGCCAAGCAAATGCTTATCCATACTAAAAGAACGGTAAAACCGGGGATCGTCATGAAATAGCTGATGACGCGATCAGGTGCCATATAAGCGAAAAATACTCCGATCAATATACAGATGGTGACGATCGTAATGCCGTTTATCGGTATTCCTTGTTTGGAAACTTTTAATAACCTCTTTGCCGCTTCCCCGTTTTGCGCCATGGAATACAACATTCTGGAAGTTGCGTATATCCCAGTGTTTGCCGCGGATAAAACGGCGGTTAAAAGGACAAAATTCATAATATGCGCTGCTCCGGGCAGCCCTGTGATGCTCAATACTTGAACAAACGGGCTATCTTCTCCCGAAACTTTATTCCATGGCATTAATCCGCATATAATAAGAATAGGAAGGATATAAAAAAGAATAACTCTCCATACGGTTCCTTTGATTACTTTTGGCAATACTTTCTCGGCGTCTTTCGTTTCCGTAATAGTGACGCCAATTAATTCTGCACCGCCATATGAAAACATGACGACTAAAAGGGCGCTCAACATTCCCCCGATTCCATGAGGAAAGAACCCGCCGTGTCCCATGTAGTTGGACAAAGGATCATCGATATTGCTTGGAATGATTCCCGATAAAATGCCAAAACCTAAAATAATAAAGACGGTTAACGCGGCAATTTTAATTCCTGCGAACCAAAACTCCATCTCCCCGTAGTACTTTACATGAAACAAGTTCATTCCGATGATCAAGACGGCGCAAAGGAAACTTAAAAACCATAATGGCACGGATGGAAACCAATATTTTAGGAAGCTTCCTGCCGCTAAAATTTCGACAATGGTGACAATCGTCCAATTGATCCAATAAAGCCATCCCACGATAAAGGATACATGGAATCCAAACGCTTTATATATTAGGTGCTGAACATTTAAGTTAGGATAGACAATGGCCATCTCCGCTAATGCCGACATCACGATAAATAACAATAGGCCGCCTAATAGATAAGCGAAAACGACGCTTGGCCCCGCTATATTTAGCGTATCTGCGCTTCCTTTAAAAATGCCCGTTCCGATCATGCCTGCCAAAGCAATCAGCTGAACGTGCCTAGGTAGCAACCCTTTTTTTAAACTTTGCTGATTTTTTTCCATGTCGTTCCTGCCTTTCTGTCGCAATATTATTATGATAATTTATTTACAAATAATGATAGAGTTATCGAAAACAAAATGATGATTAAAGGTTCGCAGGCAAAAGCAACGATGGAACGCTAAAAATGATGTAAAAAGAAAACAATAAAAAGCGTTTTGTTTTTCGACGATTCAAGTTTACTAGGTGGAGAGGGAACATTTACACTATGAGGGTAAATCAATCCCTCTTTGAAACATTTTTCCTTAAATGCTTTTAAGCTTTTATACTTTTATGCTTTTATGCAGTTAAGCATAAAATAAACATGTTTTTAAAATATAATATTGCCTTTTTATTGTCAAGATTGCGCTGCAAAACTCTGTTATGTGCAAACGAAAGTTTTTGCTTCCCTTTAAATCGTGAATGATTAAGTTCCTGTAATGTATGTAAAAGAAACATCCAACAGCGGTTTTATTTTCCAAAGTTCCAAGCTTGCTGGACTAAAAACGGGATTTTACACAAATAAGTAGGACGAGATTGTGGGGATTTTAACAGAATTTTTTCAAAATGGTGTAGATTTAACGAAGTTTTTTGGTAATATGCCTTAATTAACAATCAATTTCTTGTCGGTTCTTCACTATATAAATTTTGAAGAGGGGGCAAACAGCAATGCGGTTAACAGAGGAAGAAGTGCAATCCCTTTTACGCGGGATGGAAGGTTGGGAGTTGGTCGAGGAGCGCTGGATTGCAAAAAAATACCGTTTTCAAGATTATTTGCGGGGAATCGAATTTGTGCGGCAAATCGCGGCAATTTCGGAAGAAGCGAACCATCATCCGTTCATTTCCATTGATTATAAGCTGATCACGGTAAAAATTTCGTCTTGGCGAGCGAAAGGACTGACGAAGCTCGATTTTGAACTGGCGAAAAAATATGATGAAGTTTATGAAAGAATAAAAGGATAAGAGGAGAAAGATATACTTTTGGGAGATTGTGTCCGATTATTGTTGTAAAAATTCCTTCTCAGTCTAGTAAACTTGGATCAGAGGAAAACAAAATCGCTACTTGCTATTTTCTTTTTTACACAATTTATGGAACCCAGTCTTTTTGAAATGCGTTTACTGTGAGGCGGATCAAATGAAGCATCGCGCTTTCCGCCGCGCAAGAAAAACAGCGCGTCTTGGAAAGGATCACCCGTCTTTTACGGGCAAAATAGGCGGTTTGGATGCTACAGGCCGCAAGATGAGGGTATATTGGCGTTTGGGGAAATTTTTTATAACGAAGATTTGGAGCGTTTGGCTGTTCAGACGGGGATGACAGATTTTTATCTCACAAACCGAGAAGGAATTTTTGTCGCATCTACAGAGAAGGCGGCACTAGGGACTAATCTGTTTGATATCTCGAACGGATATCGCATGTTGCTCACGGGGAAAGCGCAAATATTGCCTTCAACCTTGAAGATAAAAGCAGAGACCGGAGAGATCTTCAAGTTTACTGCGATTCCCCGCGCCAATGGGAAAGGAATTGTGGAATCGGCGTTAGATGTCAGCAATTTCGAATCTTCTCTTAGACGGTACATCCAAGAGAAAAAAGAAGTGAAAGCGATTTACTTGTTTGATCCACAACAAGTGGTATTGATGGAAACATTGCAAAAAGGACAAACATCGCTATGGAAAAAAGGAAAGGCGATAAACAACGAATATGTTCGATCAGTCTTTTCTTCCGGAAAAGCGCGGGTTCTTCGGAAAGACGACCATGTGGAGGCCTATGTTCCGGTAAGAGCGGATGGAAATGTGCGCTATGTGCTATATACTTTGTTAGATGCTGCCCCTTATTTTCAACATGCCGTATCTACCAAACAAGTATTACAGGAGTTCCAGCAGTTGATTAACGGAGTAGGGTATAAAATGATACTATCGATTTTTATATTTTCCTTGTTGTTTCTCTTTGTGCTGTTTAGCGTGATCCAGTCGGTGCTGAAACCGTTGAAAGTTTTTTCGAAAGTTTTACGGGAAGTGGGGCACGGGCAGGAAGTAAAATGGGAGCAAGTAAAAGCAGAAGAGTTGCGAGAGATTCAAGAAGCCATTACAGAAGTAGTGCAAAAGTACCAGCAAATGTTGTCGGTCATCCAAAGCAATTTAGTTGCTGTAACGAAGGCACAGAAGGAATATAGTTCAGAAATGGATACGACGCTGGAGACATTGGAACAAGTTTCCAACGCAGTGACAGATACTGCGCGCAACAATCAACAGCAAGCAGAACAGTTGCATGAAGCCGGGGGAATCGTGGAGACGATGTCCCAAACATTGTCAGATGTTTCCTGCATGGCATCCGAGCTCGAAGACTTCTCAAACAGAGCCGCGGGTTTGGCGGAAAACAGCATTCAAGGATTGGAGCATATGACGAAAGTGATTGAAAATATCTACAAAGAAGTAGGGGAAAACAGCAAACGAATCGAAAAGCTGGCCAAAAGTTCGGAGGAAATTGGAGGAATTATCACACTTATACAAGGAATTGCAGGACAGACAAACTTGCTGGCGTTGAACGCAGCCATTGAAGCGGCTCGAGCCGGAGAACAGGGAAAGGGATTTGCCGTAGTGGCTGAAGAAGTGAGAAAACTGGCGGAGGAAAGCAGCAGGGCAACAGAAAAGATTGCACAGATCTTATTGGATATTCAAAAAGAAATTGCCAGCACGAAAGAAGGAAATGACAATCAGCTATCGGTCATTGAAAGCAGCAGGCAGGGAATTCAGCAGGCTAAAGATTCTTTTCAGCATTTGATTGATGCCACTCGAGAGTCGTCACAAAAGATTGTCCAGTTGGGAGATTTCATTGACACCATGTTCCAAAATGGCCAAGGCGTCATTGGCGTATTTGAACAGATGCATAGCAACATTCAATCCAATGCCGCTAACAGTGAGCAACTGTTAGCCATGGTGGAAAATGTGATGGGATCATTGAAGCAACTGCGTCATTTATTGGATAATATTACGGATTCGACAAAAAAATTAGAGGAAGTAACTGCTGTTTCCCGTTAGAAATTGGTGATATGTTCGTGTAAAGAAGCCGCTGTGGGCGGCTTTTTTCTTTTTCAGAGAAAAAGGGGAAAAGAAAGAAAAACAAGTGGCACTGGTGAGCCTAAAATATGAATGATGTGTCTTGTTAGGTAATTGGATCAGGTTCCTTTTGTTTTCCGCAAAGCAAAAGAAGCATTTAGAGCTATAAAAACAACTGGGAATCGCTGATTGCTACAATTTTTTTATAACTAGTTGACGATGTTTAATGCTAAAATGATAGAAGAAACAGACGGATGAACCTGGCTGTGCATTTCAATTTGTTTATTTTACTATGGGAACTGCCAAACCGTTCATATGCTTGCGGAGGTGTGTTGAGGTGAACAGTCGGCGGGAGGATGTCAAAGAAATGTGGAAGCGCTTTATTTTTGATAATGAATTAGACGAAAGGCTTTCCCCTATTGTCAAAGACTCATGGATTCGCTCAAAAAAATGGAAGGTAGATCCTTTCCGGCCATATGGTTGTATAAAAACAATAGAAATGGAACAATATCAATACCTTATTGACTTATCGATACCGTTAATGGAAGGGCTGTATTCCATCGTAAAGGGATCGGGATTTTTAGTCATTCTTTGCAATGAAAAAGGACAGCTGTTAAAATCCATCGGCGATCCAGATACACTGGAAATGGCCGCGAAAATCGGCTTTGTCGAGGGGGCGGATTGGAGCGAACAAATGATGGGCACCAACGCGATTGGCACGTCCATTGCGATCGATCAGCCTGTACAAATATTTGCCGAGGAACATTATTCGCAAATATGCCAATCATGGACTTGTTCCGCGGCTCCGATTCATGATTCCAAAGGCAACATCATCGGAGTGTTAAATGTATCCGGACCATATGAAAAAGTCCATCCTCACACGCTAGGGATGGTGGTTTCCGCGGTCAAAGCCATCGAATATCAATTGAAATTAAATGAAAACACGGAAAAAAATATTATGATGCAAAGGTTTCTTGAAGCGACAACCAATAATATGAAAGAAGGCATCCTCATTATTGACACGGAAGGAAACATTATCAAGGCGAACGATCAGTTGAAAAAGCTTCTGTGCCTTGATCAGTCGCATCTCGAAGGAAAAAGAATCGGCGAAATTTTTGCAAATCCATCGATTGCTTCCAATAGGCCTGTCTATCTGCAAAACAAAGAGCTCCATTTAAAAGTGAAACCATCCAGAAACATCCATCATGTCATGGTCGATAAAATTCCCATCTATAAAGACAACCATTGGATCGGTTCGATGATTATGCTGAAAGAAATCGAAAAAGTGCGCCAATTCGTCAATCACTTATCAGGAAACCAGGCAAAAATAACGTTTGATGATATTATCGGACAGCATCCTTATTTCATCCAAAAACTAAATGAAGCTAAACTTGCGGCAACGACCGACTCCAACGTTTTAATCATGGGGGAAAGCGGAACAGGAAAAGAAATGCTCGCGCAAGCCATTCATAATGCAAGCAAAAGAAGAAACAAACCGTTTATTGCCATCAATTGCGGCGGAATCCCTCGCGATCTTCTCGGCAGCGAACTGTTTGGCTATGTCGAAGGCGCTTTTACCGGAGCCAAAAAGGGCGGAAGTGCAGGCAAATTCGAACTTGCCGATGGCGGCACTCTCTTTTTAGATGAAATTGGCGAAATGTCTTTGGAAATGCAAGTCCTTCTTTTGCGTGTCATTCAGGAAAAAGAAGTGATGCGGATCGGCGGCCATAAAGTGATACCGGTTGATGTTCGCATTATTGCGGCGACGAACAAAAACCTTCGTGAGGAAGTACAAAAAGGAAGCTTCAGGGAAGATCTGTTCTTTCGCCTTAACGTCATGCCGATCACCTTGCCTCCTTTGCGGGAAAGAAAGGAAGATATACCGCTTCTTGTCCATCACTTTATTAGCAAACTTTCCCAAAAATTAAACAAGCCGTTTCCAGAAATTCGACCAGACTTTTTACAAACTCTTATGCAGTACGACTGGCCAGGGAATATTCGCGAATTGCAAAATATATTAGAAAGAACGTTAAACCGAAATATGAACTCCGTTTTATCCGCAAAAGATTTGCCGGAAGAAATGTTTCAAATGTTTCCAATGCCGAAAAAGGAAGAGATATCGGTGCATAGAGACGATATTAAAAAACAGTCGATCATTCAGGCATTGCGTTTGTGCAACGGGAATATTTCCAAAGCGGCCAAGCATTTAGGAATTTCTAGAAGCACTTTTTATCGGCAAATGAGAAAATTTAACATTGCTTATTAATGTTTCATTTTGTATCAAATTGTATCAATATGTGGCAACAAAGTGTTCCAAAATGGGACACTTTGTTGCTTTTTTTCTTATCAAGTTGATGATTTCATGAAGAAAATCTTTCAATTTTGTGAATGAAATCATCCGTATTTTGCGGGGATTGCTACATTCCTTCTTCTATATTGGCATGCTTTTTGCACCTTCAATATAAATGAAAACGCTTTATTTTTGATAAAGGAGGAGAGCAAGTTGACGATTTCGATCGATCATCTTATTTGGATGTACGAAACAATGTACAAAATTCGTTATTACGAGGACAAAATGGCAGAAGCTTATGCTGAAGGAAAGAACCCTGTCTTTAATATCGGTGCGGGGCCTGTACCGGGTGAAATGCATCTGGCAACAGGGCAGGAACCGGCTGCCGTCGGCATATGTGTCCATCTAAAAAAAGAAGATACGGTAACGTCTCCACATCGTCCGCACCATCATGCGATCGCAAAAGGAGTTAATTTAAACCGTATGACCGCCGAAATCTTTGGAAAAGTGACTGGACTTGGAAAAGGCAAAGGCGGGCATATGCACTTATTTGATCCAGATGTCAAATTTTCTTGCGGCGGAATTGTCGGAGCCGGCATTCCCCATGCGCTTGGCGCGGCGCTTGCGGCAAAGAAAAAAGGAACGGATTGGGTAGCTGTCGCTTTTATTGGGGAAGGAGCGGCTAACCAAGGTGCTTTCCATGAATCTTTAAATATGGCGGCATTGTGGAATTTGCCTTTGATTGTCGTGATTGAGAACAATCAATACGGAATTTCTGTCCCTAAATCCGCGTCCACGTCCGTTCCATCCAACGATATAAGAGCGGTCGCCTATGGAATTAAAGGATATTATGTGAAAGATAATGATCCGATCGAAATGTACAACGTTTCCAAAGAAGCGGTGGAACGGGCGCGAAAAGGAGAAGGGCCATCGATTATTGAAATCGAGACTTATCGCTATTTAGGGCATTTCCAAGGAGATCCGGAAGTTTACCGAGATAAAAACGAAGTGGCTTTGTTAAGAGAAAAAGACCCGATTGTTCGCATGCGCCAATTTTTAATGAAAGAACATGGAATAGAAGAACAGCGGCTGATTGAATTGGAAAATAAAGCAAGGCAGGAAGTTGAAGCCGCCTATCAGTTCGCGCGCGAAAGCGATTATCCGGAACCGGAAGATGCTTTAAAAGATCTGTTTGTTTAAAACACGATAGAAAGGGGTCATAAAAATGCAAAAAACAAAGCAACGCTTATTAACGGGAAATAAAGCGATTGCCGAAGCGATTCGCTTAGAAATGGAAAGAGATCCGAACGTATTTGTCATGGGCGAGGATGTCGGTGTATACGGAGGCATATTTGGAGCGACAGAAGGATTATTTCAACAATTCGGCCCTAAAAGGGTGATCGATACACCGATTTCTGAAACGGCTTTTATTGGAGCTGCGATTGGAGCGGCTGCAGAAGGAATGCGGCCGATTGTTGAATTAATGTTCGTCGATTTCTTCGGCGTTTGTATGGACCAAATTTATAACCATATGGCGAAAATTCCGTATATGTCAGGAGGACGGGTTAAGCTGCCAATCGTGTTAATGACCGCCGTTGGCGGGGGATACAGCGACGCTGCCCAGCATTCGCAAACATTATATGCCACTTTTGCCCACCTGCCGGGAATGAAAGTGGTAGCACCATCTACTCCATATGATTTGAAAGGAATGATGATTTCCGCCATTCGGGATGACAATCCAGTCGTCTTTATGTTCCATAAGACGTTACAAGGATTAGGATGGATGGACCAACTGGACGCATCCGTCGGACATGTTCCGGAAGAAGCGTACATCGTGCCAATCGGCAAAGCAAAAGTGGTAAGAGAAGGGACGGACATTACGATTGTCGGCATCCAAATGACGACACATCACGCTTTAGAAGCCGCGAAAAAGCTGGAACAGCACGGAATCCAAGCCGAGGTCATCGACTTGCGTTCACTTGTTCCTTTAGATCGCGAAACGATTCTTCAGTCGATTAAAAAGACGCACCGTTTGCTTGTTGTCGATGAAGATTACTTATCATACGGCATGACGGCAGAAATCGCCGCACTCGCAGCTGAAGAAGGTTTATATGATTTGGACGCGCCTGTGAGAAGATTGGCTGTTCCGGATGTGCCAATTCCATACAGCCGTCCGCTTGAACAATTTGTTTTGCCAAACGCCGATAAAATTTTTCACGAAGCAATGAAACTAGTCAACGAATAAAATCGATTTCCAATACAGGAGGTAGCCATGTTAATCGAAGTGAACTTGCCTCGACTATCCGATACGCATGATGAAAGTTTGATCACCTTCTGGCATGTCTCAGAAGGTGATGCAGTGGAAAAAGGCGATACGCTTGTGGAAGTGCAGACAGAAAAAGCTGTTTCGGAAGTTGAAGCTCCGGAGTCGGGCGTTGTAAAAGAAATCAGAAAAAAAAGAGGCGAAACCGCCGCGGTCGGGGATGTGCTGGCCGTCATTGAAACAGTCGGTGAAGCGGCAGCTTCCGCAGGGGAACAGGCAAAAGCAGCACAAGCGATTCCGGTGGAGAAAAAAGCGACACCGCGTGTAAAAAAATTAGCCAAAGAACTTGGGGTGGATTGGCGCCTTATCACACCGACCGGACCTAACGGTAAAGTGACGGAAGAAGATGTCCGCAACGCGGCAAAACAAAGCGAAAGCGAAAAACAGCCAAACCGGTTTGTCAAAGCGGCGCCATCCGTGCGCAAATTTGCAAGAGAACACAATGTGAACCTTGATGAAGTGACACCGACCGGGCCTAACGGAAGAATATTAAAAAGCGATGTCGAAGCTGTCATCGCCAAACGAAAATCAGCACAAACAGAAGCGGAAAAAGAAGCGGCAGCCGGCAAGGAACCAACGAAAAAAGAGGTCATCACGCAAAATCAACGAAGAATCCCGCTTACCGGCATTCGAAAAGCGATCGCGAACGCCATGGTTCATTCGAAATCGGTGATTCCGCATGTGACACATTTTGATGAAGCGAATGTAACAAAGCTGGTGTCCCATCGCCAAAGAGTGAAACCGTTTGCGGATGAAGAGGGAATTAAACTCACCTATTTGGCATATGCCGTCAAAGCGTTAACGGCTGTGTTGAAAAAGTACCCGATGTTAAATGCGTCATTAGATGACGAGCGGGAAGAAATCGTCTTAAAGGATGAATACCATATCGGCTTTGCTGCCGATACTGATCGCGGTCTTGTTGTTCCGGTGATCAAACATGCGGATCAAAAATCGTTATTTCAAATCGCCAAGGAAATTCAAGAACTTGCCGAAAAAGCAAGAGATGGTTCCATCAAAGCGGATGAAATGACGGGATCTACATGTACGATATCGAACATCGGCTCGGCGGTTGGCTCTTGGTTTACGCCGATCATCCACCATCCAGAATCGTGCATTTTAGGCATCGGCAGAATTGAGAAAAAACCAGTCGTTGTCAATGACTCGATTGAAATCGCCTCGATGATGGCTTTATCGCTCAGCTACGACCATCGGCTGATTGACGGCGTATTAGCGCAAAAAGCGTTAAACGAACTGAAAAAATATTTAAGCGAACCGGATTTGTTGTTTGTAATATAAAAAATCTTTGCATAACAGGATGATTCGCTTGTATATAGGCTGATACAAACCAAAATGAGCCCTGGGGGATGTCTCCGGGGTTTTTGCTTTATCTGTGGAAGAACCTTTTCAGATTTTAGATCCCTACTACATCGTTTCTCGTCTCGTGAATTTGTCCATCATAATTGTATGCTCTGTTGGTTTGTCATCAATTCCAATAACAAATCGCTTTTCGGGAAATACTAATAAAAACAAACCCTTAGTATTAATTATGTACGGTGAGGCAGAACTATTTACTGGCAATACGATGTATTTTACAATCAGCACCTTGCAAAAAGAAACGACCATCAAAGATATGTTGCGAAATTGGCTTGCATGTTATAGCGGTAACTTATTAGGCGCTGTGTTTTTTGCTTTTCTTATTTCGCAATCTGGCGTTTTTGACCATATTTCACGAGATCATTTATTATTTGTTGTGGCGGAGACAAAAATGCAAGCAACAGCGACGCAGCTTTTTTTTAAAGGGATTCTCTGTAACTGGCTTGTTTGTTTAGCGATTTTTATTCCAATGCAAATGAAAGAGGATATAGCAAAAATATTTTCGATGATTCTTATTGTTTTTATCTTTTTTGCCTCTGGATACGAACACTCTATTGCCAATTTCGTCCTCTTTTCGATTGCATTAGCGGTTCCGCATCCAGAAACAATCAACATAGCTGGGGTGATGCATAACATTATTCCTGTTACATTGGGCAATATTGTCGGTGGCGCCTTATTTATGGGAGCGTTGTATACGTATTTGGCATCGCAAAATGAAGCTCATGTTTCGTCCAAACAGTCTGTTGTTAGATACTTGTTTCGTAAAGAGAAAATATTAAATAAATGATGGAAATGCCTGCCCCCCTGAGTATTGTCAATAGCTTTCTCAGGAGATGGAAGGTGTTTTTTGGCAACTGTTCTGATTGTTCAGGTGTCTGCAATGACATCAGTTTTAAAAAAGTGGAGGGATTCAATAGTTCGACACGACTTCTGTCGATTCTAAAAAATGTACTGTGTGTGAACACATTGCAAAACGCATAACGAATGCATAAATACACATATATTTTTTTAAGTCTGTGGAATAAGGAATATGTGTTGTGGCAAATGGACAAGTTCTAATTTATAAGCCCCTCTCGTACAGCGCAAACTTGGATCATTAGAAAACGGAATCGCTTTTTGCTGTTTTTCACAATATTTCTTGGGATTTAATCGTTAAAAATCCAATATTGTATAAAATTTCTTGTTTGTCCGATGCATTGGATGGCGGAGCACAACATCGCTTTTTTGCTTTTTTTGCCCCATTGTCGGGATTTCATCTGCGTTGCCGTTAAGTAAGTGTTTCCCATGCATGATCTCGCTTTTCTAACGCACATTAATAAATGTTCGAAAAATATTTCGAACAAAGGGGAAACTGGCAAAGAGGAGTGTAAAGATCATGAATCGTTTACGCCTATTTAAATTTGGACGTAATAGAAGAATGTGGAACCAACTGCTGCGATTAATGGGGCGCCGAAATAATAACAATGCTATATGGACCATATTCAGTTTAGGATTGGGAATTGCCGCAACGGCCATTTTCAGGATGAGAAGAAGTGGAGCTCAGTATATGATGGCAAAACCGATTCAGCGTGCGATGCGCAGTCTCAACAGTTTGATGAACAGACAAATGAAAATGCCGAGCTTAGCGACTATGGAAATTTCCAAAGAAATAGCAGAAACGCCAAAAACCGCTTCCACTAACTATCATCCTTACCAACAACAAAAATAAATTTAGCGCGTTCCGTCGCGATCGTAAATCGTCCGATACGACTCTGTTGTGTATAGCTATGTTGTCGCACCGGGAGAGCTCCTCGCTGGTAATGTAACGTAGCGGAAACAGGATATGGATATAAAAGGAAAAATGGTTAAAATCATGGATGGATTTTCGGAGTGCATAGAAACGGCAAACTTAGGATCAGACGTGCACTCCGAAACCCTCTTTTTGATGTCTGATGAGAAGTGAAGATATGCTTTTTACCGATCGATTCTTTATCCTCTTTTGCGATTTTCTTCCCCTCGCTTCATGGAAAAAATGAAAGGATATGTTTTCATTCCACACCATCTGAAGAACCGGATTTTTTCTGAACGAAAAATGGGATGTAGAAGAGGACGGGGATTAGTCCCGCGCCCTCACATTATTTGAATATTTTTTTTTAAATAATGAGAAAAATCCTCGCTTGTTGTTCGTTAAATCTTCTTCGGCAGATTCATTATTCGATTTAAGAAAGGGTGCTTCGTCTTCTGAAAACTTGCTATAAATTTTGAAGGATGGATTTACCGGTTCTTCATGAAAGGTTAGTTCTGCTGGTTGAAGAGCGGCTGCTTGAATTTTTTTGTTAGGAGGACTCTTTTGTGTCTCCCATGTTTCTTGTACATTTTCAGCAATGATAGAAATATCAGGATTTTCGCTTAGAGATGGTATGTTTGTTTTGTTGTTTTTCGTGAAATGTTCTCCTTCTGATTTGTAATTTTCAGATTTTATCATTTCAAGACTTTCATAGCCAAGTTTTTCTTCTTGCATATCAGCGTGATCTTCATGTACGATGGAAGCTATATCTCCGTGATCTTCTTTTTCCATTTGTTCGGGTGGATTCGGATGTGTTTTCAATTGCTCGAATGCTTTTTCTTTCATATGTTCTGATGTCATTGGCTTTTCTTTTGCTTTAGCGTTCAATTCGGCGGTGAGGAACTGCGTGTCTGAAAGCTCATCTTGCGCGGTTGTGTATAACGACGTTGACGTTACTAGATTGGGTGATTTATCATCATCCTCTCCGGGTTGTTTATAGAAAAATGGTCGTTGAATGTTTTGGAGAGGTTTGGTTTCAATTCGTATATTTTTTATCTGGCTAAATTTCTGAGGATACATGTTGAACGTTTGTGTATGGTTTTGCCCTTTCTTTTTAACTGGGGATACGATGATCGATTGCTTGGTTTCGTCAATAAATTCATGTAATTTAAGAAAACTGTTTGTAAGCGACGTTTCATTTCCTGTATTTTCCTTTATTGGATTGGGTGGCAAAGTTTCTATTTTGCCTTCTTCTACATGGGTAGTTTCATGTTGCGCTGTTAATCGTTGTACTAATTGTGACAACATTTCTTTCATTTCTGAATTTGACGATGAATCCTCTCTTTTTTGGTCGATTTTTTCCGTTAAATCAGTAAGTTGCTTCGATATTTTCTCTATTTCTTTCGCAAACAGAATGCTTTTTTCTAGAATAGCTTCCATTTCAACTTGTTGATGCAGGACGCGTTTTTGTAAAATCGTCAAATCTTTTTGTTTCTCGCTGTCAAATTCTGATACGATGTCTTCGATGGCGCGGAATTTTTTTGTTAACGTGCGGACTTCTTCTTTTAAATCTTCTGTTTCTTGTTTTTGTGTAAATAAAACTTTTTTCATCTCTTCAAACTCTTTTAAAATTTTATCGCTGTTTTCTTTTAAAAAAACATAATCTTTTTCCATTGTCTTGATCCTTTCTATCCAAGATGTGAATGATTGTAATTCTGATTGAAACGAAAGATACTCATTCATAAGAGACCGTTGAGAAGAAAGTTCCCTCTCCAACGACAGTGTTTTTTCTTGTAAAATCTCGTTTTCTTTTTCAAGTTCAGCTTGCCTTCGTTCCGCAATCGTTGCATTGTTTACCAAAGATTTGATTTTTTCTTCGGTTGCTTCTACTTTTTTTTGAAAAGCGAAATTTTCACTTCGTAACTTTTGAATTTCATCACGCAATAAAAGATTCTCTTTTTTTGTTTCTTCTAATTCTGTGGAGAGACGGTCCATTTCATGAGTTTGTGTGGAAATCGTTTCTTCATAATGATGACATTTCTCTTTCAGTTGGGCGTTTTCGGATGTTAACTGTTCGATTTGTTCTTTGAGATGGTTTAATTGTTGATCGGATTGAAGCGCAGCAAGCATTGTTTTATATTTTTCCACTTCTGATTTGAGGTGGATGATTTTTTGTTCCAACTGGATGCTTTTGTGCTCTTCGTTCACAGCATCACCACCTTTTCGGCAATGTTTAACATGGAAAATGCCCATTTTTTACAATTATATGCAAGTTCCTAATAAAGATTGACATAGAAAACCATTTGCGTATGCTGGGAAATTTGGGCGCCGATACTGTCACTCATATTGGCGAATTACATAGTATAGAGTAGCCTGAAAAAATTCATGAAAGGAAGGTTACTCGATGGCGATTAACTTAGAACAGTTTGCCCAAGAATTTAGTCCTGAGTGTATTCAAGTTTGCAAAGTATACGACTGGACGACAAATGTTGTGGCGCTCACACAAGATATCACCTTTTCGTTTCCTGCCGATTCGCTTACTAATGTAACGATTTCTCAAGTCAATTGTTCGATGAGTCTTTTAGAATGCACTGAAGATGGTCCGCGGCGCGATATCGAAGTGATGGTCGGAGATGAAGTCGTTACACTTCAAGCTGTTACATTAAGCAAAACGATTCAAGTGGTTTTGGAAGTGACCGGGACTAATGCAGCCGGCACACAAGTGACTGTATCCAGCAATCCAGCATTGATTACAACAAGTGAAGAAGTGATTCTCTGCGCTCCGGAAGGCACAACAGTATATTGCAATTCCACACAAAACGCTTTCAACATTTGTCGCGTAGGTTCATTTACACAAAATACAGATGGGACGATTACTGCGACGATCTTAGTAAGAGTTTGTCAAAGCATTGTCGTAACATATGAAGTGATTTTAGAAGTGGCTGCGAAGCTTTGCCAACCTCGCCCGAGAATTGTTTATGATGACGAATGTCCGGTGGACGTATTCCCGCCACAATGTCCATCAGTATTTCCAGTTATGTAAAAATAATTTATTTAGCCTCCTATCCATTTCGAAAAAGAGGGGATTTACTCCTCTTTTTTTCATATACAAATAAAAGGAGTATTTATTTTTTACAAGGAGGTGCAAAGTTGGTTGCTAAAATCGTTGGCGCACAAGGACGAGGGGAAGGAACCAGTTTGGCTGGCGTTGCAGCCGAACAGCGAGCCACTGGTTGTCTTTCGATGATAGATTTTAGTAACCAGGAAAAAATGGATGATTCCATTTTCGAAGTGGAAAATAAAATACGCGCGTTAGAAAAGGAAATACAAGAAATAAAAGAAAGATGGAATGAAATAAGAAAAGCAAAAGAACAAGAAAAAAAGAGAATCCATCACGTGAATATCAGTGTCATTTCCTATTTTACGTATTCGTTTTTATTGACAAAAGGCGGCGACCAAAAAGGGATTGTCATCGGCAACTTTGTGATTCACAACATTGGTTCCGCTGCTCTTGAAAATCCCTATATATGCTTAAAAGTGACGCCAAAAGAATGTGCGGCGTTATCCGCCAAGCTTGGAGAGGATGTCCAATATGATCGTCGTCTAAATCCATTGGTGATGGAACCGTGGCAATATATTGATGAAAATGCGAATAAAATCGTAGAGGAGAGAGGAGAATTTTGGCTAAAGCCTGTCCGCATTTCACAAATTGAGCCTGGACAGAAATTGGCTTTTTCCAATTTCCAGCTAAAATTTGCTATTAAAGGAGTACAAACGTTTTATAAAATGGAAGGTTTTTTTTATTGTAAACAGCTGCAAAATGGGGTCAGGGCTTTGAACAATATTGCGATTCATGTGTGACTAAAATGATGTATAGATTTTTCATAATTAGGCTGACTCAATGTATATTTCATCTTCTGTTTGAGTCAGCCGTGTTTATTTATGCTTCTCGAACGACAAGGGCATTTAATGCACGAGTTTCTGCCGTAATCGTAGTTACGCCAGTTAAAATTCCTCCATCTGTTTCAATAACGATACGGTAAACGTGTGTTCCAACACTTGGTCTGTCTACCCAAGTAAGATTCGGGAATAAAGATGTGGTGGAGGCAACACCTAAAATAGGGATTAAAGGTTCAATATCAAGTGATGCAAGTGGTGTAAATGCTCCTCCGTTTGTAGAGCGTTCTAGACGATAAGTAATACCTGTTACTCCAGTGCCAACGCCAAGTACGGCCACTGCGAGTGATAGTTCAACCATGGAATCTAATTTTACTTCATCCCCGCTAAGCGTAGTGATTGGTTCAAGAGTAAGCACAGGAGTGGCGGTAACGGTTGCCGCTACGATAGGAACGGGTAAATCGGTTGTAGATTGTGTAAAAAACAATCGTGGAAATAAGCCGCCATTACATGAGCAAGCCATTATACATCTCTTCCTTTCCAAAGATTTATGCTTTCACATCTATTGTAGTAAATGATAAATATAAGAAGAATGTTTCGGACAAATAACCATTTTTTCACCTATTTTTTGAATCCTGTAGCGCCAGCGTTTTGTGTGGGCAAGGATTTTTCTAGATTGCGTCTAAGAAATTTATGTAAAGAGAAAACGGTAAAAAAAGGATGCTGTTTTCCGGTAATTCAAGTTCACTGGACGGATGGGTAATTTTTACATGTAAGATGTGACCACTTTTCTAAATAGCCTTTATGATGTCTGCAAATGCATGATAAAGATTTATTTTATCACTTTTGCAATGGGAATATGATAGGATTGTAATGAATCACTTTATGAAGGAGGCGGTAAAATGAAATTTTTGTACATCCTTTTAGCCTTGTTGGGCGGGATGATGGCGGGAATTCAGGCGCCAATCAACGGAAGCCTCGGCAAAAAAATCGGCAGCGTCGAAGGAGCGTTTATTTCCTTTTTTGTCGGAACGCTTTTTTTGACATTCTTAGTCTTATTTTTTGGCAAGGGACAAATCACCCACGTGTTTCAAGTGCCTAAGTGGAATCTGCTTGGCGGCTTGCTGGGGGCTTTTTTCGTGACTTTTGTCATTCTTTCTGTGCCAAATGTGGGGGCGGCTTTAACCATTTTTGCGGCAATTGTTGGCCAAATTGTCATTAGCATGATCATTGACCATTTTGGCTTGTTCGACGCGCAAAAAATTCCGATGAATGTAAACCGCCTGCTTGGCTTAGTGTTCATGTTGGCGGCGCTGTTCTTTATGTACCGTGGCAGTGTTTCATCATAGGATAGAAGGGTTTGGCATATATGGTTGTATATAAAAAAGAGATTAACATGTTGCGGGAACATGAAGATAATTTCAGGATGAAGTCCTAGGTTTTGTGTAAAAAGAAACGGCAAAAAGCTGTTTAATTTCCTAAGGTCTAAATTCGCTGGACCAAGAGCGAAATTTTACACAATAATCAGGACTTGACCTAATTTCAGAACTGAAGAGAAAAGGCGGGAATTTTCTTAGCACAAAGAGGTGATAAGGTTGAACAACAGCTGGAATGCTTTTATTTATAAATGTTGGGCGCCCGTTTATGATTTCTTTTTTAATCGAGGCCTATTTTACTCAGCAAGAAAAAGAGTATTTGCGCAAGTGAATGTTAGAGAAGGGAGCAGGGTGCTTTTTGCCGGGGTGGGCACTGGGGCTGATTTGGCATTTTTTCCGTTAGATAAAATAAAGGTGGTCGCGGTGGATTACTCTATGGAAATGCTGAAAAAAGCAAAAAGAAAATATCCCAATATTGAATTTACCCGTGGTGCTAGTTGAGCGTTAGAACTCAACTAGCCCTAGTGTGACCAGCGAATAGGCTAACAATATGCCATCGAGCGCTACTTCAAATCCGATCATGGAATTCGCTCGAATCTCTGTGATCCGGTATTGGTCAACCAGAACCGAGAACACCGTCTCGATCACTTTGCGTTTTTGTTGGATCCACTTCTCCCATGCCTCGGACGGGCGATGTTTCTGGTTTTTTCGAGACGGAGTCCAAAGCGCCATTTGGTATTCTTCGTACAGCCTTTTTTGCAAGTCACGGCTAATGAACCCTTTGTCCCCGAGGTTATAGGGATGAGGAAT
>NZ_FOJS01000060.1 GCF_900111865.1 Parageobacillus thermantarcticus | reverse complement strand
GGCTGAGGAAACGGCGTCGACGACATCCACCAAACAGACGGTCGTGAACAAGGCGAAACAACGCGTCCGCCGTCTTCTTCCGGAGGTAACGCGGAATAACGTGCCATATTTACAGCAATCGTCCGGGACTCCGATCTATCATGCCCTGTCTGAACTCAAGGGATGGTAAAAAAAGGTATACATATTCGTCTGTCATGACAAGGGATGAGAGTCCGAAAGCGCTTACGGATGAAATTCAAAAAAATGGTTCGCTAACCTATGACTTACATCTGTTTTCAGCGAACCAAAAAAGTTCCCACAAAGTCTTGACTGACTCATTCATTATATTGGGGTTTTTAATGCTGATAGAACAATTGTATAATTAAATTCGGAAATAATAAGGAGGCAGCTATATGATTACAGGAGAATTAAAGAACAAAGTCGATAAAATATGGGAAACATTTTGGACAGGCGGAATTACGAATCCGCTGACGGTTATTGAGCAATTTACATACCTTTTATTTATTAAAGGACTCGATGAAGCTGAAACCCAAAGAGAACAAGAGGCTGCTTTATTAGGAATTGAGTTTGAACGAATCTTTCCTGAAGATAAACAACACTTGCGTTGGAGCAAGTTTAAAAATCTAGAAGCTTCACAAATGTATGAAATTGTATCTAAGGAAGTATTCCCTTTTATTAAAAGCTTGCATGGCAATAAAAATTCCGCATATGCCAAGTATATGAGCGATGCGATTTTTATGATTCCTACGCCGCAAATGCTTTCCAAAATTGTGGACGGTATTGATAAACTCCCAATGAAGGACCGCGATTTACAAGGGGATTTATATGAATATTTGTTATCCAAAATCGCGACTGCTGGAACAAATGGTCAATTCCGCACGCCGCGTCATATTATCAAGATGATGGTAGAGTTAGTCAAACCAACACCGGAAGATATTATTGTCGATCCGGCCGCCGGTTCCGCAGGGTTTTTAGTCGCAGCGGGCGAATATTTGCGCAAACATCGCAGTGACTTATTTTTAGTGCAAAGTTTAAAAGAACATTTTAATAACCATATGTTCTACGGTTTTGACATGGACCGCACGATGTTGCGGATTGGCGCGATGAACATGATGCTCCATGGCATTGAAAATCCAAATATCGAATATCGCGACTCCTTGTCGGAACAAAACAAAGATAAGGACAAATACACCCTTGTCCTTGCCAATCCGCCGTTTAAAGGCTCCTTGGATTACGAAGCCGTTTCAAGTGATCTATTAAAAATTACAAAAACAAAGAAAACCGAGCTTTTATTCTTGGCGTTATTCTTACGTATCTTAAAAACAGGCGGACGCTGTGCCTGCATCGTGCCAGACGGAGTTTTATTTGGAAGTTCGAAAGCACATAAAGAAATTCGCAAAGAAATCGTGGAAAATCATAAATTAGAAGCAATTATTTCCATGCCAAGCGGTGTGTTTAAACCATACGCCGGCGTTTCAACAGCGGTTATGATTTTTACTAAAACAGGCGTAGGCGGAACGGATCAAGTATGGTTTTATGACATGAAAGCCGATGGCTACTCATTGGATGACAAGCGCACTCCGATTGAAGAAAATGACATTCCGGACATCATTGCGCGCTTCCATAACCGTGAAGCAGAAAAAGATCGGAAACGGACAGAGCAATCGTTCTTTGTGCCGGTGGAAGAAATTCGTGAAAACGACTATGACCTATCGATTAACAAGTACAAAGAGATTGAGTATGAAGAAATGGAGTATGAAGCGCCAAGTGTGATACTTGAAAGAGTGGAAACGTTGGAAAAAGAGATTATGCAGGGATTACAAGAATTGAAAAAAATAATTAGAGGGTAGATTGCTCTATGAAATATATGAAAGTAAAGGATTTATTTAAAATTATAAAAGGAAAAAAAGTGGAACAGGTATATGAAACAAATGAGAATACAGTAAGGTTGATACAAATTGATGATTTAAGAAATGATGACAATATTAAATATTGCGAACGAAAAGAAGAGTATATATTCGCAAACAAAAATGATGTAATTATAGCATGGGACGGTGCAAATGCTGGTACTATTGGTTATGGGTTGGAAGGAGCTATTGGAAGTACTTTAGCAATTCTACGTACAGATTCAAATAATTCAAATAATATATTCATTCCATATATAGGTAGATTTTTGCAATCAAAATCAAAGTATTTAAGAGACACTTGTACGGGGGCGACGATTCCACATATTTCTAAAAAAGCGCTGGAAGAAATTAAAATTCCGATACCTTCGTACGAAAAACAGATAGAAATATCAAAAATACTCGACAAAGCCCAAGAACTCATCGACAAACGAAAAGCCCAAATTGAATCGTTAGAGCAATTAGTACAAAGTTTGTTTTGGGAGATGTTTGGGACTTACCTAACATCTAACAGAAATAAAATGTTTTTCGGTGAGCTTGTGAAAGAGTTTCGATATGGAACATCGGTTAAATCAGGTGAATTTGGATATCCTATTTTAAGAATTCCAAATATAGTGAATGGAATAATTGACGAATCTGACTTAAAATATTGTGAACTTCCTGAGAAAGATTTTCTAAAGTTAAAATTACAGGAAAATGATCTTCTTTTTGTACGTACAAATGGGAACCCTAATTATGTAGGAAGATGTGCTTCAGTAACAAAAAAACAAGAAGGATATGTGTATGCTTCATATTTAATAAGAGCTAGAATTGATTTAGATAAGCTGAATACCGAGTATGTTACTAAATATATGAATTCAGTTTTTGGACGACATGAAATTATACAGAAGGCAACAACTTCTGCAGGACAATATAATATAAATACAGAAGGATTAGGAAACATATTAATTCCTGTTCCTCCATTGAATTTACAAGAGGATTTTGCGAGAAAGATCAAATTAATAGATGCTAAGAAAGCTATTTTACAAAGAGGGCTATTGGAATTAGAGAACATGTTCAACTCCCTCATGCAACGTGCATTTAAGGGAGAACTATTCAACGATTAATGCATGTAAAGGAAATTCATGTTGGTTTGGTCGAGGGAGGGGGATTTGTTGTTATCCAACTTTAGTTTTTTAATAGGAAAACCTCATTATGAGAGTTTTGCGAGTGCGTGTATAGAGGCGGAGAAAAGTTTAGTGGTCAGTCCGGCGACGTGCGCGATTTTAACGCGCCGTGCGCTGGAACTCGCGGTGAAGTGGGTGTACAGCTTTGACAGCGCTTTGAAAGTTCCGTATCAAGATAATCTTTCCAGTTTGATTCATGACAACGTCTTTTTGTCCATTATTGATGAAGACTTGTTGCCGTTGTTGCGTTACATTGTCAAACTGGGAAATGTCGCCGTTCATACGAACTCGATGATTACGAGGGAAGAAGCGATTCTTTCCCTGCATAATCTTCATCAGTTTGTGTCTTGGATTGATTATTGTTATTCAGATGAATATACGGCTACGGATTTTGACGAATCGTTGTTGCCAATCGGCGAGGAAAAGCGCGAGCGTCCGGAAGAATTAAAAGATTTATACGAACGGTTAAGTTCCAAAGACAAGCGTCTTGAAGAGATGATGAAAGAAAATGAACAGCTCCGCGCTCTTCTCACCGCCAAACGGGAAGCGAATGCAAAAGAGTATCACTTCCAAGTGGACGAATTAAGCGAATTTGAAACTAGAAAGAAATACATTGATTTAGATTTAAAGTTAGCGGGTTGGGAATTTAAAAAGGACGTTGTTGTGGAATATCCTGTCGTTGGCATGCCGAATCAAGAAGGAGTCGGCTATGTCGATTACGTCCTTTTTGGCGACAACGGGAAGCCGCTTGCGGTTATCGAAGCGAAACGGACAACCGCTGACCCGAACAAAGGGAAGCAACAGGCGAAATTGTACGCCGACTGCATTGAAAAAATGCATGGCCAACGTCCAATCATTTTTTACACAAACGGTTTTGAAACGTATATTTGGGACGACCTTAACTATCCGGCGCGGAAGGTTTCCGGCTTTTACAATAAGGAAGAATTAAGCTTGCTTATTGATCGTCGGACGATGAAGAAGCCGCTAAAAAATGTGCAAATCAATGACAACATAACGAATCGCTATTACCAAAAAGAAGCAGTTTTAGCCGTATGTGACGCGCTCGAGAACAAACGGCGCAAAGCGTTGCTTGTCATGGCGACGGGGAGCGGCAAAACCCGGACGGCGATTTCGATTGTCGATGTTCTCACTCGCCACAATTGGGTAAAAAACATCTTATTTTTAGCGGACCGCAAAACGCTTGTAACGCAAGCGAAAAATAGCTTTAGCCATTTGTTGCCGAACTTGACGCTTTGCAATTTGCTCGATAATAAAGATAATCCGGAAGAAAGTCGGATGGTGTTTTCGACGTACCCGACAATGATGAACGCGATTGACGAAGCGAAGCGAAAAGACGGCAAACGTCTCTTTACCGTCGGGCATTTTGATTTAATTATCGTTGATGAATCCCATCGCAGTATTTATAAGAAGTACCGAGCAATTTTTGACTATTTTGACGCAATATTGCTTGGCCTTACCGCCACACCAAAAGATGAAATTGACCGCAATACGTATGAAGTGTTTGATCTGGAAAACGGCGTGCCGACCTATGCCTATGAGTTAGATCAAGCCGTTCAGGACGGCTATTTAGTCGATTATCGGACGATTGAAACAAAATTAAAGTTTCTCGAAGAAGGCATTCATTACGATGAGTTATCGGATGAAGAAAAAGAACGATATGAAGAAACATTTGATGATGAAGTAGGCGAGGATATTGACAGTGCCGCGTTAAACGAATGGTTGTTTAATGACGATACGATTGATACGGTACTGAGAGATTTAATGGAAAAAGGAATTCGCGTAGAAGGCGGAGACAAACTCGGCAAAACGATTATTTTTGCGAAAAATCATCGTCATGCAGAAAGAATTGTGGAGCGCTTTGATCAATTGTTCCCTGAATACAAGGGCGGCTTTGCACGGGTCATTGATTACAGCGTGAACTACTACCAAACATTAATCGATGATTTTTCCGACCGTAACAAATGGCCGCAAATTGCGGTATCGGTGGATATGCTCGATACTGGAGTGGATATTCCGGAAGTTGTCAACCTTGTGTTCTTCAAGAAAGTACGCTCCAAATCAAAGTTTTGGCAAATGATTGGACGCGGAACCCGTTTATGCAAAGACTTATTCGGAGTTGGACAAGATAAAACGCATTTCCTTATTTTTGATTATTGCGGCAACTTCGAGTTTTTCCGCGAAAATCCAAAGGGAATCGAAGGAAAAGCGGTGGAAAGCTTAACGGAGCGTTTGTTTAACGCCAAAATTGAAATCATTAAAGAACTGCAGCATTTACAGTACCAAAAAGAAGAGTATATTGCCTATCGCAATGAATTGATTGACGAAGTGCTAGCGGAAATCAATAAGTTAAACGAAGAAAACTTCCGCGTACGCCAACATATTCAATACGTACACAAGTTTAAAAGCCGGGCTAAATGGGATTCCTTAACAGCGATGGATGTCAATGAAATCAAAGAACATATTTCGCCGCTGATTGTTCCGTTGAATGATGATGAATTTGCGAAACGTTTTGATTTGCTCATGTACACGATTGAGTTGGCAAAACTGCAAACGAAAAATGCCACAAAGCCGATTCGGAGTGTGATTCGCACCGCAGAGGCGTTGTCGAAACTCGGTTCCATTCCTCAAGTGATGGAACAAAAATACATCATCGAAAAGGTGCAAACGGAAGAGTTTTGGAGCGAAGCCGATATTTTCGAATTGGAAGCCGTTCGCGAAGCGTTGCGCGATTTAGTGAAATTCCTTGAAAAAGAAACGCAAAAAATTTACTATACGAACTTTAAAGACCAAGTTTTAGAAGTCAAAGAAAACGGCCCGATGTTTAATGTCAATGATCTGAAAAATTATCGGAAAAAGGTTGAACATTATCTGCACGAACACCGCGACCAGATGGCCATTTACAAGTTGCGAAATAATAAAAAGCTAACATTTTTTTTGTACTTAAAAACGTTGGAGCATATTCTTTGGAATGAGCTTGGCACACAGGAAGATTATAAAAGAGAATTCGGAGACACGCCGATTACAAAGCTCGTCCGCCAAATCGTCGGCCTTGACCCGCAGGCCGCCAACGAAGCGTTTTCCGAATTTTTATCAAGCGAACGGTTGAACATCCAACAAAGCCGTTTTGTCAAATTGATCGTCGATTACTTTGTGAAAAATGGAGTCATGGACAAGCGGGTGCTGCAGGAAGAACCGTTCAAAACCGTCGGCAGCATTGTTGAACTCTTTAAAGACAACATGGACGACGCGCGGAGGATCATTAGCATTATCGATGAGATTAACAGAAATTCAGAAGATATTGTGGGGGCGTAGCAAGCGAAAGCGTTCTTGTAGCATCTAAGTAAGTCGTTCGGTTTATTACTAACATTCCAATATATCTGTTTTTTCTTCGTTGTTAAGGCATCTTTGAGTCTGAAGTATCTCAAAGGTGCCTAATTATGTATTGTGTATAATAATATTGGTGAAATATGTATCGAATAGGTGGTGTGAAACATTTGATAGATTTAGTCTCTATAAAAAAACTAGTATTTTAGTGAATTTAAAGATAGATTTTTATCTTATTGAGAATAATGAATTATGGGATCTGGGGAAATAGTAAGGTGGATTAGGCAAGGAATTTTTAATACCAATTGATAAAATGGCAAGTTTTTTCATTAGGCTATAACAATTATAAAAAATTTAGGGGGTTGGTTATTTTTATGAGTGAAGCGCCAAAAAAGATATCTTTTCTGTTTGGAGCTGGGGCTGAAATAGGATATGGACTTCCGTCTGGTGGAAAATTTGCTGTGGACATTTTCAAAATGGATCCAAGTGAAGATAAGAAGGAGTTCAAGAAACAAAGAGAAAAAATCAACGCTGGTTCGCCTTATGCTGCCTATTGGTTACCACAGAATTACGAAAATAAACCAGTATCATCTTTTGGAAAAACTAATTATGAATCATTGATCTTTTCTAGCCTAGAAAACCGGAGAAATGAAATAATTGACTACTTCGAAAAGTTTGATGATTATGCCAAAAAATGTGCAGATGCATTTTACAAAAATTATAAGATACATATTGAAAAAGCATTTAAAGAATTAACGGGTTTGTCTATTGGCAGCGAACTATTTAATCATAAGATAAAACTTTCAGATTTGTTAAAAAAGGGAGATTCCTTATTTGGGTCGGAGTATTTTTCTGCGTTTTTAAAGATTCTAGAACTAAAAACCATAGAGGAAAAACAAAAAGCGAGTATAAAGAAAATTGTTAGGGCTTTCTTTGAATTGCTGATTGGAGCATACGGAGAAGATTTGGTTCACCAGCTAAATGATGGATTATTTGAAAAAAGACCTGACGATATTGATTTGTTTGATGATTTAGGATCGTTTTTTACCTTAGATTATAAAGGTGCAGGATTATCTGGACTAGAGATAATTTTTACTCATAATGATAAGGATCTAAATGAAAATAGTACACCTATAGAAATTATGACAGAGTTTGCGTTTAAAGTTTTAGAGGATCTGTTTACTAAAGCATTAGATTACCAAGCTTTGATTGATAATTATTTTAGGTACTTATACTCTCCAAAAACAGATTGGTCTAAGTTCTGTAAAATATCTATATTTCTCCATACTGTAAGAAGGTACATTAAGGAAATCGCTGAAAGATATGAGGATAAAATTTTAGAAGGAGAAGGTTATTACCACGACTTAGATAAGCTTGAAGAAAATTTTATTATACAATCTATTGGGACTACAAATTATAATACATTTATTGAAAAAATCACAAAAAGGGAAATTGTATATTTAAATGGTTCTGTAGAACTGTACTATGACCCATATTTGAATAAAATTATGAGTAGAGAAGAAGCTGAAAAGTCAAAGCATTTTACTGTTCCTTTTTTATTTACTCAGAGCGGAATAAAACCGTTAACATCTGTGGCGATGTCAGAGCAATACGTAAAACTTTATCAGAATTTTAAGGAATCTGATTTAGTTTGTATTATAGGTTTTGGCTTTAATAAGGATGATGGACATATTAATGGTATGATAAGAGCATTAATAGAGGACGAAAATAAAAAGGTTTGCATACTTCATTACACTGACGAAAATGCAATTTCTAGAGATATAGAAAAAGATTACAAGCATAAATTAAGAATTGAATCAACAGATAATCTAACTATCCTACCAGTTGATGATAATAGAGAGATAAACGGCGTAAAATGGTATAAAAAGTTGCTAGAAATTCTCTAAGTTTAGCTCGGTAATATGGTGTTAATTATTAAGTAAAATTGTTGATCTAAAAGTTTGTAAAAGTTAGATTTATCAAGTAGAAGGATTCTACCATGTATGCTATACATGTTAATTGTTAAGGTAACACTGTTGTTACTGCCCTAAGTTTGTCGAATAATGGAAGAATAAAAGAGATGAGAGCTTCTAATTATAAAAGCACGAAGCTCTCTTCTTTTTGTATTTTTATGGAGTATTTATGCGGAAAATCGAGTATTTCCTATACTCGGAAAAGTTCTATTATTGTAAATTTTTGTTGAAAATCTAGTTCTAATTGAGTATAATTGATTAAAAGTGCGTACTAGTTACGTCACGATATCCGTTTAAGCAATTATTATTGGAAAATGTGTATAGCGAATCTAAAAGAGAGGTAATTATAATTATCTCGTTTTTACAATTAGATAGACAGACAGCGAAGAAACCACATCAAGAAACTGTTAAAATTTTCTTTGATGTGGTTTTATGTTTTTATATTGAGTTTTCACACTGAATTATTTATTAGGTGATTGGTGATGATATTAATTCTTTCAGATCAATATGATGTACATGCCGATAAAGTCATATCAGAATTGAATCAAATGAACGCTTCTTATTATCGATTAAATTTAGATGTAGAATCGTTATGTAAAACCATAATCACTTATGACTTAGATAATAATAACTGGAAAATTAATAACGGTGTTAGTGAAATTAACAGTAGTGAGATTAGTTGCGTTTGGCTAAGAAGACCTTTTGTCGAGCTAACACTGGAGGAAGCTCATGAACAAGATGTTCAGTTTCGTATATGGAAAAATGAATGGAATAAAACACTTTTAGGATTGTATTTAGATTTAAAAAATATAAAATGGATGAATAACATCCAAAAAACATATCAAGCTGAAAATAAATATCTTCAGATGAAACTGGCTCGTAAAATTGGATTTTCTTTTCCAAAAACATTAATTAGTAATGCTAAAGAGGAAATTATTAAATTTGCTGAACAGAATGAGAAGATTGTTTTAAAATTAATGGCACAAGAATTTTATAAAACAGAAGATCAACAATATAAAGGAATATATGTAAATCTTGTTACATTAGATGATTTACAGGAATTTAATTTACACTCTGAAAATCCAATTGTATTACAGGAATATATAGAAAAAAAATATGAAGCAAGATATATGTATGTTGGTGGCGAGCATTTTGTTTGTAAAATTGATTCACAAAAATCATCTGTTGCAAATATCGATTGGAGAAGATATGATATTGCGAATACTCCCCATAGTGTTATAGAACCACCTTTAGAGATTTCGGAAAAAGTTAATCAATTAATGAAAGAGCTTAATTTAGAATATGCTGCATTAGATTTCATTATTGATCCAACGGATAAATGGTACTTCCTTGAAGTGAATAGCATGGGCCAATGGCTTTGGATTGAGGATTTGACGGGTCTCAAAATCTCGAAGTCGATTGCAAAATGGTTAGTTAATAATTCTTGATTTGAAGGAGGATTTATATGAAAGTATTTGCGTCAAGATTTTTAGAAGCTCCAACAACTGAAAAGGTTGTGGATCCAAAAGATTGGACATGGGAGCCTGCAAATAAAGAAGTGTATAATATTTATGCTTCAGGTAATAACACTCGCTCAAACCAATCTACTTATGCAGCTGAAAGGGACAGTCGTTCTGATACAGATCGACCAAATGAAGGACTTTATATTGCTTAAACGGTTGAATACCTTGATCCAGATCCCGGTATACAGCAGACTTAGACATGATAAAATCGGTTACGCAGAAGGAGGAATCAGGGCTAAACAGCTCTGGTTCTTTTTTTCATCTTTTTGTTGTGTCTCAGCCACACGAAGTTCTGAAAGTGGTGTTACTAGTGAAATAAGTTATGTACCGCTTTTGTAATTTCACTAGTAACGAATTTCTTTATTCATTTTGTTCCTTGATTAGTTTTGTTAAATAAACAACCATATCTCCAACATAGCTACGCCATTCCGGCTCATACATTAAAAAATAAGGAACGCGCAAAACACGGTATTCTTGTCTTTTGATGTAAGCGTCTCTTTTTTGATCATATTCCATACCCTTTAATGTAAAATGGAGAGGTCCATCCAGTTCATAATTGATTTTAACTTTTTCATCCTTGTATTGCGCATCTAAAATACAGCGATCTACAGGAACCTGATAGTCAGTTTCCGTAAACAATGGATAACCATAGTGTCTCATATGCGCCAAGTTAACTTCACGAAAGAACCATTCTTCAGTTTTCGATCCATGCTTCAATAATGACCGCTTTGACTTGTTCACAAGTGTCACTTCCTTATCGAAAGTAAATTAGGTGAACACTGCTACTATCTTGAATATCTGCGATCACCACTCAAGGCATGTGGAGTGTTGCGCGTTGCTTATAAAAAAATAAATATTTGGAAAAGCTCGTTTCTGAAAATCAATGAAACGGGCTTTTCCTATATCCTTTATTCATTTAAAAAACCCGTGGTGCTAGTTGAGCGTTAGAACTCAACTAGCCCTAGTGTGACCAGCGAATAGGCTAACAATATGCCATCGAGCGCTACTTCAAATCCGATCATGGAATTCGCTCGAATCTCTGTGATCCGGTATTGGTCAACCAGAACCGAGAACACCGTCTCGATCACTTTGCGTTTTTGTTGGATCCACTTCTCCCATGCCTCGGACGGGCGATGTTTCTGGTTTTTTCGAGACGGAGTCCAAAGCGCCATTTGGTATTCTTCGTACAGCCTTTTTTGCAAGTCACGGCTAATGAA
>NZ_FOJS01000045.1 GCF_900111865.1 Parageobacillus thermantarcticus | reverse complement strand
GGCGCTTGTCCCGGGTTTCCGCCAATTGTCGGTCGATGTCCTCCAACAGAGCCGTAAACAACTCGGCGAAGGCGTTTTGCAAGGCTCGAAACAAATCAAGTTCGATCTCTTTCCATGACAACGAATTTGTGGTAAGATGTTGTTGAATATTCATGGGACTCTCTCCTCCTGTTTGATAGTGTGGTCAATGAATATCTTACCAGGGAGAGAGTCCTTTTTTCATGTTTCCTGCTTGGGATCCTACCGCGCTTCGCTTGGTGGCCCCGATGAGGGGGATTGCGAACCTACGTTCCCAACCCCCTCATCGGGGAATTCTAAGAATTTCTCCCACAAACATTTTACTCACACGTAAAATTATTTGATTACAGATTTATGTATGCAATGGCAAATGTTCTTTCTGTTCTCAAAGCATTGTTCTTTTCTATATCACCGTAAAATAAATCCCGTCCTGGGAAAATAAAAAATGTCCAAGAAGCCGAGCGTGATCAGGGTTTTACCTGATCTTATGTTCGGTTTCTTCTTTTGGAAAGGTGATAGGGGATAGGGTGAAAGGGGGTAATACGGTTGTATGTACGGATTTAGACTATAAGAACAGGGAGATGTTAGATAAATTATTTTATTGGTGTGTCAATTCTAAACATTATGGAAGTATTGTTACCAAAGATGCATAAATTATTTTTTAAAGTAATAAATAGGTGCTTGATGTTTCTGGTAATATGTGACAAAGAAAAGAATTAAGCTTTTAGCATAATCTCTTGCTAAAAGCTTAATTCGATACCTGTAGTTCTAAATTTTTTACTCTTTTGGGAAAAACACTTTCATATTCCTCATAAATATATTTTGCCCAAAAATTTGGTCCCATATGTTGAGCCCATTCAATATCTTCGGTGATTTTATTTATAATTTTTGGATCCCAAACTATTTCTTTTGCCTTTGAAAAATCCATATTGTATTTATCTTGTAGAACCTTTGCAATTTCATTTCTAAAAGAAGGATAGCCGTGCTCGTGCTCATAATTCAATTTATTTCTTAACTGTTCTCTTGTCATTGTACGTTTGTTGTTGATCATATGCTTTCACCACCTTTTGAAGGGTAATCACATTATATGTGAAAATGTTTTGGTTGTGAATAGATAGCTGGTCATATGTTGCATACTGAGCAATTTCTTCATAAAACAATTCAATATCAAGCTCTCCACTATCGACCAAATTAACAAGGTCAAAAATTTTTCCGTCAGCTACGCCGCCAAATACATAATCGTAACGGTGAGTAAAGCATTGTTTTTTTGAGCGATTGTTATATATGAATTTTGCCCATTCTAAATCCATCTTATGCAGTATATATCCATTATATTCCTTTTTTAACCTTGATATGTCTAACACATATACGAACACTATTGGTTCTTCGCCTTCTAACTTAGCTCTTTTCTCTGCATGTTTACTTGCTTGGATAAAATTGGATGTCAAATAAAAACCTTTTCCAAAATCGGTATATTCTTGACAAAGATCAATATTGACTCCTTCTTGAAGCGAATCAAAATGTTTTGAAGTAGTACCATGGTACAAAATTTTTGAAAATTGATTAAAATTTTTAGATAATACTGCACTCGAAACCATAAAACATCCCATTTTTCTTTTTTGTTTAATTATACCGTCTGTTCATAATAGGTGTCAATTTAATATAGATGCTAGTTTACCACAAATTGTTAGTTTTACAAGTTCACCATACCTAGCAATATTAACTTTTCTTAATGTGCCAATCATCCTAAAAAAATTTTATCATGTTTTAATTAATTGATATGAGATAAATGAGTGTACAAAGTTAAAGGGATTGGAAGTTAAATTTTGTTTAGAATTTACAAAATGGGAAGGAGTAAAATCTTTGAGGGTTTTTAAGTTTTAGGTCTTGATGATATTTTGTAGAGCCGATTCATTTTCCATTACTGATTTCGAAAGGTTCTTTTATTTGGAAGGTAAATATTGTTATAATTTATTTTGATTATTTAAGAAGGTAAGAGGAGAGAGTATAAGCTATATGGAAAAACAGATATTGCAGAACATCAAAAAGTACGGTAATCTTTACCTTACTAAAAGAACTAAGAACAGAGAAGGGCTATTCTTTGAAAGAGTTGTCCAATATATTTGCACATTTCAACAACTTCTCTAAGAAACTATGAACAGGGTAAAACTTTTCCTGACGAATCAAATCTTATACAGATACTGAGATTATTTGAAATAGACGCAAAGTCTCTAATGAGTGAAACGTATGCAAAAACAGAGGAAATTAAAGATTTGTTAGAGGAGGTCGATAAATGAGTTTCAAATCTTCCGCCATTTCGCATTGGTCTTTTTTCCGAACACGATTTAGGATGTTGCGGACTTTGTGAACGACACAACGCTGCACATCGGCTTTCGGATAAACCGCCCGAAAGAAAGGCTTCCTCCAGCCCCGGAAGACCATCAAATACGCCTAAAAGCACTTCTTGTACGCCTCTTTTGTAGAGCTGTTGGAGAATCTCCCGCCATCCATAAGCGCTTTCTTGTCCACCTACGAAAAAGTCCAGAACTTCGCGATACCCTTCTTCATTCACTCCTAACACCACATCAATGACTTCTTTCACTACCGTATCGCGCGAGGTTTCACGTACAAGCCGTCCAAATATAGGACCGCTTGGGTAGTGGACGAGTGTGCCATTTTTCGATATCTTCTTTACGACATCGGTAATACGGCTGATCGTCGCTGGAGAATAAGTTCCTAGAATTCGTTCAATAAACTTGCCAATTTCCCGAGTACTCATGCCGCTTTGATACATGCGAATGATGGCTTCCTCCAGCCATCCCGTGTGGCGTTGATAAGGGGCAAACAGCTGCGTTTGAAATTCCCCGTTTCGGTCTCTTGGGACCAAAAGCCCCTCAATCCGGCCATATTGCGTATCTAGATTTCGTTGATAGTAGCCGTTTCTCATATTGGATGTGTCCGCTTGTTCGATTTCGAGGAAATTTTTGATCTCTTCCTGCATCATCAGCTCTAATTTTTCTTTGACAAACTGACGAGTGACACTTTCCAGTTGATTTGCCTAGTCGATATTCGATATACTTTTAGACATAGGTAGGGTTCTCCTTTCTCTGGAATGTTTTTCGTCCAATCAGAGAATACCCTACCTTTTTTCTTTTGGTCTAGCAAAATGTTTTACACAAAATTTTATACATCATCATATGGCACGCTCCTTTATTTTTTAAGGATTTTTATAATTTAGGTCTTGATAATATCACCGGCTATTTCCAAAAAGCAAGATGTAACACGTGTCCCCTTATTTTCCTTGCCATATCATTTTCCAGTAATTCTCGATTCGTTTAAATGTGTCATCGGCACGCTGTGCAACAAAATCTCTTGCTAATTGGTAATCTATATCCCTTGGTGAGATGCCTTTCGTAACAAATGAAAGCAGTTGTTCTTTTGCTTTTACCAGCACCGCAGACAAATCTTCTTCATTTTGAATGCCCTCAAACATTTCTTGATATTTTTTGATGACTGATTCAATTTCTTCATGTGTATAAACCGTTTTTCCAAGTTTATTCGTCATGGACAGCTCACGGCTTTGTTGGTATGTAAGCGGAGCATTTAGTGGCCTGATTTTGGCCCGTGCTGCGATGAATCTTTCCTCCACCGATTGATGATTCATTGCTTTTTTCGTATTGTGGCGGACATAATCTTGAATCAGTTGATCAAATCCTTTTTTTACATCGCCGCTTAAAAACGTATCACTGAAGTGTTGAAGTGCAGCTGTTGAAGAAGCCAATTCAAGATGGGCTTCATAAGAATTCGGTTGTTCTTTACTAATTCCAAAAAGGTTAATGCCTGCATATTGCGCTAAACTATCCATTCCGTCTGTTATGTGTTGTAAGATGGATTCTACTTTTTTTACTTCTTCATTACTTAGCGAATCAAAATATTTGGATTCATGCAAATATTGGCTGAACACAAGCCATTGATCCTGTGGCCGATAAGAGAAAATATCAGAAGGGTCTGCGTTTTGTACGTTAATATCTTTTTGAAAAAATTCTTCCATCGTCATCATGCCTTGAATTTGTTTGATTTCATCCGAAATCGTAAGTTTATAGGCTTGTCCATTTCGGATGACTTCTACTTGTTTTCCGGCCAATGGATTTTTGATTTCATATACAGACGGCTTTTTGGCTATATTTCGAGCGACTATTGCTCCGATATACCCAAGATCAATTTTCACGGTTATTCCCTCCTAAAATAGTATTCATTATTATTATCGGCTTTTTTAAATAAATAGTTTAACAATATAAGGAAAAATTTGAATATATTTTTATTAAGAGGGTAAGTTGTTGAGGCCGTATTCCTTTTGAGTAAAGAAATTCCTTAGTCTTTCTATTGAGGCTGTCTAAAAAGTCCAATTTAAACTAAAATACACCTAAATTAAAAACCTAAAAGGGGTTATTTTACAGCATTCTTGGCTTTTGTTTGTGTTTGGCAAGTAAAAAATGGCTCTTACGTATATTTGGTGAATGCCTTCCTATCATTTTTGTTGGAGATTTTTATTGTTTTATTAAAATAATAATTAAAGTCTATAGAGAACCCCTTTTTTCTAACAAGTCTAATCCAGCACGGCCATACATCATTCGTTTAATAGTTTTTAACCGATTGATTTGACCTTCTAGTACCCCATTGCTGTAAGGGAGAAGAAAAGCATGTTTTATTGCCTGCAAATCGCTGCGCAAGCGCTTTGCATAAAAATAAAATGGTTGTTTTGCTCCGAAGACTGACAGGAAGATGGACTGATTGCACCACTTTTTGTGTAGAGAGGCAGCTAGTAGAAAAAGCAATTTGTCTTAATGTGTGTTCTGCGTGAAGCGTACTGCGACCATGAGGAAAAAGTTATTCGTATCGCTCGGTAAACAAGAGGAGAATCACAAAACCATTTTCGAGAAATAAGCAGAAGAGAAACAGGCTGGCCGGCGATAGGGAGATCTTGAATGATACGTGTATACCGACTATGCGGGCGGGAGGAAACATGATGGCAAGCAGGACAGGGAGAAGACTCACGGATGCTTTTTACCATTAAGCGCAAACCATTACCGACATCCGATACATCCAGCAGCTCGATAGTTGGACTAGGAGGAGAAGGTGAGCTGTGTCATGCACTTCTTTTTTTATTATATTAGTGTAGTTAATAGAAAGTTAGAAAGTTACCTCTCCAAATTAGCGTAAGAACCAATTTTAAATCGTTATTGACAATTAAGAATCATAACTCTTCTCATTCACGCTATGATTCTAATAGTAAATGAGGAATTTTTTTTTCGGCTATATAGGGATTTTATTATCGGTTTTAACACAAATAATATTTTCATGGTGATAATAAGTCTAATTAATTGAATATAAAAATTTATCGTGATAATATGGCATTGATCCAATTGAAATATATATTTGTAACTCAAGGGTCCAAAAAGTCGCATATATTCTAAGGGGGTCTTTTTTATGCCACAAGAACCAATTGTTGTCAATGCGATTATTGACGGCGAAAAAATTAAATCAGAAAAAATGGCACCGCGAGAAAATCCGGCACATCCGGATGAGATTGTCGGTTATTATCCAGTTAACACACGCGAGGAAGCAGCCAGAGCCATTGATTCCGCCTATAATGCTTTTTCTGGTTGGGCTAAAACTTCCATAGATGAACGTATTGAACGGATGAGAAAAGCCATTCAAAAGATTAAGGACGCGACGCCGGAAATCGTAAAATTGCTCTCTAGAGAACATGGGAAACCCTTATATGATGCAGAGGGAGAAATCGCTGTTTCATTAATGTGGATGGAATATGCTTGTGACAATGCCAAAGAAGTACTAAGGGATGAGGTTATCGAGCATAATAATGGAAAAACTATTATTACAAGAGATCCAAAGGGAGTTATTTCAGCGATAACACCATGGAATTATCCGTTGTCACTCTCCACGATCAAAATCGCGCCTGCACTTTTGGCGGGGAATACAATGGTTTTGAAACCAAGTCCATTTGCGCCGTTAGCTGTAAGTAAGGTTGTTGAAATGATCGCTGATGAGTTCCCTAAAGGAGTATTAAACCTTGTTAATGGCGACAGTGACATCGGTGTTGAATTAACAACGAATCCAAAAGTTGCGAAAATTGCCTTCACTGGAGGAACTCGAACAGCTACACATATTATGAAATCTGCAGCAGATACTATAAAGGACTTGACATTAGAATTAGGAGGAAATGATGCGGCTATTATCTTAAAGGATTTTGATGTGAATGACGAAAGAGCCATGCGTCGCCTCGTAATTTCTAATTTCTTAACGGTTGGTCAAATATGCATGATCGCTAAACGGGTATATGTGGATCGCTCGATTTATGACCAATTTGTAGAAAAATATATTGAAGTAGCAAACAAATGGATTAGAGTTGGCGATCCATTTAATAAAGATGTTACGATCGGTCCTGTAAACAACAGAAAACAAATGGAATATGTACAAAGTTTAATTGACGATGCAGCAAGTAAGGGAGCAAAGGTCATTAAATTAGGTAAAGTGTTGGATGAAGATATCTTTGAAACTGGATACTTCTTACAACCGACAGTAGTTTTAGGGGCCAATTATGATGACCCGATTGTTGTGGAAGAACAGTTCGGTCCAACCGTACCTATCCTGCCTTTTGATGATGATAACCATGCCATTAAGCTGGCGAATGACAGCATTTATGGACTGACCAGTTCTGTTTGGGGAGAAGAGCAACATGCTTTAGAAGTTGCTAAACAAATTCAAGCCGGAACGACTATGATTAACACGGCAGCCGTACAGGGGTTAGATGTGCGCTTCCCGTTTGGGGGAGTTAAACAATCGGGAATTGGTCGTGAATATGGCAAAGAGGGCATTCTTGCCTATACCGATACACACGTTATTAATATACCTAAAGTTGGGGAGTTAGCTTACATTCCGGAGTAATTGTTTGAATAGATGAATCAGCAAAATCCATAACTAGCTGGAACTTGATAATGAAAATCCGGACAGCCATAAAAGTGATTGAAATATCTTTTATGGCTGTCTTTTTATGTGTGGCTAATGATGAAATTAGCTAGGAAAAATACAGTAAGGATATAAGGAATGAAGAGTAAATAAAAATTTTGACCACGATGCGGATACAAAATGTGTCGGGATCGAGTGGTTGCGTGGAATATCATTTGTCTTCATGTCGGGCAAAGCGCTCCCTTCATCGCCATGGCTACTACGAGCAAAATGCCTTGACACCGCATCGTTGTTATCGCGTCTGGATCGCTCTGTATCGCTGCCGGGATGTCGGAAGACGCAATTTTGACGGAACGCCTTCGAACTACGAAAACTATTGCTTTTGACCTGAGTCAAGAAGAAAAAGAAATTTATGATGGAGTAACGGAATATGTCCGTTATCATTTTAACCAAGCAAAACAAAATAACAATCATAATGTGACATTTGCGGTGATGATTTTGCAACGGCGGTTAAGCTCTTCATTGGCTGCTATTATTTGTCGTTAGTGAGAAGAAAAAAGAATTAGAAGAACTTTTATACAATGAACAAAGAAATCAAGTTCATGATTTTGACGAATTGGCAGCTGAAGAGCAAGAGGAAGTAGAAGAAAAAGCGATCTTGTATTCATCGTACAGCTTCTTTTGCAGAGTTTGGCTCACCTATATCTTTTGTCGCCAAGTGTATGCGGATGAGGAAGTTAGGCCATCACCATTTCCGCAGCTGTCCGGTCGTGGCAGGATGCTTCGGTCAGGACATATTCCATCGGAAGCGCTTGGTCGGTAATCTGAAGATAGTAAGCCATCTTTTTGGATGCACAATACCCAATATCGGCGATTCCTTGAAATCGTTTGACGCGATACATTCGTGTGTGGTGGCAAAATTCAATAGGTAAGCTATCTACTACCGCATAAGCGTGATGTTGTCCACGTTTGGCGAGTTGGTGACGAAATCCATTTGATCGCTCAACGCAAAGAACGGCATCGACGGTTGTATCGAGAGCGCTCTGGAAACATCTCCTTTGTGAACAGGTTTCCAATGACAAATCGATGCCAAACCTGTTCCGAGCAATTTTCCAAGAACGTGAATGGCGATGATAACCTCATCCTCTTGCTTCAACAAATGACGATTTCGACGTTGCAAATACATCTGAATACAAGATTATAAATAGCTCTCATTATCGACTCTTTAGATATTTCAATCTCATTAAATTCACCAAATTCTATTTTTTCTTCCATTCCCTCGACATAAAGATTTTTTAAAAAGATTTCAAATGAGTCAGCAATTTTAAATATTTCCTCTGTTTCATTATTAATATAAACAATTGGGGGATTTTCCACTGTGTTTCTATAGTCAAACGCTATCCAAGAGTGACCTTGACCACTAAATAGAACCAGTCCTTCAGGCATATTCCACTCTTCTATGTAGTAAGGCGTTTCTAAAATGCCATTGTTTTCTCCTATTCCCATAATAAAATCCACATTGACTGAGTGATCGCTCCAAGAGGTAGGTTTTGGTGAAGGATGAGCATTAAACACAATACTCCCACCGTTTTGTATCTTTAGGATATATAGGTAATATTTAGGTAGTTTTACATTAAATAGGTTTTCAGCTTTTTTAATATCTGATTCCTTTAAAGGGGAGAACTTATAAATATCGTTCTCTAAATTAGCCCAAATCTTCAAAACAGTTCACTCCCTCTAACTAATGAATTTGAGTCTTTAAAAGAGGAGTAAGAAGGGGTTAGTCAGCTTCCTAATAAAGTTCATCATAAAGCAACGCGCCGTTTGCGCTCTCATTCCTCTTATGGAAAATATTTTCTCCAATTAAAGGACAAAACACTTCGCATCGATAAACAAGCGGTGCGTGATGCCGAAAAATATGATGGGAAATATTTTATTCGAACATCGGATGATACGCTGTTCGCTGAAAATGTCGCGCTTGGCTATCAACAACTGATGGATATTGAAAGAGCCTTTCGCACGCTCAAATTCACTCTAGAGTTACGGTCGATGTATCATCAGTTGGAGGATCGCATCCGTGTCCACGTGCTTCGCTGCTGGCTGGCCCTCCTCTTGATCTGAATCATTGAAATTCGTACAGGGGAATCGTGGGCCAAGACGAGAGAAGAGCTGCAACGGCTCACGTTCGGACATTTTTCTTTGAAATACGGTTCCCTCTATCAGCGTACAGAGATTACGGCAAACAAGGGCAAATCTTTGCCGCTGTGGGAGTGGAGCCTCCTAGACATTCATCCTTGTCTCTAGATACACGCTTGAAGTATGTCCCATCGCCTATGAGTTCTTATATATTAAGGGCTGAAAAGCGATTTATTTGCCTAGTAAGTGTCGGACTCGGCAACAGAAACGACGCACACAAAAGACGGCCCTTCGTCCGATCCCCTGCTTCGGAGCTAAACTCAACCGTTCCTTCACGACTCTCCAGATGGTCGGCAAGGTATATTGAAAATAGGGAAGCAGGAAGATCAAGTCCGCAAAATTGTGTAAAAATAAAACGGTAAAAAGCGATTTTATTTTCCTGTAATCCAAGTTTACTGCACTGGTAATAGAATTTACAAAATAATTTGGATTTGACCCTTAATTTATCCATTTGTTAGAATATTGTTAATTATTTTTGGAGATAGTTAGGAAAATTTAGCGGGAGGAGTTTAGTGGTGTTAAATAATAAAACGGATAGCGATAACTGGGATGCAAAATTGTACGATAGTAAACATTCGTTTGTCTCAAAATTTGGAGAAGATTTGATTGAGTTGTTAGCACCAAAGAACGGTGAGTATATCCTTGACCTTGGCTGCGGAACAGGAGATTTAACGGATAAACTTCATCAACTTGGAGTAAATGTTGTTGGTATTGATAAATCCAAAAATATGATAGAACAAGCTAAAAAGAAGTATCCGCATTTAAAATTTGCGGTGCAAGATGCTTTACATCTTGATTATCATTGCGAATTTGATGCTGTTTTCTCGAACGCCACACTTCACTGGGTAAAACCTCCAAAGCAGGCTTTATATTGTATTTATAACGCTTTAAAACCAGGTGGTAGATTTGTTGCAGAATTTGGTGGTAAAGGAAATGTGAAGATCATTACGGATGAAATCCTTAACCAATTTAAGAAATTAGGGATTGAGTATAAAGTGGAGCCATTTCTTTGGTATTTTCCAAGTATAGGAGAATATTCAACATTAATGGAAGAAGTGGGTTTTAGAGTTATTTTTGCTCAACATTTTGATAGACCCACGCTGTTAGATGGAGATAATGGAATAAGAAATTGGCTGGAAATGTTCGGTAGTAGTATGTTTGGAGGGTTAACCGAGGAAACGAAGGATTTCATAATAACTAAAGTGGAAAACAATCTGAAAGAAGTCTTATTTTATAACGGTGGATGGTTCGCAGATTATAAGCGAATTCGTGTAATTGGAATCAAAGAGTAATGGTTCATCCTCAATTTTGTTATTTAGTGACAAAAAAGAAAGAAATTGATTGAACCTTGGTGATAATGTTTGGTGACGAAATAAACATTTGAAAGAAAGATGTAATCAATTAATTAGGTAATTTTTCAGGAATAACTCATTGATCATATTACTATAAGTAATATGGTTAGGGAGGATTTCCATGCAAAATATAATTTATAGACCTAGTATTTCACTTCTAATTATATTCTTTATTTCCTTAATAGTTACTAAATTATTTCCATCATTGACATCGACTATTTTCGATATATGGATTTTGGGGATTTGTTTGATTATTGCTATTTTTTTGCACGAATTAGGACATGTGATCTTTGCGTTATTATGTAGATTTGATTTCCATTTTTTTGCTTTCGGTCCCTTTTTAATTGAAAAAGTGCAAGGAAAATTGAGAATACGTGAAAATAAACATTGGATTTATTTCGGTGGAGTTTCTTTTGTAACCCCTACTGTTAAAATTTTGTCTACAATAAAAGCAAAATGGGGATTATTTTTGCTGGGAGGCCCTTTGTTTAGTTTGATAGCATTTCTTGTATTTTTTATGATTGGGAAGATTTATCAGAATGATTTTATGCTATGGTGTTCCATTTTAAACATTGTGATATTTATAGCCACCTCATTTCCGATTACAAAAGGGGAAGTAAACGATGGCGGAAATATATTTTTATTGTTTAAAGACAGGGAACAAACGGGGTTACAGAATTTAAAACTTCAAATACTTAGTGAGTTATTTAGTTCAAAAAGACCAATGGAATGGGATAAAGAGTTGATAGAAAAGTGTAAAGAAATAGTTAAAGAAAAAAATTCCATAGAAAATCATATGATCTATACGTTTCTTTTTTATTATTATTTTGACGCTGGTAATGTTGAACAGATTTTTTCAAGCATACAGCCAATTATAAATGAACCGCTTACAAAGGAAAATAAATTTATCAAAGGGAATTTTAACAGTTTATACATACTCTATAAATTTTTATATGAAAACAATGAAAAAAACTTAGAAGAAATAGATAAATTATTTAAAGGAATATCAAAATTAGATTCATATGCCTATAATCGTTCCCTTGCGATAATTAAGTATTTAAAGGGGGATGTTAAAGGAGCAAAAAGATTGATAAACAAATTAGAGCATGAATTAAGCTATACGAATGGCCAAGGTGTGTATTATGTTGAAAAAGATATCTTGCAAAAATTAAAATTAAAAATGATGTAACTTGGTAGACAAGGTCGACAAGCTGAAGGCTTTTCTATAAAATTGAGAAAAGCCTTTTGTTTATCTAGAAACTATTAATTGTAAGGGTATGTTATGTTGTTGGTTTTGGGAAAAAGAAAAACCATTTACGATAAAAGAAAGTTAATTAGATTATCGCTTTCCGTCAACGTTGTGCAAAAGAAAATGTTTCTGCGTTTCGTTCCATGCCAAAGTTATAACTTCTATCAATAAACTTCATGTTCCTGTCCCAATTCAGGCGGATTTTTAGTTGCTTGTTAGCTTAATCAGAAAATGTTTTTTTGCAAAAAATGTACAAACAAGGTAAAAAAAATCATTATTTTTATACAAAAATTTTCAATAATGGAATCATTCTGTGGACTTGTCTATAGCATGCAATTTGTTGTTTTAAAGTTAGGATGTTTTTCCTATACAAATATAACTCCTAAGCCCGATATTAAATATGTGACAAAATACTATTAGTAATAAAAATTTTTTTAATAAAACAAAAAACAGGTAATGGAGCAAAAATATATGGAAGAAAGTGTAATGCGGCGTTTTTTCTCGATTGTAAAGAACATCCTTTGTTCTTATGTGAAGGAGGGGGGTTTTCGAAAAGGGGCATTTTTTTTATGGTAAAATACTTTTTTATGGAAGATGCCGTATAATGATTTTTATCACTTGAGGGATAAACCATGTTTGCGGAAAATCCGTGTTTTCAGGTGTATATGATATGTTTACTTAAGATGGAGAGGGAGTAAGTATGAGCGCAAAGGTTAAAATGAATGGGCTTTTCGTCATTTCGTTTTTTCTGCCGACTATTCTTTTATTGATTTATCTCACGGGGCATTCTTTTCATTGGTTGATCGGAACTGCCATCTTGTTGTCTTTTATTTTTATTTTATTTACAGCTGTTCTTTTTAATCGAAAGTTTCCGTTTGAATCAAAGCAGATTCATGAAGATGATCAAGATCAAGCAAATGCGGATGGCGAAATGACGGCCGCTTTTAAAAATCTTACAAATGATATTGAAGAATTAATGAATTTTTTGCAAACACTTTGCGAACGTATCGAAAATGTATCTAAAGTCACTGCGGGCATTTTGGAAGGTGCCAATGTACAATCGAAAAATGTGGAAAAAAGTAGCGAAGCAATGATAGACATTTCAACCGGCATCCAACAAATTGCCACGAATGCTGAAAACGTATCCAATATGTCAACTACAACTTTACAGACCGTCGCGGACGGATTCGAGTCCATTGAGGCGGTAATTCGTCAGATGGAATCCATTCGCCAAAGGGTGGAAAATCTTTCAAATGTGATTACCGATTTGTCTAAGTATTCCAGAGAAATTGGAAATATAGTCAATACGATTACACAAATTTCTAACCAAACTAATTTATTGGCATTAAACGCTGCTATTGAAGCAGCACGTGCTGGAGAGCATGGAAAAGGTTTTGCGGTGGTCGCCGATGAAGTAAGAAAACTATCCGAAGAAGCCGCTGTCTCAACGAATCAAATTAGTGAAATTGTTTCTTCCATTCAAGAAAATATTTCAAAATCGGTCGAATATATGAACGAAGGAAAAGAGGAAGTGACAAACGGCATTCGCATCGTAAACGACGCAAAACGTGCTTTTGCAGTCATTCAATCAAACATGGACAATGTTTCGCAACAAATCATAGAGGTTTCAGCCGCCGTCCAGCAGCTTTCAGCCGGTTCGGAAGAAATTAAAAAAATGACGGAGTTTACAAAAAATGTGCAAAGTATGGGGGTAGAAAAAATCCATCATATGAACAAGCTTTTTGTTGAATTCATGGAAATGGCGAACTCGAGCCTTGCGTTGGCTCAACGTTTGTATCAAAAAATAAATGAGGAAGGAGATGTTTCGTGAGTAATCGATTGTTCATTGAAGCGGCATTGCGCTCAAAGTTATACCAAAAAAAGTTGAAAAATATAAATCTTGAAGATTGGAATAGTATCTCTTTTACAACAAAAAATGATCTTAGAAGTGCAGATGCATATGATATGCTAGGTGTTCCTCTGCATCAGGTTGCCGCCTATCATGAGACGAGCGGAACCACTGGCACTCCAACTCCAAGTTGGTACAGCCGAAAAGATATCGAACAAGGTGTTCAGATCATTCTTCAATCACCGTTGCAGATAAATGAAAATGATATCGTCTTAAATCGCTTTCCTTTTGCATTGGCCATTCCTTCTTTTATGGTGTATGAAACGACGCAAAAAGTGGGGGCTGGCCATATTGGCGCCGATAAAGCAAGCATGGTCACTCCTGATCGTCGGGTTGTAGAAATAATGGAACGGACACACCCTACTATTTTGGCGATGCTTCCATCTGAAGCGGAAAAGTTATACTATGTCGGCATGCAAATGGGGGTCCGTTTTCCTACGAAAGGATTGCGGGCATTGCTTTTAGCTGGTGAGCTCATTTCACCGGCAAGAAAAAAACACATTGAACAATTGTGGGGAGTTCCGGTTTATGGATTGTTTGGAAGCACGGAAACGGGCGGATTATTTGTGACATGTGAAAATGGACATTACCATCTGGACAATCCAAACGTAAAAATCGAGGTAGTAGATGACTTTGGAAACCCTGTTGAAAATGGCGAAAAAGGAAATTGCGTGATTTCTTCTGCAAGGGAGGGCATGCCGCTCCTGCGTTACGCCAATCAAGACATCGTTCAAATCGTTGATGGTTCGCAATGCGGCTGCCAGAAAAAAGAACCAATTATGCTTCATTACGGACGCAAAGAAGACGTCATACAATATCAAAACAAATCGATCACTTTCTATGAAGTGCAAGAGGCGGTTTATACGCTTCATAAAGTCCCGTTTATGTGGAAAATCAGAGTTTCAAGTGACCGAGTACAATTTTTATGCCAATTCATTGAGCCTGTCGATGAGACGGCAATTTCAAACATCAAATATGAATTAACGGAAAAATTAGGCATTGATATCGATGTGCAACAAACCGTGATCATTCCGGTGGAAAAGCTTACTGAAAAACCTGCCTACGCAAAATACGCGTACATTGAGAGCGAACGCGAAGTGCTTGTCAAATAGAATAAACACCAGCAATTTGCCGAGGGTGTCCCAGAAATGATGGGACACCTTTCTGTGTACTGGATGTTTTATTAGGAAAATATAAAAGATGTGGATGCCACTTGATTGTGAAAGCGATTCGGATAATAATGAAGATAGTGTTGTCTGTTTGCAAAAGCGAGCCAAGGCAGCGCATCGCTTTGTCGTTCGTGTGCAACGAACATGATAAAAAAGAATGGAAAAGCGGCATCCGGAATGGCCCGGACGGTTTTATTTTCGCTGGTCAGCAGCTATTGAGAGGAAATGTGGAATTTTTTTCGGTTGAATTGTATTAAAATCTAGCATTTGTATTCAAGCGGGATAGGCTTGAAATCGGATGGAGATGAATGCGCGTTTAGAGCGTGCTTGAATGTTAGAGCGTTGTTCTATTCCGTGAGATCGGCGGACAACGGAATCGGAAGACATGTGAAAGTAAAGCAGGAAACGACAGCGTACAACACGGCCATTCCTTTCTCTGCAATTACTTGGCTGCTGGAGCGACAGGCAAAGATGCTGCCAACAGAAAAAACTGCATGAAAAAAGATCGTTCAACAAAGAAAAAAGTAAAGAGGGAAAAGCGATGTACGAAAATAATGTGATTTATCAAGAATTAGTGCGAATTTGTGGAGAAGAAAACGTGCTGCGGGACGAACCGCTGAAATATCATACGTTAGTTAAAATTGGCGGCAAGGCGGATTTCCTCGTCTGGCCGAAAACATATGAACAGGTGATCGAAATTGTTCGGTTAAAAGAAAAGCATCACCTCCCTTTTACGCTGCTTGGCAATGGTTCGAACGTCATCGTGCGTGACGGCGGGATCCGCGGCATTGTCGTACAGTTAAAGCATCTTACAGAAATCAAAGCGGAAGGTGAAAAAATTATCGCGCAAAGCGGCGCCGATATTAAAGCAGTTTCTCGGTTTGCGCTGGAACATAGCTTAACGGGGCTTGAGTTTGCGTGCGGCATCCCGGGATCCGTCGGCGGCGCTATTATGATGAATGCGGGCGCTTATGGCGGGGAAATAAAAGATGTGATCGATCATGTAAAGGTCGTTACACAAACGGGAGAACTGAAAATTTTGCGAAAAGGCGATTTGCAGCTCGGTTATCGCACGAGCGTTATCAGCAAAACGAACGATATCGTGCTGGAGGCGGTATTCCAGCTGAAAAAAGGAGATCGGCAAAAAATTAAAGAAAAAATGGATGATTTAACATTCCGGCGCGAATCAAAACAGCCGCTCGAATATCCATCTGTCGGCAGTGTATTTAAACGCCCGCCTGGATACTTTGCAGGCAAGCTCATTCAAGACAGCGGCCTGCAAGGAAAAGGGGTCGGAGGGGCGGAAGTATCGACGAAGCACGCAGGTTTTATTATTAATAAAAACAATGCCACCGCCTCCGACTATATTGCGACGATCGAAATGGTGCGAAAAACGGTAAAAGAGAAATTCGGTGTCGATCTGGAATTAGAGGTGAAAATTATCGGGGAGGATATAAAGCAGTAACAATAATAGAAGGAATATCGGTCCGAACTCGCAAACGAGTTCGGATTTTTTGTTGCGGAAAAGAAACGAAAAAGAGACAGGGTGGAATATATGGCAAGTGGAATAATCGAGTAAGAGAAAGACTAAAAAAACAAAGCCACACTTGTGGCTTTGTTTCACAACTGCTTCTAGTTCAGAATTACACCCAGCCGCGCGCTTTCATCGCCTCTGTAATTCGTTTTAATGAAATGATGTAAGCGGCTGTGCGCAAATCGGTTTCATGCTCCTTCGCCGCTTCATAAACGGCATGGAAGCTTTGTACCATAATGTCCGCTAATTTTTTGTTCACTTCCTCTTCGCTCCAGTAATAGTTCATCAAATTTTGCACCCATTCAAAGTAGGATACGGTTACGCCGCCTGCGTTCGCAAGAATATCAGGGATGACGACAATTCCTTTCTCTGCGAGAATGCGGTCTGCCTCCGGGGAGATTGGACCATTTGCCGCTTCAGCGATGATTTTCGCTTGAACTCGGTCGGCGTTTTTTGATGTGATCGCGTTTTCCAAAGCGGCAGGAATTAAAATGTCTACTTTCAGTTCCAGTAAAGCGGAAGGATCGATTTGATATTCCGCGCCGTAGTCGAGCAAAGTGAGATGATCTTTCAAATATTCTACTTTCGCTATATCTAATCCGTTCGGGTCATAAATGGCGCCTTTGGAATCGCTGACAGCGACGATTTTGCACCCCAGTTCTGCAAGCAGTTTGGCGGCAATTCTTCCTGCGTTTCCGAATCCTTGAATCGCGACGGTCGCGTCGTTTAACGGACGCCCGAGTTTTTTCATCGCTTCTTGAATGGTAATGACACACCCGCGTGCGGTTGCTTCATTTCTTCCTTTCGATCCCCCGATGATGAGCGGTTTTCCAGTAATGACGCCCGGGGAGAAAGATTGATTGATACGGCTGTATGTATCCATCATCCAACCCATAATTTGCGAATTTGTATAAACGTCAGGTGCAGGAATATCTTTATCTGGACCGATGATTTGCGAAATGGCTTCGATAAATCCGCGGCTGACGCGTTCTAGTTCTCCACGGCTTAATGTTTGCGGGTCACAGACAACTCCGCCTTTTCCGCCACCGTAAGGAAGTCCGACGACAGCGCATTTAAATGACATCCACATCGATAATGCCTTTACTTCGTCTAGTGTAACATCAGGGTGAAAGCGGATTCCTCCTTTAGTAGGGCCTAAAGCATCGTTATGCTGGGAACGGTATCCTTCAAATACTCGAATGGAACCATCGTCCATTTTGACAGGAAATGATACGGAGAGGACTCGCATCGGTCTTTTTAAAATTTCAATGATGTGCGGCTCTAAACCTAGTTTCGCTGCGGCTGTTTCAATTTGTTTTTTGACGATTTCATACGGATTCAAATTTTCTTTTGTTACAATCATAGGCATTTCCTCCTTTCAATGTTGAATGATGCAGCATGATTTTGGGCGATGGCTCATTGATTCTATTAGATGTTCAACATACTACCATTATTTTTTTATTTATTCAATATTTTTTATAAAAACTATTTTAATTATCAAATAATTTTATATATGTGGAGGTGTAAAACTAGAAGTGATGGATAAAGATGTAATATCACACATGCACTCGATGAATTCAATGAAAATTTTTATCGAAGATGCGAAATAAATCAAATAGGTATAGAGAGAAGATGACGCCGATTCGTCAGAGAAAGATGTAGGATACAAGCGGCCGTTTTTTGATGAAATGGGAAGGCGGGAGGAAGCCGAGAAATTCCTGCGGATGGTTTCACGACGTCTTGCCTATCTTACAGTTTTTTTGTTTATAAGGAAGAGCTTGAGCAAATTGGCAATAACGTATTTTTCTGCTATAATGAAAGGCAGCATGCAGTAGGTGATGAAGTTCACCGTAACTGCTTGAAAGCTGATTCTCCTACCAGTAAATCTCTTTTTAATGGTAGGAGTTTATTTTTTCTGCCATGTAAAAGAGGGGAATAAGAATGATTTATGTCGTTGTCGGCCTTTTCGGAATCATCGGAGCGTTGCTTCGTTATTATTTAGGTTTGTTGGTGAACAACTGGTGGAGCGGGTCGTTTCCTTTGGCGACATTGCTTGCGAATATGATTGGCTGCTTTGCATTAGGATGTTTGAACGCTTATTTGCCGCGGTTGCGCAATATTCCTTCTTACGTAGCGACAGGGCTAGGAACAGGGTTAGTCGGTTCATTTACCACTTTTTCTACGTTCAGCGTCGAGACAGTTGAGTTGTTGCGCACGTCCCATTGGGGAACGGCGTTGGTTTATGTTTTTCTCAGCATGTGCGGAGGATTGTTGATGGCATTGTGCGGTTTTCGCCTCGGCCATGACCGCTTGCGAGCGCAAAACGAGGCGGCAGAATAAGGAGGGAGCTCAATTCATGTTATGGAATAGCGCACTTGTGGCGATCGGCGGATTTTTTGGGGCAATGGCGCGCTTCGGCATCAGCAAATGGATGAAACAAAAATATCCTTCTTCTTTTCCGTTCTCTACATTATTGATCAATTTAATTGGTTCTTTTTTGCTTGGATATATTGTCGGAAAAGGGTGGAACGCTTCTTGGAATCTTCTTTTTGGAACGGGATTTATGGGGGCGTTTACGACTTTTTCGACATTCAAGATAGAAAGTATTGCTTTTTATATTCATAAGCAATGGAAAGCGTTTGTTTTATATCTTGCATTAACCTATCTATTCGGCTTGCTTCTTGCTTTTCTTGGCATGAAAGCGGCAAGTGTGTAAGCAGTCGCATAAAAGGTGCTTGTGGAGGATGATCGCCCCTCAAGGTGCGGGGCGGGGCGTTCCTGCCAATGGGGATGCGAAGTGCGTGGCAGCCGGCAAAAAGATGTGTACAAAAACGGCTCTCGTGTGAGTAAAATGTTTGTGGGAAAAATTCTTAGAAGTTCCCCGATGAGGGGGTTGGGAACGTAGGTTCGCAATCCCCCCTCATCGGGGCCACCAAGCGAAACGCGGTAGGATCCCAAGCAGGAAACATGAAAAAAGGACTCTCTCCCTGGTAAGATATTCATTGACCACACTATCAAACAGGAGGAGAGAGTCCCATGAATATTCAACAACATCTTACCACAAATTCGTTGTCATGGAAAGAGATCGAACTTGATTTGTTTCGAGCCTTGCAAAACGCCTTCGCCGAGCTGTTTACGGCTTTGTTGGAGGACATCGACCGGCAATTGGCG
>NZ_FOJS01000068.1 GCF_900111865.1 Parageobacillus thermantarcticus | reverse complement strand
TTGGCATGATGGTAGGTGTTGTTTGACACCCCTGCATCATACCAAGAGGGCTTTTTTTGATCAAGTCCCCGGAAAAGCTCCTAACAGGAATGCTTACTTTATTGATCAAAGGAATCTGGGAATGAATCGATTTTAAATGTTGACTAATTTAAACTTTGGTTTTCCCATGTAATGATAAACGATCTAACTGTGCTTTGAAATGTTGTCGCCGTCGATACTTTCCGAACATCAAAAGCCGCTTTTCAGGCTATATTTTTTTACTTTATTAGAGAAAAGACATGGCTGAAACGGCGAGTCAAAGGATATAGGGGCCCTAGGTTCTCATTCGAATCTGAGTTGTTACCTTTTAAGATGTGGTTCCAGCAAGGAGGTGAATATGATGGAAGAACACCCGATTAATATGCCGCCAGAAAAGGAAGGAACAATGAAGGCGATAGGCATTGGGATTTCTTCGAAGAAAAAGGGTGGCCATGTTTATATTTATTATATACCTTCTACTGGAAATTTTGTATTTCAAGCAAGTATTGTTGTTCATATGGAATCCACACTAAAGCTTATTCTGATGTGTTTTTTTCTTATCTTGCCTTTGGAAATAAGCTGCCTGGTGCTTAAAAATGCGTCATTGTGAAAGAAATCGGCATGAGAGTTTCTGTTAAAACATGTTGTTATTTTCAAGCGATGGTTGCACAAGTCATGTAAAAAAGAAAGAGTTATTTTGATCTTTTGTCTATATATTCGAAAAATCGACATTAGCAATATCGCGATTGATAAAACAGCTCCAATGTTCTCTTTAATTAAGCAAGAGACAGTAAAGCAAAAAAGGGGAGAATAAAAATGATTATCAAATCACGCAAAATCCCAAAAAATTCATTGAAAATGCTTTCTGTAAATTGGAATGAACCTCACATGAAGCAAGCTCTTGCACATGCTCAACAGTGCGCTTTTTTCGATAAGAACATGGTGGCCGATGCACGTGCGTATGCAAATGAGTATTTCCTTCCGACTGAAAAAGGAGGGGAAAAGAAAATTGCAGATCAGCTCAGCTTGTATCTTAAGTTGACCAACCAGTTATATGTAAAATTGCTGGAAGAGAAAGTTGTTGACAGTGAAAAAATTCACCGAATGATTACGGTAGTGTCTCTAAGAAAAAACAATGGAAAAGCAACAAAAAGATTAGCGACCTTCTTGAATGGGGAACAAATTGGAGACGAAGAATTCCCATTGGAAAGAGAGGTTCTTGAACTACCAAGCGATATCGACCAGCTTTCTGATGAAGAATTTGCCAAAGACGGAAAGGCAACGACTCAAGGTTCGATTATACCTTGCTTTAACTGGGATGGAAGTGGCACATGCTGCGAGTTCCGTTATAATGGTCTTCCTTGGAACCCACTGGTGAAATACAACTGGTGTGGTGCAAACTGCGGCAACGGCACACCTGTCAACCCTTTAGACGCTTGTTGCCGTTCACATGATTATTGTTATAGGGCATATCCAGATTATCCAGAACGCTGTAACTGCGATAAAAACTTAATTTCTTGCGCAAGTAGAACCGATGAAGCTGGAACAGACCGAGTGATTGCGGCCTTCCAAATAAAAATGGCTTACAAAGGATGCTAAGCAAAAAAGAACGGCTTGGCAGTGATCAAGCCGTTCTTTCCAATGTTACGAAACAGCCTTATCAATACAGGGATACGGAGGATGAAATAATGTCATCCGGTTGATAGCCGTCTTTTTTGCCCTTTTATCCGTATATAAAAACAACTGGTATACCATGTATATTGAATTCCTTTCAGATTCCAGTAATGTCTATATCCCTGTTTATATAAGGTATATTGCTCTCCTCCAGCCAATTTTTAAAAAAAGAAAAAAGCATTGTGATTTTCCCAAGGCCTCAATTCGCTGAACCGGAGAATGCATTTTTGCACGATCATCAGGTTTTCCTTATGAATATTTTTTGAACGTTTAAAACCCCTTTGGCACCTTCACTTTATATAGTGTAACGTTAATCAAATAGGAAAGGGGTTTTTAAAGATGGTCCAATATGTACCATTTGATGCGAGTAATGCTGGCCATCAAAAATTGTTAAGCGCGGCAATGGGATCTAAGGAATTTAATCTGTTAAAGAATCAAATTGAAAAAGATGGATTTACGATTTCGGAAGAAAATGTAATGGTGCTAATTATTGATGATATCATTGAAGGGAAAGCCATTGACGCTCAATTACTTCACTATGATCTAAATAAGGGTGGTCAAACAGTTGGCGAAATTTCTTTTGTTCAATCTGGTAATAAAACCGAACAATACGCTTACTACCAGGTCACAGGCGGATACCGGCACTATCAAGTTAAAAATGGAGAAGTAGTTGGTGAATTTATTTCCTCTAAAGAAATGAAACTTTTAATCGATAACTCGGATTGTCAAGCTATAGTATCCGCTATCTGTAGCGCCGGTTTCACTGGTTCGATTGGGGAATGCGCTCTTGGTTGCGCGACTTTAGGGTTCGCATTTGCCGTTTGCGAGCCTATCTGTATCGTTTTAGTATCTGTTGGCTGTTATTTTGGTGCAAAGGCCATTTGTGCTTTTGTTTAGAAGCAACAAAGAAGATCAAAGGCTTTTACACCTTTGGTCTTCTTTATTGATTTTTCTTGATAATATTTCCCGCACCGGTAAAGGCAATAAAGATCGTCGCCACAACATAAAACAATAATACATCCATGCGAATGGCGTGTAGATGGAAAAAGTTCGATATTAGTAAAATAACCAATAACAATGTAATGGAAAACATGAATGTCCTAGAAACGAAACGATCGATTTTCCATTTAATGTACTCATCGACTTTATGATTTTCTTTTTGTTTTCTTATGATGGACAAAAGCCGCCAAAATATGAAAGAAACTAAGAGAATTCCTCCACTCATCACTGCTTGCTTTATTCCCGCATCCAAATAGATGATTATACTTGCGATCACTAAACCGACTACATATCCTGCATACCTTTTGAACATTTCTCATTTCCCCTTTCCTCTAAATGAAAAATAGTCTCCACGGGTGTTTCAAATACCCTCGCTATTTTCAGAGCTAACTCCAAGCTAGGGCTGTATTTGTGATTTTCGATGGCAATGATGGTTTGTCTTGTTACATCCAATCGTTTGGCTAAATATTCTTGCGACCATTTTCTGCTGCGTCTAAAATCCCGGAGATGATTAATGACCATCTTATACCTCCCATTCCTCTATTTATTACTAATGATGTAAAATGTAAAGCATCCTTTACTATCGTATGATATTACGGAGAAAATGTAAAGAGTTCTTTACATTTTTAGGCGCTTGTGTAAATAAAAACAAAGGGAGCAAGCTGGAGGGAGGCGGTTGTTGCCATTGAGGAAGGCAGCCGTAACGGGCGAAAAGCTTATGCAAAAAGAAGACATCATCATTCAAGAAGGAAGAGAACAAGATGAGTTAAGACTGGCTGGAATCATGAGTAAGGGGTACGGCATTATCCCAAAAGTCGTAATGCTTGACCGAAGATTAAGTGATAAAGCCAAGGCGATTTATGCGTTTTTTTGCAGTTTCGCAGGCGCAAGGAATAGTGCGTTCCCAAAAGTTTCTACCATTTGCCATTACTTAAAAATGAACAAGGATACATACTATAAGCACTTCAAGCAATTAGTCGAACTTGGATACATAGAAGTACATCAAGCGAGAGATGAGGAAGGAAAATTTAGTCATAACATCTACATCTTAAAACAAGAAGTCTATCTTCCAGTAGAAGAAGAAAAAGTGAGTGAGAAAAAGCCAAAAAAGGATGACAAAAACATGGATACAACAAAAAAGTCACCGTCTCCGAAAAAATCGGATACGGTAAATTCGGACACTAATAATAACCGTTTTATAAATAACAAAAAAGGGAATAGTAACAATCGCAATAATTATCATTCTTTCATTCTTTCTAAAGAGGAAGAAGAGAAGGAAAGACAGAAGGAAGAAGAAATTAATCAAATCTTCGTAACATGCAAATTGATAAATTAAACGAACAGAAACAAACCATTGATGCTTTGAGAGAGCTGATTAAAGACATGTATTTTTCTAATCGAAGAATGAGCGTAGATGGGGCATCGTATCACCCTAAACATATAAGAGAGGCTATAAAAAAATTGACAATCGTTCATTTAGAACATGCCCTTGAACAATTTAAGCAAGCTAGCCGGGAACGAAGAATTAAAAACCCATCTGCCTACATGAAACGCATCCTGTTTAATAGCGTCAAAACATTGGAATTTAATACAACGGCCGAGGTACAATTTGAAATTTTTGGGAATGGCCACACGAATGACGATGAAATAGACTTCTTTAATGTATTAAATACTTATTGAAAAAGTTTTTGTTTTCAAACAACAAATGAGGGCTTTTACAAATCCCTCATAAAAACAAAAACATTTTGCATCAATAGTGCTTTGACAAAGCACTTAAAAACGAATAACAATTTTTATGATTGTTTGGAAACGATAATCAGCGAACAGAAAAGGGGTAGCACTCAACTTTGGTTAGAAGATGGCTCTATCTTTGTGGTTTGCGAAAAACCCCAATCTTTCGTCTCATGATGATAGTGATTCATCTGCTGCTGGTGACAGTATGTTTTAATCGTGGATATACATTACAGGAATTTTGGCCCATTTTTTCTTACATCGATACGATTTTGCTGCTTGGTTTTGGAAAAAATCCACCCGCCAAACAATATATAGTATGTTTTCTAATAAAAATCACACTATATATTGTTTTTTGCTGCTTATATGGGAACGCTTTCAGGAAATGCGACGGAGGGAAAAAATTCATAAGTGCAAAGCAGGGTTTTTCGGCAATTTGGTTTTTTCCAAAATTAATCATAATATAATAATAATGAAAAGGGGGGAAAATTATGAATGATGCGACGCTTGTCACGCTAATTTTTGGGCTGATAATGGGGGTGGCTGGAAGTGCCTTGTATGAGGTCATTAAATATTTAGTCCAGCACCCCGATACACCCCTTAATGATGCTCTTGCTCTGCCACAAACAAGAGTGTTGAAAGGGTGTATTGTTATTAGCCTCATTGTTGGAATGTACACATTGGTGTGGATGTAATACGCTGGTTCTCTGCCGTTTTTGGAGCCTGTGAAATCCAATTTTCTTTTCAGCTGCTTGATAACCGAGCAGCTTTTTTTTATTTTATTCTCTTTAAGAGAAATATAACATATTATTCTACTTGTTGTCCTGTCATATAAGCCTAAAATGGCGGCGGGAAGTGGCGGAAGGAGAACGCGGCAGTTTTCCGTTGATTCCAAGTTTACTAGATAGAGAGAAAATTTTTCAGAAATCGTGCCCAAAAAAATTTCTGTTGTACAATTTTATTCCATCATGCTTGCCCGCAATCATATGTACAGGACAAATTGTTCGCAACTACCGGCCACACCTTTAATGTATGATGCGATATACCGAATGATGAAAGGTAAAAATATAAAAAAAGTGACATAAAGCTGCGAATAGCGAAAAGGCGGCTTTTAATCAAATCCACGAAGTTGTGTAAAAACAAAGCGGTAAAAAAACGATTTTATTGTCCCGTCATCCAAGTTTACTGTATTGGTCATGGAATTTTACACAATAATTTGGACTTGACCCGGCTTTTGCCCGCCTTTTTCTCATTCCTTTTGTTTTTGGATGGGGCGGATGTAATCTTTTAATTCGCGAACAAGGTGATGGATGCAATCATTTCCCCGGAACTTGGCATCCTCGGCAAGATATACCGTGAAATCTTCCGCTTCTTTATTGGTCATCGTGAACTCATACCCATTCAAATCAAGGAATGTGACGAATACGGCTAAAGCCGTCCGCTTATTGCCGTTGTGGAAAATATGCCCTGTCGCGATGGAATGGTAATAGCAGCACGCCTTTTCAATAATCGAAGGGAACTGTTCCTCCCCGAACAATTTCGTTTTCGGCCTTTCTAACATCCATGCGAATTTATCGGGGAATTGGATTCCCGCTTGTTCTGCGTCGCCGTACATTTCCATTATCGTGTAATGGATGAATATGATTTCTTCCGCTGTCAAATAATAAACCATGTTTTCCCCCGGTTGCTCCTTTATCTATATTTCAAGTTGCGAAGCGCTTCGTCATATTTGGAGATCGCGCGATTCATCGCCATCACTACTTCTGGCCGGACTCCTTTTGGGATCCGGTTTGCGCGTTTCATCACGATTTCCCCTCGTTCCTTGTCGTAATATATTTCGATTTCATCGCCTTTATTTAGGTTTAACATAGTGGCTAAATCTTTCGGTATGCTAACGGACAAACTATTCCCGACTTGGCTAATCCGACGTGTGTACGTTTTGTCATCCTTGCTTCCCAACATTTCCACGCCCATTTCTTTTCCATCTCCTTTTCATAATATGGACAAAAAAGGACGTTTTTATCCATATAATTATTACTGTATAAACAATTATAACAACAATTTTCCGAAAAGCAATACGGAATAATAAAAAAGGGCTTTGATCAAGTCCTGATTATTGTGTAAAAATTCGCTGTCGGTCTAGCAAATTTAGGGATTGGAAAAATCAAACTACTTTTTGCCGTTTCTTTTTACACAAAATCCAGACTACGTGTCGTGCCGATATATATGTGACAAGGTCGCGGCTGCAGAAATGTGAAGCAATGGTATACGAACATGAGACAGATGAGGAGAAGTAGCCGCGTCATGTAGAAGACAGTACGGACAGATGACGGTAATCCTTATTTTATTTTTTGCATATATGTAGGGGTTAGCCTAATTAATATGGTGATAAACTAAAAACATCCAATTCATAACATTTACAAAAGGAGTGGAGATACACATGGGTTTTTAGAACAAATAGAGAAAGACTTAAAAAATTATATGGACTGTCTGATATCTATCTTATATGAAACTAATTTCACAGCTACTGAAATAGCTAAACGTTCTGGACTTTCTACATCTCAGATTAGTCGCATTTTAAGCGGCACATGTCTCCCAAGATTTTCTTCTTTATGTAAAATACTTTCGTCCTTAAATATTGACATTCGATTGTTTTTCAAGAATCCAAATTGGAGTTATTCTGAATTACTCGACGATAAGATTTCGCTTATGACAGATGATGAAATTAAAAAACTTAGAAACTTGTTGTCACGAAACATTCGCATAATCCAGTATAACCAAAAACGATTGAACCCTGATTTTACTCAAAGTTATTTATCTGAACTGATAGGGGGAAATGGCAGCACGAAATCACTTGAGAGAATTTTAAGAGGGAAGCATGATTTAAGCTTCGAAAAATTAATTGCTATTTCCGCAGCACTGAATGTAAATCCAGCACAACTATTAACTGACACGAGGAGTGATTATCATATGATGGATATTAACACGTTCATCAAGAAATTAGAAGAAATCAAAGCAAAAGGTTATATTCGCACCTTGAGACGCGGAGATACAGGAGTAGGGCATACGTTAGAACAGGAACTTGGGTTGACTGAAAACAACATCGCTTTGCCAGATTTAGGTGTGGCGGAACTGAAAGCAGCTAGACGAAACACTTCTTCCATGCTGACCCTTTTCACAAAAGAGCCGCTTTCCGATAAAGGGCGGAAACGCGATCGCTATTTACTCGATACTTTTGCCTATGATAGCGATAAAGAAGACCGCATCAAAGAATTATACACCACCATCAACGCTTTGGATTACAATGCGCAAGGTTTTAAATTAGAGGTGACAAATAAAGAAATTCGTCTCATTCATAAAGATGTACCATTGGATGTTTATTGGACGGCGGAATTATTGCAAAAAACATTCGAAGATAAAATTCCGGCATTAGTTTATGTTTATGCCGACCATATGGGAGAAGATGCAGATGAACACTTCCATTACACGGAAGCGCGTTTACTGAAAGGCTTTGATTTTAAAGGGTTTATGAAAGCTGTTCAAGATGGGTATATTAAAGTCGATTTGCGTATGCATATGAAAAATAACGGCCGGCCGCGGAACCACGGCACCGCTTTCCGAATCTTGCGGAGCCATCTCCCAATTTGCTTTAAAGAACAGCAAATTTTAGTAAAACCGTAGTTTAGACCATAGTCGCAACTCCCGTGATCACAAAGCGATTCGTGGGAGTTGCGTGTATTTATCCTTCTTTTCTTAGAATAAAAATTACTTCACCGTTCATTGTGGTCACTTTCTCTCCGGCTTTATTCGTCGGTGAATTCTCTTTAGGCATTTTTTTGTTTGGTATATTTCTTTCAAAAGTTAAGACGTGTCTCACTCCATATTTTTGGAATAACTCAATGATTATTTGATGAGTCGGTATCTTTATTTTTTTTACGGTTCGATTACCAACTACCCAGCATTGATAGGAGTTAGGTTTCATCACTCTTGCTATTTCTTTCAATGCCTGATCTAAATCAATATAAAATTGCAACACTTCTTTGGCGCGTTTTTCGTCTGCTATAGCAATGGATTCTATAATTCGTTCCAACGTTTCAGAAGCTAAGCTATTTTTTAATTCTTTATCAACTTTTCCGCCAAGAAGTAATGAGTCAATTTTATTTATGTCTTTGACTAAAGATTCATCTTCTCCGATTTCATGAAAATCCAACCATTGTAAAGATAATCTTGAAAATTGTCCATAGGCAACCGTCGTCCTGCTATCACCGTAAGGCGGGGATGTAATCAGCAAATCGAAACTGTTGTCGTCAATTCCTTCGAGATTCATGGCATTTAAATTGAATATTTTTACTGCTGGCTTATTTATAGGGTTTTGCTCGTGATATAATTCATAAAATTGCCGATTCATTTCCATATTGCGATTTAAAAACCTAATGAATACATCGAATACATTGGGATTCCAATCCGCTAATTTTTCTTCATCCATGCGATATAATTTAAATTCTGAATTTCTCGTGTTAGAAACATATCTCACGACTTCGCTAAATACAGCCCAAAAGAATAGCTTGATGTCATCATTTTGTATTTTTTTGATGTTGTGTTTGATCATCTGCAGGTAATCAATGACATATGGCTTAAACCAATAGTCAATATTTTTAAATTCCGGATTTTCTAAAACAAGGTCGCCATTTTTATAGCTGAACTCATCGTTGCTTAAAGAAGAAATAAATTGTTCAGCAACTACCGATAAATCATTAGGGTCTAATGGAGTAGTCTTCACTTTTCCCAATAATCTCGCTAAAGGATTTACATCCGTGCCAAAAGAATCTAGTCCATGTAAAATCCCTTCAACCAGAGTAGTTCCGGAACCCATAAAAGGATCGAAAACGGACTTTATATTCGGCTGGCTATTCAATATTATGCGCATTAAATTTCTCGCTACTTGAGGAATCATCATGGCCGGATATGAATGATATCCGTGCGAAAGTTCCTTCGTATTTTCATTTCGAAAATCCCAAAAATCTTCATCTTGTTCTAGAATTTCTAAAAAGGTTTGCCGAATAGCTTCATCGCAATGTTCTAGCGTATTTCCTGCGTTCGTTGTTTTCATTGCCTCACTCTCCATAAAAAGAAAAACTTTCTCGTTTAGGATACCATAGTAAAGAAAGATAGTAAAGTTTATTTTAACAAATTAAACTTTACTTTAATTTTCTTCGTATATCCATATTTCTTCAATCTTTCTACCGACTGCTTTACTGATTCGAAAAGCTAAGTCCAGCCTTGGTATGGATTGATTTTTGGCAATGCTACTAATCGTAGGAGTGGAAACGTTTACTTTTTCCGCTAGTTGCTTCTGAGTCATTCCGATTTCGTCTAATATTAGCTTTAACTGGCATTTCATTTTAAACCACCTATGGTATATCGGATATTTGTACAATTGCATCCTTGGAAGTTGTGTAAAAACTTGATTTTTCATTAACTAATTCACTTGACGGTACCCAATCACTAAAAAGCTACCTATTTTTGTACACACTACCAATCTAACAGAAATTAACGTATATGACTACATATTGTCGTTCTTTTTTATCTGTTCGTACATCAAAAGATACTTGTAGAAGATGCGTTTCCTAACAGAATGATGGTGGCCAAAGTGGACTTTCATTTTAATCCGCTCAGCTTGCTTGTTTCGGAAATTATTCATTGGAAGTTCTTTGGCGAGTTGCTTCAAGCAATATCTCCACTCACATATTTTTAACGCATTGCAAGAAGGAATGAGAACATTCCTCCGACAGCAGGGGAAGCTTTTTCTTTGACAGGGCTAATCCCAAAAGGATCCCATAGATTTAGGCAGTGACCGGCGTGTGTAAAGTCAGAACCTTCTTTTTCGCTTTTCTTTTAGATAACTAATTGCAAGATAATGACGAAAAAAGTAGAATAAAAGAGAAAAGCAAAATAAAAAAAGGTGATTGGCCTTATCACACCCGATGCTGCAACATCGGAAGGCAATCACCCTCACACCAATACCAATACCAATACCAATACCAA
>NZ_FOJS01000032.1 GCF_900111865.1 Parageobacillus thermantarcticus | reverse complement strand
ACGCGGAATAACGTGCCATATTTACAGCAATCGTCCGGGACACCGATCTATCATGCCCTGTCTGAACTCAAGGGATGGTAAAAAAAGGTATACATATTCGTCTGTCATGACAAGGGATGAGAGTTCGAAAGCGCTTACGGATGAAATTCAAAAAAATGGTTCGCCAACCTATGACTTACACCTGTTTTTTAGCGAACCAAAAAAGTTCCCACAAAATCTTGACTGACTCTATAAAAAAGGGGCGAGAGTCCGAGCGTTGCGCGATATGCTATAATTTATAATTAATGCGAAAGGGGAAACGACATGATGAAAAAGCTAGCGATTTACATATGTTTTATCTTGCTTCTGGCGGGATGTTCGCATTCAGCAGACAAAAGCGTAGATATTACTATAGGAGCGGCTGCCAGCATGAAAGATGTTCTTGAAGCGATTGGCGAGCAATATGAAAAAGAACATCAAAACATAAATCTCACCTTTACCTTTTCATCAACCGGCACGCTGCAAAAGCAAATTGAACAAGGGGCGCCGATCGATGTATTTGTTTCTGCCGATCCAACGGCGTTTGAGCAATTAGTCGAAAAAAAACTAGTGATTGCAAAGCAAAACCGGCCTCTTGTTTATAATGAACTCGTTCTGATTACACCGAAGCAGAAAGCGCGTACTATCCATTCTTTATCCGATTTGCAGCATCCGACGATCCGTTCCATCGCCATCGGTATTCCCGAAACCGTACCAGCCGGGGCATACGCCAAACAATGGCTTCAGACCGCCGATGTATGGGAAAAATTACAATCCAAATATGTATTCGCAAAAGACGTTCGGCAAGTATTGACATATGTGGAATCGGAAAACGCCGATTGCGGGATCGTATATCGGACAGATGCCCTTTCTTCTAAACGCGTTCGTATTATCGCAACCGCCCCGCGTTCGCTAAATCGACAAATTGCATACAAAGCCGGCGTCATAGCGCAATCCAAACAGCAAAAAGAAGCAGAACGATTTACTGAATATTTGCATTCAAAACAAGCATCGCGCATTTTCAATAAATATGGATTCATCGTTGCGACAAAATGACTATCTGTTTGAAAAAACAGAAAAAAATGACTATACTGATTTTACATGATGGAAAAGAGGGGCATAGAAAATGAACACGCTAATTTTTTAGAAAGGAGCGTCTATCATGCATGATACAACAGCATCCGAAATTTCCAACTTGCAATATTATGCGGCGATCGCCATTTTTCTTATTACGTATGCCATCATTATTTCTGAAAAAATCAACCGCGCTGTCATTGCTATGCTTGGCGCCGCGCTGATGATTATTTTTGGCATCGTTGATGTACATAAAGCGTTTACCCATCATATTGAATGGGGGACAATTACCCTTTTAATCGGAATGATGATTCTTGTTGGCATTACAAGTAAATCCGGTTTTTTTCAATATGTGGCAATTAAAACGGCGAAATTAGCAAAAGGACGGCCGTTGCGCATTTTAGTGATGCTATCGCTGTTGACGGGCACTTTATCCGCCTTTCTTGACAACGTCACGACGGTATTGCTGATCGTCCCGGTCACCTTTTCAATCACGCGCATGTTGCAAGTAAACCCAGTTCCTTATTTAATCTCAGAAGTGTTGTTTTCCAACATTGGCGGAACTGCGACATTAATCGGCGACCCTCCAAACATTATGATCGGGTCGGCAAACAAACATCTCGACTTCAACGCGTTTTTGTTTAATTTAGCGCCGATTGTGCTCATTATTATGATTGTTACGGTATCGATTCTCGCTTTTATATACCGTCGGCAATTAAAAACGGACGAGAAGCTCGTCAATCAATTGCTCAGTGTGAACGAAGCGGAATACATTAAAGATGCGGCATTGCTAAAAAAATCCGTATCCGTATTGTTTTTGACGATTTTAGGGTTTATCCTTCACTCCGTCATTCATGTCGATGCCGCCGTCATCGCGATGACAGGTGCAGTCATATTAATGCTAATTGGTGTACGAGAGCATGAAATCGAAGACGTATTTACGTCTATTGAATGGGTGACGATCTTTTTCTTCGCCGGCCTCTTTACATTAGTTGGGGGGCTTGTCGATATCGGGCTTATTAAAAGTTTGGCGGAAAAAGCGTTGGAAGTCACCGGCGGCGATATTTCCGTCGCTGCGTATTTCATCCTTTGGGTATCGGGGCTTGCTTCCGCAACGATTGATAACATCCCGTTTGTCGCCACCATGATTCCGCTGATTAAAGACATGGCCGTTGGAATGGGATTATCGCCGGATTCCGCACAAATTGAAGTGCTGTGGTGGGCGTTGTCATTAGGCGCTTGTTTAGGAGGAAACGGCACGTTAATCGGCGCCTCAGCGAACGTCATTGTCGCCGGCATCGCTTCGCGCGAAGGGCATGGATTCAGCTATATGGACTTTTTAAAAATCGGCGCTCCGCTAACGTTCATCGCGCTTTTGCTCTCTCACGTCTATTTGTTCATCCGTTATTTAATGTAAAAAGAACAGGATTTTTTCCTGTTCTTTTTACATTATAAACATAAATTGGAAGTGTACGAACAACATGTGCGAGTGACGAATCACAACGACGTAAGACCAAATCCTCATGTTTTTGTAAAATCCGTCCCCCTTCAGTGCAGCGAACTTATACCTCTGGAAAATAGAACCGCATTGTTGCTCACTTCTTTTTACATAAATTTCTTGATTTTATCGCGGCATAAAAACAATAAAGCTACTAATTAGCGTGAAAATAATGAAGGAACATCAGTTTCACATTTCATTCAGTTTCTCCTGCAGTTTTTTAAACGATCATTTCAGCAAGCATTCGCGTGTTTCTGCAAAAGATTAGGACATAAAATTCTAAAGAAAAAATTCCCCTTTTTCCGCTTTTGTACATATAGTATATAGACATCGCAAGTAAGGAGGAGTTGCCGTGCTCTTTTATCCTGTCTTTCCTCCCCCGTATATGTTGAGACAATATCCGCCGATTAACCCAACGCTGTTCTTGCAATCAGCCGCTACCGCGCAAATGTTAATGAACGACGCAAGCATCATTCTGAAACGATTAGCGAGCTCTAAAACATTTGCCACAAGCGTCATGTCCGCGGCGCAAGAAGGAAAAAAGAATGAAGTCCAGAGGATGATTGAGTCGCTCGGAATCAAATCAAAAGTGGAACTTTATTTTAACCCTGACGGCATCCGCTTCACATTATCCCCTCCGCCGGGCGCGTTTTTATGCTGCCAACTCGTCATCGGGCTTCGATGGAATATATTCCCTATTTCTCCGTAAAATTAACATAGGGCTACACCATCTTCAGATGGAAGCCCTTTTGTCTTTTATGCGATAAACCGTTTCTAAACATTATAGTTGACATATAAAAAATCGTTCGCTACGATGATTATGTTAACTATTTATATAAGGGGGTTTACATATGGAGGAAACTCGTCGAAAATGGCGAGCTCTTGACTTGACATTAGTCGGCATGTTTGCGGCATTAATGGCAATTGGCGCAAATATTACGTCATGGGCTCCATTTCTAGTCATCGGCGGTGTGCCAATTACGTTGCAAACGTTTTTTTGCGTGCTTGCCGGCGCGATTTTAGGGCGCAGATTAGGTGCAGTAGCAATGACCGTTTATATGTTAATTGGTTTATTCGGCGCTCCTGTGTTTGCTCAGTTTAGCGGTGGATTTGGCAGCGTCGTCCGGCCGACATTCGGATTCATCATATCGTTTATTTTTGCTGCTTACGTAACAGGGTGGATCATTGAACGGGGAAATGGAAACCCGTCAGTTGCCCGATTTATTGCTGCAACGATCGCTGGTATGGCAATTAACTACTTGATCGGCACCAACTGGATGTATATCGCCTATAAGCTTTGGGCGGAAGCTCCTAAAGGGTTTTCATACGCTTTGGCGTGGAGCTGGATGGTCGTTCCGCTTCCAAAAGATATTATTTTATCCGTGATTGCTGGAATTATCTCACCGCGAGTTTATATGTCCATCCGTAAATCCGCTTCATACCATCAACATGTGGCATAATAAAAAGTTTTTCATTACAAAAAAACGTGCATGTGAAATCCATGCACGTTTTTTCTTTAAAAAAACAATTTAAAAATTTGATATACAAATCCAGCAATAAGCGCAGAAACAGGCAACGTAATAATCCATGTCAACACAATGCGCTGCGCCACGCCCCATTTAACGCCTTTGACGCGCTGCGCCGCACCGACTCCCATAATCGACGAAGAAATGGCATGGGTCGTACTAACCGGCAAATGAAGGAGAGTGGCAGAAAAAATGACTAGCGCAGACGATAAATCGGCAGCCGCCCCGTTAACAGGGCGTATTTTCATAATTTTGCCGCCAACCGTTTTAATAATTTTCCATCCGCCAACCGATGTGCCAATCCCCATCGCAATCGCGGCTGAAATTCGCACCCATTCTGGAACTTCGCTCGATGTATGATAATTTGCGGCAATCAACGCCATCGTGATAATCCCCATCGTCTTTTGCGCATCGTTTGTTCCATGCGTATACGCTTGAAAGGCAGCGGTAACAACTTGAAACATGCGGAAACCTTTCGTTGTCCGCGTCAAGTTGGCATTTTTAAAAATGGCACGAAACAAACTCATGATGATAAAACCGACCGCTAAAGCGAGAAATGGCGAGATAATAAGGGATTCTAAAATTTTAAAAAACCCTTTATAATGCAAAACATCGAATCCCGCCGCAGAAACAGCAGCACCCGCAATCGAGCCGATCAACGCGTGCGAAGAACTGCTCGGGATTCCGTAATACCACGTAATTAAATTCCACGCAATGGCCGCAGTCAATGCTGCTAAAATGACGATCGAACCGTTCTCGAGCGCGAACGGGTCGACAATGTCTTTCGTGATCGTTTTCGCGACGCCAGTAAACGTCAATGCGCCAATAAAGTTCATTGTCGCTGCCAAAATAATCGCTTGCCGCGGCGATAGCGCTCGCGTCGATACAGATGTTGCAATGGCATTGGCAGTATCGTGAAACCCGTTAATAAAATCAAACGCCAATGCAAAAACGACAATAAGCACCGTAAGTAAAAATACTGTATCCATAAAAACGCCGTCTCCTTTTACGCATTTCGCATGATGATCGTTTCAATCGTATTTGCCACATCCTCGCAGCTATCGGCGATTTCTTCAAGCATTTCATACAGCTCTTTATATTGAATGATTTTAATCGGGTCTTTTTGGTCTACGAATAAATTTTTGATCGAAGCCCGTAAAATTTCATCGCATTTTGTCTCATAATCTTTAATTTTAATCGCATGTGTCCGCATATCGAGAAGTTTTTTATGCGACAACAACTTCAGAGCGTTCGCGATTTCAATCGTGCTTTGATAAATATTATCAAAAAATTTCACCATATGATCATCAATTTCCGTAAAAGAAAACATTTCGAAGCGGGCGGAACATTGTTCTAGCCCGTCCAATACATCATCCATTTTCATCGCCAATTGGTGAATATCTTCGCGTTCAATCGGCGTAATAAACGTTTTATTTAATTCGACAACAAGTTCATGAATGTACGAGTCTCCTTTGCGCTCGTATTCTTTCATCACGCGCGCCAATTCTTTTAAATCGCTAACATTGTTAATTTTATACTCAACGAAATATTGCGCCGCTTCTTTGACGTTTTCGGAAATCGTAAACAATAGATCAAAAAAGACATCTTTTTTTGGTGAAAAAATCATACGAAAACCCCCATTATTAACGTATGGAAATTAAGCCACTGTGTTTTATTTTAGCAATAAATGTCGAATTTACAATGAACCATAAAAAAATTTACACAAAATTTACATTCTCTTAACATTTTGTACATAATTATGTCATTTTAAAAAGAAAAAGAAAACGAAGCCAAGAAAATCGGCTTCGTTTTCCGCGTTATTCAAACCGCTCCACCAATGTCGCAAGCGTGCGAACCATTACCCCCGTCGCTCCGGACGGCCCGAGGTCATGTTCCTTTGCAGTGACGGACGTTCCGGCAATATCAAGATGTACCCATGGTGTATCTTCCGCGAATTCGCCGAGAAACGCGCCGCCCATAATCGCATGGCCTTCTCGTCCCGGGGAATTGTTAAGATCCGCAATTTTGCTGCTGCGCACACGTTCCTTGTCTTTTTCCGTAATCGGCAAGCGCCAAATGAACTCCCCTGTTTCCGCGGAAGCTTCCAATAATTGTTCGAACAACGCTTCGTTATTGGTCATCGCACCTGTCGTATGAACGCCAAGCGCAACGATGACGCCGCCCGTCAGCGTCGCGACATCAATTAAATAATTCGCCCCGTGATGCTTCGCGTACGTAATCGCGTCCGCCAAAATTAAACGGCCTTCCGCGTCTGTATTTTTTATTTCAATCGTTTTTCCGCTCATCGATGTAATGACATCGTCTGGCTTAAACGCTTCGCCGCTAATCATGTTGTCGGTAGCCGGAATAACCGCGACGACGTTTTGTTCCGGGCGAAGCTCCCCGATGATTTCCATCGCTCCAAGCACCGCCGCGGCCCCGGCCATATCTGTTTTCATATCGATCATGCTTTCACGCGGTTTCAGAGAGTAGCCGCCAGTGTCAAACGTCACCCCTTTTCCGACAAGCCCGATCACGTTTTCCCACGTTTCTTTTCCTTGGTATTTGAGGACGATCATTTTTGGCGGATTTTTCGAGCCTTGGTTCACCGCGAGAAGCGCTCCCATCCCAAGTTTCTCCATATCTTCTTTCTCAAGAACTTCGTATTCAAATTCATATTTGTTCGCTAATTGTACCGCATATTCCGCCAAATCAGCCGCTGTTAATAAATTGCTTGGCGTGTTGACTAACGTGCGCGCCGAATTTGTCGCCTTGCCGTATACAGAGCCGACAAACACGCTCGCTTCGATTTCCGCTTGATCCGCTTCGGTGTAGATCGTAATCGATTCAATCTGCTTTTCCCGTTCATTCTTTTTTTGCTTATAGCCAGGAAATTCGTATGTTGCAAGATAATACGCTTCCGCTAATGCATGCGCCGCATCGAGCGCGTCGATATTTTTCGTGACAAACGTATCCAAAGCAACTGCTATTTCGGCTAATTTCGCTTGTTTTATCGTTTTAAACAGCTTGCCAAATGTTTCACGCAATAAATCAAATGTCAATTTTTCTTCTTTTCCTAACCCGACAAAATAAAGCCGTTTTACTCCTGCTTGTTTTAAAGTATGTACTTTGGAAATTTGTTTTTTCTTCGCGGAAATATCCCCTTCTTTCAACAAGACCGATACTTGACCATCAAGGCGATTGTCACACTCGGCGGCAATTCCGTCCAGCGGTTTATTTTTTTCAAAAATTCCTATCACCAGCGCCTCATGCGCCTTATCAAGAGATAATTGCTGCCTAATGGTAAACATTCGTCATCTCTCCTTATGAATACATTTCCTTTTCCATTATATCGAATGACAATGGCGATTTCGACACGCTTATGAATCAGCATCAATCGCTTAAATTTTCTTCCGTCGATCGCAACCATGAAATATAGCAAAAGGAAACAGCGCAACCATGTAGAATGAAAATATTATCTGCGATGATAAATGGAAAGGAAGAACGTTGTAATGAAGATAATTTCCCTTTGCCCGAGCAATACGGAATTGCTTGCTTATTTAGGCATGCTTGACCACCTGATCGCAGTAGACGACCATTCCGATTGGCCACCCTCCGTATGCAAACTCCCGAGAGTCGGCCCCGACTTAAATATCGATATGAAAAAGGTAGAAGCGCTGAAGCCAGACTTAGTGCTCGCTTCGTTAAGCGTTCCGGGTATGGAACGAAACGTGCAAGAACTGGAAAAACGAAACATTCCCCATATCGTTTTTGCGCCAAATTCATTGGACGATATTGCCGAGGATTTGCTCCGCCTCGGTGAAACACTCAATAAAAAGAAAGCGGCGCAAGCCATTGTCCGCCGTTACCGCTCGTTGATCGACAAATATCGCCAGCTGGCCGCAAATATAAAACATCCCGCTCGTCTATATTGGGAATGGTGGCCAAAACCGATTTTTACTCCCGGCAAAACAAATTGGCTAAGCGAAATCAGCAAGCTCGCTGGTGGAATGAACATTTTCGACGATGTGAGCAAGGCAAACGTGCAAACTGACTGGGATGAAGTAGTAAGAAGAAATCCTTCCCATATTTGCCTCGTCTGGGTTGGCGTGCAAACAAAAAAGATGAATAAAGATGCCGTCAAAAAGAGACCCGCTGCAGAGAAAGTGGACGCTGTCTGTAAAGGCCGCGTTTACGTGCTTGAGGAGTCATTATATTGCCGCCCTTCCCCGCAGCTTTTGCTCGGTCTAAAAAAGCTTGCCTCCATGTTGCATCCATCCGTTTTTCCGCCTGACGACGGCATTGACCCATTGTGGGACATTGCCCGCAAAATTAAGGGCGGCCGCTAGCCGCCCTTAGCTTTTCGATTGTAAATATTGCTGCCTAAACACTTGCATCGTTTCATCTTCATTTAGCCGTTTTAACTCTTCTTCTGAAAGCTTCCCATCGCCCTTTTTCACAATATACACTTGTACCGTCTTTTTCCCCCAATATTTATATACATCTTCGACCGTATCATAATATAAATCGACGCGATTTCCTTTTATCGCCCCTCCTTTATCAGCCACGACCCCATATCCATATCCGGGAATAAAAAGAATGGTACCGATCGGGAATATATTCAAATCCGCGGCAATCGTTGAATATAAGTCGCGTTTCACGCGCACTCCAGAATACGTAATCCCATACTCTGGGTGGTCCGGCGTTTTTCCTGTTGACTCTACGCCTGCCGTATATCCTGTCGCAACGACAACTGTAGATGGATATTTGGACCAATCAATCGCTTCTTCAAGGCGAAGCGGCTGATGAATCTTTTCCAAAGAAATTTGCGGTTTTTTCTGTTTCTCGTAATACTTCCATTGTTTATCTATCGCAACATATTGCCTTTCCTTCCATATGTCCAAAAAGTGATAGCCTGCATGAAACGATGGCGCATCGTACAATTTGTTAACAATCGCTTTCGCTTCGACCCCTGAAATCGCTTGAAAAGTCGTTAATAGCGCCATTGCGAACAATAACGACATTGTTATTCTTCTTACTATATTTTTTAAAAGAATCATTTCCTCACTCCTCTCACATTTCTATTTATCTCCACAAAAAAATCGAAATATTCATTGCGAGAAAAGTGAGGCAAAAAAAAAGACTTTCATTTCCCATGAAAGCCTTAAAACATTTGATATCCTTTGGCGCGCAACGTGCGAATGGCAAATCCGGCACAAACCGCACCGATAAATCCGCTAGCTAAAATGAAAATATCCGCTGGCGCCAGTGACAATACTTTATTCTTTAGTGCTATAAAGGAAGACGCCGGATCAGTAAAATATTTCGTCCATGGAATATCATCGATAATAAAAATAAATACAATCGGGCATAAAATCGCCATAATCCAAGTCATGCGCAACAACATATTTAATAAAAAGCCGATGCCGAAAAATAAAACAAAAAATAGAAGCATGGAAATGAGCAAAACAGGCAAGCTCATTTGCATCCCCATATCACCTCCAGTACGCTCCTTTTAAGTGTACTGAATCGGATAAAGGGAGTCAATTTTCAGAAACGGCGTATTTTTTCAGTTTCATTCCTTTCCTAAACATCGATAGCAAGTTTCCGACCCGTCCAACAAAAGCTATACATATCCGTTCCTTTGGCAATACGGGCATGCCGTTTCCCCTCATGTTTCCTTCTTTTTTCCCTCATTTTTACTAAAAAGATTTTCCGTTCTACCGCGATATAAACGGATTTATCTATCATATGCTCTCGATTTTCTGATATCATTTAATTTTTTGAATCATTAAAATAAAGTCGGTACTTTGTATATCCAAATGGTTCGCCAGGGTTCAGCCCATCGCAAACCGGAAAATAATGAAACGGCTCTAATTGCAATAAATGCCGCAATAATCCCGATGTATGCGCATCTTTTTTCAACGTTTGCTTGCTTAAAAACGCAGCTGTAAACAATTCATCCGTTTGTACAGTAATAGTGTTTGAAATAGCGCGAAGCAAAAATATTGCCATATTGTCGCTAATCTCATCGCGAATTACGCCTGTACGCATTCCGAGAAAACCAACGATTTCCGCGTCAATTCCCGTTTCTTCTTTAATTTCACGAATCGCTGCTTCATCGAGCGTTTCCCCCGGCTGCACAAATCCCGCTGGAAGCGACCATTTTCCTTTTAAACCACCATATTTTTTCTTTACCACAAGCCATTCATCCGCCTCGTTCACCACTAATCCCGCCGCTGCGATCCATACGTTGCCACGCTTCTTATCCATAATAATCATCCTTTTTAATTTTGTAAAAATGGAACTACTAACCGCGCCACAAAACATGATATGCAGAAAAATTGACCGCCAACATCCTTTGGGCCGGTTGAGTTTTGGAAATTGTGTAAAAAACATCAAAAAACGATTTTGTTTTCCGGTGATCCAAGCTTACTGATAAATTAGTGTACGATCTTGATGCCGCCAATGAAAAATGGAAAAAAGGGCAAACAACGATGTTTGCCCGTCTATTAGAAGAATTTAAATTTTCCTTTTTTCATCACAAGTGAAGGACCGCCAATTAAATAAAGAGCACGGTTGTCGATGACTTTTTTCATAAAGCTTGCTTTCGTTCCCCACAATTTTTTGCCGAATACAACCCCGATCGCATCATCATGACCAAGCGAACAAACCGTTCCTTTAATATCTGGACGGAATGGCTGCAGTTCTCCTTGCTGGCGGATTAACACAGCAAGGTTTTTCGCACACAACTCGCCCTCTTGCATAGCGATTTGCGCCGTTGGTGGATATGGGCGATTCGTTTCTTCATTGATCACTAACGAGCAGTCCCCAACGACGAAAATATCTTCGCGACCCGGAACGCGCAAGAACGGGTCTACTTTAATGCGGCCGCGCATCGCCTCAAAGCCGGACTCATCGACGACGCGACTGCCGCGCACGCCAGCTGCCCATACGACCGTCCCTGCTTTAATCTCCTCGACGTCGTCTCCTTTTGCTACGATAATTCCGTCAGGCGTGCATTCTTTAATAGCAGTGCCGATTTTAAACTCAACGCCCTTGCGTTCTAATTGGCCGACCGCATACTCAACAAGTTCCGGATCAAAGCCTGGAAGCGCTGTCGGCGCCGCCTCTACACAAATAACGCGAACTTTATGCGGGTCGATATCATACTCGCGGCACAATTGCGGAAGGCGGTTTACCAGTTCTCCTAAAAACTCGATGCCTGTAAACCCAGCGCCGCCAACGACGATCGTTAGGCGTTCTTCCCGCTTTTCTTCTTCCGTATTATACGTAGCAAATTGGTATTCAATATGTTCGCGAATTTGCCGCGCCGCATTCACATTGGAAATGGAAAAAGCGTACTCTTTTAGTCCTTTAATTCCAAACGTTTCTGATTCAAATCCGAGGGCAATGACTAAATAATCGTAGGAAAGTTCGCCATTTTCCATTAACACTTTCTTTTCATCCGGAAGTATTTTGACTACCGTGTCTTTCACAAAGTTCACCTTATTGCGATCGATCACATCGCTAATCGGGTAACGAACCCGGTCATGATGTAGCGTGCCGGCAGATGCCTCATGAAGCCACGTTGTTTCATAATGGTAATCGTTTTTGTTCACAAGCGTAATATTCGCTTCATTCATGCCAACAAGCTTTTGCAAACGCACGGTTGTCATCAAACCGCCATAACCAGCACCTAAAATGACGACATTTGGCTTTTTCAACTGAATCACTTCCACCCTTTTAATTTTTCAATTTTTTATAGCTTTTGCCACTATATACATTTTTATTGAATAAAGTTTGTGAAATTATTCACGTTAGTCGACAAAAAAATGTCGAACAATTTTCACAAAAAATTAACAATGTTTCCACTAGAACATATTAGACTTTTTTTCGAATCTTTTCAAGCGTTTTTTTACGTTTTTCTATTTTTTTTTAACTGCAAAAATTGTCATAATAACTATCGCATTTTATGGTATGATAAAAACAATAAAGGCAATTTTATCGCGGGGAGGAATCGTCCGAATGAAAGAAGATCAAAAAATATACGATGTTACGATTATCGGCGGAGGACCGACAGGGCTGTTTGCCGCTTTTTACGGGGGATTAAGGCAAATGAGCGTAAAAATTATCGAAAGCCTTCCGCAACTAGGAGGACAGTTGTCTGCCCTTTATCCTGAAAAGTACATATACGATGTTGCCGGATTTCCGAAAATTCGCGCCCAAGAATTAATTAATCATTTAAAAGAACAAATGGAGAAATTTTCGCCGACGGTTTGCTTGGAACAGTCAGTAGAAAAGTTAGAAAAATTAGAAGATGGAACATTCCAATTAACGACTAACAAAGAAATACATTATTCCAAAACCGTCGTTATTACCGCGGGAAACGGTGCTTTCCAGCCTCGGCGCCTTGAGTTAGAAAACGCGGCGCAATATGAAGGGAAAAATTTATATTACTTCATTAATGACTTAAACCAATTTAAAGGGCAAAAAGTGCTCGTCTGCGGCGGCGGGGATTCAGCTGTAGACTGGTCGCTGATGCTGGAGCCGATCGCAGAAAAAGTAACGATCGTACATCGGCGTGATAAATTCCGCGCCCATGAACATAGTGTGGAAACATTGATGAATTCAACAGTCAACGTGAAAACTCCATTCGTTCCTGTGGAGTTAATCGGCGATGAAAACGGCATCCGCCAAGTCGTCATCGAGCATGTGAAAGACGGCTCACGCGAAACGATCGACATCGATGCTCTCATTGTAAACTATGGTTTTATTTCTTCGCTTGGACCGATTAAAAACTGGGGGCTTGAAATCGAGAAAAACTCGATCAAAGTCAACTCGAAAATGGAAACAAATATTCCTGGCGTTTACGCTGCCGGCGATATTTGCACATATGAAGGAAAAATAAAACTCATTGCCTGTGGATTCGGCGAAGCGCCAATCGCTATTAGCAGCGCAAAAACGTATATCGATCCGAAAGCGAGAATGCAGCCGGCGCACTCGACTTCATTGTTCTAATTGCTTTTTTGCTCACGAAATGAAAGGGATGCTTTATATGGCAAAAAGCATCCCTTTTTACATAGCCGCGATTTTTTTTATACGGTTCCTTATTCATCGGTAAGAAGGCCGTTATCCACAATCCTATTCCGCTAATTTTAGGGTCGTTAATAGTTTGCACACACTTGCGGACACGCGGATTCTCTAGCGTGATTATCAACCCCAGCGAGGTTATCCGGTTATCTTTGCGGTCAGATTGAACGGAATAATATCCCGCTCTTAAAACCCTTGATAATCGCCGTGTAACCGTTTAGCACTGTTCTGGCGTTCCCGCGTTCGTAGCTGTTCTGAACGACGCGCCGCAGCCGCATGTGGCAATCGCGTTCGGGTTATTGATCGTAAAACCGCCGCCCATTAACGACTGTTTGTAGTCAATGACCGTTCCTTGTAAAATTGGCGCGCTTTCTTTATCGACGAGAATTTTAATTCCATGTTGTTCAAACTCATGATCGTCTTCATGACGTTCATGGTCAAATCCCATTCCGTACGACAAACCGCTGCAGCCGCCGCCTTTGACGCCAATGCGAAGATACGCTCCTTCTTCCTCATGTTCTTTCATCATATCTTTAATTTGAAACGCAGCCGCCTCTGTCAGTGTAATAATATCCGTCATGGTGATCCCTCCTTACTTAATAGTATATCGCTTTCCGTCCATTGTGCTCAAATCGCAAATATCTAATAATAATACACTCCTGTACAAATCGTTTCCGCCGGTCCCGTCATCCGCACATTTCCTTCATCCGTCCATGTGATCGTCAAATCTCCGCCCGCTAAATGAACGACTGTTTCCTTATTTCGCGCCGTTTTTCCATTTAACACCGAAGCGACAACAGCCGCGCACGCCCCTGTGCCGCACGCTTGCGTCACACCAGACCCGCGCTCCCATACGCGAAAATGGAGTTCATGGTCGTTTACTACTTCGACAAATTCGACGTTTACGCCTTCAGGAAACCGCTTGTCCTTTTCGACAATTGGTCCGAGAGTCGTTACTGGCGCTTTATTGATATCATCTACGTAAAAAATGACATGAGGGTTTCCCATCGAAACCGCCGTAATTTCGTAAAGCTGCCCATCGACTGCAAACGGTTCCGCAACCACTCGTTCCGCCTCCGGCCCAACCATCGGAATCTCGCTCCGCTTTAAACGCGGCTTTCCCATATCAATGGTGACATTCGTCACCGTTTCATTTTCTACCGTAACTTCTGCCTTCACAAGCCCGGACAATGTTTCAATAAAAAACGAACGGTCTTTCACCATTCCGTGCTCATATGCGTATTTCGCAACACAACGCAATCCATTGCCGCAATTTTTCCCTTCAGAACCATCGCTATTAAAAATCCGCATTTTAACCGGGGCTGTTTTTGACGGGCAAATGAGAATCATTCCGTCCGCCCCGATTCCGGTATTGACGTTAGACACTTTCACGGCCAACGGCGATAACAATGACTCCGGGATGGTTTCTTCAAACATATTGACATATATATAACTGTTGCCAAGGCCATGCATTTTCGTAAACGAAAATTGATTCATTATTTCCTCCTCAAAATAAAAAATTTTTTATATTAAGTATAAATCGAAAATAAACCGGGCACAATGAAAATATCCCCCGTTTTTTCATATACACTTGAAAGAGGATGTCCGTGGGACATCCTCGTTTTTTATGTCACAATAGACACACCAATTTCAAAAAGAGCTTCATGAAAGCCAATTGGAAATTCGCACAAAGCGATCGCTCAAAACATCGGATTTTCCTCTAAATAGCGGTAAATATTTTCCACTAGCTGTTCAGGAGTATCACCGGTTACGATTTCGCCGTTTACTAAAGCGAAAAGAGTTTCCGCACACCGGGTGCAGTAGCTTAAACAACTGTATTCTATAATATCCAAGTTCGGATCTTTTTCTAATATTTCCAACGCCTTTTGCGAGCCGCTCGCTAAATTGCTGATGCAAAATTCAATCATTGGCTGGATCATCGTTTTCTCACCTTCCCACTGCTTTTCATCGTATCGGTTTTTTCAAAAAACGTCAACGAATGACGCTTCGTTTTTCGCTGGATGGAGTTTAAGAAATTATGTAAAAAATTAACAAAAAGGTGATTTTGTTTTCCGGTGATTTTCAAGTTTAACGGACGGAGAGAAAAATTTGAAACAATATGCATGGACACTATCTTTTCGCTGTATATACCGACATGTATTTTTCTATTTTGTCAATGTTTACCGAAAAATTGTTGTTATTTTGTCACAATTTCGCTATACTTTTTAATGGTTACAAAGATCATCATAAAAGGGGAATTTCATTATGAGACACCTTGTGTTGCTCGGTGGAGGATACGGAAATATGCGGATTTTGCTTCGCCTCCTCCCAAACAATTTTCCGGAAGATGTTCATATTACGCTCGTCGACCGCATTCCATATCATTGCTTAAAAACAGAGTATTATGCGCTCGCAGCAGGCACAATTAGCGATCACCACATTCGCGTCCCATTTCCTGAACACCCGCGTCTTACCTACCGTTTCGGTGAAGTCGTTAACATCGACCTCGATCATCAAAGCGTGCAGTTGCAGGATGAAAGCAGCATCCCGTATGATGATTTAGTGATCGGTTTAGGCTGTGAAGATAAATACCATGGTGTTCCAGGCGCCGAAACGTTTACGCACAGCATTCAATCCATTGAAAAAGCGCGCGCGGCATATGAAGCGTTAAACAATTTGCCTCCCGGCTCTATTGTTGGCATTGTCGGCGCGGGATTAAGCGGCGTCGAATTGGCAAGCGAATTAGCGGAAAGCCGTCCTGATTTGCACATAAAATTGTTTGACCGCGGAGAACGCATTTTGCCGATGTTTCCAAAACGGCTCAGCGACTATGTCGAAAGCTGGTTTCAACAACATAATATCGAAATTGTTCGCTGTTCCAACATTACGAAAGTAGAAGAACATACGCTTTACAACCACGACACCCCGGTTCATTGCGATGTTATCGTCTGGACAGCGGGCATTCAGCCGAACCGTGTCGTCCGCAAACTGCCTGTTGAGAAAGACAAGCAAGGCCGCGTCGTTTTAACGAAACGCCACCACATCCCTGGATATGAAAACGTATACGTCGTCGGCGATTGCGCAAGCTTGCCGCACTCTCCAAGCGCTCAGCTCGCAGAGGGCCAAGCGGAACAAATCGTCCAAGTATTGCAAAAACGCTGGAACGGAGAAGAACCGCCAAGCGAATTCCCGCCTATTAAATTAAAAGGCATTCTCGGATCGCTCGGCAGAAAACATGGATTCGGCCTTCTCGCTGACCGCCCGATAACCGGAAGAGTTCCTAGATTGCTAAAATCTGGGGTATTGTGGATGTATAAATACCATAACGGCTATTAATGAAAAAAGGGAGATCTTTGTTAAGATCCCCTTTTTTATCACCGATAACCGTACTTTTCCATCTCGGCATAAATCGCCTTTAACGTTGGATTTCCTTCTCCGACGATAACCCCCTCGATCACGACGACAGGGTAAAACAAATCTTCTTCCAACACCTTTTTGGCAAACGCCTTTTTCTCTTCATCATCTTCTGGCGGGTTGAAAATATCAACATACGTCATCGAAAATGGCTGATTCGGGTATTTCCGCTTAATCGCCGCTTCTAGCCATTCGTATGTTTCTTTAGAAGAAGGCAAATGAACGCAAGACGGGCAAATCGCATCAGCGCCATATACGCATATTTCCACTTGCTTCAGCGTCATATATTTCCACCTTTCCTATCGTAAAAAACAAAAATTTATCATTAGATTTTTTTCTTTACCATGATTATAATAAAGTTAAAGAAAGGAGTCGATAAAAATGAGCGATCAAGAAATCAAAGAACAAGTGCAAGAAGTTTTAGATAAACTGCGCCCGTTTTTACTTCGTGACGGCGGGGACTGCGAACTGATCGACGTCGAAGACGGAGTCGTCAAATTGCGTTTGCTCGGTGCGTGCGGCAGCTGCCCAAGCTCGACGATCACGTTAAAAGCCGGAATCGAACGCGCGCTTTTAGAAGAAGTGCCGGGCATTGTCGAAGTAGAACAAGTATTCTAAATCATGGCCGTTTATGCCGAAAATAACAGCGGTTTCCATTAGGAAACCGCTGTTATTTTTCGAGCGACATCTTATACACTTGGCTCCCTTTTTGTTCGACCGTTAACCACTCTACCGCGCAATCCGGAAAATGCGGGGCTAATTTTTCTTTTAATTCCATCCCTTTTCCTGGCTCGGCAAAAGCAAGGACAGTAGGGCCAGCCCCGCTTAAAGCCACTCCAAACGCCCCGTATTGCGTAGCAAGTTTCTCAACAAGCGATAATTGCGGAACGAGCTCTTTTCGATATGGCTGGTGAAATAAATCGCATGCCATCATTTTCCCGGCAAGTTCCCATCTTTTTGTCAATAATGCCGCGACTAACACGTTGCTGACCGCGCTAGCCTCAACGGCATCTTCTCGTGCCAGCATCTGCGGTAAAACGCTGCGCGCTTTTTTTGTCTCCAGTTCATACGAAGGAATGACAGCGACTAAATCTAATTCCACGTTTGGAACATGAACAACGTCCGTCTCTTGCCGGCGATGGCTGCCAATCACAAGCCCTCCGTATAAAGAAGCGCCGACATTATCCGGATGTCCTTCATAACAGCTGGCAAACCGCATTTTTTGTTCCAGCGACAGCGACAGACCGGCCAGTTCGTTGGCCAGTTCAATTCCCGCTACCACCGCTGCCGCGCTGCTTCCTAATCCGCGCGTAAACGGAATATTGCTATATACATCCACTAAACAGCTTGGCAATGTGCACCCATATGTTTGTGCCACTTGTGCTGCTACTTGATAAATTAAATTGTCCGTTCCCGCCGGAATCGCTTCTACCTCAGAAGAACGAGGAACGAACTTCCATTCATCCGCCAGCCTGACTTCCAGCGTCAAATAGCGGGATACGGCAAGGCCAATTGAATCAAAACCTGGCCCTAAATTTGCCGTGCTTGCCGGAACGACGATTTTTAACATCCCATCTTCTTTCATTGATGGACAACTCCTTGAATGCGCTCAAACACGACCGCTTCATCGTTTGGAAGTACGGTTGGCTCGATTTCCGCCGCTTCCATCGCGATTGCCGGATCTTTTAGGCCATTTCCTGTCAACACGGCGACAACGGTGCTGCCTTTTGCAATTTCATTCCGCTTCCGTTGCTTCATCACTCCTGCAATGGATGCGCAAGAAGCTGGTTCGGCAAAAATACCTTCTTCCCGTGCGAGCAGCTTATACGCTTCTAAAATTTCGGCATCCGATACTTCGTCGATTTTTCCGTTCGATTCCGTCGCCGCTTGAACCGCTTTTTCCCAGCTTGCCGGATTGCCGATGCGAATCGCCGTCGCGATCGTTTCTGGATTTTCAATGACTTGGTTGCGAACGATCGCTGCTGCCCCCTCCGCTTCGAATCCGCGCATTTGCGGAAGGCCAGTTTGTTTTGCGGCATGATACTCTTTAAAACCTTTCCAATAAGCGGTAATATTTCCGGCATTTCCAACTGGAATCGCGAGCACGTCTGGCGCTTTGCCAAGCTGATCGCAAATCTCGAACGCCGCTGTTTTTTGCCCCTCGATGCGATATGGATTTACCGAGTTGACAAGCGTAATCGGGGCCATATCGCTAAGGCGGCGCACCATTTTTAACGCTTCATCAAAGTTTCCTTCAATCGCGAAAATTTCCGCTCCGTACATAACCGCCTGCGCTAGTTTCCCCATTGCGATTTTTCCGTTCGGAATCACGACAATGCAGCGCAATCCCGCTCTTGCCGCGTAGGCTGCAGCGGAAGCGGACGTATTGCCCGTCGAAGCGCAAATAATTGTATGGCTCCCTGCTTCTTTCGCTTTTGCGACCGCCATCACCATTCCGCGGTCTTTGAATGATCCTGTCGGGTTTGCTCCTTCGACTTTGACGTACAATTCAACGCCAAGTTTTTCCGATAATCGCGGCAGCGGAATAAGCGGCGTATTTCCTTCATTCAAAGAAATCATAGGAGTGTTTTCATTGATTGGCAAAAATTCGCGGTACGCGTGCAACAAACCTTTCCATGTCATGCTTTTCCCTCTCCTTCAACGCGATACGAGCTCTTTACTTCATGGACAATTTCCAAATCGCGCAATTGCTGCAAAATTTCTTCGTAATCTTTTTGCGACGCGCGATGTGTGACAATGACGATCTCCGCAAGCCCATCTTCCTTCAACGGCAATTGCAAAATTTTTTCAAAGCTGACGCCGCGTTCAGAAAATAGTGTTGTAATTTTCGCAAACGCGCCAACTTGGTCTTTCACACGAATGCGCAAAAAATATTTCGAAAAAATTTCTGATGGCGATTTCAGCTGTTTCTCATATTGCGGCGCGACGGCATTGCATCCGTTTACCCCTAGCCTCATGTTTTTCATGACAGCAACTAAGTCAGAAACAACAGCTGTCGCGGTTGGCAAGCTTCCCGCTCCCGGTCCGTAAAACATGGTTTCACCGACCGCTTCTCCATACACATATACCGCATTGTATTCATCATTGACGGACGCAAGCGGATGCGAATCAGGAAGCAACGTCGGCTGGACGCTTACTTCTACTTTGTTGCCATCACGTTGGGCAATGCCGATTAATTTCATCGTGTAGCCGAGACGCTTGCTATAGTTGAGATCTTCTTCCGTAATCGACGTTATTCCTTTTACTTGCACATCTTCTAAATCAATGTTCATCGAAAAGCCGAGCCGGGCTAAAATCGCCATTTTTCTTGCCGCGTCTAACCCTTCCACATCCGCAGTCGGATCTGCCTCGGCATATCCGAGCGCTTGTGCTTCCGCCAACACTTCCTCATAAGACGCTCCGTATTTGCACATTTTTGTTAAAATGTAGTTTGTTGTCCCATTGACGATCCCCATCATTTTCGTAATGCGGTCAGAAGCAAGACCTTCAACAAGGCTGCGCAAAATCGGAATTCCCCCGGCGACGCTTGCTTCAAAAAACAAATCGCAATGATTTTCCGCCGCCACTGCCAGCAATTCTGATCCATATAATGCCATCAAGTCTTTATTCGCCGTCACCACATGCTTTCCTTGCCGCAATGCGCGCAGCAAATATTGGCGCGTCTCTTCGATTCCCCCCATCACTTCGATAATGACATCGATTTCCGGATCATCAATGACGTCTGTGACATCGGTCGTCAATAAAGATGGATCGACGCGTACGTCCCGTTGTTTATATATATTTCTCACAAGAATTTTTTTCACTTGTACCGGGCAACCTACTTGATGCATCAGCCGTTCTTGATGATTTTCAATAATTTTGACAACACCGCTTCCAACGGTGCCTAATCCTAACAAACCGACGAAAATCGGCTTGGACATACTCCCCACCCTTTCTGTATCTCCTATATAAACATTTGTTTTTTTATAGTAGACATTATAAAAGATGTTGCTTCTTTTTACAATCATTAATTTTTATATTAAATATGGAAAGCGATTCATATCAAGTAAATTCAGATAATTTTTCCGCAAAAAGCAAGCAGCCTTGCTAAAGGGGCTGCTTTAGTTATGATCGTTCCAATTCTTCGTTTACAAGCGTTTCAGGCCGCTTTCCTTTTAACACTGCAATAATGTTTCGGCAGCACAGTTCCATCATCTTCACACGCGTTTCTTTCGTCGCACTTCCGATGTGCGGCAAAGCAACGACGTTTGTTAATGCTAATAACGGGTGGGAAGCGGCAATCGGTTCATGTTCAAACACATCCAATCCCGCCGCGGCGATTTCCCCGCTGACAAGCGCCTCGTATAAAGCTTGTTCATCCACAACCGCTCCTCTTGCCGCATTAATAAATATCGCAGACCGTTTCATTTTGCGAAACGCCTCGCTGTTAAACATGTGACGCGTTTCCTTCGTTAGCGGCGTCAAGCAAACAACAAAATCGGCAGCTTTCAACAGCTCTTCGAATGAGCAATAGGTCGCACCAAGTTTTTGTTCTGCTTCTATGTTGCGGGAACGATTATGGTACAAAATGTTCATATCAAAACCAGTCGCGCGTTTGGCGACAGCCTGTCCGATTTTTCCCATGCCGACGATGCCGATCGTCTTATGGTGGACATCGGCACCAGCCAATAACAATGGACTCCAGCTTTTCCATTTTCCTTCTTTGAGCCATTGCGCCGCCTCCACTACACGGCGGGCGGTCGCCAATAGCAAAGCGAACGTTAAATCGGCAGTTGTATCTGTCAGCACATCCGGGGTGTTGCAAACAGCAATTCCGCGTTTTGTCGCGGCAGAAACATCGATATTATCAAACCCAACCCCCATGTTCGCGACGACTTTTAGCGATGTTCCCGCCTCTAATATTTCTTCATCGACGACGTCAGACACCATCGTTAATAGCGCGTCCGCTTTTTTCGCTTCGTTCATTAATACATCGCGAGGAACTTGGATATCGTCATACGGCCACATCGCCACTTCGGCGATATCTTTTATCGGCGCGACAATATCATCTGGAAGCTTTCGCGTAACAAACACGTATGGTCGAGTCACATAGTCCACCTTCTTTTATGTATTTTTCTTTATTTTATCATAATTCATAATCATAAAAAAACGACGAAGAAGAGATCTCGCTGTATGTTATCAATAAAAAAGCCAGTAAACTTTCGGAATATGAAGCCGGCGACCGGCAAGCCCCGCAATATCCGCAAACGATGCTAAAAATTGTTCATGCTCGCGGGAACGGCTGACAATGTAGCGCAACGTCTGTTCATATGCTTGTTTTTTTCTTTCTCCGTCTGCCATATAATATCCTTCCACACATTCAAAATAGTGAAGCGGAAAAAGAAGCCGTGCGTAAATTAAACGCCAGGCGAACAGCGATAATGGAGTAATCCGTTGATAGTCTCGGAAAAATCGCCGTATACTTTCCGCGGAAATATTGCCCTTCTTTGTGTATATGTGCCGAACCCATTCTGCCAAATCTCTTGCGCAATGATCATATACCCAATCTGTCGCTAACTTTTGTTCCTTTCCTTCCATCCATTTCACATTTGGCAGCCGCTCATGACAAAAGGTTGCGCAATCAACGCCGACAGGTTCCTCATCCAACTCGGTATCCGCTACATATTGAATCGCGTTTTCCGCCAAGCCGAGATAGTACGGAAACGATTCAATAAAAAGACGATCAAACATAGCAGTGATCCCTGTCTCGATTTTTCTTCTCCAAAATTGTTCCATCTGATCGAGCCGTGCTCCCCAAAACTCTTTCCATTGGCCGATTCGCTGGCAATGGATGATCGGAATCGGACATGTGCGGCCGAGCTCGTGAAATTTCGCTAATTCTCGGCCGATAGAAATATTTCTTGCATATGGCGAAACAGGCGAGCGGACAATTACCATAGGTTGGCCGTCGTAGTAAGCGATAAGCTTGCCTGACCTAGTCGGAACGAAGGAGGCGACAGTATCATCTCCCATCCATAATAAATAATCGCTCATCTTCCACAATTCCTCTATTTCTGCTTCCGTGCGCCCATATATAGGAATAACAGTATAACGCTGATTTTGATATAGAAATGTATCGTATCTCCCAGTTTTTTCAAACCGTTCTGCCGTGATTTCGTATTCATTGCGAATAAACTCCTTCATCGCTTCTCCCCCCTAAAGGTAAAATTTAGTAAAGGCAAAGGCGACTTTCCTATGCCCTTTTTTTGTCCCCGTTGCCCTTGACACCCCCTTCGCACCTTTGGCGGATGTTGGTCAAGGGCGAATCCGGCTCTGATGACACTCCACGATGCTCAATGGGATGGCGGATGTGGAGTTTTCATAGAACTTTTGACGCTACCCAAAACTAATATATGAAGGGGGCATAAAAAATCTGCTCTTTCCTTCCGGATATTCTCACTTTCTTTTGTTTGTTAAAAAGCCAAAATAATTTATGCATTAGTCCCCTCAAGCTACCTCTCATCAGCAAAATCATGGGAGAATCTTTCCAGTTTTGTAAGCAGCAATGTTTACAGAAACGGCACATTTATGACATGATAAACATATATAATAAAAATAACTCCTTAAAGAAACAGGTGAAGCGAATGAAGGAACCGATCATGAACAATCTCGAAGAAATTGCACGCCAATGGCTCGAAGAACGCGGTGTCACAATCAAAGACATCGCTGAGCTCGTGTATTATTTGCAATCGAAGTACCATCCGAATTTGCAACTAGAAGAATGTATTGAAAATGTTAATCGCGTTATTTCCAAACGGGAAGTGCAAAACGCGATTCTCACCGGCATTCAGCTTGACAAATTAGCGGAAGAAGGCAAACTGGATGAGCCGCTGCAGTCGATCATTCAGCGCGACGAAGGCTTATATGGAGTCGACGAGATTTTAGCGCTTTCCATTGTCAACGTGTACGGCTCCATCGGTTTTACTAATTACGGATATATCGATAAACAAAAGCCCGGCATTTTAAAAAAGTTAAACGATAAATCAACGGGAAAATGCAATACGTTTTTAGACGACATTGTCGGCGCTATTGCTGCCGCTGCCTCAAGCCGTTTAGCGCATCGGGCGGCCAACGTGGAGTAAGCGGCGCGTTAGCGATCCATTGTCCGCTTTGCATGACGTAAGTAGAGCCTTACTCGTTGCCAATTAAAGCAAAGGGATAACGTGCAAATCGGAAAAAATCCGTTCACTATTGGATACAGTGCAAGGGTGTTTCATTTTCCATTTGCAGCTATTAAGAAAAAAAGAGGCTGAGCTCAAAAGGTCGATTCGATAGCCCTTTGAGCCAGCCTCTTTTTTTAAATGCGATCTAAATGCGATCGATCCACTCTTTGAGCGAATCCGCCGTATATGTCGGCTGCTTTTCATATCGTTGCAGCAGTTCTTTCGTCGTTACCCCTGTATGAACAAGAAGTGTGTCCATTCCTGCATTCATTCCCGCCATAATATCGGTATCGTAGTAATCGCCGATCATTAATGTTTCCTCTCTTGGCACTCCCAGCACTTTTAACGCTTGTTCCATAATGATTTTTTCCGGCTTTCCAATAAAAATAGGCTGCACTTGCGTCGACACAGAAACAACCGCCGTAAGTGAACCGTTTCCCGGCAGCAATCCCCTTTCTGTCGGAATCGCAATATCGGCATTCGTCGAAATAAACGTCGCGCCGTTGCGAACGGCTAAACAAGCGATGGCAAGCTTTTCGTATGTAATATTTCTGTCAATTCCCATCACAACGAATTCCGCATCTTCTTTCGCAAAGGTGAACCCTTTTTCTTCCAGAGCGGTACGGATTCCTTCTTCACCGATCACAAAAATAGAAGCGTCCGGTTTTTTTTCAAAAATATAGTTTGCCGTCGCTTGGCTCGTCGTAAACACATGATCCTCTGTCGCCGGAACGCCGAACGACCGCAATTTCTCCGCCACTTGCGCCGGTGTGCGCGAAGAGTTATTCGTGACAAATAAATACGGAATGCCTTTTCGATACAGCTCTTTGACAAAATCGCGAGCTTCGGCAATACATTCCGTTCCGCGATACATCGTGCCGTCTAAATCGATTAAATATCCTCTGTACTTTTTCAACGTCTGTCACCTCTTTTTTTATGATGCACGTAACCAACTTACTAAAAAGAAACGAAAAATGTCAAAAAGCAAACACGTTCCAATGCCCTGCATAAAGAAGTCAGAATTCTTCCACCAAGAAGCCTTCTTTGGCATAATGCATGAAACAGAAGGCTTCTTAGGAAGGCGAACATTGGAGACGCGTTTGCCAGCAAAATGAAATACCCCTTCTTTAATTGCGAAACGCGGACACGGGGCCAAGCTCGTTTTCCAAATACGTGCGAATAGCGTTCGGGTACGCTTCCAGCGCCGGAAGATGTTTTCGCATTTCCTCCAACAATTTCGCGTGGTCGACATTCGTATAATGATGAACAAGCATTTTCCGGTAGCCGATGATCGCTTTCAATCCTTTTGCGTCATCCGCCGTGACAACCCGCTCATCTGTCAAAATATCGATAATATCTTCATAGCTGCCCGGGTCTCTCATAATAAAGCCGTCGATCATCGCGTTTCCGACATCTAAAATCGCTTCAATCACTAAATGAACAAGACGCTCAAAGGCGAGCTGGGACAACTCGTCGTCCCACGATGGCTTTTGCTTATAAATATGCAACAGCTTTTCCATATAGCGCAGCGTTTCTTCGATTTTATTGCGGTCTACAAAGTACATCGTTACTTTCCTCCTATATTTGTCTCTTTTTATTGTATCATAATCATGCGAATATTGTTATGATGGAAGTACGCATCATTTCTTTAACTGGGGGGCGAAGTGTATGAGCGAACGTTTTTACTTATATGACGATACAGTGGATACGAAAACGCGTTTTGTCAGCTTTTTAGGCGAACGCCAACGGTTTGATTTGGCCATTATCGAGACAGATCGTTTTTACGGGAAATATTTAGTCCTCGATCTACAGAGCAACCGTTTTGCGATTATCGGTCAGGATGATTTAGAAGAGCCGGGATATTTAGAGAATGCCTACCGTTTAAGTGAAGAAGATGCCAACGATTTACGGTCGTTTTTATACGAATGCATTTCATAGCCGCTTTCTCGTTAGGGGACATTATAAATAACCCTTTAAACGAGGAAGGTGAAACAGTGCAAAGCGACTTTTCTACCGTCGAAAAACAAAAAAATTTTTTAACGGCCGAAGAATTCCCAGAAGGGCCGTACGGTTCTCCGCGGCGCGCCGATGAACCGGTACAGAACAAAAGTTCTTCGTGGAAAGAAGGACAGCGTTACTATAGCGCTTTTAACTACGAATACAAATCGTTCCATCAAAACATCCCGCGACGCGATCCCGGCGCACATCCGCCGCACGATGACCCGCGGGAAAACGACCAATTTCCATATAGCGACGCATAATAATGGAGGGTGCCCAAATGCAATGGGGCACCCTTCCCGTATATGCACATCAAACAATAAGCTAAATATCGTATTGAGCCAATCTCGCTTGCTTTACCTTTTCACTTTGCGGAGCACAAAATACGCGCAGCCAAAATTGCAATATTCATACAAATATTCTGATAATGTGCTAATTTTCGTATCATATGTCGCTTTTTGGTTATGGTCGTCAAAAAATCCGCGCAAACGAAGTTGGTTATATCCCCAGTCCCCCACAATATAGTCATATTTGCTTAAAATATCGGCGTATCGCGCGCGAAACGCTTCTTCATTAAACGCGTTTTTCACGTTTTCCACTAATTCATAACATATATTGTTAATGCATATCATCCTTTTCACCTTGCCTTTCCACTTTCATCATAAACGATGAAACGCTCCCAATCAATTACTGTTATCAAAGTTGCGAAAGAGGAACATCCTGAAAGTGAAGGGGGTGTTTGCAATGAGAAAAGCATTGCTTGCGGTCGTGTTAAGCACAGCCGCAACATTAGCAGGCTGTGCGCAAACGGCGCAAGATAACAATACGGACGTATACAGACGAAGCGGCAATACGATCAACGTCACCGACCGCAACGATTTATATAACGAAAATGGAGTGCCGAACGGCGACGATACGCGAATGAACAATTTTGGCTACGTCCGGCATCAAAAAAGCCCTGTTTCTGGCGATGCAAACTTGTATAACGATATGCCAACGTTCAACCGCGAACGAGCGGCTGATTTAATTAGCAAGCTTTGTACGCAGTTGCCGAACGTTAACGACGTCGCCACATTGGTGACTGACGAAGAAGTATTGGTCGTTTATGACACAGATGCAAAAAACCGTCATCAAACAGCGGACCAAGTGAAAAAGACCGCTCTTTCTGTCGTTCCGCGCTATTATCATGTATACGTTGCCGATGATCCGCGCCTCATGAAAGATATCGAGCGCTTCGGGCGCTTAGATTCCAACAGCCGAAATATCGATCAAATTATCGATACAACGATTCAAAGGATGTTAAAATATCCGCAGGGCCGGAAACTAAGTGACGGGGAAAACGAAAATGGTGAAATGATCAATGAAATGAACGACCGTCTCGATCGTGATTTCCATGATGAAAGACCAACCCCCGCAAAAATAAGCCGATAACACGACAATAGAAAAACGGTCTGTCTTCACTAGAAGGCAAGACCGTTTCTTCATGCGTTTATGCTTTCATTTGCCGCGCCGCCGAAGCCGCATTGACTTGTTCATCCGCATGATAAGAAGAGCGAACGAGCGGACCGGCTTCACAATGAGTAAATCCTTTGCTTAATGCGATTTCTTTTAATTCTCTAAATTCGTCTGGATGATAATATTTCACTACTTTCAAATGTTTTTTCGTTGGCTGCAAATATTGACCGATCGTTAAAATATCGACGTGATTAGCACGCAAATCATCCATCGCTTCAATAATTTCTTCTTTTGTTTCACCAAGACCGACCATAATGCTCGATTTCGTCGGAATGTCCGGCTGCAATTCTTTTGCGCGCCGCAAAAATTCAAGCGAGCGTTCATACGTCGCGCGCGCGCGCACTCTCGGCGTCAAGCGGCGCACCGTTTCAATGTTATGGTTTAAAATATCCGGACGCGCGTCCATCAACGTTTTTAAGTTCTCGTATACTCCCCCCATATCGGAAGGAAGCACTTCAATCGTCGTAAACGGATTTTTACGGCGAATCGCACGAATCGTCTCCGCGAACACCGCAGCTCCTCCATCTTTCAAATCATCGCGGGCGACAGCGGTAACGACGACATGTTTTAAGTTCATGAGACGGACGGATTCGGCGACACGTTCCGGCTCTTGCCAGTCAAGTTCCGTCGGCAATCCCGTTTTTACGGCGCAAAAGCGGCACGCACGCGTACATACGTTTCCTAAAATCATAAACGTTGCTGTTCTCCGCACCGCCCAACATTCATGAATGTTTGGACATTTCGCTTCTTCGCATACGGTATGTAACCGATTTTCCCGCATCAATTTCTTTAAGCCTGTATAATTTTCATTTGTATTCAGCTTTATTTTTAACCAATCCGGTTTGCGAAGATGTTCTTCTTTTGTCGCCATTGTTCTCACTCCAATAGTTTTTATTTATATTTCCATTATAAGAAAAACAACGAGTAAACACAAAGAAATTGGTCACACGTCATTTTCCGCTTTTTAACATTTATGAAACCAACAAATCTCCTCAAACTAACTATATAAAAATGGACGGAAAGGGGGAAAAGCGCGTGCATCCATTTATATTTGCCATCGTGGTGATCACCATTATATTTTTGTCGCCAAAAACGATATTCGGTCAAGAAAAGCTAGATGAAGACATGATTTATCAAAAACGAATGGAATTGTACAAAAAAGCAGAGGCGGTCTCATTGATCCCTTGGTATTACTTTGCGGCGATCGACCAATATGAACGGAACGTCCGGCAAGTGCGCCGCGATTTGCCAAAGTCCACTGGCGCGCTCGGCATCTATATAAAGCCGGAAATTTGGGCAGGGCCGCTAAATAAAAATGCTTATGACACCAATCCGTTTGCGATTTCGCAATTTGGCGGCTTCGGTATGGACGGAAACGGAGATGGCGTCGCCGACCCGACAGACGATGAAGATGTTATTTTTTCTATGGCACGATTTTTACAATCGTACGGAATCGATCATAAGCACATCAAAATGGCGCTGTGGGACTATTATCAACGCAGCAAAACAGTTGATTTGATTTTAGGAAAAGTAAAAATTTACAAAAAGTATCAGACATTGAAGCTAGACGACCATGTATTCCCGCTCCCGCTTCACGCCAATTACAGCTACCGGGATACATGGGGAGACGCGAGAGGCTGGGGCGGGCGCCGCATTCACGAAGGAACGGACATTTTCGCAGGCTACGGCGTTCCGGTGCGGTCGACTTGCTACGGAATTGTCGAATTAAAAGGCTGGAACAAATATGGGGGATGGCGCATCGGCATCCGCGACATTAACAATACCTATCACTATTTTGCACATTTAAACGGATTTCCCCCACATTTGCGCGAAGGACAAATCGTCGAGCCGGGCACGATTATCGGCTATGTCGGCAGCTCCGGGTACGGTCCGCCGGGAACAGCGGGAAAATTCCCACCGCACCTTCATTACGGAATGTACAAAGATAACGGATATATGGAATGGTCTTTTGACCCATATCCTCACCTAAAGGCATGGGAGCGGGCAGAGTGGCTGAAGAAAAAGCAAGGAGGTTCGCACTAGGCGTCCTCCTTTATGCTCGTTGTTTTGCTTTTTTGACTGCATGAATAATGCTTGCCGCTAAACCTCCCCAAATGACGACGATACCGATAACCATCATGACAACAGCGCTCATTTCCATCTGTCTTAACCCCCTCTGCGTTCCGTATGGCCCGCTTCTCCAACAGCAGAACCATGCCACTGTTTAAATGAAAACAAGATTCCAATAACAATGACGGCAAGCGCGACAATCCATCCGAATGACGTAACGAACCAAGTAGCATATCCTTCGTAATTTTCTTTTATATTTGTTCGAATGTTATCCACCATCATATATCCTAACACGAGCGGCGTGATGACGCTTAAGCAAATTTTCCACCACGCGCCAAGCATAATATCGGAGACGCTGTTCGCATGCTGTTGCAAATTGCTAAGCTCTCTTACGATCCAAGCGATGACAACGACTTCAACAAATCCCGCCAGCGCGACGCCAAAGTTGTTGATAAAGTAATCGACGACATCTAGTAAATACAAACCACCATGCGAGGCAAAGAAAAGCGATAGCAACGCTGCGAGGCCTCCCCCAAACAATACCGATTTCGCACGGGAGATTCCAAATTTTTCTTGGATTCCAGCGATATATGTTTCACAAATAGAAATGAGCGAGGTGAGCCCAGCCAATGCTAACGACAAGAAAAAGAGCACACCGAAGAAGGCGTTAAATGCCGGAAACTCACTGATAATTTTTGGAAACACGACAAATGCCAACCCAACTCCGCTGCTGACGACTTTATCTACCGGCACTCCTTGTTGTTGCGCTAAAAAACCAAGAGCGCTAAATACCCCAATTCCAGCTAACAATTCAAATCCAGAGTTTGCAAATCCAGTAATGAATGCATTATTTGTTATGTCAGAATTTTTTGGAAGATAACTTGAATACGTAACCATAATGGCAAAAGCAATCGATAAACTAAAGAAAATTTGACTATACGCTGCAATCCAAACTTTTCCGCTCATAATTTGGTCCCAATTCGGTTTAAAAAACACGTTTAATCCTTCCACCGCTCCATCAAGCGTAATCGCGCGAAGGACAATAATAAGAAAAAGAACAACAAGCGTCGGCAGAAAAATTTTGTTTGCTAGTTCAATTCCTTTTTTGACGCCTTTGTAAAGCACACCTAACGAAACAAGCCAGACAATCAACAACGGAATAAATACATTAAACGAAATGCCCCCTAATTGCCCCGGTTTATCTACTAAATGCAAATAATTTTTAAAAAGGAACCCTTCTGTATCTTCTCCCCATTTTAAATTAAAGGAAAACACGGTATATGATAACGCCCATGCAATAATAACAGCATAGTACGTGGAAATAACAAAAGAAATAAGTACTTGCCACCAACCAATCCACTCTAGGTTTTTATGAATGCGGGAAAATGATAAAGGCGCAGAACCGCGGTATTTATGACCAATGGTAAATTCCATCACCAGCAATGGAATCCCAGCGGTGAGCAAAGCGAACAAATACGGGAAAAAAAATGCGCCACCGCCGTTTTCATAGGCGACACCAGGGAAACGCCAAATATTCCCGAGACCGATCGCAGAGCCTGCGGCTGCTAAAATAAACCCTGCGCGCGATCCCCATTGTTGTCGATTCTCCATGTGCAGTCCCTCCATTTTTAAAATAATAATATTTTTTATTTTCTGACTAATTTATTTATTACACATATAGTATACTTTCAATCATTTAAAAAGTCAAAGCCACATTTGAAAAATAACGATCATTCTGTAGTTGAGCAATTTTAATTACAATAATTACCATGTAAAAGAGACAAACAGGGTACCCCTTATGCCACGTGGAGCTGTTTTTTCACGGTATCAATGGGAATATTTTGTTTCGCTGCACGGTAAATGAACTCCACGAGGCTATGTCCTTTTCTCTTGCGCAGAAGATCGAGCCCATCAGAAAAATCGCTGTTCGACTCGAACATGCTGTACACGTAAGCAAGCTGCACCAAGATCCAGTAGCGTTTCACCGCCCGACGTCCGCGAACGCGGTATCCATCGAGTTTCAGCTGGTCTTTCGCTTGACGGAAAAAACATTCGATCGACCAACGC
>NZ_FOJS01000035.1 GCF_900111865.1 Parageobacillus thermantarcticus | reverse complement strand
CAAAAACGCAAAGTGATCGAGACGGTGTTCTCGGTTCTGGTTGACCAATACCGGATCACAGAGATTCGAGCGAATTCCATGATCGGATTTGAAGTAGCGCTCGACGGCATATTGTTAGCCTATTCGCTGGTCACACTAGGGCTAGTTGAGTTCTAACGCTCAACTAGCACCACGGGTATTGTAAATAAAAAAGTATCAGAAATGTTGAAGGAAAAACAAATTCATGTCCATGAAACATTTATAGGGGAATATATGACCTCACTGGAAATGGCGGGATGTTCAATATCGCTGTTCAAATTGGATGATTCCTTGATCGAATTGTTAGATGCGCCTGCGGATACGATCGCGTTGAAAAAATAAAAGGGAGAGGAGAAATTATCATGGCGTTTGGCGTAGAACAGGCAAAACGATGGATGAGCATCATAAACGATAACATTCAACAACAAAAAGAACATTTAACGGAGCTCGATCAAGCGATCGGCGACGGCGACCATGGGCTAAATATGGCGCGGGGATTTCAAGAAGTAGTTGAAAAAATTGCTTCGGCCAATTACGAAGATCTCGGCTCGCTTTTTAAAGACGTAAGCATGACGCTAATCGCGAAAGTAGGGGGTGCTTCAGGGCCGCTATACGGTACTGCTTTTTTGAAAATGTCGCTAGCGCTCGCGGGAAAAAAGGAAGCGGATGACAAAGAGATGGTCGCAGCGTTAGAAGCGGCGCTAGATGGAATCAAAGCGCGCGGAAAAGCAAACGTCGGCGAGAAAACGATGGTGGACGTATGGGAACCGGTCATGGAATTTTTGCGGGAAAAAGGAAGCATGCAAGCGAAAGAAGCAGCGCTGCTTGCGAAAGAAAAAATGGAACATACAAAAGAACTCGAGGCGAAAAAAGGGCGTGCCGCTTATTTGGGATCACGTTCGGTTGGCCACATCGATCCGGGTTCGGCTTCTTCGTATTTGTTGTTTGCCGCTTTAGCGGAAGCGCTGGAAGGATAAAGGAGAGATCGATTCATGAAGTATGTCAGCCTTGTATTAATTTCGCACAGTGAGGAAATCGTAAACGGTTTAAAAAAACTATTAAATCAAGTCCAGCCCGATGTCAGCATCGCCGTTGCCGGGGGAAACGACGGAGAGATCGGGACGAACACTTTCCGCATCAAAGAAGCGATAGAATCCGTTTATTCGGAAAAAGGGGTTGTTATTCTGTTCGACCTTGGAAGCGCTTTGATGAACGCGGAATTGGCGATCGAGATGCTAGAGAAAACGGACCGCATCGCCATTGCTGATGCTCCGTTGGTGGAAGGAGCGTATATCGCCGCCGTGGAAGCGGGATTGGGCAAATCGCTCGATGAAGTCGTCCGCGCGTGCGAACAGGCGAAACAGATGGTGAAGGTGGAGCGCTAGACGCAAGATATTGCGGCTATTATAAATATGGGAAAAGTGGCCGACTTTTGAAGAACTCGAAAACCTCAAAGCAGCTGATATCAAAGTGGGGATTTTGCAAAGCATTGGTGCTCAGAAATCATTATGATTTCTGGGTTTATTTTTTAGAAACGGTTATTTAGATACATTATCTGTTGCTGTTGATGATATGAATGCAAAACAACAAGGCGATACAGTATCTGTCACCGCTGTGATTACGGCAGAGGAAAGGAAAAACGACGGAATTTCTTATGCAAAATATAAACTGAATTATGAGATTGGTTATGAAAATGATGAATTGAAAATATTAACCGGAAAAGGAGAAAAAATAAAATGACGACGGTACCCCTTTCCGTCCGGGCACCGTCTTTTTTTACTGAAACCGCTCCAACTGGGCGAAAAAGTCTTTCACAAATCGATAAAATACTTTGACCGACGGCGCCAGTTCGTGATGGTCGGAGATGATAATGCCGACGTTTCGCTTCACTTGCGGCATTTCAATCGGCACTTTGACGGCAAAGCGCAACACCGTTTCATAAAAGGCGCTTTCTGGAAGAAGAGTGACGCCGATTCCTGCCGAGACAAGCCCTTTGATCGCGTCCAAATCTTCTCCTTCTGACGAGATGACAGGGGAAAATCCGGCTTGATGGCACGCGTCAAGGACAATTTGATGCAAAATGTACCCTTCAGGAAACGTGACGAACGGATCGTTGCGCAGTTCGTTTAATACTAAACTGCTTCGTTTGGCAAGCGGATGATTGCTTGGCAGAAGGGCGGCGAACGATTCGGAAAATAAAACCTCTCCCTTAATCCCTGTTTCTCCGACGGGAACAGGCCCGAGAAACGCCAAGTCGATTTCCCGGTTTTTCACGGCGTCGATTAAGTAGCGGTAGGAGCCTTGCCGCAGATGAAACGCCACGTTTGGGTGCTCTTCTTTAAAGGCGGAGATGACCATCGGCATCGTATGGCTTGCGAGGCTCGTCGGAAAGCCGATTTTGATCGTTCCGCGTTCCGGGTCTAAATATTCCTCAATTTGCTGTTTGGCGTAGTCGATTGCTTTTAGCGCTGTCTCGACATGCGGCAAAAAGTGGCGGCCAATCGGGGTCAGTTTCACATTTCTCCCCTCCCGCTCAAACAGCTGCACGCCAAGTTCTGCTTCTAAATTAGCGATTTGTCTGCTAATGGCAGATTGCGCGACGTGAAGAGCTTCCGCCGCCTCGGAAACATGCTCCCGTTTGGCGACTTCTAAAAAATATTGGAGTTGTCTTAGCTCCATTTTTCCCCCTCCCTGCTATTTATCGCAAAATGAGATTAATTTAATCTAAATTATATATTGTTTATATTATTTTTGAAAATTACAATTATATGTACGGAGCAAATGGAACGGGAGGGAAGCAAAATGAAACATTATGGACTACCAAAAGCGCAAGGACTTTACCGCCCTGAATTTGAGCATGACGCGTGTGGCATCGGCTTTTATGCTCATTTAAAAGGAAAGCCGTCCCACGATATTATAAAAAAAGGTCTTCATATGCTTCGCCAGCTTGAACATCGCGGCGGACAAGGAAGTGATCCGCAAACGGGCGATGGCGCAGGAATAATGGTGCAAATTCCGCACGAATATTTTAAAGTGGCGTGCGGAAAAATGAAGCTTCCGCCAAAAGGACGCTACGGCGTCGGCATGGTCTTTTTGCCGGAAGATGAGGAAAGACGGACGTATTATGAAACAGAGTTTAATAAAATTGTTGAAAAAGAGGGGCAGACGCTGTTAGGATGGCGTACTGTGCCTGTAAATATCGAAAAACTCGGAAAACTCGCAAAGCAAAGCAAACCGTTTATCCGCCAAGTGTTTATTGGAGCAAGCGACGATATTCAAGACGAACTTGCATTTGAACGGAAATTGTATGTCATTCGCAAGCAAGCGGAAAAGCTTGTCCAAAATAATGAATGTTACTTCGCCAGCCTCTCGAGCCGGACGATTGTATATAAAGGATTGCTTACGCCTGAACAATTGGATGAATTTTACGTTGATTTGCAGGACGAACGGTTTCAATCGGCGTTTGCTCTCGTGCATTCGCGCTTCAGCACAAACACGTTCCCAAGTTGGGAAAGAGCGCATCCGAACCGTTATTTAATTCACAACGGTGAAATCAACACGCTAAGAGGAAACGTTAACTGGATGATGGCGCGGGAGAAGCAGTTCGTATCCGAACTTTTCGGTGAGGACTTGAAAAAAATTACGCCGATTTTAGATATGAACGGCAGTGACTCGTCCATTTTAGATAATGCGTTTGAATTTTTCGTCTTAGCTGGGAAAAAATTGGCGCATGCGGCGATGATGCTCATTCCGGAACCGTGGTTCTGGGACAACGAAATGGACGACGACAAAAAAGCGTTTTACGAATACCACAGTTGCTTAATGGAGCCTTGGGACGGACCGACAGCGATTTCGTTTACGGACGGGAAACAGATCGGTGCGATTTTGGACCGCAACGGGTTGCGGCCGGCGCGCTATTATGTGACAAAAGACGATTATATTATTTTCTCGTCGGAAGTCGGCGTCATTGATGTCGATCCGAACAACGTGCTATATAAGGAACGGCTAAGCCCGGGGAAAATGCTTTTAGTCGACTTAGAACAAGGCCGGATCATTTCCGATGAGGAAATTAAACAAGAAATCGCCAAAGAAAAGCCGTATCGCAAATGGTTGAACGAACAAATGATGACGCTAGACGAGCTCGATATTCCAGAAGATACGGAACCTATCGAAAATCTCGTCACATTGCAAAAAGCGTTCGGCTATACGTATGAAGATGTGGAAAAAACGATCGTCGCGATGGTGAAGGAAGGGAAAGATCCGACTGGTGCGATGGGCAATGACGCGCCGCTCGCGGTGCTGTCAGACCGCCCGCAAAGCTTGTTTAACTATTTTAAACAGCTGTTTGCCCAAGTTACTAACCCGCCGATTGACGCGATTCGCGAATATGTTGTGACATCGACGATGACGCTTCTTGGAAAAGAAGGAAACATTCTTCATCCGGATGCATCGGCAGCCCGCCGTATTCGCTTAGATACGCCGATTCTTTCCAATGAAGAACTTGCTGCGTTAAAGACGAACCCGTATCCTGAGTTTAAATGTGCGACGATTCCGACATTATTTACCGACGATTTGAAACAAGCGCTTGACGAAATGTTTGAAAAAGCGGAAAAGGCGATGGAAAACGGCGCGGTGCTTCTTGTGCTGTCTGACCGAGGTGTCGACGAACAGCATATCGCCATTCCGACGCTGCTTGCTACAAGCGCGCTTCATCAACATCTTGTTCGAAAAGGAACGCGCACAAACGTAAGCATCATTGTCGAATGCGGCGAAGCACGGGAAGTGCATCATTTTGCCGCTTTAATCGGATACGGCGCAGATGCGGTAAATCCGTACTTAGCGCTCGAAACGATTCGCAATGCGACGGAAAACGGAGTTCTTTCGCTTTCCTATCGCGAAGCGGTGAACAAATATAAAAAGGTCGTTACCGATGGCGTCGTCAAAGTGATGTCGAAAATGGGAATTTCCACGGTGCAAAGCTACCGCGGCGCGCAAATTTTCGAGGCGGTCGGCATCGGTGAGGAAGTGATCGAACAATATTTCACAGGCACAGCATCGCAAATCGGCGGCATCGGTTTAGCCGAAATTGCCAAAGAAGCGAAAATGCGCCATACAGCCGCATTCCAAACGGCGTACAAAGACAATACATTAGACCCTGGCAGCGAGCTGCAATGGAGACGGAACGGAGAGCATCACGCGTTCAATCCGAAAACGATCCATTTGCTTCAATGGGCGTGCCGGAAAAACGATTACCAGCTTTATAAAGAATATTCAAAACTAGCAAATGAAGAACGTATGACGTTTTTGCGAAATTTGTTTGATTTTGATGAGACGAGAACTCCGGTTCCGATTGAGGAAGTCGAGCCGGTTGAATCGATCGTGCGCCGCTTTAAAACAGGAGCGATGTCCTACGGTTCATTGAGCAAAGAAGCGCATGAAGCATTGGCGATTGCGATGAACCGCATCGGCGGAAAAAGCAACAGCGGCGAGGGAGGAGAAGACCCGAGCCGTTACGTGCCGGATGAAAACGGAGATTTGCGCAGAAGCGCGATTAAGCAGATCGCTTCCGGCCGCTTTGGCGTAAAAAGCCATTATTTAGTCAACGCTGATGAATTGCAAATCAAAATGGCGCAAGGGGCAAAACCAGGCGAAGGCGGACAGCTGCCTGCCAATAAAGTATATCCGTGGATTGGAAAAGTGCGCGGATCTACGCCTGGGGTGGAATTGATTTCACCTCCTCCGCACCATGATATTTATTCGATTGAAGACTTGGCGCAACTTATTTACGATTTGAAAAACGCCAATAGAGACGCGCGCATCAGCGTGAAGCTCGTTTCAAAAGCAGGCGTCGGTACGATCGCTGCTGGAGTCGCGAAAGGAAACGCCGATGTTATTGTTATCAGCGGCTATGAAGGCGGAACAGGAGCGTCGCCAAAAACGAGCATTAAGCATGCCGGTCTTCCGTGGGAGCTTGGCCTTGCGGAGACGCACCAAACGTTAATGTTAAACGGCTTGCGTGACCGCGTTGTGCTTGAAACGGATGGAAAATTAATGACTGGACGCGATGTCGTGATGGCCGCATTGTTTGGTGCTGAAGAATTCGGGTTCGCGACAGCCCCGCTTGTCGTTTTAGGCTGTGTGATGATGCGGGCGTGCCATCTTGATACATGCCCGGTTGGCGTGGCGACGCAAAATCCAGAACTGCGCAAAAAGTTTATGGGAAAACCGGAGCACGTGATCAACTTTATGTATTTTGTCGCCCAAGAAGTGCGTGAAATTATGGCGCGTCTCGGCTTCCGCACGGTAGACGAAATGGTCGGAAGGGTCGACGTCTTAAAAGTGAGCGAGCGCGCGAAAAAACATTGGAAAGCGAAACATTTGGATTTATCGCGTTTGCTTTACCAAGTGGATGGCCCACGGACGTTTGCTCGTCCGCAGCAGCATAAAATCGAACAAACGCTGGATTACACTGAAATCTTGCCGGCGGTGGCGCCTGCGTTAGAGCGGAAAGAAAAAGTTGAACTTCATCTTCCGATTCGAAACGTTCATCGCGCCGTCGGAACGATTACGGGAAGCGAAATATCGAAACGATACGGTGAAGAAGGGCTTCCGGAAGACACGATTCGCCTCCATTTCACAGGTTCCGCTGGACAAAGCTTTGCCGCTTTTGTGCCAAAAGGAATGACGATGACGCTTGTCGGCGACGCGAACGATTATATCGGCAAAGGGCTTTCCGGCGGAAAAGTGATTGTCCGTCCACCAGAAGAAGCGGCGTTCGCTTCTGCGGATAACGTCATTATCGGCAATGTCGCTTTCTATGGAGCAACCGGCGGAGAAGCATATATCCGCGGGCGCGCCGGCGAACGGTTCTGCGTAAGAAACAGCGGCGTGAATGCGGTAGTAGAAGGCGTCGGCGACCACGGTTGTGAGTATATGACAGGTGGGCGTGTCGTGATTCTCGGTTCCGTCGGGAAAAACTTCGCGGCAGGAATGTCCGGAGGAATCGCCTATGTATTGTCTGATGATGAAGGCAAATGGCAAAGAACAGCAAATAAAGAATTAGTGCTGTTTGAACGTCTTGAAAACGAAGAAGAGATCAACGAAGTGCGTCGCATGATTGAAAGACATTATCAATATACTGGAAGCGGAAAAGCTGCTCACATATTGGCGCACTGGGATGAGTACATCGGAAAATTTGTGAAAGTCATTCCGAGAAACTATAAATTGATGATCGAAACGATCAAAGCGATGGAACAATCCGGGCTTTCTCAAGACGAGGCGATGATGGCCGCCTTTGAAGCGGTGGCGAAACGAAAAAAAGCCGCGGTAAACGAATCATTCGCATTGCAAGCGGTCGCTAAATAAGCGATCGCTTCCTCGTTCATTTTTTCGCAAAAAGGAGGGTGAGACAATGGGGAAAATCACCGGATTTATGGAATATGCGCGCGAAGAAGAAACAAAACGTGACCCGCTTTCTCGCCTGGAGGATTGGAAAGAATATACGTTTCCGTTTTCGGATGAAGTACTCGCAAGACAAGGAGCCCGTTGCATGGATTGCGGAACTCCGTTTTGCCATATGGGACTTGAATTGAACGGTTTAACATCGGGCTGCCCGATCCATAATTTAATCCCGGAATGGAACGACTTAGTTTACCGGGGCCGATGGAAAGAGGCGCTTGAGCGGCTTCTGAAAACGAACAACTTCCCGGAATTCACCGGGCGGGTTTGCCCGGCGCCATGCGAAGGTTCCTGTACGGTGGCGATTTCCGACCCGGCTGTCGCCATCAAAGGCATCGAGCGGGCGATTATTGATAAAGGATTTGCCGAAGGCTGGATTCAGCCGCGAATTCCGCAAAAACGAACAGGGAAAAAAGTGGCGATCGTCGGATCCGGCCCTGCCGGCCTCGCCTGTGCCGACCAGTTGAACCAAGCAGGTCATTCGGTGACGGTGTACGAGCGGGCCGACCGCGTCGGCGGGCTATTAATGTATGGCATTCCGAATATGAAGCTGGAAAAAGAAGTTGTCGAGCGGAGAGTGCGGCTTTTAGAACAAGAAGGGATTACGTTTATCACCAATACAGAAGTCGGAAAAGACATCACCGCCGAAGAACTACGTTCCCAATATGACGCCGTCGTATTATGCATCGGCGCGCAGAAGCATCGCGATCTTGTGATTGAAGGAAGAGAGCTTGAGGGCGTTCATTTTGCGATGGATTATTTAACAGGTGTGACAAAAAGCTTGCTTGACTCGAACTTTGCCGACGGCAACTTCATTGACGCGAAAGATAAACGCGTCATCGTGATCGGCGGCGGCGATACAGGAGCGGACTGTGTAGCGACTGCTTTGCGGCAAGGATGCAAAAGCGTCGTGCAGTTTGGCAAGCACCCGGCTCTGCCGCACGAACGCCGGGAAGATAACCCGTGGCCGCAATACCCGCTTGTATTTACGCTTGATTACGCCTATGAAGAAGCGAAAGCGAAATTCGGCGACGACCCGCGACAATATTGCATTCAGACGAAAAAAATCGTCGGCGACGAACACGGCCGCGTGAAAGAATTACACACGATCCAGATGGAAAAAATCATCGACGAAAACGGAAAAGCGGTGTTTAAAGAAATTCCGGGCACTGAACAAGTTTGGCCGTGCGATTTAGTCTTTATCGCCATCGGCTTTGAAGGGCCGGAACAGCCGATTTTGCAGCAATTCGGCGTCGAAACAGTCAACAACAAAGTTAAAGCGCCGTACGGCAAATACACGACAAACGTCGAAGGAGTATTTGCAGCTGGAGACGCCCGCAGAGGTCAAAGTTTAATCGTTTGGGCGATTCACGAAGGTCGGGAAGCGGCACGAGAAGTCGACCGCTTCTTGATGGGCACGACAAATTTGCCGTAATGACGAATTCCTCTTGAAAACCATTCGTTTTCAAGAGGAATTTTTTATGGAAAAAGCGAATATAAATATAGTCTGTATAATTGGTAAAGATGATGATATGGGCAAAAGCGACTTTAAATCATTTCTGGGCGGAAAGGTAGATATTTTTTCTCGTGGAACTTTTCAGCAACTCACTTTTCTAATTATCTTTTCCCCTCTTTTTACAAGTATATTTAAGGAAAACGTTTTGCTTTATGCCATTTTTGTTTTATTCATTACAATTAGTAATTTGGGTGTGGAGTATTTTGCTATAACAAAAAAAGGACCTAGTCCTAAGAATTATATAGGGTTGTTTTTGTTTATTAGTCTTCCTGTCAATATTATAATTTTGTTGATTTTTTGAATGACTGGAATTGTTTTCATTACAAAAATAGCAAAAGATGTAGAAGAAAGGATTGAAAGATATGGAAGATGTATTAGTTTCGTCATTAGAAGAAGTATTAGAGAATGTAAAACAATTTAATAAAGATTTGCAACATGAAACAGATATTGTTCAGCAACTAACACAGTTCAAACATTGGTATTATATTTCTGATTTGCAAGCTTTTGGTCCGAGTAAATATATAGGATATAAAGATATGAATACCATCAAATATGCGAGAGGAAAGGGAAAAACGGGAATAGATACAGAAAAAGTGCTGAAACAATGGTTTGTCAAGCTTCCGAAAGAGTCTATCCGCAGCCAAGAATTGATGAGCGAGCTTGAAAAATTGCTTGAGCAGCATGGAAAGAAAGTGCGCCGTGATGCGGTTATTCATGTGTTAAAGGAAGAAGGAGGAATGAAATAAATGAAAATCGCGCTAATTAGTTGTACGAAAAAAAAGAGAAGCTATCGTTGTGTGGCAAAGGAAATGTATGAACCGTCTTCTTTATTTACCAAAGCGGTAGCATTTGTTGAGAAAAAAGGATATGACGATTGGTTTATTCTTTCCGCTAAATATGGATTGCTTCCAAAAGATATAGTCATTGATCCGTATGATGTGACGCTCAATCAAATGAAAGCATCAGAAATAAAGGCATGGTCGGAGAAAGTGTTTCAACAACTAAAAGCAATTCATCCAACAGAAATCGACTTTTTCGCCGGCAAAAAATATCGGCACTATCTCATACCAATGCTTGAAAGTCAAGGAATAAGATGCCGAGTACCGTTGCAAGGCATGAAAATCGGCGAGCAACTGGAGTTTTATAATAAAGCGCTAAATGAATAATTATCTGCTTTTTTATCAAACGGAATTCTCACCAAAAACATTTATCATAGCGGGAGGAAAAAACATTGAGAATATGACATTAGGATAGATAAAAAAATTCTTTTATCGTTTCATCAATTTTTTGAAAATATTCTTGAAAAGACACAGGGACAATAAAGATTTTATTCTTCTCAATCTTTTCATAGTCGATATGCCAAATAAACGATTTGCTTGGAAGAAAAAAAGCCACTTGGTCCAAAACGGATCTATTTTTCACATAATCGGATTCCATAAAAGCGAAATTGTTTAATTCCTGGCCATTGTCAAGAAAATCCTGTAAAAATAAACGCATCGTGGACGGGACTTTTTCATCTTGTATCGCTTCAAGAAGAACTTCCGGTTCTGATGTATGAAGCTCATCAAACAGCTTACTGTTTATTCCATAGGCAAGATATCTTCGGGCTTCTTTCTTCTAGGATTTGAAGCAAAAAAGTGGCCAAGCAAGTTCAAAAATCCTTTTTGAGGATCATGAAAGGAAAAGGAATGTTCGTTTCCTTTCACATGTTGAACTAAAGTTTTGGAATCATGGACACGGTGCAGCAGCAATACGTGTCTTTTTTTCACATCCACGCATCGAACTTTTTCTCTGGACTGTACTAGCAGATGAATTAAATTTTCTAATCCTGAAACTAATAAAGATTCTCTTGTCACATCTAAATAGCCTTTCTGATGCAGCAGCTGCTCGACTTCACGGATGAAACGTTTTTCTTCTTCTTCATTTTCTACTAAAGTAGCGTCGTTTAATATTTGGTTGGCTATTTCGCTGTATCCGCATAAAGCCAGAGCAGAAACTAATTCGTTCATCGATAAAGCAACGGTTCCATTTGTACTCATGTGATCGCATCTCCTTCAAAAGTATTCTCTTATAGACAATAAATGCAATTGCCATCCCAATCCGCTCTTTTTTCTCTCTCTTTTTTGTGATAGAACGAATAACTTGATTTATACTGATTGGCTCAAAGAAATAACAAGCAGGCAAAAAGAGCAAAATAAATAGGAGCTCAAAACCAATAACAAACGTTTCGATTGCTATATGACTGCTTCATACCAATGATTTTTGTTTATAAAAAAGGGGAAAATGATTAATAGTACAACGAAATTGCCTTGTAACAAGAACTTTAACCCTCTTTTTAAAGAAAATTTTTTCTTTTTCGTTTTTTTGTGTGAATTAACTTTTTGTTTCAATTCAGAGCTTGGAAACAATGCCTTCATTATATACGTATCCCCTTTAACAGAGATGGTGGGGTAAAACTAATTGGATATGATGTCAAAAACTTTGTATTTCAGTTAAAAACACCAACAACCATAAAAAATTGCCATACTACGAGAAGAAGAAATAAAATAGCAAACAGCTTGTTCAGCAATAATGGCATACGGGATAAAATTTGTTGAATATAATAACAAAAACCAAGCATAAATAATCCACAATACTTATAAAAATAATCTAATACACTTTTTGGTTTAGCTTTGACAGCTGCATCATAATAAAAAAAGACAAGACGTTGGAAAAGGACAGATATTAATGCGAACATTATATTAGATGCTAGCCAAAATTGTACATAAGTACTAGGGTAAGGAATGTTGGCTGGGAGAAAAATTAAAGAAACTAGGGTAAAAATGATAAATGCAATAGCCATCCCCACCCATTCATTTCTTTTCCGTTTTTTTGTTATAGCCTGAATGATGCGATGTATGCTCAGTGTTGGTAGGTTAGGGACAAAGCAAGAGGGAAGAAACAGTAAAATAAAGAAAAGTTCAAAACCAGAGAAAAACGTGGAAAAGGTTACAAATGCATTATTTGTCCACTGATTTTTGTTGATTAGAAATAGAAATATAATGAATAAGAGAAAAAGGTGACTTTGCAAAAAGAAGCGAATGCCTCTTTTCAACGAAAATATTTCCGTTTCTTTATTTACTGGTGAGTTTGATTGTTGTTTGGCTTGAGAATGTGGAAGTCCATTTCCCATGGTATATATCTCCTTTTTGTTATCAATTATCATCTATTTGACAGTTATGACTAGCTTTCTGTCCTTAATTGAAAAAGTCTACAATAAATTTTTTTGCATTTGAAAATGAATTAGATATTGCTTCGTTTGCACTATCCCAAAACTCTTCAATATCTTCAACACGCTCTTCAACCCATCGACCAGCTGTTTCTCCCCAGTCTTTTACAGTATCTTCAACAAACAACGAGCCAACAAAGCCGACCGTTGCGCCGATAGCACCGCCGATAAAAGTTCCTACACCAGGAGCGACCATTGATCCTATCAGTGCCCCAGTAGACGTTAATGCTGCGACACCTGCGTCAAGCCCTAATCCTGCTATAAACCTTCCAGTCTTTTCGAACATAGACTTGTTTTGATTCGTGTCACTAAAAAATTCGCCACTGTTTGTAATAACTGAGAAAAAGACAGCTATATACGGAATTTTAAATTGTGTGGCTGTTTTGCTAACGTCTATTTGAACTTTATATTGCTTTATTAAATTTTTATCAAAAGCCAGTATTTTATGATGTTGTTCTACAATTTTCCCAAAACTGATTTTATTTGTTTTTGAATGCAAACCGATAAGCTCACGTAAAACACCGCTTGGAGTATTGTGATATTTTGCTAAAGCTCTTTTAATGATATTGTTAGAGTTTTTATCTCCTTTTTCTAATAATTGGTAGATTCTTTCTGCAAGCTTTGATTCGTATTTTTTATTTGCTCCTTTTACCCATGTTGGTGATGCTTTAATAATAAAATTTCCTTTTCCATCTTTTGATAAAGTTAATAAACCGGTACGGAGAACGTGAACTGCAAGTAATCCTTTTGCAACACTAAGCCCGCCGTTGAATTTGCCAAGGGAATCCAGCCAGTCAGCGACGGCGCCTACAAAAGTGGAATCTCCCTCTTGTACAGACAGTTCAATCGCCTCATCAATCATTTTTTTGAACGTATCTGTTTCGGAAATGTAATTTTCGATTTCTTTTATTTGTTCTTTACTTAAGAAAACGCTGCCTTTTGTCCATTCGTGCAGTTTCTGGGTGAATGAACGAATTTGGGCAAGCTGTTCTTGCATCGATGTTAGACTGTGAGAGATGTTTTCATCAAGTTGTGCTAGCGCATCGACAGTTATATGAGCATGGTTTTTTGCTGATATCATTGAGTTCTGAAAAGACAAAATTTGAACGGGAATGCCATGAACCAAATCTGCCACGTTGAAAAAATATTGATTGATGCTATTGACTGTTTCCTCAGTAAAGTTTTCTAACTTATTAAGATTTGTTTTTACTTCTGTTTCGATAAATTGTTCGCTTATAAAACCGTTATTTGTTTCAAAATGTTCGATCCTAGTTAAAATGTCTTTTAGGATGTCTAAATACTGATGAAGAAATTGATGCAGCAGAAGAATGGCAGGAATATGCAAAGTAGCAAAGTGTTCTTTAATCGCTTCACCGCCTTCCCCCTTTAAAGCATCGTCTAAACGGATAATTTTGTTTACAGCATCGCGAACAGCAAGAATTTGTTCTTTTTCTTGCTGTTTTTGACGGATCAATTGATTGATTTCATGTGAAACTTCCGCTACTTTTAATACCCTCATCATCTTGACTCCCCGTTATATGGTCATCTTTTTGGCAATATTTCGGTCTGTCTCCGCAAGATTCTCAATATGTCTGCGAACATCGCTCTCAATGTGTAATAGCGTATTTTTATAATCGGTAACGATTTGATAGTAAAGGTCTTCAATTGCTTTTATTTTTGTGATGAAATCAAGAGAGGAAACAGGGAACGATGGATGTGAATGGTTAGTGTTTAATTCGCCGATTTTACGTTTTAACTCGTCTAAGGACGCTTCAACTTCCTGTAAATGGACTTTAATTTCTGTCATTGTGACCCCACCTGTTTACTGAGCCTTTAGATGAGCCAGCTGGCTTCGTTTTGAAGAGATGGTGTTGGAAATGCTTGTATTCATCGCTTCTAGTTCCGATATCTTTTTGGAAATATCATTTAGAAGGTCTTCGGTTTGCTGAATAATGCCTGTGTACGCGTAATTGATGCCATTTCTTATATCTAAAAACATTTCGGCATATTTGCCCTGCCATGTATAGGGAGTGAGTTCGGGGTCAAATACAAGTGTTTTGTGATCAACCAATTCGCTAAGTTCATTGGATATGCCGCTTTCAGCTTTTTTTAACCGTGCAATTTTTTCATGATTACCGCGCAATTGGTTTTCAAGATTAGAAATATCATTATATAATTGGTGAATGATGTATTCTTTCTCCGTCATATTCATCTTCCTTCAAAATAACTACTGTTTATAAAAAATATGGAATTCATAATATATTTTACACAGCGTTTGTTTTCCAGGAAATATAAAACAGGAAAATTAAGGATTTCGAATCATTTTATTCATAAAAATATGATAAAAAATACCTATTTGAATTTTAAAAAAGTTATTCAATCGGCCTGTATTGTAAAAGAAACGCGCCTGAATGGGGGTTTTTATGGGCCCAGTATGGTGTCTATAGGTGGAGAGTCGTGAACCGTGAAGACAGGAGTAATATTAATCGAGCGCAAAGGTGTCTGTGGCGCTGTGGAATCGGAAAGAAGCAGGCGGCAACTTTCCGGCCTGAGGGACACGAATTTCGTAGGAGGATGGGAATTATTGGACAAGTTTTCAATAACTAAACAAAGTTCTTTTTGCGAAGGTGATACGGAGTGAATGAAGCAGATGGTGGAAATGACCAAAGTCAAGTTATAATTTAGATAAATGATAAATATCATATAAAAGCAAGGAGCACGAACATGGACAAACGTCTTCTATTTGTATCTGTGCTTGGTTTTCTCCTTTTTCTTGCCATATGGGCCGCGGTGGCGGCGGGAGCGACCAATGCGATAGATCGGCGGTTGCTGCAATTGTTTGATTCATGGGACTGGATAGATGGCTTTACGATATTGGGGTATGGCTATTTCATCGGCATCGCCAGCATCCTGCTTGTGTTGTTTTTATGGTTTCGCAAGCGCGATTATTACGGCATGGTGCTTGTGCTGGTCGCTGTCGGCGGCGGTTACGGATTGAACACGTTTATCAAGGAACTTGTCGGGCGGGAGCGGCCGCCGTTTGCGCAAGGGGTGCACGGATTTAGCTTTCCGAGCGGCCACGCGATGGTCGGCAGCATTTATCTATTGTTGATTGCGTATTTTCTAAGCAAAGAAGTAAAGAAAGCATCGCAACGGCGGATGGTTCTTTTCGTTTTCGGCCTTCTTGCGCTATTGACAGGGCTTAGCCGCTTAAGCCTTCAAGTCCACTACCCGTCTGACGTTTTGGCAGGATTTTTGTTAGGGATTGCTTATCTTTCTGTTTGCATTTCTGTTTATCAATTTATTTGTAGAAAGTCGTCTACAAAAAATAGCGCCATTGATCGAAGGCTAACATCCTGAGCTTTTTGCGAGTTTTTATGAATGTTAGATCGTTCCCCATCTCGAAGCGAGGTGGGAGAATCCCCACGCTCAGTCGAAGGATGGAGAGTTCATAGTGCTTTAAGAACGTATATTTTTTGTTTCCGCATGGCAAAAGATTGGCCACGCATTGACAATATTGATTTTTCAATCAATTGTTTATATTTCGCTGCCATCCAACGACTAAAGTCCGTGGCAAAGTATGGCCAGTATGACAAAATTAAATGATAGTCCAGATTAATTTATGGGAATCTATGTAAAAAGAAACAGCACAGAGTTTTTTAAAGGCTTAAGTTTGGCTCAACTGAGAGTGGGATTTTGCACAAACATAGGACTTGACTCAAAATTAAGTGAGTTTGGGAAGTCGTTTAGACTAATCGTAGTTAAAGTCAGAATTAAGTGAAGTTTAAAAACTTATCTCCTGTGTTTAAAACAATAGGTGTTTCTAAGCGGTTTAATTAAAGCATCAAATTATCACTTTTTAGGTGAAGTGATTCTTAAATAATAGCCATCTGGGTCAGTTAACTTACTGAAAACAATTATCCACTATTCTCCCACATACCTTTGCAGCACACGATCGACCGCGCCGCCATATGCTTCCCCAAATAAGTTCAAGTGCACAAGCAAATAGAAAAGCTGGTACAATTGTTTCCGTTCGTGATAGTCGGAAGAGAGCGGCATCAGTTCGCTGTATGCTTCATAAAAGCGGCTGGGGAATCCGCCAAACAGTTCGGTAAAGGCGATTTCAAATTCATAATGTCCGTAAAATACAGCGGGATCGATCAAATACGGAACGCCGTTTGCGCCGACGATCCAGTTTCCGCCCCAAAGATCGCCATGCAGTAAGGACGGAGAGCAATCTTTTGGCAGCCAGCGTTCTAAAGAGGAAAGCAGCTTCTCGAACTTATTTCGCCGCTGTGCAGGCATTCGCCCTTTTTGTTCCGCCAGTGTGATTTGTGGAAGCAGGCGGCATTCCCGGAAATAGTCGCTCCAGTTTTCATACCATCCGTTTTTTTGCGGCAGCAGCCCAATATAGTTGTCTTCGGCAAATCCAAACGAAGGTCCGTAACATTGATGAAGACGGGCGATGGCGTGGCCGAGCTGTTCGGCTGTTTTGTTCGTTTCTTTCCCTTCAATCCATTCTAAAATCAAAAATCCATAATCGTTTGTTTCTTTCACTCCGTAAACAAGCGGAACGTGGATGGCGCCAGCATCGCGAAGCGTTTCAAGCCCCGTTTTTTCACATTCGAAAAAACGCGGGGGAAGAAAATGGCGGATTTTCATAAAGTATTGTTGCTTGCCGCTTTGGACGTAAAAAGAATCGTTGATGTCCCCGCCGTGTACGCGGCGGTATTGCTGTATAGGAGTCGAATCGCCAATATGCTGCAAAGCTTCCTGCAAGATCGTTTCTATATTCATCGCCCTTCACTCCCCTTCAGCTCACGATCCATCTCGCGAAGAACGTCGCCGATTTTCCGTTCATGAATGGCGATATCTGCAATCTCATCTAATTCAGTTGGCTCCCAGTTTACAATGACGATTTTCGCGCCGTTCTGTTTGGCAATGACCGGCAGCTGATTTGCGGGTGAAACTTGAAGCGAAGAACCAAGCACGATCAATAAATCAGCTTTTTGCGCCGCCTGCCACGCTTTTTCAATGGCGTCTTCCGGAAGCATCTCTCCAAACAGGACGACGGAAGGGCGCAAAAAACCGCCGCATTCGCAGTTGAATTGGTTGCGAAGATATGCTTCGCTATTTAGCGTGTTGCCGCACCGCTGGCAACGGACCGTCCGCAGCGAGCCGTGCAGTTCAATGACATGGCGGCTGCCTGCTTGCTGGTGAAAGCCGTCGACATTTTGCGTGATAATTTGTTTAATCAGCCCACGCCGTTCCCAGTCAGCTAAAATGGCGTGTCCTTTGTGTGGTTCGCACGATCGGAGAGTGCGGATGCGGTATTGGTAAAATTCAATGAACGATTGGCGATAATGTTCAAGCGCGTAGGTGCTCGCCAATTGTTGCGGATTAAAGCGGTTCCATAACCCTGTTTTAGCCGAACGAAAATCAGGAAGTCCGCTTTCTGTCGACATGCCCGCTCCGGTCAGGACGACGGCATGGCGGGCGGATGCAAGCCATGACGAAATCATGCTCTTTCTCTCCTTTGCGCATAGTTTTGGCATTTTTATTTTATTATAAAAACGCACAATTTTCTTATTTCATCTTTCGACAAACATTTCGCTTTCTCTTTTTTCCATCTTTCGCTATGATAGAGATAGTAGGAAAAATAGGTAAGGAGGCATGAACATGAGCAAAAAAGTGTTGATTGTAACGGGAGATGCCGTAGAAGCGCTGGAAGTGTATTATCCGTATTATCGTTTATTAGAAGAAGGATATGACGTAACGATCGCCGCGCCAAAGAAAAAGAAATTGCAGACAGTGGTCCATGATTTTACCGGCTGGGATACGTATGAGGAAAAACAAGCTTACCTCATCGAAGCACACGCGGCATTTGCCGATATCGACCCAACGCAATATGACGCGATTGTCATTCCGGGAGGACGCGCGCCGGAATATATTCGTCTTGACGCAGACCTTCAACGCATCGTTAGACATTTCTTTGAAGCAAACAAACCGATTGCTGCGATCTGCCATGCGTCGCTCATTTTTGAAACGATGCCGGATTTGTTGAAAGGCCGTAGCTTGACTGCTTACATCGCCTGCAAGCCAGGCGTGGAAGCGCTGGGGGCGACATATGTGTCTGACAGCACGATACATGTCGACCAAAACCTTGTTTCTGCTCATGCGTGGCCGGACCTTCCTGCCTTTATGCGCGAATTTCTCCGTTTGCTTCAAAAATAATGCGCAAATCCCCTCAAGCCAGCTTGAGGGGATTTGTATTTACTGTCCATGCGAAGGTATGGAAAAAGCTCTATAGTACACAAGAACCCCATGGCTTTAGCCATTGGGAGGTTCAGGACTTGACCTCTTTTGCCGCGGATGCTTCCGTGTTACGAACATTGGTTGCCAAATAAACCCCAATCAATACGAACGCGCCGCCGATCAGCTGTGACGCGGAAATGTCTCCCCCTAACAAAAATGTGATCATTGCGGTAAATACCGCGATTAAGTTTAAATAAATGCCCGCATAGCTCGGTCCGACTTTTTTGACAGACATGTTCCAAAATAAGAACGAAAAAACGGATGGAAACAAACAAATATAGATGATGCCAATCCATCCTTCCTCACTTAACTCAGCAAGCGGCAGCGGCTGCAAGAAAAGAAACGGAAACAATAAAAGAATGCTGAAAAATACAGAACAAGCAGTCGCGGTAATCGGGGGAACAGCCAATTTTTTCCCGATAATGGAATAAAGCGCCCATACTACTCCTGCCAGCAGCATCATCAAATCGCCGCGGTTATAACTCGTTTGAAAAATCCACTGTAGATGTCCGTTTGTTAAAATAAACAATACGCCGACGAGTGAAATGATAAAGCCGGCCGCATTGACAAACGTTATGCGCTCCTTTAAAAGAAAAAACGACAAAATGACGATAATCGCCGGATTCAATGAGTTGACAATCGCCGCGTTCATCGGCGATGTATATTCCAACGCTCCGTAAAGAAGTAAGTTGTAGCCAATAATGCCAAGAACACCGGAGATGATTAATGGCAACCAAAATTGCTTTATGATTTCTCCGTAACGCGGTCGTTCCAAAAAATAGGAGATAGGAAGAAGAAATAAAAGTGCAACGAGCCAACGAATGAACGTAAGCCATAAAGGACTAATCTCTGCAATAACATATTTTCCAAATATGTAATTACCTGCCCAAAATAAGTTGGCGAGCACTAAAAAAATTTTCTCTTTCATCTCAATCTCTCCTGTCTTGTCTTTTTTATCCATGTTCTTATGCTTAGCAGTTTGATGATTGTGGACAATTCTATTCTCAGGCAAGTGCGTGAATCGACGAAAAACAAAATCGCTTTTTGTGCAATCTCGGCTGTTTTTGCACATTCTCTACATATTGACAATAAAAAAGATTTTAATAGTGTGAAATAAGAGATTTTTTATTATAATAATACGAAACAGATGTGATAATATTATGATAAATGCATTCGGCACATTAGTAAATGAATAAAGGAAGTGATGATGTTGGCGTTAACGATCAAAGTATACTCGGATTATGTGTGTCCGTTCTGTTTTTTAGCGGAAAAGCCATTGCAAGAAGCGGCTGAAGGGAAAGATGTGCAAATAGAGTGGATGCCGTTTGAATTGCGGCCGTACCCAAACGAAACGCTTCGTCCGGAAGGCGAGTATTTGCAAACAACGTGGAAACAGTATGTATATCCGATGGCGGAACAAATGGGAATTCCGATCGTGCTGCCGAGAGTTTCGCCGCAGCCATACACTCATCTTGCTTTTGAAGGATACCAATATGCAAAAGAAAAAGGAAAAGCAAATGAATACAATCACCGCATGTTTACGGCGTTTTTCCAAGAAGAGAAGGATATCGGTGATATCGATGTGTTAACAAAGCTCGCTGGGGAAATAGGGCTTGATGAAAGAGAGTTTCGTGAAGCGCTGGAGACCCGCAAGTATAAGGAAGTCCACCGGCGCGCGTTGAAACATGCGTATGAAGAAGCGCACATCACCGCTGTTCCAACGTTTGTGATTGGCGATACGGTTCTTACTGGGGTTCGCTCGAAAGAAACGTTGGAAAAAGTCATCGAAGAAGAAATGAAGAAACAATCGTTCCGCAATTTTGGGGAAGGAATGGCTTGCGGAATCGACGGATGCTGACGTCGTGGTGGGCACATATTGACGAGAATAAGGATTGTCTTTTTTCCATTATTGAGATAATATGTGTACAGCGGAGATTTTAGGTAGATAAAAATATAAAAGGAAGGTAGATGGCGATGGCATTACCAAGTGGCGCAACGATGAACATTACGATTCGTCTTCAATTTGAAAAAGACCGCGTCACATTCAGCGATATCGCCGCTGCGATCGGAAAAGCGGGCGGAGATATCGTCGGGATTGACGTGATTTCATCGAGCAAAGTACATACTGTGCGCGATATCACCGTCAGTGCGTTGGATACAAAACAATGCGATTTAATTATTGAAGCGCTGAAAAAAATCCAGGGAGTTAAAATCATTAACGTATCAGACCGCACGTTTTTGATGCATATCGGCGGAAAAATTGAAACAAACTCAAAAATTCCAGTAAAGACGCGCGATGATTTATCGCGGGTTTATACGCCGGGGGTGGCGCGGGTATGCACGGCCATTGCGGAAGATCCAAGAAAAGCGTACTCCTTAACGATTAAGCGCAATACGGTGGCGGTGGTTTCCGATGGCACGGCCGTCCTTGGGCTTGGCGATATCGGGCCGTATGCCGCGATGCCGGTGATGGAAGGAAAAGCGATGCTGTTTAAGCAATTCGCGGGTGTCGACGCATTCCCGATTTGCTTGGATACGAAAGATACCGAAGAAATTGTCCAAATTGTGAAAGCGATTGCACCGGCGTTCGGTGGCATCAACTTGGAGGATATTTCGGCGCCGCGCTGCTTTGAAATTGAAAGACGGCTAAAAGAAGAATTAGACATCCCTGTATTTCATGACGACCAGCACGGCACGGCGGTAGTGCTTCTCGCAGGCCTATTAAACGCATTAAAAATTGTTAACAAAAAACTGGAAGACATTAAAGTTGTCTTAACCGGAATCGGAGCTGCTGGAATCGCCTGCACGAAAATTTTGCTGGCGGCTGGTGTGCGCAACATTATCGGTGTCGACCGCCACGGCGCGATTCATCGCGGCGAAACGTACGATAACCCGTACTGGCAGGAGTACGCGCAAATCACGAACCCAGATAACGAAAAAGGAAGCTTGTCCGATGTCATCGCCGGCGCGGATGTGTTTATCGGCGTTTCCGCTCCGGGCATTTTGAAGGTGGAAGATGTGAAAAAAATGGCGCGCGATCCAATCGTGTTTGCAATGGCCAACCCAGTGCCGGAAATCGATCCGGAACTCGCGGAGCCATACGTCCGCGTGATGGCGACAGGACGTTCCGATTATCCGAACCAAATTAACAACGTTCTTTGCTTCCCTGGCATTTTCCGCGGCGCTCTTGATTGCCGGGCAAAAGAAATTAACGAAGAGATGAAACTCGCCGCCGCGAAAGCGATTGCTTCCGTCGTCACAGAAGATGAACTAAACGAAACATATATCATTCCAAGTGTATTTAACAGCAAAGTCGTTGAACGAGTACGACAAGCGGTCATTGAAGCAGCATACCGCACCGGCGTGGCGCGGAAAGACAACATTCCTTTAGGGGTATATTCCGGAGAGCAAAAATAAATCTGCCGTTTGGACAAAGATGGTTGACAAATGGGTTTCAGACGATGTCTGAAACCCATTTTGGTGCGCCGGCATAGGAAAAAAGCCCAAACTGCGAAAGGGAGATTTTACAATTGATCGCAACATTCTTGGATGTGATAATTTGGTTGGTGATAACTTCAATCCCTTCAAAAAAGCAAAGACGAATCAATAAAAACATAAAGATACTTAAACAACAATTATGGTTTTCGAACTTAATAGAAAAGAGGGGACCTTTCCTATTATTTCATCCAGATATAAGGAATATGATCGACAAATATAATTTGCAAGATGAAACTCACAAAAAGGAAAATATAAGCAATTTAAAACATAAATTAGAAGAATTTATCCAAACCCGAAATTGGTAAACCTTTTGTTAGAAGGCAAAAACAAAGTCGTTAAGATTGGATTGATATCATTTGGATATTTGCCCGAACTTGAATGGAAGAGTTCGGGCTTTATTTTTTGTACTTGTCTAGTTCGTCAAAAACTCTTGCTATAAAATATCGGAATTTTACAAAAAAATAATCCTCTTTTAACATGTTATTTATAAAAATTACCTATGATGGAATTGAGAGTTAGTTGGCAAGTTGTTCGACGAGCCGCCCATGGTTGTGAAAAAAAGGGAAGAGGTGCATGCGCGTGGAGCAAATTGAATTAGTTCATGTTTATAAGTCTTACAATGGAAAAGACAATGTTATTCATGATTTAAGCGTTTCTATTGAACCGGGGGAATTTTTCGTTCTTGTCGGTCCGTCCGGTTGTGGGAAAAGCACGATTTTACGGATGATTGCCGGGTTAGAAACGATTACATCCGGGACATTGCTCATTGGCGGGATCGAGGTGAATGAACTGCCGCCAAGCGAACGCAACTTGTCGATGGTATTTCAAAATTATGCGCTGTATCCGCATTTAACAGTCGAACAAAACATTACATTTGGTCTATATAAAAAGAAAATTTCGAAACAAGAACAAAAGAAACGCTGTTTAGAAGCAGCAGAGATGCTTGGTTTGACCGATTTTCTTAAACATAAACCGCGCCAATTATCCGGTGGACAGCGCCAACGTGTAGCGCTGGCAAGAGCGATTGTCACTCATGCGCCTATTTGCTTGATGGATGAGCCTTTATCGAATTTGGATGCAAAATTACGGGCGAAAATGCGTTCAGAAATTCGCCAGCTGCAAAGACGACTAGGGATCACCATGATTTATGTGACGCATGATCAAGTAGAAGCGATGACGATGGCAGATCGAATGATGATTTTACACGAAGGGCGAGCGCAGCAAATCGGGGCGCCGCTTGATATTTATAACCATCCTTCCAATACGTTTGTTGCTTCTTTCATCGGCTCGCCGCCAATGAATTTGGCGAAAGCAAAGGTGCTAGAAAGTTTGCTGCTTTTTGACAACGGGCGGGCGATGCGGCTTCACCATCACTTGCCTCCTTCCACGCAGCAAATCATCGTTGGCGTCCGTCCGGAACATATCCGTCTTGCCAAGCCAAGCGATGACCATTTTATAGCGAAAGTCGTCAATGTCGAAGTTTTAGGGACGGAAACGCTTGTCACATTTGAACTCACGAAAAACGAGCATTGGATCGCGCGCTGGAGCGGGCAATGGAACATTCATGCCGGTGAGAAAGTGCCTTTAACGATTGATGAAACAGCTTTCCTTTTCTTTCATGAAAACGGCCAGCGGTTGGATCACTCGATACCTTCTTATGCGGCCGGCAAGGGGGAACACCAATGAATGCACCGCTTTCTGTAAAATCTTCTCCCTCCGTTCCGGTTCGCCGCAAACGAGCGGTATGGACAACGTTGGAAGGAATTGTGTACTTGCTTCCATCACTTATTTTGTTTTCTATTTTTCTTTTTTACCCAATGCTCAAGACAGTGTATTTAAGTTTCTACGCAACAGATCATCAAGGCAATCCTGTTCAATTTGTCGGGATCGAAAATTTTGTTTATTTGTTAAAAGATGTAAATTTTCTGCAAAGCATAAAAGCGACATTGCTGTTTGTTTGCTACACCGTTCCCGCCAGTGTGGTTCTAGCGTTATGTTTAGCGCTCATGGCTAATGAAAAGTTGAAAGGAATCGGTTTGTTTCGCACGTTTTTTTCTTCAACGATGGGCATGAGTGTCGCGGCCTCTTCTGTCATTTGGATGTTTATGTACAATCCTTCCATCGGCGTGATCAATAAAGTGTTATCTTTATTTGGCATTTCCGACGTTCAGTGGCTGCTTGACCCGAAAATCGCACTCATTTCTGTCTCCATTTCCACGATTTGGATGAATATCGGATTTACCTTTCTTATTTTGCTCGGAGGGTTGCAAAATATCGATCCGACTTTATATGAAAGTGCGCGCATTGCAGGGGTAAGCTACTGGTATCAACTCCGCAAAGTGACATTGCCATTATTGTCGCCGACGCTCTTTTTTGTGACGACGGTTTCGCTCATTCATTCATTCCAGACGTTTGGCCAAATCGATATTTTAACAAAGGGCGGACCGATGGACGCAACGAATGTCATTGTTTACTCCATTTATAAAGATGCTTTCATTAATTATAACTTCGGTTCTGCCAGCGCCCAAGCCGTCCTTCTCTTTTTCGCGATTTTGGTAGTTACCTTTTTGCAATTTAAATTCGGAGAGAGGAAGGTTCATTATCAATGAACGTTTTGCGGACGTTTCTGTTGTATGCCCTTCTCGTCATTTGTTCGGTTGTCGTGCTGTTTCCGATTGTTTACGCGTTTCTCATCAGTTTTATGGACGGAGCGGAAGTGTTGCAGGGACATATATGGCCACAGAAGTTCACGATGAAAAACTATGTTGCGGCGTTTCAGAAAGTTCCGTTGTTCGAGTATTTGTTCAACAGCTTTATCGTTTCGTTCATTGTCATGTTGGGGCAGTTAATCATTTCGAGCTTAGCGGCATTCGCTTTCGTGTTTCTGAAATTTAAAGGGAGAGATGTTCTCTTTTTTCTATGCATCGCAACGATGCTGATCCCTTGGGAGGCAACGATGATTCCGAATTTTTTGACCGTTCAAAAGCTCGGCTGGCTAAACAGCTATTTAGGATTGACGGTTCCATTTTTCGCTTCCGCTTTTGGCATATTCCTTTTGCGCCAGCACTTTAAAACGATTCCATTGGAGTTGTATGAGGCGGCGCAAGTATCAGGCGTTGGACGCTTTCGCTTCTTTTGGAATATTGTTCTTCCGCTATCAAGAACGAGCTTAATTACATTAGGAGTTTACAGCTTTTTAACGACTTGGAATATGTATTTATGGCCTTTGCTCGTTACCAATAATGACCGAGTCCGCACCGTCCAAATTGGCTTAAAGCAGATGCAATCGCAAGAAATTTCGACAGAATGGGGGGTGGTGATGGCGGCTGTGATCGTGGTCATTTTGCCAACATTATTGCTGTTGTTTGTCGGACAAAAGCATCTGCAAAAAGGACTTATGCAGGGAGCCATTAAATAAGGGGGAAAATAATCATGAAAAAGCGTGTTTCCGCTTTGTTCTTGTTCATTTTAATGACACTAACTGCTTGTTCAAGCCAAAGCGACGAAGCAACGGCTACTCCGTCTGAAAACAAAGACGGGAAAACAGAGGTCATTTTTTGGCATGCGATGAGCGGTGATTTAGAAACGGTATTAAAAGAGATTGTGGACGAATTTAACCAGTCCCATCCTTCTATTGAAGTGAAGCCGATTTTTCAAGGTACATACGAAGAGGCGTTGACGAAATTCAATACGGTGGCTGGAACGAAAGACGCGCCAACGATTATGCAAACATTTGAAGTCGGGACAAAGTATATGATTGATAGCGGCAAAATTCAGCCTGTACAGAAATTCATCGATGAAGAAAATTATGACACATCGCAATGGGAAAAAAATATCGTCAATTATTATACGGTGAACGGAAAAATTTACTCCATGCCGTTCAACTCCTCCACGCCTGTGCTGATTTATAACAAAGATGCGTTCAAAGAAGCGGGATTGGATCCTGAAAAGCCGCCGATGACGTATAGCGAATTAAAAGAGGCGGCAAAAAAACTGACAAAAAAACAAGGAGGGCAAACGACTCAATATGGTTTTTCGATTTTAAATTACGGTTGGTTTTTTGAAGAAATGCTCGCGGTGCAAGGCGGGTTGTACGTCAATAATGAAAACGGCCGCAACGGAAACGCCACGAAAGCCGTTTTTAATGGGGAAGAAGGGCTGCGTGTATTCGATTTAATTCGTGACATGTATAAAGAAGGAACGTTCTACAACGTAGGGCAAAACTGGGATGATATGCGCGCAGCGTTTCAATCCAAGAAAGTCGCGATGTATTTAGACTCTTCTGCAGGAGTGAAAACGATTATCGACAATGCGCCGTTTGAAGTGGGGGTTTCTTACTTGCCAGTTCCAGATGGCGTCGAACGTCAAGGGGTGATCATTGGCGGAGCGTCGCTATGGATGGCTAAAGATATTAGTGAAAAACAGCAAAAAGCGGCATGGGAGTTCATGAAATATTTGTCTACCCCTGAAGTTCAAGCGAAATGGCATGTGAAAACAGGATATTTTGCGATTAATCCAGCCGCTTATGACGAAGAGATCGTAAAAACGGAGTGGGAAAAGTACCCTCAATTAAAAGTCACTGTCGATCAATTGAAACAAACGAAACCGATACCTGCGACACAAGGGGCGCTCATCACTGTTTTTCCGGAATCCCGGCAAAAAGTCGTAAAAGCAATGGAAAGCTTATACCAAGGCGCTGATCCGGAAGAAGCGCTGGATCGTGCAACCGAGGAAACGAACCGCGCACTTGAAATGGCGAATAAGAAGTAAATGGAGCAAGGCTGGCCTGAAAGCAAATCATCCGACCATAGGACATGGTGGATGGTGTATGGAGGCAGACGCTTATGGGCCAGCTCTTTGACATATACATGAGTGGAGGTGCCGTGAAAAATGGAAGTTTATGCACATCGGGGATTTAGCGGAGAATATCCAGAAAACACCATGCTGGCGTTTCAAAAAGCGTATGATGCAGGAGTGGACGGGATCGAATTAGATGTGCAAATGACAAAAGATGGGGAAATTGTTGTCATTCACGATGAACGGGTCGACCGAACAACCAACGGCATTGGTTATGTTAAAGACTTTCTTTATAAACAGCTTCGTTTGCTTGATGCAGGAAGCTGGTTTCATGACCGTTTTGCCCGCCAACGCGTTCCCGCCTTGATGGAGGTGTTGGAGTGGGTCCAAGATTTAGATAAGGAAATAATGATTAATATTGAGTTGAAAAATAACGCCATCGATTATCCAAAATTAGAAGAAAAGCTGCTCAAAATGATTGGACAATTTCAGTTAGAAAAGCAGGTCGTATTATCTTCTTTCAACATATACAGCATGTTAAAGGCGCGGCGGCTTCATCCGTCGATCGAAATCGGCACATTGTTTGCAGGAGTTCATAAAGGCGCAGTTCCAAGTGCCAAGTTAGTGAACGCCCAAGCTATACATGGAGACTTGTCGTTTGTTTTATCTTCAGAAGGAAGAAAAGCGGTGGCCCAAGGGCTGAAATTGCGCGTTTATACGGTGAATGATACAAAGGTAACGGCGATGCTGCAAGATGCGGAAGTATCGGCGCTGATGACAGATTTTCCAAATAAATTTCTGGCGGAGACGTCTTAAAAGGCGTGGGATGTTTCTTGGCGCTAGCGGTTTTGTTTGAAGCGGCAGGCGCACGATGGTGAAACGGTGAAAGCATTGACATCATTGCCAGCGGCTTAGCTTGTCAGCAAGCTGAAACCTGTTTCTTTCAATGTTCGAAGGAAACAGGTTTTGTTTTAATAGAGAGATTCTGCCTCAAGGGTCGAATAAATAGAAAGGGGGATGCTTTGCATAGAAAAGGTCCATGGGCAACATTTTGCCTTCCACCCGGGCATGAAAATGGCCGCTCCAAGCGCGCGCATTTTCATAGAAATTCAATTGTGATAGTGCCGCCTTTGAAAGTGTAATTGGAACTGTCTAGACAGGACCATATTCGCATGGGTATGTGATTCCAAAATTATTTGATCAATTTGCGGCACGAGAAAAAGAAGTAGTTAATCAAAAAACGGATAAAACCAAGTAAATCTTTATTACATATGTAGAGGGAGATTTATTTTTGTCATTTAAAAAGAGAATAAAATGAACAATAAAGAATAAATGATGATGTATAAAATTTTGTGTAACACATTTTGCTAGACCAAAAAGAAAAAGGTAGGGTATTCTCTGATTGGACGAAAAACATTCCAGAGAAAGGAGAACCCTACCTATGTCTAAAAGTATATCGAATATGGACTGGGCAAATCAACTGGAAAGTGTCATTCGTCAGTTTGTAAAGGAAAAATTAGAACTGATCATGCGGGAAGAAATCAAGAATTTCCTCGAAATCGAACAGGCCGGCACATCGAATATGAGAAACGGCTACTATCAACGAAATTTAGATACGCAATATGGCCGGATTGAGGGGCTTTTGGTCCCAAGAGACCGAAACGGGGAATTTCAAACGCAGTTGTTTGCTCCTTATCAACGCCACACGGGATGGCTGGAGGAAGCTATCATTCGGATGTATCAAAGCGGCATGAGCACCCGGGAAATTGGCAAGTGGATCGAACGAATTCTAGGAAAAGCCTATTCTCCTGCGACGATCAGCCGTATTACCGATGTCGTAAAGGAAGATATCGAAAAATGGCGCAGCCGTCCACTATCCAAGCGTTATTCGGTCTTATATTTAGACGGTTTGTACGTGAAACTTCGCCGCGATACGGTAGAGAAAGAAGTCATTTATGTGGTGTTAGGAGTAAATGAAGAAGGATATCGCGAAATTCTTGATTTCTTTGTAGGAGGGCAAGAAAGCGCCTATGGATGGCGGGAAATCCTTCAGAACCTCTACCAAAGAGGC
>NZ_FOJS01000038.1 GCF_900111865.1 Parageobacillus thermantarcticus | reverse complement strand
GCAATCAGCATCATAGAGCCGCTAGCCACGGTTGGAGGATTGTAAAAACGTTCAATTGCTTCCCAAATAATAAATCCAGCGATAACAAACAAGGTAACTCCATTAAACAAAGCGGCTAAGATTTCAAAACGATAAAAGCCATACGTTTTATTGGGGGAAGCTGGTTTGGTGGCAAACCAAATTGCCACTAAGCTAAGAACAAGTGAACTAGCATCACTAAGCATATGACCAGAGTCAGAAAGAAGGGCTAGGCTGTTTGTGATTAAACCTCCGAAAAACTCTAACAACATAATTCCAGCGGTAATGAGAAGGGCAATTGTAAGCCCTTTTTTATTTCCTTCTCTACTGTGATCATGATGATGTCCGTGGTGATGGTGATGACCATGGTGGTCGTGAGAATGATGGTGGTGATGATGATGCATGATAAAATACCTCCTTAATGATGTTCAGAATGGTCAATGGCTTGTTTTAATAATGAAATAACATGTTCGTCATCGCAGGAGTAAAACAGTGTTTTTCCTTCACGGCGATACTTAACCAGTCTCAGATTTCGTAACATACTAAGTTGATGAGAAACGGCTGATTGAGACATTTCCAACACTTCTGCAATGTGATTGACATTGCACTCTTCTTGCGATAACAAATAAAGAATTTTGATTCGTGTTGGATCGGATAATACCTTAAATATTTGCGATACATTTTCAATGGTTTCAGATTTTAAGAAAGAATGATCTTCCATCTTCATTATGATTTACCTCGCTTTATTTACTATATATGAGCATATGTTCATATGTATGTATCATATTTTACATTCATTTTTTTGTCAAGTTTAGGAAATGTTTTTTAATGAAAATGGCTGATTTAGCTCTTAATGAATGGGAGGAGGTTCTGTTAAACTTCAGTGTTGATTTTTATACGAAGGCTGTTATCGTTAATTGTTGATTTTCGACCAAATGAAAAGCCACCTTATGATGATAAGGTAGCTTTTTTGTACTTATCTTATTCAACTATCGTACCCGTTCAATAAGGACAGTTAAAACAGTATAAGTATGATAAATGCAACAGCTAACACAATACGATAGTATGCAAAAGGGATTAATCCTATTTTTTTTTAGCCATTTTAGGAAAGTCACCACAGCTATCATTGCCACAACAAACGAAGTAATAAATCCCACTGCAAATATTGGAATATCACTTACACTCAAATAATTCCAGCTTTTTAATAAGTCTAAGCTCGTTGCTCCAACCATTACAGGAAGAGCAATTAGGAAAGAAAAATCTGATGCTGTTTTATAACTAGTTTTTACTAATAATCCCCCGGAGATGGTTGAACCTGCTCTTGAAAAACCAGGATACACCGCTAGACATTGGAACAAGCCGATAGCTAAAGCCTGGCGGTAAGTCAAGTCGTCCAGGGAATGGGTGATTGGTTCAGCTTTCCTTTTTTCGGCAAATATCATAAGAATAGCACCTGCCACAAGTCCAATCACCACGGTCTTAGGAGAAAATAAATATGTTTTAATAACATCGTGCAATAATAATCCAGCTATTATTGCAGGCAAAACACCTAATATTATATGTATGGCATTAAATTTCTTTTCTTTTTTTAGTATAGGCTTAATGTTAAACAAGGAAACGAGACGTTGCCGATATAAAACTATAATAGCAAGAATTGCACCTAACTGAATGACAATATCAAATGTTTTTGCTCTTTCACCTTCAAAGCCAATAAGATGTCCAACTAAAATAAGATGACCAGTAGATGAAATAGGTAAAAATTCTGCTAAACCTTCCACAACTCCAAGTATAAACGCTGCTAGTATGTCATTTTCATAATTTCACTCTTCTCCAATTTATATCTAACTATTCAACTATGCTACGCTGTTAGTTTAAATTAAGAAAAGAATAAAAATCAACATTGTACCTTAACAGAGCCTACAGAAAAAATAGGTAAAATGAAACCAATATAAAACCGATTATAGCCATTATAACGCAGTATATTTTTGTAGATGTGCGTAAAGCCATTCCAAAAATTTCCTTTCCCGTTACTGAAAGCATTACCCCCATCGCCAATGCAATAATCATTGCTACTAGCCAAGAAACCCCCATTCCATAATTGCTTCCTATGAAGGCTCCAACTCCTACGGGAGTGGAGGCTATGATTGCCCCAAGTATGATGCTGAGAATGCCAAACCCAGCCATCAACAAGGGAGTAAAAACAGCAATACCTTCTGGAATATTGTGAAGTATGATCGTAGTCATCATTGGTTTAGTCAATGAAGCGTGAGTATTGGCTCCAAGTGCGATGCCTGTTGGAAAATTGTGAAGGGCAATACTGAATGTTAAAAATAGACCAGAATGTACGAATACGTCTTTTTTAGCGTCATTTGTAATAATGATCACATGATGAGAAACCTTTTCTAGATGCTTGTAAATAAAATAACCCAAAATCAATCCGACAATCGCAATAAACCAGCCTCCAATTTCTATGCTTTCAGGCAAAATTTCCAATGTGACCAGTCCGAATATCATTCCACTACATATTGAAAAAATGGTCGGTGTTCCTTTTTGCCATCCTTTAAACAACCAAGCAATCGCTCCACCAGATAACATTCCAATAGCAGAAGCAGAAAACCCTAAAAGCCAAGTTGAGTTCATCCATCATCCCCCCCTTGTACTAAGTTGTCTTTACTTTTATATCTGCCAAACTTATAAAATATGTCCTTTAAAAACAAAAAATCCTCCGCCATGGGAGGATTTTAGAGTTTTTATGAGACTTTGACTACGAAAGGAACGGTAATAACCTTGCCTTCGTGTTGGAACTGACCCCAAATTTTATAGATTCCACTCTTAGGGAACTTGGTCATAAATTTAGCGTCTGGTCCTTTTGCCTTTTCGTCCATTGGATGTACGTGTAAGTATTCCTCTACATTTTCACTGATGATGACAACGTGTCCAACAGCACCTAAGTATGGTTGTAAATTAGTAATCGGTCGACCTGTCTTGTGGTCTTTAATGTTAAAGTTCAATGTAACGTCTGTTCCAGCTTTGAGTTCGTCAAAAGATAATGTAATTTCCTTGCCTTCTACAACTTTAGTTAAATTTTCGTCTGGTTTGAGCGGAGTGGTTTGTGCTTTTTCTCCCTCAACCGTAACAGTGTGATTTTTTACAACTTTTGATGCCCCTTTTGGAACATAATCAGCATATAATTTATATTCTCCTCCAGCAGGGAAGTTTAAGGCAATCGTAAACAGTCCGTCACCTTTGTATTCAGGGTGTAAATGGTTAAAATAAGATAAATCTTTACTTACCACAATCAGATGCATTAGCTTTTCGTGCTGAATATCAAAGTCTTTAACAGGTTTTCCGTCTTGATCGTTAATTTGAATTGTTAAATCAACCGTTTCATTGATTTTTGGAGTTTCTTTTGAAAACTTCCAAACAGCCTGAGTAGTATCCTCTTGGGACTGGTTCGTTTCGTGATGCATTCCTTCGTGATTTTCACCTTGTTGCATATTTTCGTGATTCGTATGTTGGTTTTCATTGGTATTGTCGGATTTACCACATCCACTTGCAATCAATAAAACGGAGACTAGAGTTAATATCATTATTTTTTTCATATTGATACTTCACCCTTTCTAGATTAAATATATTGCAAAAATGACACATTGATAAATAGAAGAGTTACCGATCTATAAAAGGCTTTTTCTTAACTATGGGCTATATGTTTGGTACCATTGGACAAATGAATGGAACAATAATTGTTATAATGGACTTATGTGTTGAGATTAGTTTAGCAATCGTATTTTCTTTGTTGTCAGGAACTTTTTACTTAATTTGGCGATTTATTAGAGCTATGGAGAAGCGTGATTGGTGTTATTCCACGTTCTCTGCTCTTAGAGATTTCACGTACGCCTTTACATTTCCCAAACAACAGGACCCTTGTGGGTTATTAACTTCACAACCACAACGGTTTTCTTTCATATGAGTAGAGATGCTATTTATCACCTTATTGTCATTATCAGTATCAAAAGCCTCATTAAGTTTTCTTCTCGTCCAATCAAAACAATAACATACTGGTGTGTCCAAATTCTCATCTTTTTGGAATACTGGAACTTTTAAATCGTGTTGTTGGAATATCAGTCCATCTTCATTAAAGTAGACCACATTACAAGAAGGGGTTGAACAAAAATAATAAGTTGTTCTTACATCTAATTTGACTAGAGCATTTGGTAAAAGCAGACTCTTTAAAGTAATCAACTGTATCCTTTTCCCTTTATGATTACAAGACGGACATAATACGCTCTCGGAATGATTTGTAGGTTTACAACAATCAGACATTTGTATTTCCTCCTACCTTAACCTCAACAGTCTCATACTGTTAAGAATAACCAACAAAGCTGCTCCCGTGTCGCTTAAAACAGCAACCCATAAGGTAAGCCAACCTGGGAAAATTAGAAGTAAAGCAACAAACTTGATAATCAGCGAAAACCATATATTTTGCTTGATAATTTTTAAGGCTTTTCGGCTTAATTTGATGGTATAAGGCAGTTTTTCTAAGTTATCTGCCATAAGAACAATATCGGCTGTTTCCATAGCCGTGTCTGTTCCCGCACCACCCTTTGCAATCCCCAAATTGGCAGTGGCTAAGGCAGGAGCATCATTAATACCGTCACCAACCATTGCGACCCGTTTCCCTTCGTCTTGTAACTGTTTAATGGCTTTTACCTTGTCTTCTGGCAATAGTTCGGCAAAGTAACGATTGACACCCGTTTGAGAAGCCACTTTTTCGGCAGTTCCTTTATTATCACCCGTGAGCATTACTATTTGATCTACACCCATATTTTTAAGCCCCTGTAACGCTTTTACCGTTGTCTCACGGATAGTATCAGCAACAGCGATAATACCAAGTATCTGCTCTTTTGTCCCAACAATGACAAGCGTATTTCCTTCGTTTTGAAGGGTTTTCATTTGGGACTCATACTCACCAATAGGAGTATTCAGTTCTTGGAACAGTTTCAGGTTTCCTGCAAAGTATTCCATACCTTCAATCGTTGCTTGAACACCCTTACCGACAATACTCTTAAATAATTCCCCATTTCGAGAAGGAATCTCTTTTTCTTTTGCGTAATTAACCACAGCCAATGCAATGGGGTGAGTGGAGTATTCCTCTAAGGTGCGAGTAATCGATAACAAATCCGTTTCAGTCGTATTGATCGGTATTACTTGTGATACTTTTGGCTTACCTTCGGTCAAAGTTCCCGTCTTATCGAACGCAATGGCATTAATGGATCCAGCTGTCTCCAAGAAGGCACCGCCTTTAATCAGAACACCGTTCTTGGCTGCATTTCCGATGGCTGAAACAATAGCTACAGGTGTAGAGATAACTAATGCACAAGGACAAGCGACAACTAATAGTTCAAGTCCTTTATAAAACCAATCTCCCCAAGTTCCAAAGCCAAGTAGAGGAGGAAAAATCATGACCGCCAATGCTAATGCAAAAACAATAGGTGTATAAATTTGTGCAAATTTATCAACGAATGCTTGGGTAGGGGCTTTCTTTTCTTATGCTTCTTCCACTAAATGAATGATTTTCGAAATGGTTGTATCTTCAACGAGCTTCGTGACTTTGATTTCTAAAGATCCGTGTTCGTTAATGGTTCCTGCATATACCGTATCGCCAATTTGCTTATCAACTGGTATGGACTCACCTGTAATGGGTGCTTGGTTAACACTTGATTCTCCTTGGACAACTTCACCGTCTAATGGAATTTTGTCACCCGGTTTGACAACAATGATATCTCCGATAGCTACTTCTTCTACAGATTTTCTAACTAAGTCCCGACCTTGTTTTACCCAAGCTTCAGGTGGTGCTAAATCTAGTAAACTACGAATGGAGTTTCTAGTTTTTTCAATGGATTTGGTTTGTAAAGCATTCCCCAATGCGAACAACCAAACTACGGTAGCTCCTTCAAGCCATTCACCGATCATAACGGCTCCAATGACTGCTGCTGTCATCAATACATTCATATCTAAGGACCGGCTTTTTATGGCGTAATAAGCACTTTTAGCCGGCTTATACCCACCGATCAATATGGATATAGCATAAAGAACATTTACCATAAACGGAGAGATGTCAGTTAGGGAGCCAAGAAAACCAAATAATAACAATACTCCTGATAATACAAGAAGATTATTACTTGATTGTGTTGTTGACATCTCCGCTTCGGCTCGTCTATTTGAAACGAGAGAGGCTTTGTAACCTGCTTTCTCAACCTCTTTCATGATTTCTTCAACAGAATTGTCGTGTTCAATCCGCATTTTTCCCGTGGAAAAATTAACGCTGACACTTTTTACAGAAGGATGCTGTTTTAAATGATTTTCAAGCGTTAAGGCACAGGAACTGCAATCCATTCCTTCAATGGTATAAATTCGTACATTCCCTTTTGATTCAATTGGTTCCAATGTATAACCCAGCTTCTTCATCTCCGCTGGCAATTTTTCTAACACTGACGGATTTTCAGCTACAACTTGCATTTTACCCGTGCTGTAATTGACGCTGACGTTCTTAATGTGTTCCAGTTGTCCAATGCTTTTCTCAATGGTCAACGCACAAGCAGGGCAATCCATTCCGTGAACTCGGAACTCCGACTTGTGACCTGTGACTTCGGATAAATCAGATTCGTCACCTTTAGGCTTGAATTCTGCAGAACAACAATCATCTTGGCAGGACGCTTTTGATTCTGGAGTAGAGTTTATTTGAATCAAATTGAATTCTGTTTTCAATTTTGGTTTTTGAGATTCTTTGCAGTTATCACCATTACAACAAGTATTTTTTTGTTCCTTTTCGAACATTATCATCACCTTCTTAATATAAATGGCTATCGCATTGAGCGACTTCCGTTTGCACTTGATTTAACACTTCGTCAAACAGTTCAAGCATTTCTTTGATCTTTTCATTACGTAAAGAATAATAAATATATTTGCCTTCTTGTCGTCCCACAATAATTCCGCAGCCCTTTAAACAAGCTAAGTGTTGTGAAATATTCGACTGATTGCCTTGAAGCTCTTCAACGATTTGGGATACCGTTTTTTCCCCATTCTTAATGCATTCCAATATTTGAAGTCTAGTTTTATCAGAAAAACCACGAATAAATTTAGCTTTTACGTCTAAATAATTTTGTCCCATTTATTTCATCTCCATTTCATATTAGTATTCACTAATATGATTATCTGTGTTCAGATTAGCACTTTCTAATACATTGGTCAAATAGGCAAAATGAAAACCTCACCTTTCGTTTTCGGAAAAGTGAGGTTTGTTTATTATATTATAAAGGCATTGGGGTTTTCGTTGGTTTTGCGTAACCTTCTTTGTACTTTTCATTAATGTAATGGCGAATTTCCTTTATAGATTTGCCTTCTTGTTTCATTTTAATGGATTCCGCTGCAATCTGTAAGCAAACGCCGCAACGAGTACCGTGGTCATCCCAGACAACAGAACCATCTTTATTGATTTTTTTGACAAAGCAATTCATACTACTTTTATGTCCCGCACTCTCAGCACAACCGCAATAACAAGGAATCCATTGTAACAACTCTGTTGATTTGCCAGCAGCTTGATATACCAAGCGGACCTCTTCACTTTGACCTTTCAAAAAGGTCGGTAAAACATCAGCAGAAGCAGTTTTTTCTTGCAAATCTCCATTGGAAGAATGCGCTTGATGTGATTGTTCTTTATTGGAACTGCAAGCCGAAATGATCAAAGTGAGCAGAAGTAAAACAATAATTCTCTTATATTTCATCCTTGCCACCTCTTATAACATTAGATATGACTAATATATCATAAGGGGTAGACATATTTAGCGTAATAATCAATTGTTCAAAATATTGTCGATTTATAAAATTAAATCAACATATTAGTCAGCTATAATATGACTTGATAAATAAAGAAAGGATGGAACAAAATGTTAAAAAGACTCATTTTATTTGCTTGTTTGTTGGTGTTGTTGCCAACAACAGCATTAGCCCATACGGGTCTTGAAAGTTCAACGCCAAGCGATAAAGAAACAGTAACAAAACCTTTAACAGAAATTGTTTTGGAATTTAATACGCCAATTGAAAATCTCAGCACATTTACCCTTTTAGATAAGAAAGGACAAAAGGTAAAGGTCGATCATATTGCAGTTGAAGACAAAGTATTAAAGGGAACTTTTAAGAAACCATTACCGAATGGAGAATATATGGTTAACTGGAAGATTGTCGGGGAAGATGGACATATCATAGAACGCAGTTTCACATTTACCGTAAAAGCACCCGAAGAAAAGAAACTTACACCAACTGAAACAGCCGAGAAAACCCCAGCATCAAAAGATAATAAACAAGAAATGAAGCCAAACAAACCTGATTCTACGAACAATGATAAAAATAATTTTATGATGTACTTGTTCATCGGAGCTTCGTTGGTTGTTCTGCTTATTATGACTACGTTGCTATTGAGGAGAGGAAAATGATTTATCTATCTGAACTTTTACTGTATGTTTGCTTTTGTATTGTGGTCGGAAATCAATTGCTAGCGTTTGTTCCAGCCGATAAACGTCCAACGGTTGCTGTTCCTAATTGGTTAATCAATCTCTGTATTATTGGAATAGCTTTATTATCCTTTTCACCAGTTTTAAGGGTTACACTCATCTTTGCAAAAGATTATAATGTGAGTTTTTGGACCATTTTTAAAGGCATATTAATGGATTTCAATATTGGACACGCTTGGTTAGTTACTTTGTTTTTATGTCTTATTTTATTGCTTGTGCGCATTTTGAAGAAAATGACGAATGACCCAATCCTTGAACATATGGGAGCCTTTTTGACTTTTGCTTTAATATTGGCTTTTGGCTGGGCAAGTCATTGTACGGCAAGTTATGAATTAAAAGGCTTTATCCCTCACGCAATCCATTTTCTATCTGTAACCGTCTGGATTGGGGTATTGTTTGTTGTCGGGTGGTTCTCAAAAAACAGCGATAATTGGCTGAAATTCTTGAAATGGTTTAGTCCAATTGCTTTTATATGTGTAATCACAACGATGAGTGCAGGCTTCTTCTTAATGAATTTGTTAGTTCCTGATTATGTGAATTCGTGGATCGTTTCGTACGGACAAGCTTTGCTTATTAAACATTTATTTATTATTCCGCTACTGACTTTTGCATTGATTAATGGTGTACTTGTGAGAAGAAAGATAAACATAAATCCAAACTTTAATCCGATTCCATGGGTAAGAGCGGAAAGTGTTATGGCTTTGCTTGTTTTTACATCTATGGCAGTGATGGGACAACAAAGCACTCCTGAAAATATTGCAGCCATTATAAAATTTGAGAAACCGTCCTGGTTGTTTGAGGCTTTTTACAATGGGAAAATTGAACAAGATATATCCATTCATTTCGGAGTCAACGCTTTAAGCATTGCGTCAGCTATCACTGCTATATTGTTCTTAATAGCATTGGTTGTTTTGTTCAGAAGAAAAGACAACGTTTTTTTGTCCGGTGTTTGTGGAGTCCTGTTTGTAATATGTGCATATGTATCGTTAATGATTGGAGTTGTCTAGTTATAAAAAGGGTTCTTCGTCATTGACGAAGAACCGTCATTTCAATCTTATTCGCCTGTTTCAGCAATTTTTTTGATACGCGCACCGATTTCATCGCGAACACGCTGGAATACAGCCCATTTTTCTTCTTCTGTTCCCTCTGCCTCCGCAGGATCATCAAATCCCTAGTGTACACGTTTCACGTGTGGTGGTGTCACCGGGCAATGGTCTACTGTATGACCGCATAATGTTACTACCCAATCAGCTTTATTTAAAATTTCAGAATCAATGACATCGGATGTAAATTGATTCTTTAATTTGTGTAACAAGTTTTCTCCCCCTGTATTTATTTTAAATTCTTTATCCATTTAAACGAACAGTACCGAATGAACAGACTCCTGCCAGAGACATCTCTAGCAGGAGTCATTGGTCATAAAGACGGTTATGGAGAACTCCACCGCCTATTATTTAGAGTTGACAATGATATTTTATAATAGACAATTTAAAAAGGTAATTTATTAACTAAGAAAAGCTGAAGCAACACATATAAATCAAGCGTTTTATCAGATTTTCATTTCTCCTTGATGGATTTAAAAAATTTCAATCTGAATGATTGTATGCAGAATCTTAAATTTTTCTTCAATCAAAATATGACAGCTTAATGAATCCAATCCTGAAGTAATGAATGATCCAAATATGTAGGTCATAAAAACATCAATCATGCATACAATACTTTACTAAGGCTTTCTCCTCTCCATTGGCTCAATTGCTTTTATCAGTATCAACTGTATTTTAATCACACTCCAAGCGCTTTTTAAATACTGATTTACTCATACTTTCAACCGCAGGAAACAGAGAGCTAAAACAGACCTTCACTTCAAGTAAATCATCATATCATATGCAAATTTAAGCGTTGCGCTTTCATCTTTGAAATAGAAATCATTTAATACCTTCTTAATCTGCTGCTTTACCTCATTAGTGATGACAATGGAACGATTGTTAGTGCTTGGTCTCCCCATTCTTTTTTGGTGTTGCTGTTTCTCTTTCCCTTTTCCTCCTGACAAAATTCTTTGATCCACCAAGGCTAAAGGAGTCATTCCGCCTTGCCAATACTTTTTGAGGTAGGTATAAATGGTGACATCTGATACACTAAATTCGCTCATGATACGTTCTATAAGCCGATACCTCTCTGTTTTCAGATAGATATCTGGTTCTTGATTCACCAAAGGTGCAATAATTTCCCATGCCCGATTGTTTGCCAATAGCTTACGATCACTTAAGATGATGTTCTCCTCGTCGATACGGGTAATTTCTTTACGCAATATCCCCTTAAGTACATCCTCAATTAACATTTCATAAGGCATTTTGGCATTAGACCTTAAATCAATCACATAAGCATAAGTATTGCTAGGATTTATCCATAATATTCTGAATTTTTAGTTTGTGATGAGATTTAGATAGACTGAATTGACCGTAATCATTTTGTTCCTCCATTCAATAAAGAGTTCCAACTTTTATTAAAGTTCAAGCGCTTCGTTAGATTGACAGAGATGATTTTATTACTAATGAGACTTTTTAGAGCATTTAAAAGAGTCACCTCATCGATTCCTATGTCTTCACTTAGCTTTTTTAAAGTATGAATGACCTTTTCTCTAGGGTTCACCCTGCTTATTTTGTGCCTTAAGACATCTAGAACACCTTCGTCTACACCAAAAGGAAACAATTGATACTGACGCAAATCCTGAAGATTCACCGCAAAATCTTTGTTTATTTCTTTGTCCGTTACGACTCCCCAATCAATACCGAGCTGATCATAATAATATTTCTAATGTTCGTTTTTTTAAAAGATCTTTAAATGACTTTATTGAGCGCGCAGCATAACAAACATCGCCCTGATCATTTTTATAAGTGATCATGAAATCAGTGGTCATCACAATATTGATTTTGGTCTTTGGGTCTTTCGGATGTGCAAAACCCAATAGCTCTGCGATTTCAACCGTTTTTTCCATCTCTAAAATGGGGTATTGTTCTCTAATATCAACAACGGAATCTTGCCACTCTAGTATGTAAAAAAAATATCGCTCCAAATCCGATAAGAAATGATATTCTCTCTTTACCTTTGTCCCCATTTCCCGTGCGACTCGACCATTCGACGGCACATCTCTAACGGTTAACCAAGGTTTGTAATTTTCAAACTCTCCTTGACCACGCCCTTCCTTGATATACTTATCAATTCTTTCAAAAGTCCAATGGTACTGAAACCTTGCTATAAATAAAATCCTTCCCCCTAATAAAAAATACACAACTTGCTTCAACTACAGTCTAGACAAGTTGTGTATTTTTATACATAATATCTAATTTTTATTCCATTTTTTAAAACTTTTTTTGTAACTCGTTTTTAAAAGTATTTTTGTATTTTAAGACTATTTTTGTATTTTAAAACTTTTTTTGTATCTCTACAGTCTCTAGAAAGGCATGATAGTCACAGGATTAACGGCATTCGATTTTGTGGTGTTCCAACTAGGTTGGTGAATTTCAAAATGCAGATGCGGACCTGTTACGTGCCCTGTAGCACCCATATATCCTAAGAATTGCCCTTTTTTTACCCGTTGTCCTTCTGAAACGGCTCGATTTTTCATATGTGCATATACTGTCTCATAGGTCACACCATTTATATTATGTTGTATGAAAACTACGTTTCCGTAAGAACTGGAATAATATGAACGCTTTACTACACCATCAGCAACGGCAACAATCGGTACATTGCTTCGACCACCTAATCCGATATCTACTCCATAATGCATTTTTCCCCAGCGAGGACCGAATCCGGATGTTATTTCACCTGTTGCTGGGCGCATAAATGCTCCTTTTGTTGCCTGAGGTACATCTCCATTTGCAAGGTATGTTGCTCCAGAACGGAAAACTGAAGCAAAGTTTAATACTTTATTAACGTACCATTCAGCATGATTGTACTGCCAAATGGCACCTCTTGGATTGGAACTATATCCATTAGCAGCTAAATAACTTGCCGCAGTATGAATCGCATCTGCTTCATTCCATGGATCCGCTTTACCGTCTCCATCACCGTCTTTTCCATATCCTCCACCTGCCTTAATCACTGCTAAACTAGTTATATCGAGTGATGGACTAACTTGTCCACCTCCGATGTTGTATTTCCAGCCTACCCAAGTTGCGGGAAGAAACTGCATCGGTCCAATAGCTCCCACACTTGAAACCATTGTCTTGTGTGTTGAAAAGCCGGTTTCAACGTAATGAATGGCAGCTAACACATACCAATCTACTCCATATTTTTTCTCTGCATCAATGTAAAACTTCATAAATTGTGCGGGAATATTGTCACCTGGAATAATGGTACCATCGAAGCCGGCGAATCCGCCAATTCCACCTAATCCTCCTGTTGTCTGCAGCCAATTAATATAGTTGATTTTCCCTCCTGATAATAAATAAAGCGCTTCAACCATTTTTTTATCGTTTAATCCATATCCAAGAGAATTTAGTACACTATCAAGCATTGAATAATCTTCTGTATTCACTGATGACTCAAGAACATAAGTCATTTTTCGTGTATATTTACAAGTGGTAATTGTATCTATGACTTCACCTGTTTTGGGATCAGATATATCTCTAGAAGAGCAGCCTGTCTTTTCAAAACTTCCAAGACGTTTCTTATATGTGTAATTAGCCTGAGTATTCCATGCTTCGATATGGGTTAATTTGCTGACATAATGGTCGGTTCGGGTAATCGGGGATCGTGTACATCCGTCCTTACTACAAGTTTCGGTATATGATTCCGTATATTCATTATATTGATCATATTCAAATGTTGGTTTGAGAAGTTCTGCAATTCTTTTAATAAATTCTTTATCAGGCGTTCTGTCATAATTATATTCGATCTGCATAACTGCGATTATCAATTCAGGTGGTACTTTATATGGCCTTTGTAAAGGGTCGTTTAGATCCACAGATTGATTTGATTGTAAAATGATGTAATCACGTAATTCCTTTCCTACTTTATCTAGTCCGACTCCTTCGCTATAAAAGAGTTGCACGGACATAAAGATTATAATGACTAAAAAAATAACTCCTATGAACAGAAGTAACGATGGTCCGAATATACCGACTAAAAAAGTGATTAACATTTTTGTTAATACAATCGTCATTCTCATAAGGGCTTTAGCGACCGCTAAAGCCCCTTTTTTGAAAAGTTTTCGCATTTTCTTTATAGCAAATTTTTTCCCCGTTCGAACAACGACATTCTCTTCTTGGTCTCGCTGTTGAGGAATCAAAGAATTCATGTTATTTCACCCCTTGAGGTGAGCGAATCCTGTCTAGCTCTCTTCTCAATAGAAGTCGTTTGTTCGGACGGTGTGGTACATATTCATCAATCTCGAAAGTAGATGTATAGTCATGTTGTTTTACTTCTTTACCATTTACTTCCATTTTTATTTTTTGTTGAATAAATCGTTGATTACGAATTTCGTAATCCATTGTCACCACTTCATTATCTTTCAATCGAGTATCACCTTGTCCATATGGAGAAATACGAACAGTCTCTCCTTGTGGTGTTTGAGCAATTACGTATGAACGATCTCGCTCTACTATCGCTCTGATATTTTTCAGTTTTGCATTTAGAACATCGTTTAAATAGAACTGCTTATATTCCACCATTTGATTGTAGGCAGGTATGTTTGGTCTTTCTTGATATGGTTTCGATGCTCGATTAGATAGTAATTGATTAGGATCAATTTTCATCACCCGATTAATGTACTGACGATTACCACCTGAATCCATTTTGTAAGCATAAGGATTACTACGTTCGACGCTTATTCCTTGTTCTGTTACCGTTAGGTCGGTATAAACCACTTCATTGCTTGCTAGCGAACTGTCTCCCCGGCCAATACGAGAAACAACATGTGTAGCTCCAATTTGGTCTTTCACTTCAATGTATGACTCATTCGCCGTAGTAACTAAGCGAACAGCTCCTTTAGCAACAACTACGTTGCCATTACTATCTGTTGTTTTTTGAGCCATTTGATAAATTTCTGAAGCCTCATACACTTGTTGGTTAACTGCTTTATTAAGAGGACTTATTTTTTCGGCCATTTGAGAGAATTTCTTATATCCTCCTATTCCTCCTATCAGTCCACCCGCATAACCAGCCATATTACGTATTAAAGCTTGTTTTTCAACAGCATGTGGAGTTACATATGGAGTTTGCGCTGCAACTGCCACATCTTGTTTAGCTTGCTGATAACCTTCTGTAATAGCAGCTGCTGTCTTCTGAAACAGATTTCCTTCTGTATTAGAAAAAGCCATCGATGCATTTGCATAAGCTGATGTTACTCCTACAGATACTAAATGCCCCAATTTAGTTTCTTTTGCCATACGAACTACTCTTGCTATACCTGATGTTTCCATCACTGCATTTAATGAACCATACGCTACGCCGCTGACACCGCTAATGAAGGAACTATTATTCATCGCATGCGCTTTGACCGCATGGAATGCTTCCTGGGATGGCATAGCTTGAACAACTTCTTGTAGATTTTTCTTATATATTTCTCCCTCGATGGATTTCCAATTTTCAAGAGCTGATTCTCTCGTCACACCGTTATCTAATTGACTTTGGATATAAGCATCTTTTTGTTGTGCTGTTCTTGCATATGCAATAGATTGGGCCAAATAATCTCGGTTGACTGAACGATGGTCATAGATTTTTCCGCTTGGAACCTTTGATACAGCACGTGATACCGCGTTGCTATAAGTTCGTATATCTCCGTTTTTCTGCGTAAAAGCAGCTTCTCCTTGATTGAAAATCTGACTATATCTTTCTTTATCAAAATCTAGTGCTTTACTAGCAAACTGTTGAGCAAACTCATCTTTTTTTATGAAGCTATGAGGAATATCGTGTGACAATGTTTTAATTACATCATTTGCAATATCCTCATACCCTTTTCTTTGCTCACTAAGAAGCGCCTGCCAAGCTTCGTTTGCCTTTGCCTGATGTTCTAAACGTTGAGCGTCCGTTGCGGTTGCAGGCAGTGGATTTTCTTTATTGAATTGTTCCATAAACGCCGCTTTATTATTTTTCTCGAAGCGAGACATCATTTCGTTTACTGCCGCTTCCTTTAACGCATCGGCATTTGCTAGTGTTTGATCGTTTTTCGCTAAATCAATCAATCTCATCGCTGCTTCGCGACGAGTTTCTAGTAGTTGTCCCCATTGAGTTTGGAGTTCTCTTTCCCCAATGTCCGGGAAACGTTCTTTCATTTGGTTTCTAAACTCTTGATACGTTTTGGGGCCGACATCATCAATTAAATCACTATTGGCAATAATATCAGTTAGTAATTCATCAGACTTTGCATTCAGATTTTTTCCTTTTGTAAATCCTTCTGCAAAACTTTTGCCGAACGTTTTTGCACGGTTTACTAACCCTTCTGCCGCAGCCATTCCAAAGCGTCCTGTTAACTCTCCCGCAGTATCCCCTAATTCTGCACCTATTGTAGCCATTGAGATGCTCCCATATGGTCCCATTGGTGAACCGATAAGTGAACCTGCGACACCGCCAACGGCACGCCCAGCTTTCGAAATAAAATCACCCGCTTTTAACATTCTCTCTGCCGATGGGGTTGTTCCGGTAAATGTGCCGGTATTTGCACCTATTTTATTATCATCTTCATTCTCCACTTCTTTTCTTTTACGAAATCCTTCATATGCCCCTTTTAATGCAGACATAACACTCTTATCACCAATAGCTCCCTTGATAGAACCGTACACACCTGCTAATCCCGAAAGACCAAACATAGCTCCCACTTTTGACCAACTGTTATGTAATCCTCCGCCTAAACCAAGCAACGAGCGAAGTCCTTCGGAAACAGGAATAAAAATTACATACAAAATAACTGATTCTATTAATTTGCTTCCTTCTTCTGCTGCCCCTCCAATGATTCCACCGTATGCACCTGCCATTTTGGCCACTACCCAAAACAGAAATGCGTGAATAGATTGAACAAAAATGGTTCCTATCATCTCTTTTAGCCAACTAAACGTGATGCGTCGTGTCCAAGGCATAAGCAAAAAGGATACCATGAGTGGACCAAGTATCATAAATATCATAAGAGTTAGTTTACGCATCAAGTAATAGAAACTCGCCCAAAGTGACAATCCCAGCAATACAAATTGAATAATCATTTTTCCAAGCAATGCTGGATCGTCTGGCTTTAATTCTTTGTCTAAACTTGCAAGTTTTCCATTATAGGCATCTCCAAACAATGAAACAATAAAATGATTAAATTGAAAAATCACATCATATAAAATATCTAGATTAAACAGCAATAGGCTTACTAAAATCCAATCTCTAAAAAATTCCATAACGAAAATTCGATTAGAAGCATTAATACCCGATGAAGCAATACGGTTGCCATACATGACCACGCCAATCAAGATGAAGAAACCTGCCAGTATCAACATTAAATTAAATCCTGGCTTATAAATGTCATTGATTTCATTAGTAGTAAAGATTCCATAAATTAGATTTTGATCTCCTTCTACGCCAAATACCCAATCTTTTATGGATTTTAAATCCATGAACGGTTCCAGAATGAGCTTAAAAAGCGCCGTAAGCAGTTCCGTAATAACCTCTAATATTTTGTCTGTCACAGCGTTCAACATATCCTAGAACCCCCCCGAACGCTGCATTTGTTTTCTTTTTAAGAAATCTTGTAGAACAGCCTCATTTGATTCTACGAAAATCATCTCTTCATCGGATGGATTAGTTCGTATCCAAACAGACGATTTGCCAACTCTTAAAATTCCTTCTCCTTTTTCAGGATTGGTGAAAAGCTTATCAATTTCACCTTCAGTTAGATTAAAGTTCTTTTTAATTTGTTCTAGGTCGATTTTGTTTTGTTCTAGGAAAAAGAAAGTGTGTGTATTTTGTAATACCCCGCGTGCCTTTTCGTTGTTAAGAATTCGAAGAAAGTCCTGCGAAGCATAAACGAGCCCTGCATTTCGTTTACGACATCTTCGAGCTACTTTTTCAAAGAACGATACGGTTTGGTCTTGATCGATGAATTGCCAAAACTCATCCGCGTAAAGTAATTTTTTTTCAGTTGCAATTTCAATATTTTTAATAAAATGTTCCCATAAATAATTGAGAATAACGTGGTATGCGATTGGGCGCAAAAATCCTTCTTCCATCTGTTTAATGTTGAAATTCACTAACCGTGCTTGATGTAGAGCTTGTGTAACTCCACGACCAAGGTTGGTTTGGCCATCAAAAATAGGTTTTGAGCCGTCACGTAAAAAAGGACGAATCGCCGCAATCAAACGCTCTGCTTTTGGTTCTTCACCGTATTCTTTTACTAAATAGTTATAAACGTCGGATATGGTTGGCTCTGGTTTACGCACGTTGGATTGAATCAACACACCATCTCGTTCCTCAACTCCATCCACAAACAAGGAACGTGGATGCGAAGTGATACCTAATACTTCATCGAAAATATAGCGAAGCGCTTTCTCTAAATAGTTTCTTTCAAAAACTGTTAGCCCTGCTTCCTCTCCATTTTTTCCTCGAACGATAATATCGAAGAAATCTAATATTTCATTTTGTTTCTCACGGATCGGCACAAAACGAATAAATTTTCTGCCATTTTTTTCAATTATCTCTTTATCATCACTTTCTTTTAGCCATTCGAGTTCTTCGTCCTCATCATCTAGTGGGATGTCGGTATAATTTATAGCTAACGGATTAATAACAATATTTGATTCTTCACTAATATCTAAATTGATACCGCCTAAACGTTTTGTAAGAGTTCTAAATTCTCCTTCAGGATCAATAATAGCGGCACGAATGTTAGCGGCAACCAGTTCCCTTGCAATTTTTAATTTCATTGCTAAGGACTTTCCACTTCCGGATATACCAAAAATACCCATATTGTAGTTTGGTGGCTTGTAATCCTCATTACCAAATGAATTTATAAATTCAAGTTGCCCAGTGATTTTATTCACACCAATCGGGACTCCACCATAGTAGCGGCCGCTTCCTGAAATAAATGGAGCAAACGTCGAAAGCGCTCGTCTATCTAAATTTCGCACGGAATCGTGTATATGATTTTTTCCAAATGGTAATGCACTCAAAAATCCCTTTTTAACACGACTCCATGTCGTGGAAACCTTAAAGAACATACCGCTTAATTCATCTTCAATGGCTTCACTTAGGCGATTTAACTGGTCTTCTGATTTACCGAATATCAGACCTAGCACCGCTACATGAAACATATCATTTTCATTGAATTGGATCTCCTGCATAAGCAAATCCGTATCGGCAATTTTAGTACGCAAATCATGAATCTGGTCTTGATTTCCACGACGTAATTGGAAATATAAGCTCGATTGAAAAATTGTTTGTTGTTTTTGTAAAGCACGAACCGCATCAGAACGATTTACTTTATGGATATCAATTAAAACATCGACTTCTCCGCTAGCAGTAAGCGAATAAAGCCAATTCGTTTGCATTTTACGAGGATATCCATCTCTCGGTATAAAAAAAGGCCTAAAATATATACGTTCACCAAGCGTCTGTTTGATAATGCCCGTATCCTCAGAATTAATTGTGATACCATCCGGTGCGATAACATCCCACAACGTAGGACGAATATCGTACTGATAGAGAGGAGTATTCTCATTTTGCTCAACTGCTGCATCTACATTTTTTTTCTTAAATAGCTTCTTTTTCTTCATACGATTCCTCTCCTTCACTGCTTTTTACTGCCTCTATTCTTGCGTCATCTTGATCAGCGGTAACATATAAAGATAACATTTCTTTTCTTTGTATATCTCGGAATCTGTTTTTTACTGCTTTGTGACGATTTAGAGCATGGTATAAAACCTCTGTTATTCCTTCATTTGAAAGCAAATGAACATCGATATAGGCTTTTCTCAATTGACTTTTTGCTGTATTAAAACGACGATATAATTCTGCAAATGCTTTGTCATATAGTCGTTCTTTCAATTCTTCTTCATCCGCAGCTTGAATGGAGGCAGGATTGATTTGGTGATAGAAAATTAAATAACGTTTAGTTTCATAACGCGGTGTGTACGTTTGCCATCGTTGTAAATATTCTAAAAAAGACCGACCATATTCCATTGCGTTTGGTGATAAGTCAGAGGAAGCTGACATATTCTTTTCCATTTCTTCAATTGCTTCAGTTAAATCCGTTAACCGATTCTGCAAATAAATTTGAACGGGATAATTGATCTGTGCAAGCCAACGCTCAAAGATTACATCAATAGCTTCTTGTTCTTCTTGGCTTAATAAAAAATAATTTACTGGCTCTACTTCAGCCATCATTATGAATCGATAGTCTTTCGTTACCAACATGTTTTCAGCCAAATCCTCAATATCCTCAAATAAGTCAAGAATTAATTCGGGCTCCTGTTCTAACTCTACATTGTGCTTCTTATTTCTTTTTTCTTTTTTAAAAGAAGAAAGACTAAATGTATTTACTTTCTTTTCTTTCCAAGGTAGTATAGGTTCTTTAACCATGATTTTATAAAACACATACATAAACAAAAGGATTCCAACAAACACAATAACATTCTTCATTCTTAGCCATCCTCCATCCATTCGGGTTTGACCGTACCTTTTCTCCATACTCCAATTTGATATTTGTATCCAAACTTAATAAGTAAATACATATCAAAATACATATGATATTTCGCTACTCGATGAAAACCGAAAAGGTAGACGAATCCAAGAACAGGTATAGTTGAAATCAAAGCAACAATCAAAGCTACAATGATGTTAGGAATGATTTTGAAAATTAATGGTACATAGGAATACAAAACGACCAATCCAAACAAGCAATAAATCAACTGACGTACAGACATAATACCGAGTAATGATTTCTGTTCACTTGACATATCAACCGGCACGGTCACTCTTCGCACAGCAGTTAAACACTCCTTTAACATTAATGTTGTAAATGAATCCCCTCTTGGAGACCACAAGAGGGGATGATATGCATAATATCAGTCATTGAATTCGGTGCATTTCTACATGCCTAAGCTCGCTATGTAACCAGCGATTTCTCTAGCTTGGAATACGACAAATGCACCAATACCAGCAAACGCTAAACCTATTAACCCAGCAGTTCGGTTCTGCGGATTATGTTGTGACGCTGATAGTTTCAATCCAGCGTAAATAAAGCAAATGAGAATCCAGAAACCAGATAAAATATAAATAACAATCATAATTGAGTTAGCATCTTTTATTAACTCGTTTTGTCCTGCTGTACTATTACTTTGAGTTTTAATACCTGATTTTTCTAAATATGTTTTTGGATCAACAGATGTTGCTCCTGCAGGCGACGGATCTGTGAATGCTATCCCAATCACCGCTACAAAAGCTAACAAGAATGCTGTTAATGCTTGTACAATTTTTCTCAATACAATCCCCCTTTCTTTAGCATGATTTTGGGGAAAATAAAAAACTCCCCAAAAGAAAGGTACGAACAACGACACACTTTCCATGTGTGTTCATACTTTTCTTTTGGGGAGTCCCATTTTTAGTGTATTCACTTTTCGTTTACAAGAATAATATTACATAAAGTTCCTTATATTTGCAATAATAAATCCGAAAATAATCCCTTAATGTCAAGGTAATACTACTGTTAAAAATCCTAAAATGATTACATATAATAAAAATTTTGATTCGACCAAACTCACTTCAATGAATTTTAAGAAAATAAAGACTCCCCAAAAAAGTTCGTTTTTTTCTTTGGGGAGTCCCATTTTCTAAATACCGTACTTCTTTTTAAGTTTTCCTGACCAACGATTTACAATAATTCCTACAGGTTCAGAATCCCTTTCGCTTTGATGTGACTCTTTATAGGACTGATAAACATCTTTTGATTTTTTTACACCTTTCGTTTTGAACTTGAATAATTTAAACATCTTAATCTCCCTCGCATCCTTTTGATAATATTTTACCCTAAATTCCGTTAATTTTCTAATGTATTTAACAAACTTTCTACCCTTTCAGATAAAACATTGACAATGTTACCTGATTTACTTATTTCCTTAATAACTTTGTCAAACGTGATTAACATTATATGCGGTTCATTGTTAATAGTATACGGTAACGTGAAATAATATCTCCCCACTTTTTCAGAATCGCCGTATTTCTTTTCAAATATATAATAATCTTCAGAGTTCGTATATGTGATATAAATAACAGCTTCTATAATACCTATCCGTTTATTTCGTCTATACATTTTATACACGTTTGATACGTTAATCCTTGGAAATACTTTTTCCTTTTTAGACAGTAAGTGAATGGCCACATTCATTAAAACAAACTTAAATATATCATGGTCGTTAATGTCCTCGTCATTTAAAGAATTTATCTCATATTCACATTTTTTTATAAATTCCTTTTCTTCCCCTCTTTGAATAGCATTGTGAAATTCCCGTAAAAGATTAGGCTGAAAATTAAGTGTGACACTGTCCCAGCTACTCACATCATCCACGAATTCAACTACCCGCTTTATATGAACTTTATTGGTTGAAAGGGAATATTCATACAACTGTATTCCTTTTACGTACGGTTCCCTCTTCACGAATGCTTCCATTTTCGATTTTATAAAAGCAAGCTTGTCCTCTTTGCGATTAGAAACGATATGGATGCTAGGCTTCAGTACTCTTTTATCAATGTATGTTTCCAATCGCTTTAGTAACTGAACTTTTTCCTCTTCTAATCTATTTATCTTATTTTCTAATGACTCTTTTTCTAATGACAGTTGGTATGCTTTTAAAATTACCGTTATCAAGAGTAATATGAGCGGAATATATCCCCTTGGAGACATAGGCTTTAAGTAGGGGGACACCATATCATTGATGACATCTTTGGTATCTCCAAGCACCACATCGCTAACTATAGGATATAAAAACCCTCCTAATAGCGTGATAATAAACATGGTGAATGAAAAAATAACCATCTTATTATTCTTCAATTCTCTTCACTCCCTTCTATTAGTTTACTACATAAAAAGCCCCTAATCAGCTGATTAGGAGCTTTATGCATTTTTATATTGTTCTTCCATGATGGAGTCCCCCAATACCTCGCTGTTGAAGACTATACGATACGCCTCTTCTTCGCTACCTAGCTTCCTCGCCAGGTCGTCAACCATTCTTTTAATTAGAAGATCTTTTTTAGCAAGGTTTTTCATTTTCTTTAAATTAAATTCCATTTTTTTCTCCCCCTTGGTTCACTTTGTTATACATAATGAAACTGAGGTAGTTGACGAGCCAACAGTAAGTCGTCAATTCCTTTGTATTGGTCATTCCATAGAGCCAAACGTACCCTGATTTTTTGTGTTTTCAACTCTTTGATGAATTGAATCATCGCTTTTTGGACTTGTGGATTTCTAGCAGCGTCCATATCAATAGCGAGATTCACCATCGTTACCCCCATTTCATGCAATATCGGAAATGCCAATCGAAATGCATTGACTCCCGGCAATGCAAGAAATGTAGTGCCTATATCGTCAAGTTCCTCCGGCGAATAAAGTTTCTTGACGAGATCGACTGCAATATCGCATTTGAGGGCCCCTTCGGACACCCAAACGGTTTTCGCTTTTCTTAACGAGCCACGTATCCATGTTGCCAATTCGTCTGAAGGAACAGCAACATGAACTGGGGCAGGGTTACCGACACCTGTACCTTTATGTTTATTTGCTGATGACAACCAGAAATAACGGTTGCCTTTTTTTAGAGTTATGATACAAAGAGGCATCCCTTCATAGTTAATTATTTTTGATTCCCCTAACTCTAGCTCTCCTGAAAAAATAATTTCCCCTTCATACGCCACTTGAACAAAGTTAGGTTGCTCAAATTTCACTTGCAGCAATTCGCTTCTACAGCGTGATTGGAGCCTAGTGTGTATCTCATTTGGCGGATTATCAATTCGATATTGAAAACCTATAATGTTATTCCGCTGATCGCGATACGGTATTAATATCCCTTCCATACCCGCAATCGCCCAGAACTCGCTTGTATCACTTTTATGAAGATAAAAGCCAGGTATACCTGAAAAGTCATTAATACCTAGCCTTTCAGCGATCTCACGTACTATGCTTGCATTGCGGGCAGATAGAGTTTTATAGCCTCTCGCAATTATCACTTCATCTGTTAATCCCCTACTTGGGGAAGTGAGATGATAATAGTGCTCGTCCGTCAGCGATAGACAATCAAGTAAGGTTGAATAGACGGTATGGAGTTTCTCCGCATTCGCTTTTGGTAAAAATTGTTCTAACGGCTCGATATTTTGTTTATGGACGGCCCGACGTTGACCTTTCTTCATAAAATGGAGATAACTTGGCAACGCCTAATTCTTGGAGAACGGACGGTCACTTTCAACACGAATACACGCTACCAAGCTCCCATCTTCATTCGTAATACAACCCCCTACCTTGCCACAAACTGGGCAGGCAGTACGATAAAATTCGTACCACCCTTTAATACGTGTTTGTCTCATTAATTTCATTTTTACCACCCTTTCAAAGTTTTTTATCCCCGCTGCGCTTGTTAGCCAATACATTTATCAAAACGTCGATGGTCAAGTGGAGGCATGACGGTTACGATTTCAAAGTCATACCTCCCTTTCCAAGCCACCACTATGACGATGGGATTGCAAGATTGATCAAATCCAGCAATGACCATCTTTAAATCTTTTCCGTATTGCTTTTCTACCACTTTTCCGTTATATATCGCGAGCGCTATGTCACATTTGTTATAACCTCGCTTATTCATCTGCTCTTTTGCATGAACGGAAATATGGATAGTGCCTTCATGTCCCATGAGGACTTTTTTGAGTTTACGATAAACACTTTTCATACAATTCCCTCCTTCCGAGTAAATAAAAAGCGGTCTTCGGACGTTTGATGATGGCATACGAATAGCCATACCCAAACAGTCCAAAGACCGCATATGTTTGATAAACCACCCGCTGACCTTATGGTCGCAAACAAACAAAATAATCTTAACACTTTTAGAATATCATCGAAACGGGATTATAGACAATGTTTTTTGTAAAATTTTTCGCCAATTTTTCTCCTTTGAAACAAGTTCCTCCTTATAAGGAAAAAGATGCAACATCATAAGACGAAATACATTTTCCCATGCTTTTTGAACATATGGGTTTTTCCATAACGGTGTTGTTTGGATGTATTGTTGCTGTGCCTGCTCCTCTATTGGTTGTAAAGAACCTAATAGCGGGATTTTCATTTGTTTGGACAACCATTCAGGCTGGCTAAACGAATATGTGCGTGTATGAATGAGATAGAAAGGAATTTTTACACGAGATTGCAAACTATGAATATAACTTGACCATTCGAGAATTGGCCAATGGCTGTTATCAACTATAATCCAAAGTTCTGAACAATGCTCTAGGGTATCTAACGTTGCTTCATTCATCTCCCCAGTTGGAAAATCTATCATGGTTACGTCAAAGTATTTAGCAGTTGTAACTCATTAGCCCCCTAATGAATTTGGACACTCGATAAGGTGTTTTTTATAATCGAAGTGACCAAATGAAGGGGGCTTTTGATGTACATGAAACGAAGAAAACATTCGAAGGAATTTAAGCTACAAGTGGTGAAAGAAGCATTAGAAGTTGGAAATAAAGCATTGGTAGCTAGAAGATACGAGCTTAGCCCGAATCTTGTGCAAAGATGGGTGAAGGCATATGAAGAAGGAAAACTAGGACAAGAAATGGTTTCCTCTTCCTCTTCAGCTGAAATCAAACGGCTGGAGGAAGAAAACGAGCAGCTCAAGAAGCTATTAGGGGAAAAAGATTTAGAAATCGCGATTTTGCGTGATTTGATAAAAAAGAAGAACCCTCACTTACTGAAAAATTGGAAGTAGCCGAGCAGTGGATCAAGAAAGGATATCCGATTACAAAAGTATTGGAGATTCTAGAAATCCATCGCTCAACCTACTATTATCAGCAGAACGGAAAAGTCGAGAAGAAAACAGTAGGTGGGGGACGTCCAACACCCGGCTACTCTCTAACGGCAACTGGCGAAAAAGTGTCAGACGAACAAATCCAAGAATGGCTCTCTGAGCTTGTGATGGGAGGAGGATTTGCCTACGGATATCGCAAGCTGACCATTCAGTTAAGAAGAGACTATCAGCTTGTGATCAGTAAGAAAAAAGTATATCGATTGTGTAAAGCGATAGACTTACTACGTCCGCAGCGAGAGAAACGGATTCCATATCCGAAGAAACTCGCTCGAAATCGCATTATTACAGGCTCGAATCAGTTATGGGAAATGGATGTGAAATATGGATATATCGAAGGAGAAGAACGCTTTTTCTTTGTTTTGTCGCTCATCGATGTGTATGACCGTTCGGTGATTGATTACCATATTGGGTTGAGTTGTTCAGGAAGCGATGCCGTAAAGACGCTTCAAAGAGCGTTATTCAAGCGTCAGCAATTTGAACAGGCAAATAAACCTGTGATTCGGACAGACAACGGCCCGCAATTTATTTCTCATGCCTTTGAAGCTGCCTGTGAGCGATTTGGAATCGAACATGAACGGATTCCACCACGGACGTCGAATATGAATGCGCATATTGAAGCGTTTCATCGTTTACTGGAGGAGGAATGTCTAGGAAGAATGGCGTTTGACAGCTATGAAGAAGCTTATCAAGCCGTGATGGAATACATGAAATTTTATAACGAGCGAAGGATTCATTCGAGTATTCTCGATCTTCCACCGCATGAATTTTACAAAAAAGCGCAAACGGAATCGTTAATCATCAAAGAAGTTCGCGTATAAGGCAAGAGGATTTTGTCTTCTTGCCAAGAAAAAACGAGAAATTTTGAGAATAACCTAAAATAAGATAGGATGTGTCCAAATTTAGGGGGTCAATCCGTAACAAGCGAACCTATGATACTACAAGGAGCATTCCTGTTAGAAGTTTTTTCGGGGACTTGAATAAAAAAAGCCCTCTTGGTATGA
>NZ_FOJS01000040.1 GCF_900111865.1 Parageobacillus thermantarcticus | reverse complement strand
GAAAAAATCGTGTATTTGACGATCCAAGACTTTAATGAGAAATGGGCAGAGCGAAAGCTGCGAGGATTTGCCGAAGCGCAGGAAGCCCTCCAGCGAATGTTTGAAGAACGTTACAATTAACCAAATACTGTAAATAACAAAGTAAGGGGATTCTCCCTTTCCGCACAGGAGACAGAATATTCTGTCTCCTGTGCGGAGGAAACCGACTCCTTATCCATTCTAAATCCATTCAGAGATACCCTATCTATCTTTCATTACACAAAATTCTTGACGGTACCTGGACGACCCTTCATTATTAATTGAATCAGTAAAAACAATAACAAAAATCTTAAACTTTGAACAACAACTTGTTTTAGAACAATATGAAAAAGCGAATGAAAAAATCCAATGCGGCACGATTGCTTCGATAATCGACAGCTGAAGCTGCTGAAATGCGCACATATACCATTTTGGCAACAGTCCAATCTTTAAATGTGTGACCGCAATGCGCGTGCGTTTTTCAATGAATGCTTCATCGATACGTCCTTCAAACATTTCAATTACATGCGTAGTAAGCGTCTTTTTTAGACGTTCAACCGAACTGTGCCGATGAATAATTTCAAATAAAGATGGTTCTTTCTCTAACGTCTCGTAAAAGCGACTGACGATCCAATCAATTTTTTCTTCCACCCACGGTTTTAACTGTGTCAATATGGCTAAATCGCGATGCGTCAGTTCAATCATTTCCAATTGCGTATTAACAGTAGCATCTTTTGTCCGGACAGGCTTTCGTTCGCTTGGCAGTTCAAGCGCTGCTTTATGAGAAGAATCGTTTTCTTTTTTTATCCAAAGAGGAAAACTCATCAGAAGTCTCTCCTTTTTCTTCATATTCTTCATAATATTACAATGATTTCATCTTACCGAAGATAGCAAAAAAGTAGAATGAGAAATTAATCCTAAATTTAGATAAGCAAATATTCATTCGTGACATTCTGAATTGTCGATCTTCGTAATTCGGTATAAATCCATTAATTCTGCAAATTTGGTTTATAGAATAAAGTTTACAAATTATCCAAAGGGATTGCATGTAAAAAGAGAGTGGCCAGAAAACGGTCTTGTTTTTTTGGAGACCTAGATTGGCTAGACTCGGAGTGAGATTTTCCATAATAATAGGAGTTGACCGTCCGAACAAGAGAATTACATTTATCATTTCAACTTTTAATACCAACATGCCAAAAAGTGCCCAAAACTGTTGGAAATGAACGTGAATGATGAATGAGGGAAGGAACAAAAATGGGAAAAATTTCGTTTAAATTAGGACTATTATTTTTTGTATTCGTATTAGGAATAGAGACGGTGTTATTTGCGTCATTATATATTACTTTAGTTCATTCTCGAATCAATGAGGAATTTGAGCAACTGTTAGCAAGAGGAAACAGCCACCGCGATGTGCTAGAAAAAAATTATGATCCTTCCACATTAGAACATGTCACGATGATGGAATCTGAAGCGGAGACGGACGTCGTGATTACAAATGACAAGGGGAAGATATTGTATTTTTCAGATCATATTTTGCCATTTGCTAAAAGAGTAATAAAAAAAGCAAATAAAAACATTCCCTATGGCGGAATGATCGTGCAAAAAAATTGGCAAAAAGAGTCGCATATTTCAACGGTAAGCCCGATTCGGATTGACGGCAAGATCAAAGGGTATGTCTATATGTTTCAAAATACTGCTTCCATTCAAAACATGATTTATAAGTTAAAGCATCATTTTATGATGGTTGGAATTCTTTCGGTATTTTTAACAATTATTACGATTGCTTTCTTATCAAGAGTCATTACCATTCCGCTTATTCGCATGAAACAGGCGACCGAAAAATTAAGCAAAGGGGATTTTTCTGTTCGTTTGCAAGTAAAAGGGGAGGACGAATTAGCGGAATTAGGGAAAGCCATTCAAACATTGGCGAGGGATTTAGAATACTTAAAAAAAGAAAGAAACGAATTTCTCGCCAGCATTTCTCATGAGCTTCGCACCCCACTCACTTATGTAAAAGGATATGCCGACATCGCCAGAAGACCAAATATGGCGGAAGAGGAGAGAAATCGATATTTGGCCATTATCTACGAAGAAGCGGAGCATATGCAAAAGCTGGTGAAGGATCTTTTTGAATTAGCGAAGATGGACCAACATTCGTTTCAAATCCATAAAGAACGGACAAACTTATGCTCTTTTTTGAAAAAATTGCATGACAAAATGCATCCTGCGTTTCAAGCGAAAAAAATTTCTCTTGTATATCAATGTGAAAAAAACATCTTCGTCTATATCGACCAAAAACGTTTTGAACAAGTGATGATGAATTTGCTGGATAATGCTTTAAAATATTCCGATCCAGGTTCTACTGTCTCTATTGATGTAAGGAAAGAGAAACACCACATTGTGATTATTGTTTCAGACGAAGGAACAGGAATCCCAAAAGAAGATCTGCCGCATATTTTTGAACGGTTCTATCGAGTGGATAAATCAAGATCAAGAATGAGTGGCGGTACAGGGCTGGGGCTGGCGATCGTCAAGGAAATTGTCGAAGCGCACGGAGGCTCGATTTACGCCGCAAGTGAATATGGAAAAGGAACAAATATGATCATTACATTGCCGGAGGGGTAAGCATGTACACGATCTTGCTTGTTGATGATGAAAAACGAATGTTAGATTTACTTGAACTTTATCTTTCTCCAAAGGGATATCATTGCATAAAGTGTGAGTCCGGTCTAGCAGCGATACAGTACTTAGAAAATCACAAAGTGGATTTAGTCTTGCTCGATATTATGATGCCGGAAATGGATGGTTGGGAAACTTGCAAACGAATTAGAGAGTTTTCCGACATCCCCATCATCATGGTGACCGCAAGAGATCAGACGATAGATATCGTCAAAGGACTTCATATTGGGGCAGATGATTACATCACAAAACCGTTCGACGAAGCCGAACTCCTTGCCCGCATCGAGGCGGTGCTGCGCCGTTCTGTTGGAAAACGTTCGAAAGTAGAATTTCAAGGATTAGTGTGGGATGAAGATGAACATAAAGTCTGTTATCAAAACGAACCGATTTTCTTAACACCGAAAGAGTTTGCCATATTAGGGCTGTTTTTGAAGCATCCAAACAGAGTGTTTAGCAGAGAACAAATCATCGTATCCTTATGGGGCTATAATGCAAATACAGAAGAGCGCACCATAGACTCTCATGTAAAAAATATTAGGGAAAAGCTGAGACAAGCTGGATTTCCGATCGATCAATTTCTGCAAACCGTTTGGGGGGTAGGGTATAAATGGGAGGCATAAGGTAAGAAGATGAAAGAGCAAATCATTACATTGCTTAACACATATGAAAATGCTGCTTATCTCATCAGCATCGTGATAAATATTATGATCAGTATTTTAGGACTTGTACCAAGCGTTTTTCTAACAGCTGCCAATTTGGCGGTGTTTGGGTTTTGGAAAGGCACCTTTTTATCTTTTGCAGGGGAAGCAATAGGAGCCATTGTCGCTTTTGTCTTATATCGTAAAGGATTTAGGAAGCTTTCTGAAACGAAGATGCTTTCACATCCGAAAGTCAGGCGTTTGCTTGAAGCAAAAGGTTTAGAAGCCTTTTTTCTTGTTCTATCTTTGCGCCTTTTCCCTTTTGTTCCGTCAGGAGTAGTGACCTTTGTTGCGGCGATCGGAAAAACATCTTTGCTTATCTTTATGATTGCTAGCTCAATAGGGAAAATACCTGCATTACTTTTAGAAGCCTATTCGGTTTATCAATTAATGAATTGGACATGGCAAGGGAAAGTAATATTAACATTTTTGTCTGTTTTTTTATTTCTTTTTACTTGGAAGAAAATCAATCGAAAAAACGCTCAAATTAACAAAAATTAGGAAATGGTTGAAAAAATATTGCCTTGATCATGAAAAAAGGTAGACAGGCAGGCAATTACGTTCAGAAAGCAGCTGGAATGTTGATGATTTTACTTGGCATATTAGATACCATCACTTATTGGTTTTAAAGTCGGAAAATGAAAGAATCAATGATGCATTGTACACAAGGATGGAGGATTCAAAAATAAAGAGGCTGTCTTCAAAAGGCTCGATTCAGCGACCTTTTAAGTCAGCCTCTTTTTATCACCTTAATCACCGTTTATTCAGGTTTGTTAGTTGTGTCATTCGGGTTTGGTGTATAGTCCGATTTGTAATCTTTATATTTTACTTCTGTGACCATTCCAGCTGAGGCGTGGTGCAAGTCATGGCAATGGAACATCCAATTTCCCGGATTATCGGCTTTAAATGCAACGACATATTCTTCACCCGGTTTTAAGTTCAAAGTATCCTTAATTAATGGAGAACCTGTAATTGGCTTGCCGTTTTTGCTTAATACTTGGAAAAAGTGTCCGTGTAAATGCATAGGGTGTAAATCTGTCGGTGAATCGTTCACTAGTTTTACTTTTATAAGATCGCCTTTCTTCACATTGATAGGTGCTGTTTCAGGGTACGTTTTTCCATTAATCGTGTAGATCATGCCATTTTTACCCATGGCTGTCCCTAAATTCATCGTGTATTCTACATCGTATTTTTGATCTAGCGTAAATTCACCTAGCTTTTGTTTTCCATAGCTTGTCATGTCAACGACAGGCAAATCTTCTGTCGCGTTCGCTTTATCAGCGCTGCCTTTTTCGCCTTCGTATTGGATTTTCACTTTCATGCCATCGGCACCTTTCATATCGCCATGGCACTCTAATAACCATTCGCCTGGATTATTCGCGGTAAATTCAATATCGTAACGTTCTCCCGGAGCGATATTCAAAAGTTCGTCTTTGATCGGCTGCGGATCGTTTAACGGCTGTCCGTCCGTTGCGACAATTTTAAACTCGTGGCCATGCAGGTGAAGTTGATGGGACATATATCCTGCGTTGACAAGGCGAATTCGCACTTTTTCGCCTTTCTTCACTTTTAAAGGTTTTACAGCGGAACCGCTTTTCCCGTTAATGGTGAAAATGTCATACATGCTCATATCATGACTCATGCCGCTCATGTTCATATGTTGGTGATCGGAACCATTTCCATGTTCCATACTGCTATGATCCATTCCGCTCATATCCATATTTCCTTCATCCGGATTGCTCATCCACTCATCTAACACAAGTGTATAATCTCGATCTACTTTTTCCTCATTCTTAGGTTCTACAATTAATGTACCGTATAACCCCTTATCCACTTGTTTAGCGCTTTCTTGATGGGAATGATACCAATACGTTCCTGGTACGGTTGCAGTAAATTCGTACGTAAAGGTTTCGCCCGGTTTAATCGCGTTCATCGTGACACCAGGAACTCCATCTTGGCTATTTGGAACAGGATAGCCGTGCCAATGAATCGTAATCGGTTCCGGCAATTCGTTTTTCAAATGGATTTTAACAGTGTCCCCTTGTTTCACACGGATTTGTGGTCCAGGCACTGAGCCATTGTACGTGTAGACTGGAAGTTTTACTTTATTATTTATTTGTAACAATGCTTCCTTAGCGGTGAGATGAATCTCTTTACCAGTTAAAACTTTTGTGTCGGTTGCCAAAGGAAGTTGCCCACTGGAGTTTTTGGCCGTGTTTTCCTCCTGCATATTCATGTTTGTATCATGCCCCTGCATCGAACTATGCGGCGAGTCATTATTGGAACAGGCCGCGCCGATGGCAACGACTCCCGCTACAATCGTTCCAATCAATAATTTTTTCATATGTTTCCCTCCATCAGACAAACGTGTGATTTACTAATATCATCATAAAAAATAAATGTGCAAAATTTATGGAGGAATACACAAAGTTAATTTAAAGAGACATGATTCAGTCAAATTCAGCGAAAAATGTTTGACAAATAAATAAACATAACTATAACATTAATGTCAGAAGAGCGGCTTTGAAAAGAACCAGAACGATACGGGGGTTAGCTTTGGTGAGCTACACCATTAAAGACATCGCTTTGCGGGCTGGTGTTTCAAAGTCGACGGTCTCGCGTGTCATCTCCGGAAAAGGGTTTGCCAGTCAAGAGGCACGCGAAAAAGTATTCAAAGCTATGAAAGAACTGCAGTACAAACCAAATGCCTTAGCAAGGGCGATGGTTTCGCAGCGTACGAACAATATCGGCGTGGTCGTATATCATCCACATGCTTCTATCGCTTCACATCCGTTTTATGGCAAAATGATTGATGCCATTCTCCACAAAGCGAAAAACCTCAACTATTCCGTATTTGTTGCCACAGATGAAGGAAAATCGTTAAAATCTGTCGATTACATGGTAGAAAAGCGGGTAGACGGGTTTATTCTCATAAGCGGACTTCGTCAGGAAGTCGCCGATTATATTGACCAATTTCATATTCCTTACGTGACCGTCAATACGTCCGTTGAAAAAGAAAATGTAGTTCAGCTTGTCCATCATGACTTTAAAGGCGGGACATACATCGCCGAACATTTGTATCAGCTTGGTCATCGACGAGTTTTCGTGATTAGCGGTTCACAGGAAAATCATCGCCTGCGTTTGGAAGGATTCCGCCGGCGCATAAGGGAACTTGGCGGAGAGATGGCAGAAGAGGATGTTCACGTTTCCTCTAGTTCCACTTTCGCTGATGGATATAAAGGCCTATCGAACATTTGGAATTACTTTCGATCGAGAAAACCGACAGCGCTATTCGCTACGAACGATATGCTGGCGATGGGCGCGATGAAATTTCTGTTGGAAAAAGGAATCAGCATCCCCGACGATATCGCTGTCGCCGGTTTTGACGATATTGATTATTCGAGCGTATTCCATCCTTCCTTAACGACCGTTCATATTGATCAGACGAAAATGGGAGAAGACGCGGTCTCTTGGTTAGACCGATTGATCAAAAAAGAAGATGTCCAGAAAGTCAAAATAGAATATGAGCCAACTTTGGTCGTTCGCGAATCAACTGCTAAGTGTTAAAACCGCTTGTTCATCCAACCATATCCGCTTGATGACAAATCTTCACATATATTCCTTTTCTCGGTTGTTTCTTTTTTCAGTCATAGGCATTGTGTGGGAGTTTGCCCACATGAATATCCCTTTTATCCCACGTGGGAACGTTCCCATTTCGTTCACTTTTCGTTCACTCATTTGATCATTTTCTTTTCCTTCTCCTTGTTAAAAATAAAAAATTTAAGGAGTGAGGTGTAAGAAAATGAAAAAAATGAGAAAACGAATTGCTATCCTACTATCTGCATTGTTGATGGCTATGGGGGTTCTTTCCGGCTGCGGAAAGAGCGATTCATCGTCTGAAAGCGAAGGGAACGGGAAAATCGTAACGATTAAAGCGCAGACAATCGGTGCGGAAGTAACTCGTGTCGAAAACTTGAAAAAAGCAGCCGAAAAACTGAATCAGGAGCTGAAAGAACAAGGAAAAGACATCCAAGTCAAAGTGGAAACGAGTTCATTTGACGGCAGCACCGACGAATACGCGAAACAATTTATGCTCGCGTTCCGTTCGAAAAAAGCGCCTGATATTTATACGACGGGACATGAAAATATCGGCTGGCTGGCCGACGGCAACTACATCCTTCCATTGGATGAATTGAAACAATCGAAGGCGTACACAGATGTTTTTCCGCCTCTATGGGAAGCGGCAACGTATAAAGGACATATTTGGGGCGCTTTGCAAGATACGGAAGCGCGTCCGGTTTTCTACAATAAAGACGTGCTGAGAAAGCTTGGCTGGAGCGAAGAAGAAATCAATTCCCTTCCGGAAAAAGTGAAAAATGGGGAATTTACGTTAGAAGACATGACGAAAGTAGCGGAAGAAGCGGTGAAAAAAGGCTTGGTGCCATACGGCATCATCCATCGCCCGGTGGAAGGTCCCGATTTCCATGTGATGGTATATAATTTCGGCGGCACCTTGTACGATCCGAAAGAAAACAAAATTGTCTTGGATAAAACGGCGGTGAAAAAACAGCTCGACTATTATGATGAAATCGCGCAGAAAAAATTAATTCCGAAAAACTTGACGCAGATGGAATGGAGCAATATCCATAAAACCGTCGTCAACGGCAAAGCCTTGTTCTATTACGGCGGCATTTGGAACGTATTTAACTGGGGTCAGGACAATTTCCATGAAAAACTCGGCAAAGTCGATGAAAAATGGGTGAACGAACATCTTGGCATGATGCTCATCCCAGCGGCGGAAAAAGGCGGAAAGCCGATTACGCTTTCACACCCATTTGTATACACGGTTTCCGCGCAAACAAAACATCCAGAGCTTGTCAAACGTCTGTTGGAACTTGTAGCGGATCCGGCTTTACAGGCGAAGCATGATGTAGAAACGTTCCATCTACCTGTGACGAAAAACGTGCTTGATGATCCGACGTTCAAAGCAAATCAAACGCTAAACAGCGTAGCGTATATGACCAATTATACGACGTTCTTGCCGAACCACAATGGATTCCCGCAATATTCGAAAGCGATATTTAACGCAATCCAAGCCGTAGAACTTGGCAAGAAAACGCCGGAACAAGCGTTGCAAGATTTAGAAACACAGCTGAAGAACGATCTTGGCGATCAATTAAAAATTGTTGAGTAAAACGATACCTGGCGCATCCTGCCAGGTATCCATCTTTTCAAGGGGAGTGGAAAACATGGGATCGGCGTTAAAAAAATGGAAGTTGCCGATGATTATGCTTGGTCCGTTTGTGGCGCTTATCTTTCTTTTCTTTTTTCTTCCCGTTGTTTTAATTGTCATATTGGCGTTTACGAACATGGATTCGGCTATGCGGTGGGAATTTGCGGGATTGGCAAATTTTCAAAAAATGTTGGAAGACCCGAACCTCTTTAAAATCATGAAAAACACTGCGCTGTATGTCGGCTTCACTTTGCTTATCAACGTATGTTTTGGCTTCGTTTTAGGCATTTTAACCACCTATTATATTCAAAAAGAGCCGGTAAGTTTAGTTTTCCGGACGATTTGGATGCTGCCGAGAATGTCGCCGCCGGTTGTGTACGTCCTGCTTTGGTTATGGTTTTTCGACCCAAGCGAATATGGAGTGCTAAACAGCTTGCGGGCGCTCTTCCATATGGAACCGGTGGCATGGCTTCATGAACACCCAATGACCGCTATCATTTTAGCAAACGGAATCATCGGCGCATCGTTCGGAATGATTATTTTTTCGTCGGCGATTAAGTCGATTCCAAAAGATTTGTTTTATGCCGCTAGTGTAGACGGGGCGTCGCAATGGTCGATCATCAAAGACATCATTATTCCTGCCGTCCGCTGGCCGTTGATGTTTGTGACGATTTGGCAATTTTTGTCTCTTATTACTTCGTACGAATATATTTTCTTACTTACCAATGGCGGACCTTTGTTTGAAAGCGAAGTACTCGCTTTATATTCTTTCCATAAAGCGTTCCAGAATTTCGAATTCGGCTATGGATCGGCGATCTCCCTCGTTCTTGTCATCATCGCTTTGATTTTTTCGTTTATGATGTGGAAGTGGTTCGGTATGCAAAAAATGATGCGATCTTCGAAAATCGAGTAAGAAAGGGGTGGAGATGGACGGTGGAACAGTGGGTGCGTCCTGAAGCTGCCGTGACTGCTTCGCTGACACGGCGGCCTGTTTCGAAATGGAAAAAGCGCCTTCCGTTTTTCATCGCCTATGGTGTGCTTGGAATTACGACAATGCCGATTATTTTGATGTATATATGGCTGTTGCTAAGTTCTTTCGCAAAACAAATGAAATACGGCTTTATTCCGGTTAGTTTCACTTTGGAAAACTGGAAATTTTTATGGACGAATGTCGAACACGGGGGCACGACGCTTCCGAGCATTTGGACGGCGACATGGAATTCCTTTTTATTTTCGATCACGCTGACGATGTTAGAAGTGTTGATCGGGGTCATGGCGGGATACGCGTTATCCCGCATCGAATTTCCGGGGCGGCAGATGCTGATGAAAACGACGCTGATTTTGCACGCTTTTCCAAGTGTCGCCCTGCTGATTGCCGTATACTATATTTTAAATTTTTTAGGATTGTTTGACACACTGTTCGGCGTGCTACTTGTCAAAACTGCGCTGCAAATTCCAATGACGGCTTGGATTGTCAAAGGTTTTTTTGACAATGTGCCGTGGGATGTGGAATGGGCTGGATTAATAGACGGATGCAGCCGTTTGAAAGTATGGCTGACCATTGTGCTACCGATGATTAAGCCGGGAATCGCCGCTGTCAGCATTTTCTCGTTTTTATCCGGCTGGTCGGAGTTTTTGTTGCTTTATATGTTTATTGTCAGCGATGACAACATCACGCTCGCTTCGTATTTGCAAAAACTAATCAGCGATCCGAATTTGGTGGACTACGGCTTGTTGAGCGCGGTATCGCTGTTTTATATGCTGCCTGTGATCTTGTTCTTTATTTTCACGCAAAAATCGTTAATGGAAGTGAGCGCGGGAGGAGGTAAAGGAGTATGAAAATCGAATTGAAAAATTTATGCAAATCGTTTAATAAAAAAACAAATGCAATCGATCGCATGAACTTAACGGTGGAAGACGGGGAATTTGTCGCTCTTCTTGGACCGAGCGGCTGTGGAAAGTCGACGACGATGCTGATGATCGCGGGAATTTATAAACCAGACAGCGGGGAAATCCGCTTTGACGGCCAGCTTGTTAACGATTGGGAGCCGAAGGACAGAAACATCGGCATGGTCTTTCAAAGCTACGCCTTATATCCACATATGACCGTATTAGAAAACATCGCCTTCCCGCTTAAGCAGCAAAAAGTTCCGAAAAAAGAACGGATGGAACGGGCAAAACAAGCGGCGGAAATGGTGCGGCTCGGGCATGTATTGGACAGAAAGCCGGATGAACTCTCCGGCGGCCAGCAGCAACGCGTCGCCTTGGCGCGCGCGATTGTGAAAAAACCGAAAGTATTGTTGCTGGACGAACCAATGTCCAACCTTGACGCTAGATTAAAAATCGAAATGAGAGAGGAACTTTCCCGCCTTCATAAAGAATTGGGCATCACGACGATTTTAGTCACCCACGACCAAGAAGAAGCAATGATGCTGGCAGACCGGATCGCTGTTATGAAGGATGGTAAAATAATCCAATATGGAACGCCGATGGATCTATATCACCGACCGAGTGACTTTTTTGTCGCTCAGTTTATCGGAACACCTCCGATGAATGTTTTCCGTGGAAAACTGATTGGAAATCATCTTCATTTTCTGAACCAGTCCGCAGAGCTAAACAACGAACAGTGGAACACAGCGCAAGGGGAACTTGACGTATACGTCGGAATCCGGCCGCATGAGGTGAAATTGGGAAAAGGCGGCGATATTCGCGCTAAAGGAATCGTGCAGATGATCGAGCCGGTAGGCCATGCGCAAATCATCCGTGTAAACATCGGCGACGAACAGCTTCGCCTTTTCGCCGAACCAACTGCTGCCATTGAATATGAAAGCGAAATAACGGTTTCCTTCCATCTTTCTTCTCTTCATTTATTTGATGTGCGGACGGGAAAAAGTTTGCGAAAGGAGATAATGAAGGAATCACAAACAGAGGAAATGGTTGGATGAAAATATAATGGCGAAGAAGGAAAGGTTACCGCGGTTGGACGGTCTTTTCTCGGACGTTTTCCAACGAGAAAGGCCGTTTTTGCTGTTTTCGAAAATTAGGCTGTTTTGGTGTAGGGAAGGGCTAATGGGGAAAGTTAGTTTAAGCTTCTCAACTATACCGGCTTTTCACTAAAGGAACGTAAGCATTATTTTTGATCATTTAATGTCTTTTTCATCCGCTCGGATCTGTCCAGGAGAAGCATCAACGTGGGTTAAACACATCGGAATTCGGTTTGCATTTTAATATCCGCCAATCGTTCAATGACAGGCTTCGGTCCGACTACCCAGCCGATGCGTAAACATGGGCTCAATTGTTTCAATCTTTTCTTTTATATATTCTTTGATCTGGATATAGAGGGGAGTTGACGACGATTTGTCAGGCTTCCAATCCAATTCGGCCATGAAAGACTCCCTCCCTTTTGCATCATATGTTTTGATTATATAATTTGGTTGGTTTAAAATCCATCCAATTGGTTGGAGACAGCAATGGATATGTGAGTATAATTGTATTCATTCAGCATCGGTCTCGCTGCTGAATCCTCATGCGATCATGGACACAGTAGGGGTGATCGGAACTAGTTCACTGCAATACAATGGCGCAGAAAAAGTCGCCTTTGCACTTGCTTCTATTCTAGTTTCTTGGATCTGGTTCACGGGACTAGCGGTAGCAGGACGAATAACAGGAAAAATGGATAAATCTGGACGTTTGATGATGGTTCTTAACAAAATTTCTGCACTAGTGATGTGGGGAGCAGCGATTTATATTGGATTGACACTGGTAAAATAAAAGCAAAGTTTTCGGGGATATGGTATGGAAATGTTTAGGACGGGGGTTCATTTCGTTAATAGGAAGCACAAATATACGAAAATTTAGTATAATTAATTTGTTATAATATTCTTGAAATAGAGGTGCAGTGCGAAATGAAACATATCATAAGCATGAAAAACGTATCTTTAATAAGAGGGAATCGGGTGATTTTAAAAGATATAAATTGGGAAGTAAAAGAAAAAGAACAATGGGTCATATTAGGTTTGAACGGTTCAGGGAAAACGTCCATATTAAACATCGTCACAGGCTATCAATATCCGACAAAAGGCGAAGTTTCTGTGTTAGGAAAGAAATTCGGACAGGCAAATTTGCCGGAGCTTCGGAAGCAAATCGGATTTGTTAGCAGTGCTCTTGACCGTTTTCATCAAACTTTAAGATCAGAAACAGTAGAAGATATTGTGATAAGCGGCAAATTTGCCACGATAGGGTTATACGAAAATGTGACCAATGAGGACCGTGAACGGGCTGAACAGCTAATGACATTTTTGCGAATCGACCACTTGAAAGGAAAAACGTATGACACACTATCGCAAGGAGAAAGAAGAAAAGTGCTGATTGGAAGAGCGTTAATGGCAGAACCGGAATTGCTGATATTGGATGAACCGTCTATAGGATTAGACCTTTTAGCAAGGGAAGATATTTTATCACTAATGAAAGAAATTATTCTACACCAACAATGTCACGTACTATATGTCACACATTACATTGGAGAAATTATCGAGGAGATGACGCACGTATTGTTGTTAAAAGAAGGGCAAATCGTAGCCGCAGGACGAAAAGAGGATGTGTTGACAGAGGAACGGTTATCGGAGACGTTCCAATTGCCAGTAAAAGTTCATTGGGAAAATAATCGACCATGGGCTTCTATACATAAAAACATCGGCTCGGCAACATTGGCGAAGGCGGAATCAAAATAATAGCCGGTTTATTTATTTTACCATCACGCCCGCTTTTGGAAAAAGCAGCTTGAGTCTATATGAATGACAAAACTCAGGCTGCTTCATTGATTTGCACGAATCAAATCGTGTATCATTTTCCAAATACGATAAAGAAGTGATGAACGGAGAGAGCTTTTAGTCGAAAAAGCGAGCATAAATTTCCGATAATTTTATATATTCCTAATTATTTGTGTTTGGTATAATCTAACTCATAAAACTTAGTTTAGATTAGGATTAGTTAAGAAAGGTGAGTGGAGATGAGTAAAGCGGAGCCAGTTAACAAATGGGATTTGAATCGCATTGTATTTATCGGCAGAATTTGGGATGAATACATGCGAATGTTTAACCTTACTAAAGAAGAATTAGCGGGACGCAAGATTCTTGATTGTCCTGCTGGGGCATGTTCTTTTACGGCAACAGCCAACCAATTCGGAATGGACGTTACAGCATGTGATATTGCTTATTATCTTCCTATTGAACAGTTAGAACAAAAAGGTTTGCAAGATATTGAAACCACTATGTCTAACATGGAAAAGGCTGATATTCAGAAAAATTTTTTGTGGGATTATTTTAAATCAGTCGACGAGTTAAAACAAATAAGAACACAAGCGTTAAATCAATGCATCTCGGACATGAAACGGAATCACAATCGTTATATTCCTGCTGTTTTACCAACTTTACCGTTTGCTGATAAGCAGTTTGACTTGACACTTTCCGCAAATTTTCTATTTCTTTATGAAGATAAACTGGACTATGAATTTCATTTGCAGACTATAAAAGAGCTTATGCGTGTAACCAAAGATGAAATAAGGATTTTTCCTACAACTAACTTTGCTTGCGGGAGATATAAATACCTGGATGAACTAATCAGTGATATACGCCATTTAGGGTGGATGGCAGAAGAGATAAAAGTTCCTTATGAATTTCAAAAAAACACCAATACTATGCTGAAAATTATGAATAAAAATAGCAAAAGGTTTGTTGACCGTTGAAAAAACGGCTTTCGTGAAATCTTTGTATTTTGAGATGATAGCGTTCACGGTGTTGGCGGAGGACATATAAGCGATTTTGTAGGAAACAAAAACAGTTTGAGATGAGGGGATTATATTGGACACGCTGTTTTTCACTCTAATAGGGATAGCAATTATATCTTCCTTTATAGGAACATTAGCGGGTGGTGGAGGATTGATTACTTTACCAGCTATGATATCGGGGGGGGAAATGGATGAAAAAATATTCTCTCATCATGATCGTCATCATTTTTCTTTTAATCGGCTGTTCAATGGAAAAACGAAAAGAAAACAGCCCTAAAAATGAACAACAAACAAATTACAACAGCAATATGGAAATAAATCAATTTGATTAAACCGAAAGGAAACTATGGCTGGCCGTTTATTCAAGGAGATGAAACGAGAGGCGGGATGATCGCTCCATTGTTCCATTCGGGTGATCATACTTGGGCGCCATCTGGAATTGCCTATCATAATGGGATTTTGTATGCTGCACAGCTGCGGGGAGAAGGTGTTTTGGCGTTTGATTTAAAAAATAAAACATATAAACAAATCGTTTCCAACGTAGGGCGCGTGCGAGATGTATTCATCTTAAAAAATCATTTGTTTTTTATCACAAACAACACGGATGGAAGAGGGGTTCCAGCCAATCATGATGATAAGTTCATCAAAATTGCAATTCCGAAAGCGTTTTGATGCAATTTTATATTTTTGTTCACTATAGGTTGGTTTGGTATTGAAGCACGGGCATACTTTCTTGCTGTTTCTTTGTTTGATGGTGGTTTGTCCATTGCTGTAGCAATTCTTTTCTCAAGCTTTGATTATATTTGGATTTCCTAGTTTATTAGCAAAATTCACCACATAAAAAAGTCAGGGGATAAGTGGATGGAAAGATATATTTTAGTGAGTATTATTCTAAGTTTTATAGTATTATTATTTTTCTTTAATGAATATCAAACTAACCAATCTCTCTATCAAGAAGCTACTTTGGAAGGTTTTATCATTATGAAAGAAGGGGAAGTATATTTAGTTGAAGACCCAAGTTTTGTTCAAAAAGACGCAGATAAGTTAACAATACATGAATTAAGAGGAAAATATAGGATGAGCAAGTTATGGATAAAGGGATTCGGCACTTTAAAGGGAATAGAAAATGGACAAAAGGTAAAAGTATGGTATTCAGAAATTTTAGAATCGTACCCGGGCAAAGTCATAGTTTTAAAGATTGAACCATGTTCATGCGATAGCACCGGGTAAAATTATTGATGGCTGGAAGCAAGACGCAAGAAAATGGCCAATTACTCCAAAGAAAATGCTTTTGGTGGAATTGGCTCCGGATGAAGCGGCGAATACTGTTTTATTTTTGGCATCGGATGAAGCTTCATTTATTACTGGTGCTACCCTTTCCGTTGATGACGGCGGACTTTTATCTTAACCGAAAAATTATTATGTAAACTATAATCAATTCGAAATCTGCGACATTTCGAGGTGAATGAGATGAACCTTGATTGTACTGTTTTAAAACCAATTCAATTGATGTAAGATATGGAATTCTAGTTAAATTTGTAAAACAGCTACTTCTTTTCCATCCGAAGACTGTGTTTTCGGTACATTTTTGAAACATTAGATGGCGAGGTTGATTTGATTTCCCATTCGTGGATAAGAAGCAAAAAAGCGGAGTGTCTATTGTTTATGTAAATAGGCATTCCGCTTTTCTTGTTTTTTATTTTTTATAAGAGAAAGTTGCTCTTCATGAAGTTTGTTCTTAAATTGTGGATTTACCCCACAATCCATTTATCAATATTACATATAAAGTAGGGACTATGGATGCAAGTAACATGCAAATAGGGAAAAGTTTGTAATAAGACTTTAAAAGGCGAATGGATTTAATGTAAAAATAGAGCGCTACCACTAATGCAGCATAATATGATGGAAAGAATACCCAAGGATTAAGTTTATCTTGATCCAACCCGATTGTCCAGCCAATTCCAATCACGAATAGTAATAAGTGAAAGCCAACAACGGATAAAGCAGCTCATTTTAAATCGCCTTTCGTCTTACATATGCTCGTTATGGCGATGCCTAATGTAATAAGGATTAACACCATTAAAATAGATTTGTATACATCAGGATGATCATGTAGTTCCACCATACCAATGATCCAATATAAGATAGTAACCGCACAGCAGCATAAACTGATGACTATCCAACTTATCTTTCTGATTTTAACCACTCCCTTTGACGTAAATGTTTAAAATAATCGTTTTTTTTGATTTAAAATACATTTTATGAAAAAATAAGTTAATTAACAATCGTCAATTGGATTATTTGGAATTTTTTTACTTTTATGTTTACAATCACAATACAATGACATATAATACATAATGTATGAAAATTAACTGAAGAAATGGGAAATTGTAATTCTAAAACATTCTTTTTTATGTAAGAAATTCAGTTGCCTGAAAAAAACATTATATTGTACGGGAGGGGATTTTTTGCAAACCATTATGCCCAAATTATCTTTAACCGTAATTATCGTAGCATTGCTCTTTTTCTTTATGTCATTTTTTATAGCGGTGTTTTTAGGATTAATTATTCCAGCACCAATAATTAGAATAATCATGAATTTAGGAATTATCGTATCTTTTGTGTTAGCGTTATTGAGCCCAAAGGGGAAATTGAAAAATGCTGCACTAACTGTTGTTATTATTATTGGTTCATTATATCTAATTGGTATTGAGCTTATGGGATTTCTTTTTCGGGGAAACGGATTTTAGTTATATCACAGCTATTAGCTATCCAATATTTTAGGCATACTCCTCTCGTAAATGGGATGTGCAATTATAAGTTCCGCTAATGTTATTACCCAAAGAGTTGGCAATGTGGCTAAATGTAGTGACAATCGTGGTATATGTTTTGTGGGTATATTATTGGTTTAATTTTGAATTTTCCCTTAACAATACTTAAAAGAGTGAGGCGATTAAAGATCAAGTCCGCGAAATTGTGTAAAAACAAAACGGTAAAAAGGATTTTATTTTCCCGTAATCCAAGTCTATTGTACTGGCAACGGAATTTTACACAATAATTTGGACTTGACCTAGTTATTAGCCATTGCTTTTTCTATGATGATGCTGAGATGGATTGGGGATCAATCGTTTTTCAACTGTTCATGTTGGCTTTTCTCATTGCTTTTGCAAGTGCGGTGTTTTTTGCGGGTCCAATCATTGGTCGCGAGAAAAAGCGCAGCAAGCAATGTAGAGCGAATTGAAAAAAAGTTGGATCGAATCATTGAACTGTTGGAGAAACAGAACAAAGAATAACTCATTTTTTAGAATGGAATGGGGTGCCGCAGAACAACAGGTTAACTCAACAAAGCATTCAATATTTTTCGTAAAACGACATGATTTGGGGAGATGCATATGTTTAAATACATGATAGCACTTATGACTGCACTCTTACTTATCGTTCAACTTGGTATTGCATACTTGTGGATTTTTGATTGGCGGCACTTAGCGACGAAAGCGGGTTTAATGATTTGGATAAGTTCCATCGTCTTAGGCATACTGCTTTATTTTATATATAGTAAATTTGTTGAAGATGGAAAGTTCAGCATCGTTAGCAGAAAGACGGTCTTTAGTTCAACAGCAATGACTGTTATCTTAGCTGTTCTTGCGTTAGTGATAGAAGCCATTACGAAGTCTATGCCTTAATTTGCAGGAATCCGTTGAACCACTTCTTAACAATCATCTTTTTTATTCTCAAATTCTTCTAATATCTCGAAGAATTGTTCTTCAGAAATTACTTTGAACCCATGTCTTCTCAGCAAGGCAGCTGCTACCCCATTTCCAGCCATTTTTGTGCCATTGAATTCACCATTATAAATCATGGTACTTCCGCAAGAAGGGCTGTTTTCCTTTAAAACGACATAAGTCGCATTGATCTCTTTTGCCTTTTCAAGACTTGCAAAAACTTTAAAAAATACCGTCTTAAAATTTAAAATTAAGATGGCATTAAGCAATAAGGGGGTGTTTCATTTGTCAGCTCGTAAATATCGTTTACAAGTGGAAGGTATGACATGTATTGCATGTGAAAGACATGTGGAAACAGCTCTAAACAGCATAGGAGCGAAAGATGTGGATGTAAATTTTCGCAGTGGAGAAGCTGTTTTTGAATTGCCAGAACATATAGGGATCGAAAAAGTCAAAGAAGCGGTGAATAAAGCCCATTATAAGGCGGGCGAAGCGGAAGCGATTCATCCGCAAGATGAAGGCAATGATGATTATGACTTTATTATTATTGGTTCAGGAGGAGCAGCTTTTTCTGCCGCGATTAAAGCGGTGGAATATGGGGCCAAAGTGGCGATGATTGAGCGTGGCACGATCGGCGGGACTTGCGTGAACGTTGGATGCATCCCATCAAAAACGCTGCTACGTTCCGCTGAAATCTATTATTTCGCCAAAAACAATCCATTTCTTGGGTTAAATACTTCAGCTGGTCCGGTAGATTGGAAAAAGCTAATGGAACAAAAAGATGAACTGGTGAAAGAATTGCGCCAGCAAAAGTATGTTGATTTAATTGATGAATATGGGTTTGAACTCATACAAGGGGAAGCAAAATTTGTCAATGAAAAAACCGTAGAGGTAAACGGTAACAAAATAACAGCGAAACGCTTTTTAATTGCGACAGGAGCTTCCCCATTGATCCCTGATATTCCGGGATTAAAAGATGTTAATTATTTAACAAGCACTTCGTTGTTAGAGCTGAAAGAACTGCCAAAACGTCTTGCGGTTATTGGTTCAGGATACATCGGCTTGGAGTTGGGCCAGCTCTTTCACCATTTAGGAGTGGAAGTAACGCTGATGCAGCGCAGTCCAAAAATTCTTAAAGAATATGATCCGGAAATTTCAGAAGCGGTAGAAAAAGCATTAACAGAACAAGGCATCCACGTCATTGCCGGCGCGGCATTTGAACGTGTAGAACAAAATGGGGATATAATACAAATTCATGTTACTGTTCATGGTGAAAAGAAAATCATTGAAGCGGAGCAGTTGCTTGTAGCTACGGGACGCAAGCCAAATACGGAAGCGCTAAACCTTCAAGCCGCAAACGTAGAAGTCGGTTCTCGCGGTGAAGTGATCGTGGATGACTATTTACGAACTACCAATCCGAGAATTTATGCCGCCGGAGATGTAACAATGGGACCGCAATTTGTTTATGTTGCTGCATACCAAGGTGGAATTGCCGCCGACAATGCCATCGGTGGTTTAGAGAAAAAAGTAAATTTGGACATTGTTCCAGCCGTTACATTTACGAATCCAGCGATTGCTACGGTAGGATTGACGGAGAAACAGGCTAAAGAAAGAGGATACGAGGTGAGAACTTCTGTTTTACCGCTTGATGCCGTTCCGAAGGCGCTTGTGAACCGTGAAACGACAGGTGTATTTAAGCTTGTTGCTGATGCAAAAACATTCAAAGTGCTAGGCGTTCATCTTGTTGCCGAAAATGCCGGCGATGTCATTTATGCAGCCGCATTAGCCGTCAAATTTGGCCTGACGGTTGAAGATTTGCGGGAATGCCTTGCCCCATATTTAACGATGGCAGAAGGATTGAAATTGGTTGCTTTAACGTTTGATAAAGATGTGAAAAAACTATCTTGTTGTGCTGGTTAAATTTTTGGGTAAAATCGTTGCTTTTTCGGGTTTAGTTGGATCGTCTGGCTGATGGGAAAAGAAATTACAAGTACACTAACATTGTATTTTATATGAAAGAAAGAGACTGTCTCAAAAGGTCGGTTTAACGACCTTTTGGGCCCCCTCATCAGCTTGTCGACAAAATCGACTGAAAGAACAGCTCACTTCTGTCCTTTTTATCCCCTTAAATCGGTATGTTACAAGTCTGCTTTCTCCACTTTAGTGGCCGTATCATACAGCCATTCAAATTGAAACCTCTCAAATCCATCACATCATGGGACATGAAAATCTAATGAAAAGGATGACCAATATAAAGTAATTTTTTGACATATTTTATCAAAATATTTAGATCATTTTTGTAGTATAGAAACTTTAAGTGGTGATGATGACCATCGCTGAAATTCACGGAAAGCTTCCAGCATATGAAGGGATGGAAGATTTTCTGACATCCGATATGTTTTCTGTTATAACTTTTGATAAACTCATACCAATCATTAATAATGAATAAAATGACTTATAAATACTTAAAATAACTTGCGTTTTTATAATTTTTTTACTTATAATCACTTATGAAAGAAGGTGGGGAGATGTATCAAGATGAGCGTTTGCTCTTAATTCTCGACTTTTTAAAGAAAAATAAGCGAATAACCGTTGAGCAAATTTGCTCATTATACAATGTTTCCAGAGATACGGCCCGGCGCGATCTTGTTAAACTCGAAGAACAAAAGCTGATTATCCGTACGCGCGGAGGCGCGATTTTACCACCTGTCCACAATGAGATTAAAGGCTATTATCATCGCCTGCAAACGGTTCCCCATGAGAAAAAAATTATCGGAAAAAAAGCAGCTTCTTTAATTAATAGTGGTGACAGGATTATCTTGGATGCCTCCACTACTGTCCAAGCATGTGCGGAATATCTTGGGGATCAACGTTGCACGGTTATTACGAACTCCATTAACCAAGCAGATATTTTATCATCCAAACAGGGAATTCGCATTCATTTGCTTGGTGGGGAACTCGAAAAAGAGCATCGTTTTCTATATGGAGAATCTGTCATTGAACGATTATCTAATTATTATGTTGATAAAGCATTTTTAGGGGTAGTCGGTATTTCAGAGAACGGGCTTACGGTTGCGCATGAGGAAGACGGAGTGGTCAAACGCAAAATATTGCAACAAGCAAAGCAGGTCATCATTCTGGCGGATCATTCCAAATTAGGGATTACAGACTTTTACCGTTTTGCTGATTTGAGTGATATTGACCTTTTAATCACAGATAAAACACCACCGAAGCCTTTTAGGGAACTGTTAAAAAAACATTCTGTTGACCTACTGGTCGCAGATGATGACGGGGAGGAAGATGAATTTGAAAATGTTAATTGCGATTGATTTAGACGGCACTTTGCTAAACAAGCATAATGAAATTAGTAGAGAAAATATACAAGCGATTAAGGAAGCGCAAAAGAACGGAATAGAGATTGTGGTAGCGACAGGGAGAGCTCATTTTGATGTTCAGGAAATATTTAAACATACAGGGATTAAAACATGGATTATAGGTGCAAACGGAGCTACCATCCATAAACCGAATGGACAGCTGTTTCTTTCCACTCCGTTGGATAAAGATAAGGCGATTGAAATCCTTCAATGGCTAGAACAAGAAAAATATTACTATGAAGTGTTTAGCGATTCTGCCATCTTCACTCCTCAAAATGGGAGAGAGCTTTTAACCATTGAGATGGATCGTCTAATAAGCGCAAACCCAGAACTAAACATCGAAGAGCTGAAATATGCTGCTTTGAAGCAATATAGCCAATCTGGCTTTGTCTTCATTTCTTCGTATAAAGAGCTATTAAAACCTTCCATTAACATTTACAACATCCTTGTTTTCTCTTTTGATAAAGAAAAGCTTAATAAAGGATGGAAAAGATTCAAGGATTGTAATGACTTAACGCTCGTAACATCTGCAAATTACAACTTTGAATTAGAGCACATCGAGGCTTCAAAAGGGAATGCATTAAAAATACTTGCAAAAGAACTGGGCATCCCTCTTAGCCAGACCATTGCGATCGGGGATAGCATGAATGATTATTCGATGATCTCTATTGCAGGTAAAGGAATCGCCATGGGGAATGCATGTGAAGAAATCAAAAACATTGCAAATGAAGTGACATTAACGAACGACGAACATGGAGTTGCCTATGTCATTAATCGTTTATTGAAAAAATAAATGTCAATGTAGCGGACATGTGAGGCTAATGAAAATAAGTTGTTAAAAGAAATAATAAATCAGACTCGAGAAATATTTTCCAGAAGAGCTTCCTGTTTTGCTTGTCCGGCTCCTTTGCTTCGCGATAGAGACAATGGAACAATTGAATAAAAGTGAAATCAAGAAGACCATACTAAAGAATCCGGAGAATGAGGAAAGCAAGCCGGGAAGCTCTTGTTTGACAGGTCCGCAAAACTAATCATTGACTTTTTGAAATGAAAGCTCTAATTTCCATAAAGTCTTGACTTACTCTCCAATACCGCTTAATATGTAGAGTGTTCCTGTAAGTAATTGGAATAATAATCAACGGGGAAGGGGAGAAAGATGAAATCCATTTGTGTATTTTGCGGTTCAAACTATGGGAACGACATGGAGTATAGGCAAGCAGCCAGAGAGCTTGGAAAGTTCCTTGCCAGTAAAAAAATATCCCTGATTTACGGAGGAGGGAAGGCGGGGTTAATGGGGGAAATCGCCAATGCCGTCTTAAGCCATAAAGGCCGTGTTATTGGGATCATCCCCAAGTTTTTAAAAGACAAGGAACTGGCACATGACAATATCAGTGAACTCTTTATTGTAGATACAATGCATACACGCAAAGCGAAAATGTATGAGTTAGCCGATGGATTTATTGTCATGCCAGGAGGCTATGGCACGTATGAAGAACTTTTTGAAGTGCTGTCTTGGCTGCAAATAGGTATACATAATAAGCCAATTGGTCTACTTAATGTCAACGGCTTTTTCGATCCTCTCATAAAAATGTTAGAACATACTGTCGATAAAGGTTTTGCCAAGCCTGAAAATCTAAAATTAGTTATAAGTGCTGACAATGTGGTTACTCTTTATCAATTGATGGAGAATTTTAAACCTAAGGTTGTAAATAAATGGACATGATGCCTCAACTTTAAAAATCAAGTACATCTTGTGGTGATGAACATTTGGCGCTTCGCCACAAAATGTACTTGGCCGCATGTTTTTATGATAAGACAGTATAGAAAATGCGGATTTCCTGTATGGTAAAGGTGCCTCAACCGTTGAAAAAAATTCACATTGCAGGTAAAATTCTGTCGTTTTATAAAATCTGCACCAACAAAAAGAGATTTTCTTGGTTGGTGCTGCATATAAACTTCGTTAAGAATATTGCAAATAAAGTGCATTTGGCACGCTGCCATGTTGAAATGTGGACAAGCCAGCCGTGCTGATCCAAGTCAAAGCCCACTCCTGAAATCTCCGATGTTTCTCATCCGTCCAAAAAACTTGCTCCGGATGAATGCTGATTCACTGTTTCCGGTTTTGCAGGCGAGAATTGTTCGTTTTCGTTTCGAGTTTTCCATTTCAATGATTGTAAGCTTTGAAGCAGCAATATACAAATGTTGGGCTCAATGAGCCAATAAAACATGATATAATAAGATGAAATCGAAACTGTTTCATACAAAGATATCTTCATATCGAATTATCGAAATATAATTACTTATAATGAATTTTGCTAAATAAAAGGAGCAAGTAGTATGGAAAAAAGCCATTCTTATACAACCGAGGAAGTTGCAAACATATTAAAAGTTTCAAAATTAACCGTATATGATTTAGTAAAAAAAGGTTTATTGCCTGCTTATCGTGTCGGACGGCAAATGCGAATTGATCCTTCCGATCTTGAAGCATATATAAAAAGGGCAAAAGGAAAGTTACAGCCAACCGCCTCACAACCATTAAATAAAGAAACAACGAGTGAAGCACGAGGGTATCCGCAAGTGAGACAATTAATCATAAGCGGCCAAGATATAAGTTTAGATATTTTGGCTAACTACTTAGAAAAATCCTCAAAACGGTTTCGGCCGCTGCGCTCTTATGTCGGAAGCTTAGAAAGTCTCATTTCGATGTATCAGGGATATTCAGATATTGTAAGCACGCATTTAATCGAAGGAATTTCCGGTGAATATAACGTTCCGTATATCAGTAAGATACTAGTGAATTTCCAATATATCGTGATTCGTTTATTAGCAAGAAAAGCAGGCTTTTATGTCCAAAAAGGAAATCCATTGAATATTAAGCATTGGGAAGATTTAAGGAGAAAAGATATAAAAATCGTCAACCGCGAAAAAGGGTCAGGGGCGCGGGTGTTACTGGATGAAAGTTTGCGAAAGCATCGCATACCTGTATCTGAAATTAATGGTTATGACCATGAGGTGACAAATCATGTAAGTGTCGCAAGTGTTGTTGCCAAGGGGGAGGCTGATGTCGGAGTAGGAATTGAAAGAGGCGCTAACTTAGTAAAAAATGTGGATTTCATTCCGTTAGTGAACGAAAAGTATGATTTGGTTATTTTAAAGAACGATGAGAATAGAGAATTAATTAGCCAAGTCCTGCAAATTTTAAGGTCTGATGACTTTAAAAGCGATTTGGAAGCATTAGGCGGTTATGATTTATCACAAACTGGACAAGTGGTTTATGAAACATGAAGTAAAAGCCAGAGGTTTCTTGTGAAATCTCTGGCTTTTATTTTTTTGCTGATATATAAAGCCGGATTATAAAAAAACGAAATGATCTTGAGAATACCTGTTTTTGGCAAGTAGAAAATGTATGAAATGGCAATTAAAAATGCATACATACACTTGCCAAATTCCATGGTTAACGTTGAGAGATTGAGTCTTTGTATCGGTGACTTTCACCATTGAAGATGATTAAATGAGAATGATGAATCAGCCGATCAATGACGGCCTCTGTTAAAATGGGATCGCCAAAGACATTATTCCATTGGCTAAAAGGTAAATTGGTTGTCACAATGATGCTTTTGGTTTCATAACACATGGAAATAACTTGAAATAATAACTCTGCCCCCTGTTTATGCAATGGAATATAGCCCAATTCATCAAGAATCAAGAGATCCAACTTTTCGATTTGATTGAGAAATTTACCAAGGTCACCTTTTTCATTGGCCTCCAATAAAGCATTGGAGGCGGCCGTATAGAACTTCACTCTTTTTCCTTGTTTTTTCATCAAATTGAGGGCGATGAGAGTGGAAAGGAATGTTTTACCGGTTCCCACTCCGCCATAGAAGATAAGGTTTTCCTGATTTTTCGTAAACTCACCTTCTAAAATATAATCTTTTGTGATGCCTGGGGCTAGTTGAATCTCCCGCCAATCATAAGGTTTATTTGGAATTTTCGGCAATGTCGCCTGTTTTAGTAGTAAATTTATCCTTCT
>NZ_FOJS01000043.1 GCF_900111865.1 Parageobacillus thermantarcticus | reverse complement strand
GTCTCGTCGGAAGAACATTTTCCCTCCGGCGCTAGACGCTCGCCTTCGCTTTTCTATGTGGACGCTTCGTTTTGTTCAGTTTTCAAGGAACATTTGTTTTGTTCTCTAAAAGCGACCCTTATAATATATCATTTTCAACTTAACATGTCAATATCTTTTTTTACTTTTTTTCGCCGCACCGAAGCGGCTTTATTAATATAACATCGTTACTAGCAAAATGTCAATAATTTATGCTAGGTATTTTTATCCATAAAAGCAATGTTTCTGTTCGCAACACTCACATCGCTGTTACAGCTGATGATAAAATAGTTCTCAACATATATTTGCAGAAGATTTGATTACAGTTAAAATGATTGAACTGTTGCTTGTTTCTTTTATGTCATCCAAAACTATAAAACACCGTCCATTATGAACACATACCCTATTGCCAGACAAAACCATGAAGTATAAAAATATCCCTTGTTATGTCACAGACCTTTAAAATGAAAGTGCGATCCTATATTGATAAGAAAAGTTTCCATACAAGAGCACTTTCTTTTTACAACAAACAAATCAAAAAATTTAAAAACGGTCATACTTCTATATTTATGTCGTGGTCACTCAAGTGTTTATTAAAGCAAACAAATTCGTTATCGCTTGTTTTCTCTGTGCCAGTAAAACAATAGGACTAAACCCTAGTGTTATAGGGCAAAAGGAAAGAAAGGATGTCACAAAAGATCATCATGTGACATCCTCTCATTCGCTTAACCTTTCCATTCTCTTGCAAGCATTCCATACACCACATGGTCGACGAAATGGTCGTAAAGCCATTCTGCTTCCCGGATCGTGCCTTCGTTCGTAAACCCTAACCGTTCAGGAATGGCTCTGCTTTTTTTATTTTCTACTGCGCAGCGAATTTCTACCCGATGTAACTTCAGTTCATGGAAAGCATAATCAACGAATGCCTTGCACGCTTTCGTCATTAACCCAATCCCTTGAAATTGTTCCCCTAACCAGTAGCCGATGCTTGTTTTCTTATTCGCGTGATCAATATAATGAATCCCGATGACTCCTGCCAGCTGCCCTTTATGCCAAATGCCTGCTTCAAAGCCGCTGCCAGCAGCGAACTTCTGCAAGCCTCCAGCAATAAACGCTTTTGAATCCTCTGCTGTTTGTGTCCAGTCCACCCATGGAAGCCACTTTCGCAAATGCGGACGGCATGAATCAATAAGCGCAAATAGCGCTTCCGCATCTTCAGCGGTGAGCAGTTTTAGCCATGATTCGTCATCCAAGCGGTGAATAAACATAACCATCCTCTCCCCACTTTGCGGTTTTCTTACTATTATAACAAATCCCAACAAAAAAGAAGCCCGCCGTTTTGGCGGACTTTTTCTATTCTCTTAAAAAGACAAAGTATAAGATAAAGATGACAAACAACACATATAAAATCGGATGAACTTCTTTGCCGCGCCCTTTTAAAATCATCGTAATTGGATAAAAGATGAAGCCAACCGCGATGCCTGTCGCGATGCTGTACGAAAGCGGCATCGTAATCAGCGTGAAAAACGCTGGAATCGCCACCTCTAGTTTTTTCCAATCAATTTCCCCAATGGAAGATACCATGAGCACACCAACAATTATCAGCGCCGGCGCTGTGACAGGCGCGGTAACGACACTTAATAGCGGCGAGAAAAATAACGCCAGCAAAAACAAAATTCCTGTCACAACCGCGGAAAAACCGGAACGCCCGCCGGCAGCGACGCCCGCCGATGACTCGACGTACGAAGTCGTCGTCGACGTTCCAAGCACGGCGCCAACCATAACTGCCGTCGCATCAACAAGCAACGCTTTTCCGGCGCGCGGCAGCTTATTATCTTTTAACAGTCCGGCTTGGTTGGCCACCGCAAGCAGCGTACCGGTGGCGTCAAAAAAGTCGACGATAAAGAAAGTTAAGACGACACCGAGCATTTTTAGCGAGAAAATGTCTGGCAAATGCTCAATCGCAACGCCAAACGTCGGCGAGATATCCGGAATAGCCCCGACGATTTTATCCGGCACCTTGATTAAACCGAACATCATACCAACAATCGCGGTAATCACCATGCCGTAAAACACGCCGCCATTCACTCTTTTTACCATTAAAATGACAGTCACGAACAAACCGAAAATCGCCAACAGCGTGTTGCCGTTTTTCAAATCGCTTAGCCCTACTAATGTTGCTTCGTTATCGACGATGATTCCCGCGTTTTGCAAGCCGATAAACGTTATAAACAGTCCGATCCCCGCGCCGACCGCATATTTTAATTCAACCGGGATCGCATCAATGATTTTTTCACGGATACCTGTTAACGACAAAATCGTAAAAATCACTCCGGATACAAATACCCCCGCTAACGCCGTCTGCCATGGGATTTGCATGTGCAAAACAACGGTAAATGCGAAAAACGCGTTGAGCCCCATCCCTGGCGCTAGCGCAATCGGATAACGCGCCAACACTCCCATTAAAATACAGCCATACGCTGCCGCAAGCGCAGTTGCGACAAACACCGCGCCTTGGTCAATCCGCAATTCATCAGGGAAATCTTTTACCGCCCCTAATGACAAGGTAAACGGATTAACAAACAAAATGTACGCCATGGACAAAAATGTCGTCAGCCCAGCGATGATCTCCGTACGGTAATTCGTGCCGAGCTCTTCAAATTGAAAATACTTTTTCACTTACTGTCCCCCCTATGAAAAATAAAAAACGCTTCTAGTAAGCTACCAGAAGCGTTGACTAAAGAGGGATAATGAATATAGAGAGGACAAAAAGAACGTACTCTCTATCCCATTATACCTCGTAGTCAAGCTATTTACGGTAGCTTGGTAGAAACTCCCGAGCCATATTCCCGGGATTATACGACGTATTTTAGCGATATTCATGATCTACGCACATTTTATCAGCATAATAATGACATGTCAACAAAAAAGACGAACATTTTTGATTAAATGTTCGTCTTTTGTTCGTATTTTTAGAAATCATTCCCATTCAATCGTTGCCGGCGGTTTGCTTGTAATGTCGTATACGACCCGATTGACGCGCGGCACTTCATTAACGATGCGCGTAGAAATTCTTTCGAGCACTTCCCACGGAATGCGCGCCCAATCAGCTGTCATGCCATCGACCGATGTGACAGCGCGAATGCCGACCGTATAGTCATAAGTGCGGGCGTCGCCCATCACGCCGACGCTGCGAATGTCCGGAAGCACCGTGAAATATTGCCAAATTTCCCGATCAAGTCCGGCCTTTTTAATTTCTTCCCGTAAAATCGCGTCCGATTCACGGACGATTTCCAGCTTTTCCTCTGTCACTTCGCCAAGCACGCGGATGCCTAAGCCAGGGCCCGGGAACGGCTGCCGCCAAACAATTTCGTCCGGAAGCCCTAATTCCGTACCAAGTGCACGCACTTCATCTTTAAACAGCGTCTTAAGCGGTTCAATGAGTTTGAATTTCATATCTTCCGGCAACCCGCCGACGTTATGGTGGGATTTAATCGTCTGCGCCGTCGCCGTGCCGCTTTCGATAATGTCTGTATAGAGCGTTCCTTGCACTAAAAACTCAATTCCTTCTAATTTTGCCGCTTCATCGTCAAATACGTAAATAAACTCATTGCCGATGATTTTCCGTTTTTGTTCCGGATCGGTTACCCCTTTGAGCTTGGACAAAAAGCGCTCTTTCGCGTCCACTTTAATCACGTTCATCTGGAACCCTTCACGGAACGTTTTCATCACGCTTTCCGCTTCCCCTTTGCGAAGGAGCCCGTGATCGACAAAAATACATGTGAGTTGATCGCCGATGGCGCGATGCACAAGCACGGCCGCCACGGAAGAATCTACGCCGCCGCTTAACGCGCAAAGCACTTTTTTATCCCCAACGAGCTCGCGAATTTTGCGAACTTCGCTGTCGATAAAACTTTCCATCGTCCAATCGCCTTTACATTGGCACACATCAAACACGAAATTTTTTAAGATGTCATTGCCGTAAACGGAATGGCGAACTTCTGGATGGAATTGCACCGCGTAAAACTTTTTCGCCTCATTGCTCATCGCCGCAATTGGACAAGAAGCGCTCGTCGCATCAACGGCAAACCCTTCCGGAGGAGCAGTCACTAAATCGCCGTGGCTCATCCAAACGACTTGCTCGTCTGGGAGGCGTTTGAAAAGGGCGGAAGCGTTCTTTACTTGAATCATTGCTTTTCCATACTCGCGATGGGTTGCTTTTTCCACTTTTCCGCCTAAATGATGGGTCATCAGCTGCATGCCGTAACAAATGCCTAAAATCGGCAAACCAAGTTCAAAAATTCGCGGATCGCACGTAAACGCGTTATCATCGTATACGCTGTTTGGACCGCCGGAAAAAATGATTCCTTTTACATTCATTTCTTGAATTTTATCCGCTGTAATCGTATGCGGATGCAATTCGCTGTATACCCCAAGCTCGCGAATGCGGCGAGTAATCAATTGGTTATACTGGCTTCCAAAATCTAGAACGATAATCATTTCTTGTTTTTGTTCCATGTCATCACCTCATCGCAAAATAAAAAACTAGAATCGCCCCCGACAACTATAAAGGCAAAATTCTAGTTAATTCCGCCTTCATAGTCGGGTCGTTTACGGCGACCCGGTAGAGACTCTCGGACCATATTACCGAGGATATATGAAGGTGCATCATATGATTCATTAAATTTTAATCCATTCTATCAACTCTATCTGTCAGCGGTCAAGATACCGTTCTTTTTATTAAATTTTCCCATAATTCTTTCACTTCCGTCCATTCTACCCGAGCCGTTTCCTGCTGATACACCATCTTTTCATATAACAACGTCAGCTTCGTCATTTCGTTTGTTTGAAACCAATCATCGACATACGCGGCGTATTGTCTGAGCGTTTGTCCTTTGTTTCGCTTTAGCCCGTAATCATCTAAATGGCGAAGTAAAGACAAGTAGGCTTCCGCAAATAGGTTATCCCCTTTCGTCCGCTTATATTGAAAGCGGACAATCGTCGCGTAAGGCCACCACTTTCTCCTTGTGCGATATGCGATCCATACAAAAGCGAGAAGCACCGCCAAAGCGACAGCTGCCTGTTTCCACGACAACGCAGGTAAACTTAGTTCTTCCGCTGGCGCCGAATGCGGCTGCTCCCTTACCTTATCCAATGGAACGCGATTTTGTTCCGGCTGACGCTGTTCAGGAAGCGGCGCGGTTTCCGGCGCAGATTGGGGAGCAGAAAACACGTACGGATTCGTAAATCCTTGCGTTGGCTCGAACGGAACCCAGCCGATTCCGAAAAAATATACTTCCACCCAAGAATGGGCATCATTGTTCGTAATTTCATAAATATATTTTCCGTTTTTCTCTTCAAGCAAACGCCCTGACGTATACCCTTTCACCCAGCGCGCCGGTATGCCGATGGCGCGAAGCATAACAACCATTGATGTGGAAAAATTATCGCAATACCCTTTTTTCGTCTCAAACAAAAATTGGTCCACGTAATCCTCGTTTTTTCCGGGAACAGCGACATCGGTTGTTTCATACATGTAGCCGTTCGTATGAAAATATTGCTCTATCGCTTTGACTTGTTCGTATTGCGTCGGCTTTCCGCTGGCGATTTGTTTCGCCAAAGCCCGCACCCGCTCCGGCAAATTTTTCGGCAGCTGCGTATAGCGTTCGAGCAATCCCGCATCTTTAACAGGCGGAGCGGCTTTTAACGCCTCGATCGGAAAGGTTGGATATTCATAAACAATATCATAGGACGCAAGCGGCAGCGTATAAGCGGAGCGGTCTGTCGTATAAATCTTTTCCGTTGCCGCCTCCATCCGATATACTACGTTTTCCTTTGCCTTCACTTTTCTTAAACCATACGGATATACGATATGGAAGTAAGATTGTTTCATATGGACGCTGGCGGTCATTAATTGTTTTTTCACCGCCGGGGACCACCACGAATAGCCGAGATCAACATTGTTTTCAAACGATTGCAGCTGCTCGCTTTGGAAACTTTCCCATCCCTTGCCGGTATAAATATCTTTCGTTTCGACGCGCCAATAATGCCGCTTTTCATCTTCAGCGATAAACACGACCGTATCATCAGCGATAAACGGTCCGCCAAGCCGCGAATCATTTTGCCCATAGCCGATTTTTTTCACTTTCGCTGAAGCTGGATCGTCCCGTTTTTCTTCTTGCGCGACTGCGTAGCTTTTCACAAACGCCACCGGGTCCGGCCATTGCGGCGGGAGCTTTGGGCTAACATAGCCGCAGGCAATCGCTAGCCCAATGAGGCATAAACAAGCTCCCCACCATTCTCTTATTCCTTCTGCGATCGTTGCCTTTTCCCGCAATCGCTCCATATGAAGGAAGCTTAAAAAGAAAAAACCAAAAACGACTAAACGGATGATCGCACCATTTCCACGAAACGCGGTAAACGTATCTAGCACCGCAATATACGTAACTGTCAAGGCATAAAATAAAAACAGCCGTTTTTGCGTAAATAGCCGGTAATGTAATAAATATGCCATCAGCCATAACAAAAAGAAAAAGAGAAAACTGCGAAACGAGTTTGTCCATTCCATCCAACGGGCCGCAAACAACATCGGGGCATGGTGGGCAATCTCCTGAAAAATCAGCTTCACCGCCTGTACATAAGAAACATGGTAAAACAGCGAGTTTAGCGCATATATCATATATGCGATCTTTATAAGAACAGAAATCCATATTGGCGTCCGCAACAAATAAAGAAGAAAGCAGGCGGCCACAAACACCATAAACACTTCCGCATTCGTCGTATCGGATACCGCTTCTAAAGGAAGAAGCCATTCGATCAGCAGCCAGCACGCGAAACCGCATATAATCATTCTTCTCCCAATATTTTCGACTGCTTCCATCATCCATCCCTACCTTTACGCAAGGTCGTCATATTTCGCGGCGATATGATGGCAACGTGGACACCTTTGCGGCGCAAAATTTCCAGCGAATGACGTTCTTCTCTCGTCAAATCTTCTTTAATTAGAAACACGGCTTCTTTATTACCGCAGCCCGGAACTTTGCTTAATGCCAACGCCACTTCTTCAGATAAATAAGAAGTGATATAGCAAAACGCCACCGTCGACGGCCAGTACGCTTTCTCGTTGGAAATAACGCGCGCAAACGGCTCTTGACTATCGCAAATGACTTTTGCCAAATGATAAAAAAGCTGCTGTAAATGCGGTTCCCCGTTTCGTGCAGGAAAGATGGCGCGGTCGCCGCCGACGGACACAAGCCCCGTCTTTACCCCGTGCTGAATAGTAGCCCGCAAAAACGAGGCGGCAAACATTACAAGTTCTTCAAACAATGGTGTTGGCGTGCGATCAAGTACAATGACTAAATCATCCCGCTGCCTTTCTTCAAATTCTTTTGTCATCAACTGCTGCTTGCGCGCCGACGCTTTCCAATGCACTAATGAAAATCTGTCTCCCGGCGCATATTCGCGGACACCGACTGCCATTGTCATATCGCGGTGAAGCAAAAATGAAGAAGCGGCAATTCCTTGTTCGAAATAATGCCTGACTTTCCGGTACGACATGTCAATATAGCGAGGGTATACAATGATCGTTTCTTCCAGCAAATAAACCGAATCTTTTTCCACAAGTCCAAAAAAATCGGTGGCGGTAAGGCGAATGGCGGTGAAAACATGCTCGCCACGCGGCAATTCACGCAACTGATACGTATAAGAAAACGTTTTTTTCCAAATAAACGGAATCGTTGCTTTCGTCTGCGCCACATTTAAAGTAGAAACGTGGTTTTCCCCGATCGCCATCGCGACAAACGGAAACCAAAACGGAAAACGCACTTCCACTGTCGCCGTGAGCGAATCGCCGGCATGATAGCGCCGCTGATAAATCATCCGCCGCACGCTGGCACGATGAAACGGATAAATGGCGATTGCCAGCGAATAAAGGCCGAATGGTAGAAAACTATAAAACAAAAACCAGCTGACAAAACCGCCCTGAAACATCGCATACGAAAAAAGCACGGCGAACAAACCGCATAATACGAAAATTTGTCTCATAAAGCGCATTCGTTTTCTCATCGTTTCACTACCTTTGAATAGGAACAGGTGTTCTTTTCATTATTTGAGCAACCATTTCTTCGGCTGTGAGTCCATCAAATTTTGCTTCCGATTTAACAATGATGCGATGAGACAATACGTATGGCGCTAAAAACTGCACATCGTCAGGAATGACAAATCCGCGCCCATGCACAAACGCATACGCTTGCGCCGCTTTCATCAGCGCAACGGAACCGCGCGGGCTTACTCCTAAATAAATCGAAGCGTTTTCTCGGCTTTGTTGCACCATTTCGACGATGTAACGTTTTACATTTTCATCGACATATACATCGGCTACTTGTTTTTGCAAATGAAGCAACTCATCCATCGTGATGACAGGCTGTATTTCTTCAATCGGCGGTACTTTTTCGCTACGGTTTAACATTTCTATTTCTTCCGCAAGTGAAGGATACCCCATTTTCAGTTTGAACATAAAACGGTCGAGTTGAGCTTCTGGTAACGGATAGGTCCCTTCATACTCGATCGGGTTTTGTGTCGCCATCACGAAAAACGGGCGCGGCAGCGGTCTCGTCACCCCATCGACCGTCACATTTCCTTCTTCCATTGCCTCCAATAACGCCGATTGCGTCTTCGGCGAAGTGCGGTTGATTTCATCCGCCAAAACGATGTTTCCCATAATCGGCCCCGGTTTATATTCAAACTGCATTTCTTTCTGATTATAAACGGACACTCCAATCACATCGCTCGGCAGCAAATCAGGAGTAAATTGAATTCGTTTAAACTGCGCATTAACCGATTTCGCCAGCGCGCGTACAAGCATCGTTTTTCCGACTCCCGGAACGTCCTCAAGCAGCACATGCCCTTTCGCAAGCAGTGCAACAATGCTTAATATGACAACATCTCGTTTGCCGATAATCACTTTTTCTACGTTTTCCACCACTTGAGCAATAGTTGGCTGTAACGTTTCGTTCGTTTCCATCCATAAAAACTCCTTTATGATTGGTTTTATCGTTTACTATTCTACAAATATAGCGCAAAACCTTTTTACTACTGAAAACGTATTTCATAAGCTTAACAAGTGGACATGAACTGTTATTTCAAGTAATATGATAACAAATATACATAATTTTTAGAATAATTTTATAAGGGGGATGGGCATGAAAAATAGCGGTAAATGGAACATCATCGGTCCCGGACTAATCGTCGCAGCCACAGGAGTCGGAGCGGGTGACCTTGTGGCGGCGCTCGTCGCTGGAACAAACTACGGTCTTGTCTTTGCCTAGGCCATTATCGTCGGAGCGATCTTGAAGTTTGTCCTGAATGAAGGGGTAGGCCGCTGGCATTTACTGAGTGGAAAGACGATTTTTGAAGGCTGGCAGTCGATGGGAAAATGGGCTTCCGGCTATTTTGGCGTTTACTCTCTTATTTGGGGATTCGTATACGGAGCGGCCGGCACATCGTCTTGCGCGCTGGCGATGTCCGCGATGATTCCGGCGATTCCGCTATGGGCATGGGCAGTCATCCACGGAATTGCGGGGTTTGCTCTCACTTGGTCGGGACGCTTCCGACTATTTGAGCGCTCCATGAACATACTGGTCGGCCTTATGTTTATCACTGTCGTCGGCTCGGCCGTTCTCGTTCTTCCAAAACTTAGCGGACTATGGCATACAGCGGTTCCTGACTTGCCAAAAGGCTCGCTTCTTTATGCGCTCGGATTGATCGGTGGAGTGGGCGGTTCTATTACAATGGCTTCTTACGGATATTGGATTCAAGAAAATGGCTGGAAAGACCGCTCTTACGTTCCGACAATGCGCTATGATTCAGCGATTGCCTATATCGTGACAGCTATTTTTACTTTATCGCTTCTTGTACTTGGCGCGGCGTTATTATATGGAACGGATGCGAGCATCAGTGGCGAACAAGGGCTTGTATCCTTTGCGTCCATTATGGGAAACGAGATTCATCCGGCCGCACGTTGGCTATTTTTGCTTGGATTCTGGTCCGCTTCGTTCACATCCGTCGTCGGCGTATGGAACGGGGTTTCCTATTTGTTCGCCGATTTTATCCGCAATATGCGGAAATCAAGCGTCGATAAAGAAAAGTTAAACCAAACAAAAGCGTTTCGCTTCTACGTATTTTGGTTAACCTTCCCGCCGATGCTGCTTCACTTTATCGGCAAACCGGTCGGCTTAATTATCGCATACGGCGCGTTGGGAGCATTGTTTATGCCGTTTTTGGCCATCACGCTGCTATGGCTTTTAAATTCGAAAAAAGAATTGCCAGAAGAAGGACGAAACCATTGGCTGTCGAATTTATTCCTCACCCTTTGCCTTGTGCTGTTTGTCATCTTAGCGATTAATGAGTTGCGGAATACATTTAGTTGAGAAAATGAGAAACGTCTTATAAATTTATTGTTGTTTTTGAAATTCCGGCGTCTACAATTTTGAGCAACAAAAAAGGACTACCTCCTTTTTTATAGGAAGTAGTCCTTGCGGTTAAATTATTTGGCTAGTTCCCTTTATTACATCATTCCGCCCATGTCTGGCATTCCGTTGTTGCCGCCTTTGTTTTCTTCTGGTTTGTCAGCGACAACTGCTTCTGTTGTTAAGAACATAGCGGCAACCGAAGCTGCGTTTTGCAGAGCGGAACGAGTTACTTTCGTTGGGTCAACAATACCAGCTTCGATCATGTTTACCCATTCGCCAGTAGCAGCGTTGAAGCCGATGCCAGGTTTTTCTGTTTTTAAGCGTTCAACGATAACAGAGCCTTCCAAACCAGCGTTTTGCGCGATTTGGCGAACTGGCTCTTCGATTGCGCGAAGAACGATTTTCACGCCAGTTGCTTCGTCGCCTTCTGCTTCGATAGCAGCAACTTTGTTATATACGTTCATTAATGCCGTACCACCGCCGGCTACAATACCTTCTTCAACCGCCGCACGAGTAGAGTTGAGCGCGTCTTCAATGCGCAATTTGCGTTCTTTCAATTCTGTTTCTGTCGCCGCGCCAACTTTGATGACCGCTACGCCGCCAGCTAGTTTTGCTAGACGTTCTTGCAATTTTTCACGGTCAAATTCAGAAGTTGTTTCTTCTAATTGCGCGCGGATTTGGTTGATGCGAGCTTTAATGCGTTCCGAATCGCCAGCGCCTTCTACGATTGTCGTATTTTCTTTCGTTACGACGACTTTCGAAGCGCGGCCAAGCGATGCGATTGTTGTCGATTTTAATTCGCGTCCTAGTTCTTCGGAGATGACTTCACCGCCAGTTAAGATCGCGATGTCTTCCAACATTGCTTTACGGCGGTCACCGAAGCCAGGCGCTTTAACCGCTACCGCAGTGAATGTACCGCGAAGTTTGTTTACGACTAATGTCGCAAGCGCTTCGCCTTCAACGTCTTCCGCGATGATTAACAACGGTTTGCCTTGTTGAACCACTTGTTCTAAGATCGGCAAGAGATCTTGAATGTTCGAGATTTTTTTGTCAGTGATTAAGATATATGGATTTTCAAGCACTGCTTCCATTTTTTCCGTATCTGTGATCATGTATGGAGACGCATAACCGCGGTCAAATTGCATACCTTCGACAACGTCTAATTCCGTTGTGAAGCCTTTCGATTCTTCTAACGTGATTACACCGTCGTTGCCGACGCGTTCCATTGCTTCTGCAATTAATTGGCCAACTTCTTCGTCAGCCGCAGAAATAGCCGCAACTTGCGCGATCGATTCTTTTCCTTGGATTGGTTTGGAGATTGCTTTTAATTCTTCTACCGCCACAGCGACCGCTTTTTCAATACCTTTGCGGATGCCCATTGGGTTTGCGCCAGCTGTAACGTTTTTCAATCCTTCACGGATCATCGCTTGTGCAAGAACTGTCGCTGTTGTCGTACCGTCCCCAGCAACGTCATTCGTTTTGCTTGCAACTTCAGCGACAAGCTTCGCACCCATGTTTTCAAATGGATCGTCTAATTCAATTTCTTTCGCGATTGTGACACCGTCGTTTGTAATTAATGGAGAACCGAATTTTTTCTCTAATACAACGTTACGGCCTTTTGGACCTAACGTTACTTTTACTGCATCAGCTAGTTTGTCCACACCGCGCAACATCGCGCGACGAGCTTCTTCGCTGAATTTAATTTCTTTTGCCATACCCCGTTACCTCCTTATAAAATGGAATCGTTAAGTATTTTTTGTATATCTATGTTATCAACGCTGTATATTAACCAATAACAGCCAAAATATCGCTTTCACGCAAAATTAAGTATTCTTTGCCGTCATATTTCACTTCTGTACCCGCGTATTTCGAGAAGATAATGCGATCGCCAACTTCCACTTCTGGAGCTACGCGTTCGCCGTTATCAAGCACGCGTCCTTTTCCAACAGCAACAACTTTACCTTCTTGTGGTTTTTCTTTCGCAGTGTCTGGCAATACGATACCGCTTGCAGTTTTTTCTTCCGTTTCAATGATCTCAATGACAACGCGATCACCTAATGGCTTTAACACGGAAAACAACCTCCTTAACATAATTTTCGCCGTTCTTATTAGCACTCGTCGATGTTGAGTGCTAACACACTTATAATATTAATGAACTTCTCTTTTTTTTGCAAGTAGGAAATACAAAAAAATAACTTGTTTTTTCTCGTTTTCTCCCCTTAAATTATTTCACATTTCGACAAAATCTAAACAACAATAATCGATTCTTTTTTGTCATTTTTGATAAAAGATGTGCTACAATACGGAAAGTATCATTATTTTATCGGTAAAGGGGTAAGTTTCGTTGAAACGGCGCTATTGGTATGTCATCATTACGTACATCATCATGCAACTATCAGGTATCGTAGGAGTCCCGTTGTTGCATTTTCTCGGTGTCGGAAAACACGCAAAAAATGACTTTGTCGCGGCGGAGATCGCCTCTGGCTATTGGGCGGTGATCAGCTTTTCCATTGCCTTTCTCATCATCCTCTTTTTCTTGCGCGAAGATATAAAACAGCGCCGCACCCGCTCTGACGTTCCGTTATCAACAGCATGGATGTGGGCCATCGGCGGCTTCTTTTTGGCATTGTTTGCTCAAAGCGTTGCCGCCAATATTGAATGGCGCTTACTCGGCATCGAGCCTGGTTCAGAAAATACAAAGCGAATTGTCGATATCATTCAGGTCACACCATTATTGATGGTCGTCACTTCCATCATCGGGCCGATTTTAGAAGAAATTATTTTCCGCAAAATTATTTTCGGAACGCTATATCAAAAATACAACTTTTTCATTTCCGCGCTAGTTAGTTCGCTTTTATTTGCCGTCGTCCATATGGAACTCGAACACTTGCTCTTGTATGCGACAATGGGATTCACCTTCGCGTTTCTTTACGCGAAAACAAAACGCATTTTCGTTCCGATTTTTGCCCATGTCGCTATGAATACGTTCGTCGTATTCGTACAGACAATACTTGCCGATGATATTGAAAAAATAATGCGGCAAACAGAACATATACAATTCATTATTGGAGGCTTTTAATATGATGAAAGGGTCACCGTTGCAATTCGCGCTTTTCTATTTCCTTATGGGCATCCTATTTACTTACTTGTCGATTCAAAGCGCCGATGAAACCATTTGGAATTTTTTCACGATCGTTCTCGCGATACTCGCTACGCTCGATTTTGGCACCGCAATTCGCCTGTTAATACTCCACTTTAAAAAATAAACCTCCCGCGCATTCACGGGAGGTTTTCTTGTTCCTTCTGCGCCAATAACACTTTTCGATAAGCCATTTTCGAAACCCAAATGCTAATTTCATATAAAATCGAAAGCGGAATCATGACAATGATTTGTGACAGCACATCCGGCGGAGTAATGATTGCCGCCAAAATCAATAAAACTAAATATGCATATTTGCGCACTTTCACTAACAACATCGGTGTAATCAAGCCGAGCCTTGTTAAAAACATCACAACGACCGGCAGTTGAAATACGATCCCAAACGGCAAGACAAGATGAAGCAAAAATTGAAAATATTCGTTAATGCCGATAACTTGATGAATGCCAAGACGTTCTGCTAAATTTTGCATAAAGCGGACAACAAAAGGAAATAGAACGAAATACGCAAAGCTAACGCCGGCCAAAAAGAGAAAAATCGAAAGCGGAATGTAGCTTAGCGTAACTCTTCGTTCTTTTTCATACAAACCAGGGCTGACAAACGCCCAAATTTGGTAAAGGAGAACCGGGGCGGTCAGAATAAACGCAATGACAAACGCAAATTGAAAATAAATTTTTATCGGATCTGTCAGACGAAAAGCGTTCATCGTCAATTCTTTCGCTTCATCCGTCTGCTGCAAATATAAAATGACGGGCTCCACGAAAAAGAAACTTGCGACAAGCGCGATGACAAAAAACACAACAACGATAATAAGCCGCTTCCGCAATTCTCCTAGGTGTTCATACACCGACATTTCTTTATCGTCCATGCTTCAATCATCCTAACAAATCATAGTTGGTCTTGCTTTTTTTCATCCTCTTCCGCCAGCCCTTTTGTCGCGTCCTTAAACTCACGCAGCGATTGGCCGAGCGACTTGCCCAACTCCGGGAGCTTTTTCGTTCCAAACAATAATAAAATCACAAGCACAATGAGCAAATATTTCACTTTTCATTCTCTCCTTTATTCAGCTGGATAATTTTTTAAGAAATAGACGAGCGATTGCAATTCGATCGCCAAATCAATATGGTGGACGCGAATATGTTTCGGCACGTTCAAACGGGCCGGCGTAAAGTTTAAAATTCCTTTAATTCCTTTTTGAACGAGACGATCGGTAATCCATTGCGCTACGTGAGCGGGAACGGTCAAAATCGCGACAGGAATACCCTCATGAAGGCGCGTTTCCAGCTCGTCCAAATGATATACAGGCACGCCGCCAACTTCTTTTCCGATTTTCTTTTCATCTACGTCAAATGCCATCACAATTTTGGTATTGTTGTTTTTCGAAAAATTATAATTTAAAAACGCCGTCCCTAAGTTGCCGACGCCGAATAGCGCCACCTCGGTAATTTCGTCTTGATCAAGCGTCTTGCGAAAAAAAGATAATAAATAATTGACATTATACCCGTATCCTTTTTTGCCAAGTGCGCCGAAATAAGAAAAATCGCGGCGAATTGTCGCGGAGTCGACTTTCACTGCTTCACTCAACTCCGCGGAAGAAACCCGTTGTTTTCCTGAAGCATGTAAATTTTTCAAAAAACGGTAATACAATGGCAAACGTTTTGCGGTTGCTTGCGGAATTTTTGGTTGTTCATTGCTCATTCACAAATCCCCCAGCATGACTTTTTTCTCGTTGATAATGGCCTGATTTCCCACCTTTTTTTTCCATTAGATAGGTTGGACCAATGACCATTCCTTTATCCAACGCTTTACACATATCATACACCGTCAGCGCGCAAACGGAAGCAGCCGTTAGCGCTTCCATCTCTACTCCTGTGCTTCCTTTTGTTTTCACCGTTACGGTAATCACTAGTTCATATAACCCTTTTTCTTCTTCGACATGCCAAGCAAACTGGATGTCGACTCCTTTTAACATAAGGGGATGGCACATCGGAATTAAATCCGGCGTCTTTTTTGCCGCCATAATGCCAGCTATTTGCGCAACAGCAAGCACATCCCCTTTTTCAATAGCATGGTTCGTCATTTTCTCGTAAATTTCTTTATTGACAGTCACGCTCGTCCGCGCAACTGCTACACGAACGGTGTCTTCCTTTTCTGTAATATCGACCATTTTTGCGCGACCTTGTTCATTAAAATGCGTAAATGATGTCAATGCAATCTCCTCCACTTATAAACTATACACTATTTTTCGCCATCTGTCTTTTATCGTTTTATTGCGATAAGAAAACAAGTTACGCTACACTATTATTGTTAAACGAGAGGTGAACGACAATGATTATTTTACAAGTCAATCAATTGACAAAATATTTCGGTGCTGATCTTATTTTATCGAATATAAAATTAGAAATACAATCAAAAGACCGAATTGCCCTCGTCGGAAGAAACGGGGCGGGAAAATCGACATTATTAAAAATTATCGCCGGCGAAATGTCTTACGACAGCGGGGAAATCATCAAACCGAAGGAAGTATCGATCGGATATCTCGCGCAAGATAGCGGGCTGCATTCCTCTTTATCGATTTGGGAAGAAATGATGACGGTGTTTGCTCCGCTGAAAGCAATGGAAATTCAATTGCGCGAGATGGAGCGGCAAATGGGCGATCCCGACTTGCTTGCCGATTCTTCCCGCTACGAAAAGCTATTGAAAGATTACGACGCGTTGCAAGAGCGCTATAAAGAACAAGGCGGCTATCAATACGAAGCCGATATTCGCTCGGTTTTGCACGGTTTACAATTTTCGCAATATGATTATATGACGACTCCCGTTCAATCGCTAAGCGGCGGGCAGCGAACTCGTCTGGCGCTTGGAAAATTGCTTTTAATGAAGCCGGATTTGCTGATTTTGGACGAACCGACAAACCATTTAGATCTCGAAACATTGACATGGCTCGAACAATATTTGCAAACATATCCCGGCGCCATTCTCGTCGTATCCCACGACCGTTACTTTCTCGATAAAGTCGCCACCCAAGTATACGAACTATCGCGTACAACGCTGAAACGATACACGGGAAATTATAGCCGTTACTTAGAACAAAAAGCGGCCGAATACGAACGGGAACGAAAACTGTACGAAAAACAGCAAGAAGAAATCGCAAAGCTCCAAGACTTTATTCAACGTAATATCGCCCGCGCCTCTACAACGAGACGCGCCCAAAGCCGGCGAAAACAGTTGGAAAAAATGAAGATAATAGAAAAGCCGATCGGTGATGAAAAATCCGCTTCCTTTTCTTTCGATATTGAACGGCAAAGCGGAAATGACGTGCTGATCGCCGAAGACGTCGCGGTCGGGTATGATATGGACAAAACCATCATTCGCAACATTCGCTTCCGCATCACGCGCGGCGAAAGCATCGCGCTCGTCGGACCGAACGGGATCGGAAAGTCGACACTGCTAAAAGCGATCGTAAACAAACTTCCGTTGCAAGCAGGGCGTTTCCGCTACGGTTCGAACGTGCAAATCGGCTATTACGACCAAAATCAAGCAGATTTATCATCCAATAAGCGCGTTTTAGACGAACTTTGGGATGCGTATCCGGAAAAAACGGAAAAAGAAATTCGGACAGTACTTGGTAATTTTTTATTTTCCGGCGACGACGTCCTGAAACCTGTATCGGCGCTAAGCGGTGGCGAAAAAGCGAGGCTGGCGCTTGCCAAATTAATGATGCAAAAAGCGAATTTCCTCATTCTTGACGAACCGACAAACCATCTTGATTTAGATAGTAAAGAAGTGCTCGAAAACGCCTTAATTGAATATCCCGGCACCATTTTGTTCGTTTCCCACGACCGCTATTTTATTAACCGAATCGCTACGAAAATATATGAGCTTTCCAGCGACGGGATTACCGAGTATTTAGGAGACTATGACTACTATATCGCCAAAAAAGCGGAACTGCTTGAACTAGAACGCCTCGCTTCCGAGAAACAAGCAGACCGCTCTTACGAAGAATCATCATCAAAACTTAGCTACGAACAGGAAAAAGAGGCAAAAAAACTAGAACGGCAGCGCAAACGGCGCATTGAAGAAATTGAAACAGAAATTAGCGAATTAGAACAGCAAAGCGCGCATATCGATGAACAATTATGCGATCCGGACGTTTATCAAGATCATGAAAAAGTACAACAGTTAACAAAAGAAAATGAAGAGATAAAAGAAAAATTAGAAAAATTACTGGAAGAATGGGAAACACTTCATACATTAGAATAATAATGGCCAAAAAACATCCGCGTGTTCATGCAACCGCGGATATTTTTTTAATTAATCACATACCCACAAAGTTATCCCCAATTTCCTTCCCGTAATCCAAGTTATTCACCGACTTTTCCACATTATCCACAAAAAAATCCGTTTTTATTGGGGAAAATTTGTGATTATTTTCTCCTTAATAAAACAAGATTATTTCTATTTTTCCACAATATCCACAATTTGTGGATAAATATATTCACACCGATTATTTTTTGATAAAAAATTTTTCTTTATTTCTATAGTACGAACGTTCAAAAAAGATCCGTTCCAAAATAACCGTCTCGTACTATTAAATAAAAAAAGAACTTCCTCCAAGAATTTCCTTGAAAGAAGTCCTTTCGCTAACGTTTACGCTAATTCTAAACTTGGATCGGCGTTCAATGCCATATCAGCGCGCTTTCCTTGTTCAAACAAAACGGTTCCTGCCGCTGCAATCATCGCCGCATTGTCGGTGCAGAGCGATAATGGCGGAATGACTAGTTCGATACCGTTCAATTCAGCCATTTTCCGCTCCAACTCCGCTCGCAAGCCTCTATTTGCTGCGACTCCGCCCGCAAGCAGCACTTGACGCACATTATATTCTTTTGCCGCGTTGACCGTTTTCGTTACAAGCACGTCAATGACGCTCGCTTGGAAGCTGGCCGCCATATCTTTCGGGTCAATATGTTCCCCGCGTTGCTTCGCGTTATGAAGCGTGTTTAATACCGCCGATTTCAATCCGCTGAAACTAAAATCATACGACCCTTCCTCCAGCCATGCCCGCGGCAAATCAATCGTCACCTTCCCTTCGTGTGCCAAACGGTCAATATGCGGCCCGCCTGGATAAGGGAGGTTTAATGCTCTCGCCACTTTGTCATACGCTTCTCCTGCCGCGTCATCACGGGTTTCGCCGATGACTTGAAACTTGCCATGCTCCTCCATGTACACAAGTTCCGTATGCCCTCCAGAAACAACAAGCGACAATAACGGAAATTTCATGTCCGCGACAAGCCGGTTCGCGTAAATATGCCCAGCGATATGATGAACGGCTACAAGAGGAAGGCCATAAGCAAATGCCAACGCTTTCGCCGCGTTCACACCAATTAAAAGCGCGCCGACTAATCCCGGGCCTTGCGTTACCGCAATAGCGCTCAATTGTTGAAACGAAACGCCAGCCTGATTCATCGCTTCTTCAATAACGAACGTAATCTGCTCGACATGATGGCGCGAGGCAATTTCTGGAACGACTCCGCCAAAGCGTTTATGGCTTTCCATTTGTGAAGCGACGATGTTGGACAAAATTTCTGTTCCATTTTTCACCACTGCTGCTGCGGTTTCATCACAGCTCGTTTCAATTCCAAGCACATATATGTCATGATTCATGATAAATTCACCCACATTACAAGAGCATCTTCTAAATTGTCTGGATAATATTGTCTGCGGATTCCGCCATTAAGAAACCCTAATTTTCGATATAAAGATTGGGCTACATGGTTAGAAACCCGAACTTCCAACGTCATCGTAACGGCGCCGAGTTGTTTCGCCGTTTCCATCAATTTACGCATTAGCGCTTCCCCTAATTTTTTGCCACGATATTCAGGCAATACAGCTACATTTGTAATATGCGCTTCATCGATCACGACCCACATTCCCGCATAACCGATGATGCGGCCGTTATGTTCCATGACGATATATTTAGCATAACGGTTATAAACAAGTTCATTATAAAACGATTCTCTGCTCCAAGGAACCGTAAAAGAGGCATGCTCCACTTGCAGCACTGCATCAATATCATTTAAGGTCATTGAGCGAAATTGAATTTCCATCCCCATCTTTGTTTTCCCCTTTTTGTTTGGCAAGCCATTTTGCTTCTGCCTCGGCAAGGCGAACGTAATTGGGTACAAAAGTATGAACGTCCGCTTTTTCTTTATTTTTTCCAAGCAGCGCCAACTCACCTGGGCGAGGCAGCTGTAACGATGGCGGCGCAAATTGCGCAAAATCGCCAAGTTGTTGCTGAAACGTTTCCTTATATAACGGGATATCAGATCCGATAAATAACACTCTCTCCTGCCTTTCCTGCAGTTTGCGCGCCCATTCATCAGCCAAAACGATCCGGTCATCTTCTATGCATTCCAGCTGTCCGCCGTCATAACGATATAACCCTGTATAAATTTGCCCTCTTCTTGCATCAAAAAACGGGGAGATAACACCGGAAAAATACCTTCCGTTTGCCGCCAACGCTTCAAGGCTGGACACTCCTACAATCGGAATATTTAATGCCCACGCTAGCGTTTTTGCGATCGTTGTCCCGATGCGCACTCCCGTATAAGATCCCGGCCCTCTCGCGACGACAATTAACCCTAGTTCGTGGGGAGACACGCCGCAATCTTTTAATAAAGACTGAATTGCCGGCATTAAACGAACGGAATGGTCTTTTTTTATATTTGTCACTATTTCTCCTTTTATGATATCGTCTTCCACTAACGCGACGCCCATTGCCACATTTGATGTATCGATCGCTAATATTTTCATGCCCCTAAAATCTCCTTACATAACTGTTCATATCGTTTTCCGATTGGTTCAATCACCAATTTTCGTTCATCATTGCCATAGTGAAACAAAGAAATGTTCAGTCTTTCCGGCGGCAGTTGCGGTTCGATGAGATGCGCCCATTCGACGACAGTTACGCCGTCTCCATCAAAATATTCGTCAAAACCGAGATCCTCCATTGTATCTTCCAAACGATACACATCCATATGATAAAGAGGGAGGCGGCCTTTATATTCCTTGACGATCGTAAAAGTAGGGCTGCTGATCGTTTTTCTTATTCCGAGTCCTTTCGCCAGCCCTTTTGTAAACGTCGTCTTTCCCGCGCCTAAATCCCCTTCTAACGTAATGACATCTTTTGCATCCAGCTTTTCCCCAAATTTTGAGGCAAGACGCATCGTTTCCTCAGGAGAGCGCATAATCAGTTCATAGCGTTCCATCACGTTTCACCTTTGCATTTTTATAATGATAACCTTCGCTTCTGAAATTTTATCATATTATTGTCGCTTATTACCACTTTCCCATTCAATAAAGATTACATTCATGCTATTCTCCTAAATAAGTAAAAATCTGTGCTAATCTTCATGAAGAATGAGATCGCCATATGACCTCGACAATGGATTGACAACAAATCTGAAAAAAATAAAAAACCTTAGGAAACGACTTCCTAAGGATAAAAAATAAAAAACGAAACATCGGTTGTTTCGTTTTCAATAAAGTTTTACCCAGCTTTAAGCGGTCCCGACGGGGATCGAACCCGCGATCTCCTGCGTGACAGGCAGGCATGTTAACCACTACACTACGGGACCAATTATTGGTTGCGGGGGCAGGATTTGAACCTGCGACCTTCGGGTTATGAGCCCGACGAGCTACCGGACTGCTCCACCCCGCGACGATAGATAAGGAATAATTGATTTAGAAAGCTTTATTCAATTCGTTATCTCTTCCTCTACTAGCTCTACTAGCGAATTCAAAGATGTTTGGATGCGTCGAGGCAACCCATCACGATTTTCCTGTTTGTTGTCCCTTTCTCTTCCGGCCTATTCAGCCCACAAAACGATATGCAGTAATAAGCGAATCATAATAATAGCCTAGCGACGACCTACTCTCGCAGGGGCGCTGGCCCCAACTACCATCGGCGCTGGAGAGCTTAACTTCCGTGTTCGGAATGGGAACGGGTGTTTCCTCTCCGCTATTGTCACTAGGCAAGCATCTCAATTGGACATATTTTATTATATTCCAATAATGATTTTTGTCAAGGGGAATTTCATTCCCTCAAAACTAGATAACCGTCCGTTCGGAAGAAACCGTTTCGCTAGGCGATTTCCGTTTTTCCGCTTGGTTAAGTCCTCGATCGATTAGTATCCGTCAGCTCCACGTGTCGCCACGCTTCCACCTCGGACCTATCAACCTCGTCATCTTCGAGGGATCTTACTCG
>NZ_FOJS01000009.1 GCF_900111865.1 Parageobacillus thermantarcticus | reverse complement strand
CCGGAGAAGCTGGCGTGATCTCCTCCATGCGACCTCGAGTCCCTAAGAAAGCTTGGCCGGCCTCCGCCTGATGACGAGACCGAACGAGGGAATGTTGGCGCAAAGACGCCCGGAGACATGGGAGGGTTCGTCCTCATCAGCGATGCGGAGATCCAAGGGTGCATCGAATACGCTTCCCCCCCACGTCAGGAAAATGTATCCAGACGTGGCCGCGAAGCGCACCCTGGTTCTGTAAGATATCCACAAAACTGAAAAAGGATGTAAGGGATTTTGTCGAAAAATATTTTTTTGACACCCCTGAGAGGCCGAAAAGCCTTGATATATCAACATTTCTAGAGGGAGGAGGATTGGGGAAAATAAAAAAGAAATTCGGAAAAGTAGAGGGGATATGATGAGAAAAATATGGAAACGACTGCGTTTCATCATTAAAATTCGCCGATTTATCCCATTTTTAATAGAATTTTTTCGTTCGCAAGAAGTGTCGATGTTGAAAAAAATGCTTGCTATTTTACTTTTATCGATTTATGCCGTGTTTCCATTTGACATCATTCCCGATTGGCTTGGATTGTTTGGCGTCATCGATGATGTAGCCGTACTATTGTTTATTCTTCAACGAATAGTAAAAATGGCACCTTCACATTTAAAAAATAAATACGACATTTAAAAGGAGGAATGGTAAATGGAATTATTTTCGATGGAATTTTTGTCTGCGCTTTTATCGATTGTCATTATCGACCTTGTATTAGCTGGCGATAACGCCATTGTCATTGGTTTGGCAGCTCGTAATTTGCCAAAACACCAGCAGAAAAAAGCGGTCGTTTGGGGAACGGTCGGGGCGGTTGTGATCCGCGCGCTTGCGACATTGTTTGTCGTATGGTTATTAAAAGTGCCAGGATTGCTGCTCGTTGGGGGGATATTGCTTGTTTGGATCGCTTATAAGCTTCTCGTCGAAGAAAAAGGGCATGATGTGGAAGCGGGAGGAAGCTTATGGGAGGCGATCCGCACGATTATTATCGCCGACGCACTCATGGGGTTAGATAACGTGCTGGCGGTGGCGGGAGCCGCGCACGGCAGTTTCTTACTAGTTATATTAGGACTGTTAATTTCCGTACCTATTATGGTATGGGGAAGTACGTTAATTTTGAAGTGGATTGAGCGTTTTCCAATTATTATTACAATCGGAGCGGGAGTGCTTGCATGGACCGCTTCGAAAATGATTGTCGATGAGCCGTTTTTAGACCAGTATTTTGCCAATCCGATTGTCAAATACGGATTTGAACTGCTTGTTGTTGCTGGAGTTATTATTGCCGGCACAATGAAAAAGGCACGGGAAAATAAACGCGAAGCAAATGCCGCCAACGGATGATTGGCGGCATTTGCCGTGTTTGCAAAGGCGCTGTGAATATCGCCCGGTGTTTCGAAAGGAATTGGAGTCAAAAACGTTAAATATAAGATTATAAATAATAATTGTTAAAATATAAATATAATTGTTAAAATATCTATCAAACAAATTCTTTGAATTTTTCAGAATAATTAATATAATATAAGTAAAGTTCATTTACAACAAGGGGGAAAAGACGTGAAAGGATTAAAATCAATCTTGCTTTGGGGGGTTATTTCCGCACTTGGAGCAGCGGGGTTCGCGGTTCTCGCATTAAGCCGTGGAGAGACGGTGAATGCGATTTGGTTAATTGTCGCTGCTGTATGTACGTATGCTGTAGCGTATCGTTTTTATAGCAAATTTATCGCTCGTAAAGTGTTTGAACTTGACGACAATCGTAAAACGCCTGCGGAAGTGTTTAATGATGGAAAAGATTATGTCCCGACAAACAAATGGGTATTATTTGGCCATCACTTTGCGGCGATCGCCGGCGCTGGGCCGCTTGTCGGACCGATTTTAGCGGCGCAAATGGGATATTTGCCGGGGACGCTTTGGATTATTATCGGCGTTGTTTTAGGCGGAGCAGTTCAAGATTTTATTATTTTATTCGCATCGATGCGGCGCAACGGTAAATCGCTTGGCGAGATGGTGAAGGAAGAAATTGGTCCAGTTACAGGATTTGTTGCATCGCTTGGCATTTTAGGAATTATGATCATTTTATTGGCTGTTTTGGCGTTGGTTGTAGTGAAAGCGCTCGTAGGAAGCCCGTGGGGAATGTTTACGATTGCCGCAACGATTCTGATTGCGATTTTGATGGGAATTTACATGCGCTTTATTCGTCCAGGGCGCGTTGCGGAAGCATCTTTGATCGGGTTTGTGCTCCTGATTGTTTCGTTGGTAGCTGGCCAGCACGTCGCTGAGCACCCGACGTTGGCGAAAATATTTACATTAAAAGGCGAGACGATTGCGATTTTGATGATTATTTACGGGTTTGTCGCTTCGGCATTGCCGGTATGGCTATTGCTCGCGCCACGCGACTATTTGAGCACGTTTTTAAAAATCGGAACGATCGTTGGTTTAGCGTTAGGAATTTTAGTGGTTGCTCCTGATTTGCAAATGCCAGCGTTGACGAAATTTGTTGATGGAACTGGTCCGGTGTTTGCTGGTGACTTATTCCCGTTTCTGTTTATTACGATTGCCTGCGGTGCGGTGTCTGGATTCCACGCGCTCGTTTCATCTGGTACAACTCCAAAAATGATTGAAATAGAAAGCCACGCTCGTCCAATCGGGTATGGCGCAATGCTAATGGAATCGTTCGTAGCGATTATGGCGCTTGTTGCCGCGTGTGTGTTGACTCCTGGAGCGTATTTTGCGATTAACAGCCCGGCAGCTCTGATTGGGCAAGATGTGGTGCAAGCGGCAAAAGTTGTGTCTTCGTGGGGATTTACTGTTACGCCTGACATGCTTACAGAACTTGCTAAAGATGTCGGCGAGCAAACGATTTTGTCGCGGACTGGCGGAGCGCCGACGCTGGCGATCGGAATGGCTGTCATTCTTTCCAATGTGGTCGGTGGAAAAGCGTTGATGGCGTTCTGGTACCATTTTGCGATTTTATTTGAGGCGCTCTTTATCTTAACGACGATCGATGCGGGTACGCGCGTTGGCCGCTTTATGATTCAAGATATTCTTGGCCATTTCTATAAGCCGCTTGGAAAAACGGATTCGTTAGTTTCCAATATTATCGCAACGACATTATGTGTATTGGCTTGGGGCTATTTCTTATATCAAGGGGTAGTCGATCCTCTCGGCGGTATTAATACGTTGTGGCCGCTTTTCGGTATTGCCAACCAAATGCTCGCGGGAATCGCGTTATTATTCGGCACGACGGTGCTGTTCAAAATGGGCAAAAAAGCCTATGTTTGGGTGACGTTGATTCCAACGACATGGCTTTTAGTCGTAACAATGACAGCTGGGTTTCAAAAGCTGTTCCACAGCGATCCGAAAGTCGGTTTTCTATCTCATGCCAATATGTTTAAAGATGCATTATCTCAAGGGAAAATACTGGCGCCTGCTGCCAACGAGGCGCAAATGCGGCAAATTATTATGAATGACTATATTGATGCAACACTATGCGCTATTTTCATGCTTGTTGTGGTCGCGATGTTGATTTCATGCGTCAACATGTGGGTGAAAGTGTTGAAAAATAAACATGTGCCGTTAAAAGAATCACCTTACATTCCAAGAGATGGAGGAAATGAGGTTAAACATTATGCGTAAGTGGGTGCGTACGATTTGGGCTTATCGTAAGCAATTTCTTGATTTGCTTGTTGGTGTTCCGAACTATGAGAAGTATGTAGAACATATGAAAACGCATCATCCAGGGGAGCCGATCAAATCAAGAAAGGAGTTTTTCTGCGAAGCGCAGGAAGCGCGTTATAACGGCAAAGGCGGAAAAGTGTCGCGCTGTTGCTAATGATGAAGAAGGGGGATATTTTTCCCCTTTTCCTTTTTTTATAATATGAGCATAAATGGAAATTGTAATATTTATTAAGGAGGCAGACATCGATGCGCATGCTTGTCGTTGGAGCGGGAGCGGTCGGCGGTTATTTCGGCGGCCGATTGTTGGAAAAAGGGGTAGACGTGACATTTCTCGTCCGTGAGCGAAGAAAAAAACAGCTGCAAGAACGAGGGCTTGTCATTCATAGCGTTCATGGAAATGCGGCGTTGAAACCGAAACTGCTTGTGACAGGAGAAAGAGCGGAGCCGTTTGATGTCATTATTTTTTCCAATAAAGCGTATCATTTGCCGGAAGCGATTCGCGACGCGAAACCGTATGTTGGAGCAAAAACGATGATTTTACCGCTGTTAAACGGCATGGCACATATAGACATGCTTTGGAATGAGTTCGGAAAGGAAAATGTATTAGGAGGGCTTTGTTTTATTGAAACAACGCTGAATGAGCATGGAGAAATTGTGCAGACGAGCGCTTCCCATGACGTTCGATTTGGGGAGTGGTCCGGGGAGCGGACGAAGCGCATTGAGGCGCTGGAACAATTGTTTTCCGGCTGCAACGCCCGTTTTCGCTCAAGCGAAAAAATCGTTACAGATATGTGGAATAAATATTTATTTATCGCGACAATGTCAGGGGTGACGACGCTGTTCCGCGCGCCGATTGGTCCGATTCGTTCGGGAAAATACGGACAGGAAATTATTTTCGGATTGTTAAAAGAAATCGCGACGGTAATGCGCGCGCATGGGGCACCGATTGCTGATAATATCGAGGAACAACAACTCGCGCAATTAAACAAGATAGAAGCGACGATGAAATCGTCAATGCAGCGTGATATGGAAAAAGGACAGCTTATTGAAGCGGATCATTTGCAAGGCTATTTGCTTTCGCTGGCGGAACAATATGACATCGCAACACCGCTGTTAAAAATGGTGTACCATAATTTAAAAATTTATGAGGCGAACCGTTCCAAAGTGGAGTAAGAAATGGAACAAAGCAGCCTTCCAAACGTGTCAAAAAGAAGGCTGCTTTCTTTTTTTGCAAAAAAAAGATTGTAATATTGCCATTATGTAGTGTACAGTTAGTAGTGAAAACGTATGCACAAAAGAGGAGGACACAGCCTTGAAGAAAGCTTGGTGGAAAGAAGGAGTCGCGTATCAAATTTATCCGAGAAGCTTCATGGATTCAAATGGTGACGGAATCGGCGATCTTCGCGGAATTATCGAGAAGCTGGATTATTTAAAAGATATGGGAATCGATATCATATGGATTTGCCCGATTTACAAGTCGCCGAATGCCGATAACGGATATGATATTAGCGACTATCACGCGATTATGAAAGAGTTTGGCACGATGGAAGACTTTGATTTGTTGTTGGAAGAAATTCATCGGCGCGGCATGAAATTGATTTTAGATTTAGTCATTAATCATACGAGCGATGAACATCCATGGTTTATTGAATCGCGTTCATCGCGGGATAACCCAAAGCGGAATTGGTACATTTGGCGCGATGGCAAAAACGGAAAAGAGCCGAACAATTGGGAGAGCATTTTTGGCGGATCGGCATGGGAGTATGATCCGAAAACGGATCAATATTATTTGCACATATTTGACGTGAAGCAGCCGGATTTAAATTGGGAAAACGACGAAGTGCGCCGAGCTTTGTACAAAATGATCAATTGGTGGCTGGATAAAGGAATCGATGGTTTTCGCGTCGACGCTATTTCTCATATTAAGAAAAAGCCGGGATTGCCAGATTTGCCGAATCCGAAAGGGCTTGACTATGTTCCTTCGTTTGCCGGCCACATGAACCAAGAGGGGATTATGGATTATTTAAGAGAGTTGAAAATGCAAACGTTTGCGCAGTATGATATTATGACGGTTGGTGAAGCAAACGGTGTTACAATCGAAGACGCGGAAGAATGGGTCGGTGAAGAAAACGGAATTTTCAATATGATTTTCCAGTTTGAACATTTGGGGCTATGGCAAAAAGGAACAAACGGCGGAGTCGATGTGCGCCGATTAAAGCGCACGTTGACAAAGTGGCAAAAAGGTTTGGAAAACCGGGGCTGGAATGCGTTGTTTTTGGAAAACCACGATCAGCCTCGTTCTGTTTCCACATGGGGGAATGATCAGGAGTATCTTATCGAAAGTGCGAAGGCGCTCGGCGTGATGTACTTTTTCATGCAAGGGACCCCTTTCATTTATCAAGGACAAGAAATCGGCATGACGAACGTTCGATTTCCGAGCATCGATGATTATAAGGATGTTGCGATTAAAAGAATGTATCAGATGGAGCGGGAAAAAGGGCGCTCCCATGAAGAAATAATGGAAGTAATTTGGAAAACAGGACGCGACAATTCGCGAACTCCGATGCAATGGTCTGATGCACCAAACGCTGGGTTTACGACAGGAACGCCATGGATGAAAGTGAACGAAAACTATAAGACCATTAACGTCGCGACGCAATTGCGCGATCCGAATTCCGTTCTTCAGTTTTACAAAAAAATGATTCGGCTTCGCAAGGATAACGAAGTGTTCATTTATGGAAAGTATGATTTACTTTTAGAAAAGCATCCGACAATTTACGCGTACACAAGAACACTCGGTGACGAAAAAGCGGTGATTATTGTCAATTTAAGCGCCAAACCAGCTATGTACCGTTATGATGGCATTCGCTTAAACTCGGAAAATTTAGTGTTGCAAAACTATGACGTAAAACCGCATAAAAACGCGACACGCTTTAAGCTAAAACCTTATGAAGCGCGGGTATATTTATGGAGTTAGGCAAAAGCCGCCATTCATTTCGGCGGCTTTATTGCTATGTGAATCGAACTGATGCTTGTATTGCTTTTGCGATAAGGGAAAGCCAGAGAATGAAGAGGTGGAAGCGGTGAACAAAAATCTGAATAACGTATTGCCCTTTAGAAATTTCAGATTAAGTGGCAATTTGACCTAACCGTTTCAACGTACTATAGACTGCCGATTCGAACTCGATGAAGCCTAAGTACGAAGCCACATCGTGGAACGGGAAGATTTGAGAAGCCCAAAATCCACCAATGCCGTTCTTACGGTCGATCCAGTAGAACAGGTTGGCCAGCCCGGCCCACATCAACTGACCTGCTGGGCGTCCTGTAGGTGTGGGATCCTCGTTTACTTGGAATGTATAAGCCCACGATTTTTGTACGCCAGGGTAGAACTCACCATCATTAGCTAGAGATGGATCAGACGAGATCCAGCCGCCACTCTTTAATGCGCCAAGCCCGTTCTGAGTCATTTGCGCGACCGTTTCCGGTTTAAGCACACCTGCACCGTCATTTAGGATCATTCGGATAAACTTCATATATTCACCAATGCTGGCGTACAAGCCGTGTCCTCCCATGTCCATTTCGGGAGATTGTGGCAGGATGAGATCAGGTAGTGGTGTGATATTGCCATCTTTGGTGCGACTGTGAATGGTTGCGCGACGTTCCATCATTGACGGCGTTAGCGTGAATCCGATGTCGGTCATGTCAAGGGGAGCAAAAATATACTCGGCCATTACCTCCCCCAGTCGTTTACCGCGTACGGCTTCGACAACCTTGCCAACCCAGTCGATGTTAACACCATAGTTCCAGCGTTCGCCTGGCTCGAATAGCAGCACACTTTTGATCGAGTCAAAGGTGCTAGTGAGTATGGAAGGGATTTCTTTTTGATCACGATATTTTCGATCCTCATGACTAAAGAATTCGTAACCGAAGCCGGCGGTGTGGAGCATCAGCATGTTGATTGTAATGTCTGTTCTAGGTTCTCTTAGTTTGGGATGCCCGTTTTCATCGAAACCATCAAGAACTTTAATCTCAGCAATCTCAGGAACATATTTCTTGACGGGATCGTCAAGTTTCACTTTTTCTTCCTCTACCAATTAAGCAGGATTTCTTTTGTGGATATGGAATATATGTAAAAAAAGGAGGAGACAAATCATGGGTGATATTCGCTATCCGATTGGCAAATTTAAAGCTCCGGAGGAATTTCGGGAAGAAGATGTAAAACAGTGGATTGATGATATTCGCCAAGCACCCGCCAAATTGCGGGAGGCGGTCAGCGGGTTGAATGAGGAGCAGCTGAATACGCCGTATCGCGATGGAGGATGGACAGTTGTGCAAGTTGTGCATCATCTCGCCGACGCAAGCATGAATGCGTTTTTGCGCACGAAATGGATATTAACAGAGGACGTGCCTTCGATTAAACCGTTTGAAGAAAGCGAGTGGGCGAAAACGATAGAAGCTCGTTCATTGCCGATCGAATCATCGCTACAATTGCTCGAAGGTCTTCATGAACGATGGGCTCGCTTGCTTGAGTCGCTGCGCGCCGAAGATTTCGAACGGAAGTTTTATCATGAAGGAACAAAAGAAACCGCTCCTTTATACGTGTTAACGGCGCTATACGCATGGCATGGAAAACATCATACGGCGCAAATTACTTCGTTGCGGGAGCGAAAAGGCTGGAACTAAAGCTGCCTCTAGGCAGCTTTTTTTATCTCATTACGCAATCGGAAGGGAGAGAAACTCATGCTTGAAATCGCTGCGCCGCCTTTGCCGACTTTTTTGGCGGGAGGAGAGGCAGTCTACCGGATTGGCCAATGTCATCCCAACCGGCGCGATATTGGTGTGTTTGATTTGTTAATTGTTGCGGATGGCTGTCTTTTTCTTGGAGAAGAAGGGAAAGAGTTTCGCGTCAAAAGCGGGGAATTTCTGATTTTATATCCCGATTGTCACCATTATCCAACTGCTGCTTGTCAAGAGGAGACGCGTTTTTATTGGTTTCATTTTATGGCGGCACACCGATGGAGGCATGTGGAGAAAGCGCATCATGAAAAAAGTGACAGGGTGACACGGCGAAATTTATTTTCAGAGCAGCCGTTTGCGATTCGTCTTTCCAAATACGGGGCAATTCGCAATGTGGAAACAGTAGAGCGAATATGTGAACAGCTTGTTCGCTCATTGAGCGACATATCTTTTTTTGGGGAATGGCAGCGGCATGTTTGGTTTCAACAACTGCTTCAAGAGTTATGCACACATGCCGTTACAGACACGTCATCCCCGGCGGTGACGGTCGCTGAACGGGCAGCGGAATTTTTGCGGAAAAATTATTACCGCAAAATAAGTTACCGCGATATTGGCAAAGCGTTAAGGTTTCATCCAAATCATATTGCCCGATGCATGCGGGCGGTATATGATTGTACTCCAATGGAATATTTGCAAAGGGTGAGGTTGGAACAAGCGCGTCTGCTTCTTGTTTCTAGCGATTTAAGCATTGAGCAAATCGCCGATCGTTGCGGCTTTTCTCAGTTAGCCTATTTTAGTCGTGTATTTAAACAGTCTGAAGGTATCAGTCCAAACGAGTTTCGTAAGCAATACGGCATGCGCTCCCAAACAAAGAGGATGTTACAATAATACAAATTATTGTTATGATTTTCTCTATTTTTTCCGATGTTTGGAAAGTAAAATGAAGAAAACAAAAAATTAAATATATTGTTTAGGTGGGGGTTTTAAGGATGTAAACAGATGTGCGGCGGAAGCTAAACAATAATTGGATGGGAGACTTTGCAGGAAAGAGGGGAAAGCATGTCTGTTTTTCGAAAATTAAGGCAGTTTTATCTTCCATATAAAAAGGATTTTATTTGGTCAATGATTTTTTTGCTTGTTGTTACGGGGATTACGGTCGTATATCCGATGATTTTGCAGCTAACGATTGATGACGTGATCATCGGGCACCGATATGAGTTAGTGCCATGGATGGCGATCGCGTTTGTCGGAGTTATGGCGTTAAAAGCGTTATCGACGTTTATTCAGCATTATTTGGCGGATATGTTCGGCATTCAAGCGGTTCGTGCTCTAAGGGATGCGTTGTATGAAAAATTGCAGCGGCTGCCGTTTAGTTATTATGATAACGCGAAGACCGGAGATTTAATGTCACGGTTGACGTCCGATGTCGAAGGATTCCGTTTTTTTCTTGCATTCGGCTTTTCGGAAGCGCTGCGTTTTCTCATTATGGTCGGCGCAAGCTTCTGCGTCATGCTATATTATTCTCCGAAATTAACGTTTGTGACAGTGGCCGCGCTGCCGTTTTTGGCGGTTGTCGTTTATCAGTTTGATCGAAATGTTCATCCTGCGTTTCGCCGGGTGCGCCAATCATTCGGGAAGCTAAATACAAAAGTGCAGGAAAACATTAGCGGAATTTATACTGTGAAAGCCCTTTCGAAAGAAGCGGCCGAAATGGAACGGTTTAATGAAAAAAACGGAAATTTAAAAACGAGCCAGCTCGCGACGTCTGAGCTTTGGGCAAAATATTTTCCATTAATGGAGGCAATCGGAAATATTTGTGTTGTGCTGCTGTTGGCATATGGCGGTTATCTTGTGACGCATGAAAAGCTGCAACCGGGCGAGCTCGTCGCTTTTTACAGCTTAACATGGTATATTTTAGGACCGATTATGCAGCTTGGGTTTACGATTAATATGTTTTCTCAGGCAAAGGCGTCTGGGGAACGGCTATTAGAAATTTTGGAAGCAAAAGAAACGATTCGCGACGAGAACGTTGATCATACGACGCCGCATATCAGAGGAGAAGTCGAATTTCGCAATGTGACGCTATATTATCGTGCCGACGCTCCTCCAGCATTACAAAACGTCTCTTTTTATGCGTACCCTGGGAAAACGATAGGGATCATCGGTGCGACAGGCTCGGGCAAATCAAGCATCACTCATTTAATTTCTCGCTTTTACGAACGAAGCGATGGAGAGATTTTGATCGACGGTCGCCCGATCGAGCAATATTCGCTAAAAACGCTTCGTTCCAACGTTGGTGTCGTTTTTCAAGAAACGTTTTTGTTTTCGTCGACGATTCAATCAAATATCGCCTACGGCCGGCCAGATGCGACGATGGAAGAAATCGTTGACGCGGCAAAGCGGGCCGGGGCGCATGACTTTATTATGGAACTTCCAGACGGATACGATACCGTTCTCGGTGAGCGCGGACTGGGGCTTTCCGGTGGACAAAAACAACGAATCGCAATTGCGAGGGCGATTTGTAAAAACCCGAGCATTCTCATTTTAGACGACGCGACGAGCGCAGTGGATATGGAAACGGAATTACGCATTCAATCGGCATTGCGTGACGTGATGAAAGGAAAAACGACGTTTATTATTGCCCATCGTATTTCTTCATTAAAACATGCAGACGAGATTTTAGTGGTTGAACAAGGGCGAATTGTCGAGCGCGGCACGCATGATGAGTTGCTTCGGCAAAACGGATTGTATAAGCGCATTTATGATATTCAATACCAAGATCGCGCGACAGTGTTGCAGGGAGAGGCAAGGTAGGTGAAAGAGATGAAAGCAATAGAGAAAAGGCGACTTGTGCTGGAACGATTTCATTATCCGCAAGATGTCGCGATCGATAAACCGTTTAACTGGCGGCAAATGTGGCGGCTGTTAAGCTACTTAAAACCATATGTGACGAATTTATTGCCGCTTTCGTTGATGACGGTGATGGTCTCGACTATTGCGCGGTTGTTTTTGCCGATTTTAATCGGAGTGTATATGTTTGATAAAGCGATTATTCAAAAAAATACGAAGCTATTAACGATGCTTGTTCTTCTTATTGCCGGATTGTATCTTCTTTTGTATATTGCCAATTTTTTTCGCATTCGCTGGATGAACATGCTTGGACAAAACGTCATTTATGATTTGCGCAAACATTTGTTTACACATGTGCAAACATTATCGCATCGCTTTTTTGATGAGCGCTCGGCAGGTTCGATTCTCGTGCGGATCATGAATGACACGACATCGCTGCAAGATTTATTTACGAACGGTGTCGTGAATTTGCTGATGGACGTCTTGCTGCTAGCGGGAATTATTACGATTTTGCTGTCGTTAAACGTGAAGCTGACGGTCGCGATTATGGTTATTTTGCCGATCATGTTTTTTATTTCGACAAGCTTGCGCAAACGTATCCGCTCTTCATGGCAGCGAGTACGCATCAAACAGTCTCAATTAAATTCGCATTTAAACGAAAGCTTGCAAGGAATTCGCGTCACACAATCGTTTACGCAAGAACAAGAAAATAGCGAATACTTTCAAGGAATCAACGAAGAAAACTTTGTAACGTGGAAGGAGGCGGTAAAGAAAAACGCGATGTTCGGCCCGTTTGTGGAAATGACGACCGCGCTAGGCACAGCGATTTTAATATGGTACGGGGCGATATTAATTCAACAAGGAGAATGCACGATCGGAGAGTTTGTTTCATTTTCCTTTTATTTAGGCATGTTCTGGGAGCCGATTTCGCGGCTTGGGCAAGTGTATAACCAAATTTTAATGGGGATGGCTTCATCGGAACGGATTTTTGAATTTTTGGATGAACGGCCGCTTGTTGGGGAAGCGGAAAATCCGATTGCCATCGACCATATTCGCGGACGCATCGATTTTGAGAACGTGGAATTTTCTTATGACGATAAACGGAAAGCGTTAAATGGAATTTCGTTCACCATTCATCCAGGGGAAACGGTCGCGTTTGTCGGCCATACAGGATCAGGAAAAACGACGATCGCCAATTTAGTCATCCGCTTTTATGACGCAACGCGCGGCGTTATTAAAATCGACGGACATCCGATCCAGCGAATTTCGCTTGCCAGCCTTCGTTCGCAAGTGAGCATCGTTCTCCAAGATACGTTTATTTTCTCGGGGACTATTATGGAAAACATTCGTTTTGGAAATCCAAGCGCGAGCGATGAGGAGGTGATGGCAGCAGCGAAAGCGGTCGGCGCTCACGATTTTATTATGAAGCTGCCAAACGGATACGAAACGGAAGTCGAAGAGCGCGGCAATATATTATCAACCGGTCAGCGCCAGCTTCTTTCGTTTGCGAGAACGCTGCTTGCTGATCCGAAAATTTTGATTCTTGATGAAGCGACAGCAAGCATCGACACGGAAACGGAGATGGTCATCCAGAAGGCGCTGAAAAAACTGTTAAAAGGAAGAACGGCGATGATTATCGCCCACCGGTTATCCACGATCCGTGACGCGGACAACATCATCGTGCTTGATCACGGCGAGATTATCGAACAAGGAACGCATGACGAACTGATGAAAGCGCGCGGCGCGTATTGTGAACTTATTAAAGCGCAGTATAAAATGCTTTGAAGTATAATGAGTGAAGGGGCTGACCGCATTTTTCGGTTAGTCTCTTTTCTCTTCTATGATGAGGAAAGGAAGATATCGGTCAGTCCAAATATTGTGTAAAATCCCATTACTAGTGCAGTAAACTTAAAATTTTTGGAAAATAAAATCGCTTTTTACCGTTTTGTTTTTGCACAATTTCGCGGACTTGATCCACATATCGGGGCAAAAAAACAAAGGTTTATTTCTATCATGGTCTTTGCTATTTTTATGTTATACTACAAAATATTAAGGAACCCGAAATAAAAAGACAATTTGGAAGGAGGATGTTTTGTGAATGTGCAACGAAGTAACGCAATGATAGGAGTAAAAGAAAAAATTTGGACAAAAGATTTTGTGCTAATCTGTTTAGCCAATTTTTTTGTTTTTCTCGGCTTTCAAATGACGTTGCCGACGATTCCGCTTTTTGTCGAACATCTTGGCGGAAATGATCAGTTAATCGGTTTAGTTGTCGGGATTTTTACGTTTTCGGCGTTAATTATGCGACCATTTGCCGGCCATGCGCTTGAGACGAAGGGACGGCGTTTCGTATTTTTGCTAGGGCTTGCGATCTTTGTCATTTCTGTAGGATCGTATAGCTTTATTACGAGCATTTTATTGCTCTTTATGATGAGGGTTATTCAAGGCGTCGGCTGGGGATTTTCCACCACAGCAGCAGGTACGATTGCAACAGACATCATCCCTGCCAGCCGAAGAGGCGAAGGAATGGGGTATTATGGCTTATCAGGAAATTTAGCGCTCGCTTTCGGACCGTCTGCGGGGTTACTGCTTGCCGGAATTTTGTCATTTCACTATCTTTTTTTCATTTGCGCCGCTTTAGGTTTGGCATCACTGTTGTTTGCCGCGAATATTACATATAAAAAGGTTGAGAATCCGCAAATGCAAGCACATCATAAATGGGACATTTATGAAAAAAGCGCGCTGGAACCGTCGATTTTACTATTTTTCCTTACGGTGACGTTTGGAGGAATCGCATCGTTTCTTCCATTATATACAGCGGAAAAAGGGATTTCAGGAATTCAATGGTATTTCCTGCTATACGCGCTTGCCCTCATGGTAACGAGAACGTTTGCCGGGCAGTTGTATGATAGAAAAGGACACCGCGCGGTATTTATACCGGGCGCTGCGCTGATTCTCATTGCAATGTTATTGTTGGCTTGGCTGCCAAGCAATGTGATTTTGTTTACCGCGGCCATTCTTTACGGGTTGGGATTTGGAACGGTACAACCGGCGCTACAAGCATGGTCTGTTGAGAGGGCGGCAAAAAACCGCAAAGGAATGGCGAATGCGACATTTTTCGCGTTTTTCGATTTAGGGGTTGGCGTAGGAGCGATGGTTTTTGGACAAATTAGCCACTGGTTTGGTTATTCAAGCATTTATATGACCGCCGCGCTCTCCGTGCTAATTTCGATTAGTTTTTACTTATATATTTTGCATAAAAATAAAAAAATGTTAAACGCTTAGGACCACATGGTAATCCTAAGCGTTTTCTACTATTACCTGCGCGAGCGCACTTCGTAAATGGCAAATTTTAAATAATCGCCTTCATCGGCGGCAAGAAGCTTTGGATGATCGTAGCCGGCGCCGCTCCAGTACACTTGCCGCAAAATTTTCTTTGCGTCAAACGCCGCTTCCGCGATCATTTCGCGGAATAAGTCAGCATGCACGTGGTACGAGCAGCTTGCTGTGACGAAAAAGCCGCCATCTTTGACAAGTTTTAAACCGTTTAAGTTGATGTCTTTATAGCCGCGCAGCGCTTTCGGAACGGCTTGTGCCGATTTCGCGAACGCCGGCGGGTCAATGATGACGATATCCCATTTCTTCCCAGCGCGAACTGCTTCACGCAAATAATCGAACGCATTGGCGACGACAAAATCGACGTTTGTAAAACCGTTTAACGCAGCGTTGCGCTTCGCTGTTTCAATGGCGTGTTCGGAAATATCGACAGCGGTGACATGTTTTGCACCGTATAAGCACGCATTGAGCATAAACGAACCGGTATGAGTAAAACAGTCGAGCACTGTCGTCTCGCTGTTAATAAGCGGTTTAATTGCCGCGCGGTTTTGTCTTTGATCGAAGAAAAATCCAGTCTTTTGTCCATTTTCAATGTCAACGATATATTTGACGCCGTTTTCTTCAATCAGCACTTCTGTTTCCGACTCGCCGTACCAAAAGCCTTTTTCTTGTGTCAATCCTTCCAGTTCACGAACGTACACGTCATTGCGCAAATAAATCGCTTTTGGCTGAAAAACTTCCAGCAAGCCGCGCAAAATCCAGTCTTTCCGTTTTTCCATTCCGAGGGAAAGAATTTGCACGACAAGCACGTCTTCGTATTTATCGACGATCAGCCCCGGCAAAAAGTCGGCTTCGCCGTAAATGGCGCGGCATGAGCGAACGCCGGGAATCATTCGCTGGCGGTACTCCCATGCTTTGCGGATTCGATCGACAAAAAATTGTTCATTTAGTTCTTCATCAGGATTTTGTGTCAAAACGCGTACAATGATTTGCGATTTCGGATTAATGTAGCCTTTTGCCAAAAAGTAACGTTGATGATTGTATACATCGACAAAATCGCCTGGTTCAAAATCGCCTTCAATATAATCGACTTCGCTTTGAAAAATCCACGGATGTCCTTGTTCTAAACGTTTTTTCCGCTTTCGTTTTAAAAATACGTTTGCCACATTCTCCACTCCATTATGATGATGTAGTCGTTTGCTTTTTCTATGATACAGAATTAGGGAAAAAGAAGCAATGTGGATAGCGTGTCAGCAGATGATCGCAGCGGCAGATTAGGGATTGGGAAAGCAAGCCGAAGCGCATCAGATTGGCGTTGGGAATGCGCAGTCAAAACATATCGGCAACGAGAAAAGATCGTCGACTGAAAATTCAAGCATATGCGGCGATGGAACGCCTGATGAACGCGGCGGGATGCGAAGGAAAACGAGGTAATATAGGCGCTATGGCGAAAATTTAGAAATGCGTAGCCGAAAAGGGTTGACAATGATATTCACAGTGATATGATATACTCAAATAAGAAAATTTCATAGCGGACGCACAATCCACTAGGGGGGCCTTCAGAAAGGCTGAGATCAAAGTGTGCCTTTGAGACCCTTAGAACCTGATCTGGGTAATACCAGCGTAGGGAAGTGGAGTGGCGCAGTCGTGAATTTCTCTGAACTTTTCTGACGACTAGTGTTTAACACCACTTTCTTTACGCTTTTGTAAAGGAAGTGGTGTTTATTTTTTAAAAGGGGAGACGGTCATTTGCAATAAATTGCGGAAACAGGTCGATGCTATTTGGCAGGCGAGTTTTTGAATTTTTACCGAAAATGGATTGGCACATACGGTTTGGAGCGGCTTTGTAGTCCTAGTGAAAGAGCAAAACGCCTGTTTGATGCGATCGCCGGAGCAGTTATTGCACCGATTGCAAGTGGATGGAACAGCATTTTCTTGTTAAATTTTAGGAGATGGCATATCGTTTAGAAACATGGCCATCAGCAAGAAAGGAGATCAGAGAACATGCCAGCAACAACGAAAGGATTGAAACTCGTTGATATTTTAACAACAATTGTTATTTCAGTTGTTTTTGGAATCATCTATAAAATTTGGGGGCCGCTTTATTACTCTGTTAAGCCACTCGGCTTCCATATCGATCAATTGATTTACGGCATGTGGTTTATCGCTGCGTCGGTGGCGTACTTGTTGATTCGTAAACCGGGCGTCGCGCTATTGGCGGAAATTGCTGCTTCTTCTGGAGAATTTATTATGGGTTCCGAATGGGGGTTAGAAGTGCTCATTTACGGAGTTGTGCAAGGACTTTTAGCGGAAGTTGTGTTTGCCGCGTTTCGCTACAAACGGTTTGATGCGTTGGTCGTGTCGCTAGGAGCGATTGGCGCGACGATCGGTTCACTTGTGATGGATTTTTACAAAGGCTATATTGAAGCGCTCGCTCCTTGGAACTTGGCGTTATTCCTGATCGCCCGTTTTATTGGCGCAATTGTCATTTCCGGTATTTTCGCTGCTTCGCTAGTAAAGGCGTTGGAAAAAACGGGAGTGGCACAAATGTTGCGTCCAGCTTCGAAAGACGATTACGACGCGCTTGATCGTTAAGAAGGTGGAGTGCGAACGATGAAACCGATAGCTTCTGTGGAACGGCTGCGCTTAAAATTTCCTGGGAAAGATACGCTGTTATTCAAAGATTTATCGATCACATTTTATGAAGGAGAAAAAGTGTTGCTGCTCGGTCCATCCGGGTGCGGTAAATCGACATTGTTACAAGTGCTATCCGGCTTGATTCCGCATTCAATCGACGTTCCAATGAAGGCGGAACGGGTGCAGCTTCCTGATCATTGGGGCTATGTCTTCCAAGATCCCGATTCGCAATTTTGCATGCCGTTTGTCGATGAAGAGATTGCCTTTGCGCTTGAAAACATCGGTGTGCCGCGCGAACAGATGAAAGAAAGGATCGAAAATCTGCTAGAAGCGGTTGGGCTTTTTGTCGATCCACATACTGATATTCATACGTTATCGGGAGGGATGAAGCAGCGGCTCGCTCTTGCTTCCGTGCTAGCGCTGGAGCCGGATGTGCTTTTTTTGGATGAACCGACGGCGATGATTGACGAAGAAGGAACGAAAGAAATTTGGCAGACGGTCAAACAAATCGCTCGCGACAAAACAGTGATCATCGTCGAACATAAAATCGATCATGTGCTTGATTTTGTCGACCGGATTATTTTACTGAACGATCAAGGCAAGATCATTGCTGATGGTCAAGCGCAAACGGTGTTTTCTCATTACAAGGATGTCATTGCTTCCCAAGGCATTTGGTATCCCGGCGTCTGGGACGAATATATGGCGAAGCGGCAATACCGACGGTCGGTCGTTCAACAAGAGGAAAAAATGATTCATCTTCGTCAATTTCGCGGATACCGCTTGCGCGATGTAAAAATACGCGTTGAAGAAGCGACTGTACGCGCGGGAGAATGGATTGCCATTACCGGAAAAAATGGCGCCGGGAAAAGCACGTTGCTGCATGCATTGATGAAACTGATCCGCACAGACGGAACGTATGAGTTATACGGAGAAGACAGCAAGAGGGTGAAACAGCTTCACCGTTTGCTCGCGTTTGTCTTTCAAAATCCGGAATTTCAGTTTGTCGCGAACTCCGTGCGTGAGGAGATTGCGTATTCACTTCGTTTGGAAAAACGAAAAGAGGCGGAAATTGCGGAAACGGTCGAACGATTGCTGCGGCGCTTTCATCTTTGGGAGCAGCAAAATCAACATCCATACCAGCTTTCGATGGGACAAAAACGCCGTTTAAGTGTGGCAGCTTCGATCGTAAGCGGGCAGCGAATTTTCCTGCTCGATGAGCCGACGTTTGGGCAAGATGCGAAAAATACGTTTGCGCTTCTTGAACTGTTGGAATCATATCGCGAACAAGGGGCAACGATTCTGATGGTCACCCATGACGAAAACATCGTCAAACATTTTGCGACAAGAAGATGGGTGATTGAAGACGGGCGGCTTGTGAAAGATGAACCAATTTCGCAACATTCGCCCCAAGCAGCGGTACCGTCCGTGTAGGGGGAATTGACTGATGAAATGGAACATTCATTATCGAGAAACGTGGCTGCATCATACGAACCCGAGCTTAAAACTGATGGTGCTCCTTTTGTTGTTTATCGGCGTGTTATTTGTGCACAACCCAAACGTGTTAATCAATTTTTCGCTCGGGCTTCTTTTGCTGTTTATGTTGTATACCGGCTATCCGTGGAAGTTTTTGCTGCTGTTCTTTTTGCCGTTTTTTCTTGTCTTTGTTTCGACGGCGTCATCGATGATTTTGTTTGGCGAAGGCAAGACGACGTGGTTCCGCTGGGGGCTTATCCATGTAACGGAAGAAAGTTTTTTGCGCGGAATGCATCTTGGGTTTCGCGCGCTTTCGTTCGCGCTCCTTGGGCTTTTGTTTTCGCTGACGACAAGGCCGGTCTGCTTATTTTATTCGTTGATGCAGCAATTAAAATTAAAGCCAAAATACGCTTACAGTTTTTTAGCTGGAGTCCGCTTAATCCCGATGATGATTGAGGAATTTCAAACAGTGAGAAATGCGCTAAAAGTAAGGGGGGGTGTAAACAATGGGCTGTTTGAAAAAATGAAGCGGTATGCGATCCCGCTTTTGTCACAAAGCATCCGCCGCGCCCAGCGCATCGCGGTTGCGATGGAAGCAAAGCGTTTTTCGGACGATAATGAGCGGACGTTTTATTACGAAATCGGGTTTGGCAAAAACGATATCATGCTTGTCGTTGTTTTTATCGTGGTGACGGCAGTGGCTTATTACGCGGGAGTTCATTATCCGTACATCCCAGTGGAAGATGTGCGGTAGAAAGCAAGGGATGAAAGTGGAAAGACAGTTTCATATTATTTCGACAGGCAAACAGCCTTTAGAGCAATTCGTTGCGATTTGCGCCCGCGTGCATCCGTATGTGGACGCGATTCATGTGCGGGAAAAAATGAAAACAGCGCGAGAAATTTCCGAGTTTCTCACAGCGTTGATCAAACGGGGAGTACCGCCTAAAAAAATCATCGTCAACGATCGAATTGACGTGGCGGCCGTTTTTGGAGTAAAAGGAGTCCAGCTTGCTCATCATAGTTTATCTGTGCAACAAGTGAAACGCCATTTTCCTTCGCTGTCTGTCGGCTGTTCGGTCCATTCGCTTGAAGAAGCGATGGAAGCGGAAAAAAGCGGCGCTGATTATTGCATATACGGACACATCTTTCCAACAGCAAGCAAACTGGGGGTGCCGCCGCGCGGAATCGAATCATTGCGAAATGTTATCAATCATGTGAAAATTCCTGTTATTGCGATCGGCGGCATCCGTTCCGATAATGCCGAGCAAGTGCTGCGAGCCGGCGCGCACGGGATTGCCGTCATGTCAGCGGTATTTTTTGCCGAAGATCCGGTTGGCGAAGCAAAAAAACTTGTAAGAATCGTAAAGGAAATGGCATGAATGTGAAAGAAAACGTTATCAAAAAAGGAAGAGGGGATTTAAATGGAACGTCACCATTATGACGTCGCGATTGTCGGCGGTGGAATTATTGGCGCTTCCGTCGCTTTTCAGTTGGCGAAACGCCATTTCCGCGTCGGCGTGATTGAAAAAGGTCGGATGGCGAGCCAAGCGTCCAGCGCAGCGGCAGGCATGCTTGGCGCACAGTCTGAATTTTCCGAAGAGAGCCCGCTCATTCCGCTTGCGCTAAAAAGCCGGGCGATGGTTCCTAGACTTGCGGAGGAATTAAAGGAACTTACCGGAATCGACATCGGGCTTGTGCAGAAAGGCATGTTGAAAGTAGCAGTGACGGAGGAAGAAGCAGTGGCTCTTCGCCGCCATTACGAATTTTGGCGGCATACTGATTATCCGGCGCGCTGGCTGTCGGGCGATGAATTAGCAGAAATGGAGCCGCACATTTCCCGTGATTTAACGGGTGTCATGCATATTCCATCAGACGGGCAAGTGAGCGCACCTGATTTTGCTCTCGCCTTTGCGAACGCCTCGATTGTCTATGGTGCAAAATGGCATGAGTATACGGAATTCATCGATTTACAGCGTGAAAATCATTCTTATGTCATTTGCACGAATCACGGAGAAATTGCGGCGGATGCCGTTGTAGTTGCGGCGGGAGCATGGTCTTCACGGGTGCTGGAAAAAGCGGGCATTTCGCTACCAATGTATCCGGTAAAAGGGGAATGCCTTTTGGTCAAAACAGAAAAACCGCTCATTCAGGCGACGGTATTTGCGAAAAACGGCTGCTATATCGTTCCAAAGCGAGGCAATCGGTTGCTGATCGGGGCGACGTCGACGCCGCGCACATTTGACCGAAAAGTCTCGATTCAAGGAATAATGAGTTTGCTTGAACGGGCGCAGCGTCTTCTTCCTGAACTGAAAAATGCCGAATGGGAAAAAGCGTGGAGCGGCATCCGTCCGCAAACGGGCGATGGATTGCCGTACATAGGAAAACATCCATGCTATGAGCGCGTCTGGGTTGCGACTGGCCATTATCGAAACGGGATTTTGTTAAGCCCGATCACCGGTGTGCTGTTGGCTGATCTCATGGAAGGAAAAGAAAGCGAGTTCGATCTTGCTCCATTTTCGCTTACACGACATCAAGCAAAGGTGGGGAAATAATGGAACTGGTTATTAACGGCGAATCGATCCAAGTTCCAAATGAAGTGAAAACGGTCAGCGACTTGCTCGCCCATTTTCAATTGAATAAAAAAATTGCAATTGTCGAAGTGAACTTAACGATTATCCCAAAACAGCAATATGAAACAACGACGTTATGCAACGGCGATAAAGTCGAAATCGTTCATTTTGTGGGAGGCGGTTGATATGTTAAAAATCGGACCATATGAATTTCAATCAAGACTGCTGCTCGGAACAGGAAAATATCCAAATATGGAAGTGCAAAAGCAAGCGGTCGAAGCGTCAGGGGCGGAAATTTTAACGTTTGCTGTACGGCGGATGAACATTTTTGCACCAAACCAACCGAATTTTTTGGAAAATTTAGATCTGACAAAATATAAGCTTCTTCCAAATACGGCCGGGGCGAAAACGGCTGAGGAGGCGGTGCGAATCGCGCGGCTCGCCAAAGCGTCGGGATTATGTGATATGATAAAAGTGGAAGTGATCGGCTGTGAGAAAACGCTGCTTCCGGACCCAGTCGAGACGTTAAAGGCGGCAGAGATATTGCTGCAAGAAGGATTTATCGTTCTTCCATATACTTCTGATGACGTCGTGCTCGCCAAACGGTTGCAAGAGCTTGGCTGCCATGCGATTATGCCGGGCGCTTCCCCGATCGGCTCCGGGCAAGGCATCGTCAATCCGTTAAACTTAAGTCTCATTATCGAACAGGCGACCGTTCCAGTCATTGTTGACGCTGGAATTGGAAGCCCGGCGGATGCAGCGATGGCGATGGAGCTGGGGGCTGACGGAGTGTTGTTGAACACCGCCGTTTCCGGCGCGGCCGATCCAGTCAAAATGGCAAAAGCGATGAAGCTTGCCGTGGAAGCCGGACGTCTCGGCTATGAGGCGGGCAGAATTCCGAAAAAACGGTACGCAACCGCAAGTAGTCCAACGGAAGGAATGAGTGTTGTTTGAATGAACGGTATTCTCGACAACAATTGTTTGCACCAATCGGCGAAGAAGGGCAAAAAAAGATCGCAAAAAAACATGTGCTTGTCATTGGCGCGGGAGCGTTAGGAACGGGAAACGCGGAAGCGCTTGTGCGCGCGGGTGTCGGCAAGATTACGATCGTTGACCGCGATTACGTCGAATGGAGCAATTTGCAGCGCCAGCAATTATATAGCGAAGCGGACGCAAAAGAGCGCATCCCAAAAGCCATTGCTGCAAAGCGGCGGCTGGAAGAGGTAAATTCCGACGTCGCGATTGATGCGATTGTCGGCGATGTAACGGCGCAAGAACTTGAGGAGCTCATCAGAGAGCGAAAACCCGATCTTTTGATCGATGCGACAGATAACTTCGATACGCGCATGATTATCAATGATGCCGCGTATAAATATCACATTCCGTGGATTTACGGCGCGTGTGTCGGGAGCTATGGCATTAGCTACGCGTTTATTCCGGGGAAAACTCCTTGTTTTCACTGCCTGCTTGAGACGGTGCCGACGGGCGGTTTAACATGTGATACAGCAGGAATTATTAGCCCTGCTGTGCAAATGGTCGTCGCGTACCAAGTGGCAGAGGCGTTGAAAATTCTTGTGGAAGATTGGTCCTCGCTTCGCAATAAGCTTGTTTCGTTCGATTTATGGAAAAATCAGCATGCGGCGATTCGCGTGGATCAAGTAAAAAAAGATGATTGTCCAACTTGCGGCGCTCATCCATCGTACCCTTACCTTTCTTATGATCAACAGACAAAAACGGCGGTGTTATGCGGACGAAATTCCGTGCAAATTCGCCCGGCTGGGCAACGAAATTATGATTTACAGGAGCTTGCCGAATTATTTGCCAAACAAGGATTACGCGTAGACGCCAACCCGTATCTTGTCTCTGTGTCGCTTGGAGAGCAGCGGCTTGTCGTCTTTCAAGATGGACGCGCGCTTATTCATGGAACAAAAGATATCCAAGAGGCAAAAACGATTTATTATCGTTATTTAGGATAGGAGCTTCTATCTGTGAAGCTCCTTTTTGTTCGTCGCTTGCCGATAAATGAGAAATAAGAGAATGGACGCTTTCTCTCTCTTTCCTAGCAAAAGTAGCAAATGCATGGGAAGTAATGAAATTGTCAAAAAGTTGTATAAAATGTCTTACGTGTCGAAAAAGGCGCTGTGTTACCATGATAATGGGGATGATTATTGCTAGGAGGGGCATTGAATGGAAGAATTATCTGTGACGTTAAACATTGCTTCATTGCTTGTACTCGCGTATTTGATCGGCTCATGCATCATCGAATCGTAACAAAACTGCAGGAATCATCCTGCAGTTTTGTTATATCATGTTTAGATGATAGGCATTTGGTGAAAAATTTGATATGATAATCATATAAATAAGTATTGATCATACTAACACAAAGCAATGTTTTTTTATTTAGGAGTGTGAAGATTCTTTGGAAGAGTTGCCTCTGAGTCTGTTGGGGTGGTTTTTTCTTTGTATTGCTTTGACCGCTTTCTTTTCCTCGGTGGAAACCGCATTTTCTTCAGCGAATAAAATTCGCCTGAAAAATTATGTGGAAGAAAACCACCGTGGTAGCAAGCGGATAAATTATATCATGGAAAATTTAGACCGCGTCTTATTGACGGTGCTTGTGGCAAACAGAGTCGCAGGCATTGTTGCCGTCGCGCTTTTAGTAGACATCGCGACAACAACGCTTGGCGAACGGGTAGGTCTTATTGTTGCGATTATCGTCATGACTGTGCTTCTTTTAATATTCGGTGAAATTTTACCAAAATCGATTGCGAAAGAGCATGCGGAATCATTGTCGATTCATTATGCGGCAATTGTTTACGCATTGATGAAACTGCTTTCTCCGATCACGACTTTATTTAATGCTGTAAGAGAGCGTGTAGTGAAATGGTTTACGAATGGAACGGTTGTTCCAGCGGTAACGGAAGAAGAGATTAAAGTAATGATTGACTTAAGTGAGGAAGAAGGCATCATCGACAACAAAGAAAAAGAATTAATTCATCGTTCGCTCGATTTTGATGAAATTTTAGTTGGCGAAATTTTTACGCCACGGGCCGATATGGTCGCGGTCGAAGTCAATCAGCCGATTGAGGAAATTCGCGATGTTTTCTTGGAAGAAAAGTATTCTCGTATACCGGTGTATGAGGAAGATATTGATAATGTGATTGGCATTTTATCGGAAAGCGACTTTTTTAGTGAACTTGTGCAACAAAAAGAGATAAACGTTCGCGCGTTGCTACGCAAACCGTTGTTCGTCGTCGAATCGATGAAAATTTCTGATTTGCTACCGGAATTCCAAAAAAGCAAAGTGCATATGGCCATTGTTGTTGATGAGTTTGGCGGTACGGCGGGATTGATTACGCTGGAAGATATTATTGAACAAATTGTTGGGGAAATATGGGATGAGCATGATGAAGCGGTGAAAAACATTCAACAAATCGATGAAAACAGTTATGAATTTAATGCTGAGCTTCCGCTCGACGAATTTTGCGAAATGATGAAAATCGAAGCACCGGCAAGCTCTTCTCATACGTTAGGCGGTTGGATATTCGAAATGTTTGAACGCGTTCCTAACGTCGGCGAAACGTTGCATTACGGTCCGCTTACGTTAACCGTGCGGCAAGTGGAAAATCGGCGAATTAGGAAAGTGCTTGTTTCGTTAAACGAGCCATTCGCGGAAAATATGTAAGGAGCGGGAAGCTCCTTTTTTGTTGCAAATGAACCCAAAAATGCCCCAGGTAAACGCGCCTGGGGCTTTAGCCATGTATATGAAGTTGTTATTGAACGTTGCCGAATTGGCCACCAAGTTGTTGTTGCGCCATTGCGACAAGGCGTTTTGTAATTTCTCCACCAACGGAACCGTTCGCGCGGGAAGTGGTGTCAGGACCAAGGTTAACGCCAAATTCTTGGGCGATTTCATATTTCATTTGATCGATTGCTTGTTGCGCACCGGCGACAAGCAGTTGATTGGAATTATTGTTGCGTGCCATGTGTAATCATCTCCTTGTTTAAGATTGGATGGTTGGGTCGGCTGGATTTGCACCAGCAACGCATGCCATGATCAGCATGCCGCCAAGCTAGGCTGGACCCAATGTGTTGTTTGCGTGGTATTAGTAGTTTGAAACGTTTTTCGTTGCTTATTCATTTATGTCTTATGGTAATTTTTTTCGTTTTACTGTTGCGGATGTTAGGGGAATATGTAAAATAAGGAGCTGTTTTTAGGAGGAAACATCATGAGCATTTGCCCGCTTTGCAACGGTTTATATCATTTGACGGTGCATTGTTCTTATTGCCATAAGCAAATGGAAGATCAAGGAAAGGTTACCGATTATTTTGATGATTACAGTCCTTATATGGATGCGGATATGATGAAATTGGTTGATGGATATCCGGAGACATTCGCCCATCATGAATGCGCGCATCTTTTTTACTGTCCGCGCTGTCGCCATGAGGAAGTGAAATGGATAAAAGAATAGGGCTCTAGCTTTTTCAGGCTAGAGCCTGCCTATTACGGCCTTATTATTTTTCATCAGCGGAACGAATTCGTTTTTCTGTTTCGATATCGAAAAAGTGCGCTTTGTTCATATCCAATGCAAGGTCTAGCTGATAGCCCGGCTTAATTTCGGTGCGCGCGTCAATGCGTGCGACAAATTCTTGGCCGTTAATGTTCGAATAAACCATCGTCTCGGCGCCGAGAAGTTCGGCAACTTCGACGTTAGCGGTAATTTTTGTGTTTGGCGACGCTTCGATAAAGACAGGTTCGTCATGAATGTCTTCCGGACGAATCCCTAAAATGACTTCTTTCCCAACATAGCCTTGCTCACGAAGTACTTTCATTTTTCCTTCTGGAACGCCAAAAGTAACGTTGCCAATAACAAATTTGCCATCTTGCAACGTTCCTTTGAAGAAATTCATCGCTGGGGAACCGATAAAGCCGCCGACAAATATATTTTCTGGTTTTTCGTACACTTCTTTTGGCGTACCGACTTGTTGAATAACGCCGTCTTTCATGACGACAAGCCGTGTTGCCATTGTCATCGCTTCCGTTTGGTCGTGTGTGACGTAAATCGTCGTCGTTTCCAATCGTTGATGCAATTTGGCGATTTCGGAACGCATTTGCACGCGCAACTTTGCATCTAAGTTTGAAAGCGGCTCGTCCATTAAAAATACTTTTGCGTCACGGACGATGGCACGTCCTAGCGCGACGCGTTGGCGCTGTCCGCCGGAAAGCGCTTTTGGTTTGCGATCCAAATATTGTTCAAGGCCGAGAATGCGCGCTGCTTCACGAACCCGTCGTTCGATTTCTGCTTTTGGAAATTTTCTTAATTTTAAGCCGAACGCCATGTTATCGTAAACGCTCATGTGCGGATAAAGCGCATAGTTTTGGAACACCATCGCGATATCGCGATCTTTCGGCGGAACATCGTTCATGCGTTTGCCGTCGATATACAAGTCACCTTTCGAAATTTCCTCAAGACCGGCAATCATCCGCAACGTTGTCGATTTGCCGCAGCCGGACGGACCGACAAAGACGATAAATTCCTTGTCTTTAATATGTAGATTAAAATCTTTTACGGCAGTCACGTTGTTATCGTAAATTTTGTAAATATGCTCTAAACGAAGCTCTGCCATATTCTCACTCCCCCTATGTTGAAATCGTTTTCATCTGCTTTCAGCGTACCGGAAAATGATAGAATTCGTAAATGGACAACATGCACAAAAAAAGAGGGAGATTTCCGGCAAGTTGACGAATAGACAGATTGAGTCCTAATTATTGGGCAAAATTTTGCATTCAATGGAGTGGGCTTGAGTCTAGGAAAAGCGAAATCGCTTACGCCATTCCGAGACTTAATCAATAGTTGGATGAAAATGAAAGTTGTGCATATGTATAGATGCCCACTTGGATGACGGGAAAGCGATCGCTTAATAACTAAAGCCAGAAAAAGCAGTTTAATGGTTTACGTACTCTTGTAACAATATGGCCAAATAAACGGCGACCGCTCCTTTAAAATGTTTAATATCGATTCCTGTTTTTTCGATAAATTTGTCGATGCGATATTGTAAACTATTGCGGTGCATATATAGCTTTTTTGCCGCTAGGGAAACGTTAAGGTCGCATTGGAAAAACGTTTTGATGATATGAAGCCATTCATCATCCAATGTTTCCAGAGAAGGGAGAGACTTTTTGACCGTTTCCAGTTCGGAATGATGATGAATGAGCAGGAGCGGAATGATATCTTCCATTTGATACACCGTTTGTTTTGGCATATATGTTTGTGCTAATTGGAAACAGTTTCTTTCATGGCAAAATGATTCATAAAGATGTTCGCTATATCGATGGATTTGCCCAATAAATAGATGAAGGGTGATATAAAAATCGGTCGATAGCGTGTCAACGATTTCGGCAAATGGCAGCGGTTCCGGCGTTGGCGTTTGTTTTTTTTCAATAATGACGCCGCGATGATCATGTTCCCAAACGATAATAATCTGTTCTGGAAACAGCCCGTTAATCGCATCGTAAAAATCGTCTTTATTTGCTACAGATGGTTTTGTCAAAAAATGAATAAAACGATAATACGGGGAATGAGAGGAAAAATGTTGCAGCATCGTTGGATCCCCGTGCATGATCCAACTATACCATGCCATTTCTTCATCGTTCATCATGCGATCCGTGTCTGGAATCGGTGTCAAAAAAATCGATAATAATTGTTTTTCTTGTTCCGATAGCCGCTGTTTGTCAATTCCGATTTTATCGCCATCTTTCGTATAAAACCATTCATATGCGGCGATGTCGTCGACTCGCTCATTAATGACGATCGCGTCCTTATAGTACGATTTTAGCCGTTCAAGCATGGTGATGTTTCCTTTCTTCGTCTTAATTTTTTACTTCATTATACAAAAAGAAAAGCCGATTTTCTCAATAAAAAGAAAAATCGGCTTTTAAGCGTTATGTCGTTTCATAAGGGGGTTCTTCTTTTACTAAATCGCGCGTTTCCTCGATGTTTACCGCATCACCGTGGCCGTGGACATAGCCCCCGGCCATTCCTTCATTGATCATGCGGTCGATGTCCATATCGTATTGATCGCGTCCTTCATAGCGCGAATCTTGATGAGACGGTTTGTTTCGCTCCATCATGAGGGTCCCTCCTTTTTTTCTAGTTTGTGTGATGTGGGAATAGATTATCCGCCTTGATCATATATATGACAAAAAATCGGACAAGCAAGGAGGGAGAGGGATGATGCGTGCTGTGAAACAACTGCTGCGCGCGATAAAAAGATCAGCGCAGTTAGCAGAACAGCTGGCGGAAATGGTGGACGATGAAATGTGGAAGCAACAATTGGCATTGTATTTAGAGGATATACAACGCCAATATGAGCTATGGCAATACATTCATCATTTACTTGCCGGGGCATATGAAGAAAGCGGCGAGGAAAAGACGGCGAAAGCTTCGGTTGCTGGCCTTGTGCATGCACTTTGCTGCAACGAATTAGAAAAAGGGATGCTATGCCAAAAAGCAAGTGAAAAGCTGTCGGGCGCTGCGCGAAAAGCGGCGGACCAATCATTGCAACAGGCGATTCAATATAGCCGGCTATTTTTTACGATGATGCAAACCCAGTTAGCTCCTCAAATAGAGCGATAAGTTGCTTTGCACCAGAACGCTGAATGTCGGGTTCGTCAAAAATCATCGGTTTGGCGTTTAGTTCGTACAAATATAACTGCCCATCTTTGCTTCGGCCGATGTCTGCGGAAAACTCACCGATGAATCCGAAATGTTTGCTTATTTCTTTCCCGCATTCGTCCATGATATCGCACAGCAGCCTTTCATCGATCCGGCTTTCCACCTTGGAATATGGCAGAAGCTTCCCGCCGTTTAGGACGTGTGTCGTCAGTTGCTGCGCTTGCGCCAGCCGCGCGCCGATGCCGCTTATTGCGTAAGCGCCGCGCCGATAATGAACGAGAACGCGCAAATCATAGCGGCTGCCTTGCCACGTATCGGCATCGATCGCTTGTTGAGCGACATAACGCGCCGAGGCAAACAACGGAGCGAGTGCGTCAAGGGAAACAAGCGTTTTTTGACCGTTTATTTGTTCATAGACATATGTTTGCGAAGGAGAAGAAGTTAAACGAAAAATTCCTTTTCCTTTCGCTCCTTCATTTGGCTTCATGTAAACACTTCCGTATCTTTGCAGCATCACTCGTATATCGTCAATACTATGAACTTCAATCGTTGCTGGCAAATGCGGGCGCAATCGCTCGTTGTTTTTCAATGCTTCGTATAGTTCCCATTTCGTCAAAAAAGAACGATTAAAAAATGGGATGCGGAGATTATCTAAAAAGGCGATTGTCTGTTGGAACGCTTCCGTTTTTTCTTCTGCTCTGCTTTTGATGCGGTTATAAAAAACGTCGGGAAGCGGGGCGGTAACGGGCATCCATCGCCCAAGATCATTAACGAATACATATCCTTGAACGGATCGTTCTGCGATGGCGCTGAACGGAAGCACCACGCTGATGCTTCCCGCTTTTTGTAGCGAATGGGCGATGAGTTCGACATATTGTTTTTTTCGTTTTAAAAGCGCGGGAATAGATGATTCGCTAATGACAATGCCGACAAGCGGTCCGATTTTTCCGTTCCTTTCTTTCACGGGGAACGAAAAAGATGGCGCGTCATTAGCAAAACGCAGTCGATGCCGGTATCCAAACATATAGGAACGGTCCTTGTCTTGGTGAAACCATTGCTTTTTTTCGTGATTGTAGAAAATGACCGTCATGTGAATGACGCCTCTCGTTTATCGATCGTTTTCTTGCTTAAATAGACGGCGTACGCAAGTAAAAGCATTGCTGTTAATTCATCATATCGTTTTAACTTCGGATGTGTAAAAATGGATCGCCCCGGCTTTGAATTTGCTTCAAACATCCAAATCCGACATTGCCGGTCGATGCCAAAATCAAATCCGATTTCGCCAATATTTATCTGCAGCTGTTCCTCAAGGCAGCGGCTTAAGGTAAGGGCGGTGTCATAAAGTTGTCGGAGGATACGGTCGCGAGCGCTTCGGTCAGGGAAAATTTCTTCGACTGTTTTGACGATGCCACCGTTATGAATATGGGTTGTCACGCTCGTTTTTTCGGCGATTTTCGCCGCGATCGCGCTCACCTGCCAAATCCCTTCTTCATTTTTATTCGTATGAACGCGAAAATCGATTTTTCTTCCGTTGATTTCGATGAGTCTAATCCCTTGTTGAATAATATATGAATCTAATTTTTGTTGTGAAAAGATATTTTTCCATAAGGATGATAATGTTGGAAACGATTGCGAGCGGTTCACGCCGCGTTGATTGCGAAATCGGCATTCGTATTTCCTATTTTTTTTTAAAATATGGTAAATGCCTAAACCGTGGCTGCCATTGGCGGGCTTTAAATATACTTCGCCATAACGTTTTAAAAATTGATCGACCGTTTCGATCGTAGGATAAAACGATGTGTCTGGAAGATACGGTCGCGATAATGGATGTTTTTCGAGCAGACGGTATACTTCCCATTTGTTAAAAAAGTTTTCGTTAAACCAAGGGATTCCGTATTTTGTTTTTAATGTTGTTTTAATTGCTTGGAATGCTTCGGCGTTTTCGATTCGTCGGTTTGGCAGGCGATTGTAAATAACGGTTGGAAACGGAACTTCGCGTTGCGTCCAGCCGCTTTCTGTATAAAAATAGCCGGTTATCGTTCCTTTTTCCCAGTTGATATGATGTGTGCCGAAAACGAAGGCGAATACTCCAATCTTTTTTTGTTGTGACAGCAATTTAGCAAAGAAAAAGCTTCGTTTTCCCACTGGACGAAGCGGCGATTTCGTAAATCCGGCGGTAAAAATGCCGACGAGCGGGCCAAGATGGACGGTATCTTCATCGAAAAATAGATGAACGTCGGCGGAAAATGGGATGTATAAGCGTTTAGCGACATCATTCGTCATGATAATTTGTTTGTCTAAAAGCGGAGACGAAACGAAGCGGCATGTTGTTGATATGCTGCCAAACGATGCCATCGTTTGCCCGGAAAGCGAGACATCGGGAGGAAGGTAAATCGTATTTTCTTCTCCCTCTTGTATCGTTAATGAATATTTCATCGGACATTCACCTCGTTTGCAAGAAACAGGCAATAGCGAAGGGGTGCTTCATATATCGTGTCGCGTTTTTCAGGGGAAAGCGTGGTAATCATTTTTCGGCCCGGCTTCGAATTGATGTCGATCAGCCATACGGCGCCTTCTTCTGTGATTCCAAGATCAATACCTAATTCAAACAGCGGACCGAACTGCTCTTCCAAGTAAGATGGCAGCACGTTCGTAATCGTTTCGATTCCGTCGGCAATAAAAAGGCGCTGCGGAGAAGGAATTTGGCTGAACCATTTGGAAAAATCGAAAATGGAAGCGCCGGCGCTGACGTTGGCGATGATTGTTCCCGGAGGCCCGACTCTCACTCCTCTGCCGCGTTCGCTCCATGTTCCATGTTCGTTTTTTTGGAAGAAGAAACGCACATCGAACGGCTCGTTTTGCTTCGTTTTTAAAGGGAAAAACGGTTGGATAAGATACGAAGAGCGGTGAAGCAGTGCTTCTAACCAATGTTGTAAATCTATTTTTCGCTTGATGGCGGCGATAGTTTGACCGCTTGTGTCCAGAATATGCAGATGGTTTTCCACTTGTTTTACAACATAAATGCCTTTGCCTTGCGAACCGTGTTCTGGCTTACAAATGACGGATTTTTCTTTCCGGATCATGTGCAGCAAATCGGTTGGGGAACGAAGGAGTACGGTTTTCGGAACATAATAGGAAAGCAATGGATGATCGATGATCCTTTTGTACAAATCCCATTTACTTGGGAACCCGTATCCTAAAAATGTAATATCCGGACGCTGTTTGATCCACTGCATAATCGGTTTGCTTTTTTTCGAACGCTCATCGGCGCGGTAAAAGCAGCGGTCATATAAAATAGCAGGAATATCAAAAACGCTCTCGATCCATGATTGCGTGGCGGCATGAAACTTTTTGCCGCGCGCTTTTTCTGTCAACGGGTCAATATCAAGCGGGGTAAAGCGGTAGACGGTAATGCCATAACGCTCAGCTCGTTTGGCCATTTCCGTGGAATAATCGATTTCTTGCTGATCATAGATCGTGACGAATCCAAACGAAATCAATAGTATTCACTCCTTTTGTTCGATCAGAAATAAGCAATAGTCAATAATCGCTTTAGCGGAAGGGCGAATAAGGACGTTGGGCATTGCCGTATCGGTTTGTTTTGACGGTTTTGTGTTTACTTCGATGATCCACGGTTTGTTTTCTTGATCGATCGCTATATCAATGCCGAATTCTCCATATAATCCGTCGGCTTCGCATGCTAGCGCGGAAGCCGTTTCCAGTGCGATTTCTTTTAACAACATTTTTTGATGGAACGCTTTGTTTCTCTTATATAATTGTCCAAGCACCGTATCGATGGAAACGATTTCCCCGCCGCGGGCAAGATTGGCAACAAATTGTTCTTGCTGGGCGATGCGTGCGACAGCGGATGTCACGCGCCATTCGCCGCCATGAATGCGGTGGCATGACAGCCTGAAATCGACGGGGCGCCCGTCCAGCGTCTGGATGGCAACGCCCTGTTGAACGATGGCCGCTGATCTCATTCGTTCCTTCAAAGCCGCAAACAGCGATGAAGTAGAAGTGTAGTGCCGCTCCATATCTTTTGTGAGCGTAGAATAGTCAAGGCGAAAATCGCTTCCCGTTTTTTCGATGCGGAAAATATGGCGTCCTTGACTGCCATGAACCGGTTTAATAAAAGTAACGGGAAATTGTTCGAGAAAATGGTCGAGCGTTTGTTTTTTCGCGAACAATTCCGTTTTTGGCAAATACGGATGCAAATGCGCATAGTTGAGCAAACGTTCGTGCACTTCCCATTTGTGCAAAAAGCGGTGATTAAACATAAGGACATGTTCATCTTGGAGCTTGCGGATAAGACGTTCAAACAAACGGGAATATTCTGTTTTTCGCGAATGAATGCGGTTATAAATGACTTTCGCCGGGGGGACTTCCGTTTTCGCCCATTCCCCATTCATCCACTGATAGCCGATTTTTTCATTTTCTAAGTACATTGATAAGGAGGTCACGTATAGAGCAAGATGATGCTGCTTGCTATATTCCGCTAATTCCTTGCAAAATTCATGGATGGAGCCAAAGTGAACGCGGGAGTCCGTCGTCTGGAAAAATTCCGTCATCACAGCGATGGAACGAGGATGATTCATTGTCCTCCCTCATTTGCGCTTTCGTTTCACAATCTCTATAATGAAAAATTAGGCAACCGTTTCATATCGTATCGTATGATTCTCGCCTAATTTTGGTGATAGTGGACATACGTGAAAGGAGAGAAATATGGGGACGATTATTTATTTGTTGTTTATGATCGTCGTTGGTGCGATAATTGGTGGAGTAACAAACTTCCTTGCTATTAAAATGTTGTTCCACCCGTACCATCCGATATATGTGTTCGGAAAGCAACTTCCGTTCACGCCGGGGCTGATTCCGAAGCGGCGCGAGGAACTTGCCGAACAGCTTGGAAAGATGGTCGTCGAACATTTATTAACACCAGAAGGCATTCGCCGCAAATTGATGGAAAGCGAATGGATGAACGGCGTGGTCGAACAGGTACGACAGTTTGTAAAAACGTGGCTTTCCCGCGGACAAACGGTGCGGGAGTTTCTAGAACAAATGGGAATCAGAAAACCGGAGGAGCTCATTCGCACAAAAGCGGCACAATGGTTGGACAAGGCGTATGAACAGTGGATGGAGCCGATTAGGTCAAAAGCGATTCGCGACGTGTTTCCTGACGAAGTACAAAAGAAAATGGAAACACGGATTGGCGATTTAGCAAATTACATCGCTGACCGAGCGCTTGACTATTTTCAAAGTGAAGAGGGAAAACAGCGAATCGCTAAAATGATCGATGAATTTTTTAGCGGCCGCGGGATGTTAGGCAATATGCTGCAAATGTTTCTTAACAACGCCAACCTTGTCGATAAAGTGCAGCCGGAAATCATTAAATTTTTCCGCCATTCTGGAACGAGGGAGCTATTTGCGCAGCTGTTGTTTAACGAATGGAATAAACTAACGAGTCATCCTTTTGCAGTGGTTGAGGAGCTGATTGGCAAAGAGCGGATTCGCCAATCTTTTCACCGCTTGGTCATCGGCGCTGTTGAACGAGATGATTTTTTAGCACGGCCGCTCGCTGACTTCATTGCCCCATATCAAGAGCGAATCATGGATGAATGGATTCCAAAGGCGGTGGCAGCAGGCGGAAGATGGATCAGCGGTCAAGTCGAAATGATCATCGAGCGTCTGCAATTAGCCGATATCGTTCGTTCCGAAGTCGAGTCGTTTTCCGTAGAACGTCTTGAAGAAATGATTTTGGCGATTTCGCGGCGCGAGTTTAAAATGATTACATATTTAGGCGCGTTATTAGGCGGAATCATTGGATTTTTCCAAGGAATCATTGGCTTATGGCTGTAAGGATGTCCCATTTTTTGTTAGTCATATCGCTTTTTCCTAGCGCATACGTTATGATAGTGATAGGTTACTTTTTCATAGGAGGCTTTTTTATGTCGAATCAACTATATGCCCTTGCCGAGCAACTGGGGCAAGCGATCCGCACAAGCAGCGATTTTCAACAATTAAAGCAGGCGTACGAAGCGGTGCGTCGCGATGAAACGGCGTATCGCATATTTACGAATTTCCGCGATTTGCAAATGCGCCTTCATGAAAAACAAATGACTGGCGCTGAAATTTTGCCGGAAGAAGTGGAACAAGCGCAAAAAGCGATGACGCTCGCCCAGCAAAACGAAAAGCTTGCCCAGCTGATGGCGCTCGAACAACGGATGAGCATGGTGATGGCTGACGTTCAACAAATTGCAATGAAGCCGTTGGAGGAACTATATCGTTCATTCACAGAATAAACGCGAACACTCATATTGAGTGTTCTTTTTTTGTCCGTTTTATCATAGCTATGAAGTGATAGGAGAGAAGCGGGCAAGATTCAACTTTTTCGAAAAGGGGGAGACGGCGTGGCATATAAGTTGCTTGCTCTCAATATTGACGGAACGATTTTAAAAAACAACGGCCGCTTGCAACGGGAAACGAAAGAAGCGGTCGAATACGTAAAACGAAAAGGAGTTTACGTGACACTGATGACAAGCAGAAATTTGCTTGCGGCACGAAAAATCGCAAAGGCGTTAAAATTGAATAGCGAATTGATCACGTTTCAAGGGGCGATGCTCGGAAAATCGCTGAATGAAAAAATATTTGAAGCGCTTATTCCAGAAGAACGGACATTTAATATCGTGCAAGTGCTTGAAAATTTCCATTGTAATATTCGATTGATGCATGAACGTTATTCGATCAGCAACCGGAAAAAAGTGCAAAAAAATTTAGTCGCAAAAACGGTGCTATCATCTGGCGATCCGTTTTTTTATCCGACCCAGTTCGTTGATTCGCTTGGCGACATATTAATCGATGAGCCATTAGCGGTTCCGAAAATCGATGTGTATTTTGCTAACGAAAAAGAGCGCAATGAAGCAGCAGCGGTATTGGAAAAGGCGTTTCCGACCATCGATATGATCATGCAACAAAATGGAAAAATGGAAATCGTGCCGCGGGGAGTATCCAAACTTGCCGGATTGCGACGCCTCGGCAATCATTTAGGCATTTCTTTGAAAGAAATGGTGGTAATCGGCGATGGCCTAGACGATATGCCAGCGATTGAGGCGGCTGGTTTAGGAGTCGCAATGGGGAATGCCCCTGTGGAAGTGAAAAAAGTTGCTGACTGGGTGACGCGCTCGAACGAACAGCTCGGAGTCGCCTACATGATTAAAGAACATTTCCGTAAACAGCAACGTCTAGAATTTTTGCAAAAATTGAAAATGAAACGATAAACAAGAAAGCTGGGATCGTTCGTCCCGGCTTCTTTTCATTGGTGAATCTCTCCGCTTGACGAAGCAGAATCTCCTTCTGTACACTGAAATAAGCTTGACGTGGGAAAGGTGATGCCATTGCGTATCCAAATCGAAGGATTGCACGATATCGGGCGGTTTCAACGCCCGTTGGAAGTCATCACAGGATTATTTTTTGAAGAATATGAACTAGTGCTGGAACCGGGTTATGACGCGGATATAACGGTCGCGCTTTCCGTAAGCGGCGGCAAGCGCGTTTATGTTCATGGAATATTGACAGAAAAAGCGGCGGGAAACAAATATGAAGCGGATCATGAAAAAGACGTATCCGGCTGTCTTGACGAGAAAGAGCGTTTTAAACAAGTAAAATACGCGGTGCTTTATGTATACGTTACATTATTGCAGCAATATACCGGCCTTATCCAGCAATGGGGCGTGCTGACGGGGATCCGCCCTGTCAAATTATTGCATAAGATGCTGCGTTCCGGGCTTTCTAAAGACGAAGCGCACCGCCAGCTTCGCGAAGAGTATTTAGTGACGGAAGAAAAAATCCAGCTGATGCAGGAAATTGTCGACCGCCAGCTTGCGGTCGTGCCGGATTTATACGATCTCGCCCATGAAGTAAGCATTTATATCGGCATTCCGTTTTGTCCGACGAAATGCGCGTATTGCACGTTTCCTGCCTATGCCATTAATGGGCGCCAAGGTTCTGTCGATGCTTTTTTAGCCGGGCTGCATTATGAAATGCGGGAAATCGGCCGTTTTTTAAAAGAGCGCGGCATCCATATTACGACGATTTACTACGGCGGCGGCACGCCGACGAGCATTAGCGCTGAAGAAATGGACCGGCTGTATGCGGAGATGTACGAGTCGTTTCCAAACGTTGAGCGCGTCCGTGAAATCACGGTCGAAGCAGGGCGTCCCGACACGATTACGCCGGAGAAACTGAACGTGCTGAAAAAGTGGAACATCGACCGCATCAGCATTAACCCGCAGTCGTACATTCAAGAAACGTTAAAAGCGATCGGCCGCCATCATACGGTTGACGAAACGATTGAAAAATTCCACCTCGCCCGCGGGATGGGGATGAACAACATTAACATGGATTTAATCATCGGCCTTCCGGGAGAAGGGCTGAAAGAGTTTGCGCATACGTTGGCGGAAACGGAAAAACTGATGCCGGAGTCGTTAACCGTGCACACGCTCTCGTTTAAACGGGCATCGGAAATGACGAAAAACAAAGCGAAATACAAAGTCGCCGACCGCGGCGAAATCAGCGAAATGATGAAAGCGGCGCAAGATTGGACGAAGCGGCACGGCTACGTCCCGTATTATTTGTACCGGCAAAAAAACATTCTCGGCAACCTTGAAAACGTCGGCTACGCCTTGCCGGGAAAAGAAAGCATCTACAACATTATGATTATGGAAGAACAGCAATCGATTATCGGGCTTGGCTGCGGCGCCTCGAGCAAATTTGTCGATCCGAAAACGCGGAAAATTACCCGTTTCGCTAACCCGAAGGAGCCGAAAGCGTACAACGAAAACGTTGTCCACTATACGGAAGAAAAGCTAAAAATGATGGAAGCGTTGTTTGGATAAGGCGGGCTTCAGACAAATGTCTGAGGCCTGTTTTTTGGTTGTTTAGCGGATTAGTCAAAGACATTCAGGAGAACCAACGCTGCCAGCAAAAGAACAAAGCCAACTATAACATACCCAATCCATCTAACTCCTTTCGGCTGTGAATCGAGCCGAAGCTCTTTCGGTTCCACACGCCTCCTGTGATCCTTTGCAAGTCTTCGATCGGTGCAAAGGTTTTGTCATCACTATGGTGGAGCTGTTCCGTTGATTGCGTTTCATGAATATCTTTCATTGTTTTCCACATCCTTTTCGATTGCTTTTGGCAACACTGGGTCATGTCAGCGATGGAACAAAATCAGTTTTCCGCTTGATGTTACACAACGGTGCGTTTTATCGTAGCAGTTATGCTCGCGCAATTTTTGCTCGCCGATTTTTTTTGCTTCCTCGTCGTTTGCAGCTTCGAACGTTTCGTCCAACAGTTTTTCCCCGCTTTTGTCGAAAGCCGTCAACGTGTACGTTGGCATGCTAGTTTCCTCCTTTGCTGAATAGTGGTTCATATTATTATTTTGTTATTTTTTGAAAAATTCCTTCTAAATTACGAAACTTTTCGCTATGATAAACGTGTAATAAGATGGTGGAATTTTTATCTAAAACTGGGGGAGTGAGAATGGCGCTACAGTTAGAGCATGTGACAAAGCGATTTGGTGAAGTGACCGCAGTGAATGATGTCACATTAACGATTCCAGAAGGAAACTTGTTCGGATTTCTTGGTGCGAACGGGGCGGGAAAGACGACGACGTTCCGTATGATTTTGGGATTGCTCGAACCGACAGCAGGAACGATTACATGGAACGGAGAAAAAATCGACTATTCGAAAAGCCATCTCATCGGCTATTTGCCGGAAGAACGAGGATTGTATCCAAAGCTGAAAGTAAAGGAACAGCTTATTTATTTAGGCAGGCTGCGCGGCTTGGACAAGGCGGCGATTGTGAAAGAAATGGAGGCATGGCTCGAGCGGTTTCACGTGCCGGAGTACGCGGAAAAGCGGATTGAAGAGCTGTCGAAAGGCAATCAGCAAAAAATTCAATTTATCGCTGCCGTTTTGCATAAGCCGAAACTATTAATCTTAGATGAGCCATTCAGTGGGCTTGATCCCGTCAACGTTGAACTGTTGAAAGAGGCGGTCATCGATTTAAAAAACAATGGCACGACGATTGTCTTTTCAAGCCACCGCATGGAGCATGTGGAAGAATTGTGCGAACATCTTTGCATTATGCACCGAGGAAGGCCGGTTGTATACGGGGCGCTAAAAGAAATAAAACGGTCCTTTGGCAAAAAGAACGTTATTATCCATGCCGATATGCCGCTCGATGAACTCGCGGAGTTTCCGGGAGTCGTCAAAATGAAGCGGACAGCGGAAGGCGTCCATTTGCAAATCGAAAGCGAAGGCGTGTCGCAAAAAATCCTTTCCCATATCGCCAACAAAGGATTTATTCGCAAGTTTGCCCTAGAAGAGCCTTCGTTAAACGATATTTTCATTGAAAAAGTGGGTGCGGCGTATGAATAAGTTTTGGATTGTGCTTTGGCATACATATACGACAAAGCTGAAAGCGAAATTGTTTCTCATCACAACGATCATTATGAGCCTCTTAGTTTTTACGATCGCGAACATTCAGCATATTATTGAGTTTTTTACGAAGGATGAAAAAACGACGGTGGCGGTCATCGATACAACGGGAGCGTTTTACGAACCGCTTGCGGCGCAGCTAAAACAAGAAAAACACGATGATCTCCAGCTAAAGAAGGTGACCGGCTCGGAAGAAAAGGCAAAGGCGGACGTCCGCGCTGGCAAGTGGGATGCGCTCCTTGTCCTTTCAGCTGACAATGAGCAGCTTCCAGAAGCGGCGTATTATGCAAACACGCTTGCTGATAGCGATACGCCGAAGGAAATCGAGCAAGCGCTCCAGCAGCTGAAAACAGCGTTGGCGACGGCAAAACTCGGTCTGAAACAAGAGCAAATTGCCCAGCTATATGAGCCGGTGCCGTTTAAAAAAGCGGCGTTGGAAAAAAACGCGAAAACGGAAGAAGAGCTGAATCAGGCGCGCGCTCTCGTTTACGTGCTGCTGTTTGCGATGTACATGTTCGTTTTTATGTACGGCGGCATGATTTCAACGGAAGTGGCGACGGAAAAATCGTCGCGCGTCATGGAAATTTTAGTATCAAGCGCCCCACCGATACAGCAGTTATTTGGAAAAATCTTTGGAATTGCGCTTCTTAGCTTAACGCAGTTTGCGATTTTATTTGCCGTCGGTTTTGCGGCGCTGAAAAGCAGCGGGCAGGAATTGTGGAAGTTTCTCGGCTTTGATCATCTTCCTGTCTCGACATTTGTGTATGCGATTATTTTCTTCTTTTTAGGCTATTTCTTATACGCTACGTTATTTGCTGTACTTGGTTCGCTCGTCAGCCGCGTGGAAGACGTGCAGCAAATGATTATGCCGGTAACGACGCTCGTTATTGCCGCGTTTATGATCGCAATGTTTGGCTTAGGTGCGCCAGAGTCGTCCTTTATCACGGCAACGTCATTCATTCCGTTTTTTACGCCGATGATTATGTTTTTGCGGGTCGGCTTGCTGCCTGTTCCAGTTTGGGAAGTGGCGCTCAGCCTTGCTTTATTAATTGTCACGATCGGTTTGCTCGCCTTTTTCGGATCAAAGGTGTACCGCGGCGGGGTGTTGATGTACGGGAAAGCTAGTTCATTGAAAGATATGAAAAAAGCGGTGCAGCTGACGAAAAAGTAAGGCCTTGCATGCGCAAGGTCTTATATTTTTAGCGTTTATGCAATTGTGGTATACTTAACTATACGCAAACATGGAAACGGAGGAGAATAGGTTGGCGAAAGGGATCATTCATTACGATGTCGGCGAACAAGTAGACGTCTACTTGCTGATTAAGTCGGTGACAAAAGGGATCGCCAGCAACGGGAAACCGTTTTTAACGTTAATTTTGCAGGACAAAACGGGAGACATTGAAGCAAAACTATGGGACGTGTCGCCGGAAGATGAGAGCGTCTACGTGCCGGAAAGCATCGTCAAAGTGTTTGGCGATATTCACAATTACCGCGGTAAAACGCAGCTGAAGATTCGTTCGATTCGTCCCGCTCACGCCGGGGACGATGTTCGCGTATCCGATTTTCTCGAAACCGCCCCGATGAAGCGCGAAGAGATGATGGAAAAAATTACACAATACGTGTTTGATATGGAAAACCCGAACATTCAACGGATTACCCGCTATTTGTTAAAAAAATACGAACAGAAATTTTTTGATTATCCGGCGGCAACGAAAAATCACCATGAGTTTATTTCCGGATTGGCGTACCACGTCGTGTCGATGTTAGAATTGGCAAAAGCGCTTGTGAATTTATATCCGTCGTTGAATAAAGACTTGTTGTACGCTGGCGTAATTTTGCACGATCTCGGCAAAGTGATCGAATTATCTGGTCCGGTGTCGGCCTCGTATACGCTGGAAGGCAATTTGCTTGGCCATATTTCGATTATGGTGAGCGAAATTAGCAAAGCGGCCGAACATCTTGGCATCAGCGGGGAAGAAGTTGTCGTGCTGCAACATATGGTCCTTTCCCATCATGGAAAAGCGGAATGGGGCAGCCCGAAGCCGCCGATGGTGAAAGAAGCGGAAATTCTGCATTATATTGACAACTTGGACGCAAAATTGAACATGATCGACCGGGCGCTGGAGAAAGTAAAGCCGGGGGAATTTACGGAGCGAATTTATGCGCTGGAGAATCGTTCATTTTATAAGCCAATGTTTTTATCTGCCTCGACTGTTGCGAAATAAGAAAAAGCGGGATGTCATAAGCCGCTGGGCGGCGGCTGAAGCCGCGGGCTTCGCGCCATTTAGTCCGTGGGCGAAAGAAGAATGGAGAAAAAAGGCGAAATGGCATGCGTTATCCCAAAAGTGTAGGCTATTGCCTCTTTCTTACGCATATATTTTCCGGCGCCAGCGTATAGTTTTAGTAAGACAAGCTACATAAAAAGGGGGGATGCGCATGTTTAGCATGCCATGGTGGATTTACTTGGTCGTTGCTGGCATTATTTTTAGCGGTTATATGACGGTAAGGACGGCCGCGAAAGAACGGGAAATCGATGAGGCGATGATCGAAAAAGAAGGAGAGATTTATATGGAGCGCATTCGCGAGGAGCGAAAGCGGCGCCAGCAGGCAAAGTCCTTGTAGAACACAAGGACTTGATTTTTTTTGAAAAATTCTTTTTATTTTTTTTTAATTCATGTTAGGATAATAGTAACTGTTATTCATTAAAGAGATAAAGTGGGGGATGAAATGATGAAACGGGCATACAATTTCAACGCAGGACCTTCCGCGTTGCCGCTTCCAGTATTAAAGCGGGCGCAAGAAGAGCTTCTCAATTTTCAAAATACGGGAATGTCGGTGATGGAACTGAGCCATCGCAGCAAGGAATACGATGCGGTGCACAACAGCGCGAAGCAGCGGCTAAAAAAATTAATGAACATTCCCGATACGCATGATGTGCTGTTTTTGCAAGGCGGAGCGAGCTTGCAGTTTTCAATGGTGCCGATGAACTTGCTCGGCAAAGATCAAGTGGCCAATTACGTACTTACAGGATCATGGTCGGAAAAAGCGCTCAAAGAAGCGAAAAAAATTGGGAAAACCCATATTGCCGCATCAAGCAAAGAAGCGAATTATACGTACATTCCGCGTCTAGAAGACATTCAGCTTTCCGAAAACGCGGCCTATTTACATATTACTTCCAACAATACGATTTTCGGCACGCAATGGCGTGAATTTCCGAATTTGCCGGTCGATCTTATTGCCGATATGTCAAGCGATATTTTAAGCCGGGAAATCAATGTTGGACAATTTGCGTTGATTTACGCGGGGGCGCAAAAAAATCTTGGGCCTTCCGGTGTGACGGTCGTCATCATTCGCAATGATTTATTAGAGCGCATTCCTGATAACTTGCCGACGATGCTTGATTACCGCACGCACAGCTCGAAAAATTCGCTGTACAATACGCCGCCGACGTTTGCGATTTACATGCTTTCGCTCGTGCTTGAATGGGTGGAAGAAGAAGGCGGTGTGAAAGCGATCGAAGCGCGCAATAAAGAAAAAGCGGCCGTTGTGTACGAAGCGATTGATGCAAGCAACGGGTTTTACGCTCCGCATGCGGAAAAGGACAGCCGTTCGCTCATGAATGTCACATTTAGATTACCAAATGAAGAGTTAACGAAGAAATTTTTAGAAGAGGCAAAGGAAAAAGGATTCGTTGGACTAGCCGGCCATCGTTCCGTTGGCGGCTGCCGCGCGTCGATTTATAACGCTGTTCCGCTTGAGGCGTGTGAAGCGTTAGCGGAATTTATGAATGACTTTTACCGGCGGTTCAGCTGAATTTTTTGCTTCACTTTTACACTGCAAAGTGATATAATGATAAAAAAATTCTCGTATAGGTGCGAACACGCGATTAGAGGAGTTTAGGCTAGAATAGATGAGGAGAGATGAGCATGAATACGCGAGTGTTAGTTTCATTGGCATTGCTAGTTGGAATCGGGGCGGTATTGCATGCCGTTATTCCGGGAATTTTCTTTGGGATGAAGCCGGACATGATGCTAACGATGATGTTTCTGGCCATCTTGTTGTTTCCAAATGTAAAAACAGCGGGGCTTGTCGGGATTGTGACAGGCGTTATCTCCGCGATGACAACAGGATTTCCGGGAGGACAAGTTCCAAATATTATTGACAAAATCATTACCGCTTTTGTGTTTTTCTCATTTGTATGCCTTTTAAAAAAATATGGTCAGACGGTAGTTTCTGCCGCAATATTGACGGCGGTCGGCACGGTCATTTCCGGTATGATCTTTTTAACCGCAGCGCTTTTGTTCGCCGGGCTGCCAGGAGGAGCGACTTTTTCCGCTTTATTCCTGACTGTTGTATTGCCGACGGCCGCAATTAATACGATTGTGATGGTGATTATCTATCCAATTGTCTCGTCGATTTTTAAGCGGATGAACATGACAGCGCATGCGTAACAATCGCAAAAAAAACCCGATCATCATCTTGGTCGGGTTTTTTGCTATCACACTATACGTACCGCAGAAGCCAGACGGTGGCAAAGCAAAAAAATGTTATTCCAATATAAACGAGAGCACGATGCCGCAAAACTTTTTTTGGTGGGTACATTTTTGCTTTCGATAATGAAAAAAGCGTATGGATGAAAAGGCAGAAAAACACAAAGCCAACAATAAAAAAAAACGACCGCATATATATCATTGCATTCTCCCCCTATGTTTACTATATGTCCGTTGTTTTTCCGCTATGAATGACGGTAATGGTCATAAAAATAAAAAAAATTAAACATTTTTATCCTTTATTAATTTTTATTTTACTGGCATAATAGAAAGTAAAAAACACGGTGAGGGAAGAGTGGGTGGAACGATGAAAACGACAGAGCAAAATTATTCTATAAAAGAGGCGCTGCTATTTAGCCAACGGATTGCACAATTAAGCAAGGCGCTTTGGAAATCGATCGAAAAGGATTGGCAGCAATGGATTAAGCCGTTTGACTTAAATATTAATGAACATCATATTTTATGGATTGCGTATCATTTTAAAGGGGCGTCGATTTCGGAAATTGCGAAATTTGGCGTCATGCACGTGTCGACGGCGTTTAATTTTTCAAAAAAATTAGAAGAAAGAGGCTTGCTTTCCTTTTCGAAAAAGCAAGATGATAAGCGCAATACGTATATTGAACTGACAGAAAAAGGAGAAGAAGTGTTGTTAAAACTAATGGAATCGTACGATCCGACGAAAAACGCTGTATTTAACGGGGCGTTGCCGTTGCGCGATTTGTATGGGAAGTTTCCAGAAATTTTAGAAATGATGTGTATCATCCGCAATATTTACGGGGATGATTTTATGGAAATTTTCGAAAAGGCGTTTGAAAATATTAAAAATGATTTTGTTGAGCAAGACGGAAAGCTAGTGAAACGAAACGCGAAGCAACAAGAAAAGGAAAAAGAACTGACAGGTCAACCTAGCTAACGGTTTGGATTAACTTTTTCAATTCAGTCATCAGAGGAACAAACATTTGCTGTTGAAGGAGAGCGTCGACCGTCTGTTCGAGCGGAAGGCTTGGATGAAGCATTCCCGCGAAATGAAGGAGAAGCGGGGTGAAGATCGTCAGCCCTTCCGCTTTTTGTTTTTCGTATTCTTCGCTTAACTGTTGGCAAAGGGCGAGCACCTCATCCACTTCTTCTTTTGTCAAATTGGCTTGAATAACAAGATAATAAAACGGCTTTTTTGTTTTATCAACCATTTCCATTAGCAACGATCGATGAAATTCCAGTTTGGCGATTCGTTCCTCCAGCGTTTCCATATGCGTGCTCCTTTTGTCAAACATAATGGACAAGTTGTTACGTATATTTTACCTAATTGGCGAAAAACAACCAATAAAAAAGTTTTTTTCGGAGGAAGAGGATTTTTCTGTAAAAATCATATTGATTTATAAAACGAAACATTGTAAAGTAAATGAGTAATTATGATATTTTTACCATTGAATAGGAGGGGAAATAGATTTGACGGTGTATTTTATACCCCTTGCTGTCATTATTTTATTTCTCATTAATCAATTAACGTCTCGCCTTTGTGTACAAAGAGAAATACCGGAAGAAAAGCAACCAAGTGTCTTTCGCACGATCAATGTCCTCATTACGATTTTGTTAATTTCTTCCTATTTTGAAGTGCTATTTACATAGAGAAAAGCTGACAGCTCATGCTGCCAGCTTTTTTGCAGGCGTTTGGTGGATAGGGAAAAACGCGGCGGTTAGAATAAACATGCACATCCAACAATAATTAATAAAATAAACAGCACGACAATTAACGCAAAGCCTCCCGCATAAGGTGCACTCATTATAACACCTCCTTTCGAATTCAAAAAGGAGCCATTTAGCCACATCCGCTTCATCATCATCATATGTGAGGCAAAAATACGTGTATGGGCGGATGACTAACGGAAAAAGGTTTTTTTCTTAGTGAAAAATATGATATAGTTATTGTTGTAATTTTTTTTGTAAAAAAATTGGCGTAGGAGTTGTGGAACAAATGAAAAAATGGATGATTGCGGCAGCCGTCGCCTCTGTTTTCGCTCTGTCGGCGTGCAATAACGGCGATTCCGAAGTGATTGTGAAAACAAAGGACGGCGATATTACAAAAGAGGAATTTTACAATGAAATGAAGGCGCGGGTAGGTAAGGAAGTGATTCGTGACCTTATCGATGAAAAAGTGTTAAGCAAAAAATATAAAGTGACGGACAAGGAAATCGATAAAGAAATCGAAAACTTAAAGGAAATGTATGGGACGCAATACGATTTAGCAGTCCAGCAAAATGGGGAAAAAGCGATTCGCGACATGGTGAAACTCGATCTTTTGCGGCAAAAAGCGGCGATGGAAGATATCAAAGTAACGGAAAAAGAATTAAAAGACTATTATAAAAACTATAAGCCGAAAATTAGAGCGAGCCATATTTTGGTGAAAGATGAAAAGACGGCGAAAGAAATTAAAGCGAAGCTGGATAAAGGTGAAGATTTTGCGAAGCTTGCGAAACAATATTCGCAAGATCCAGGATCGGCATCAAACGGCGGCGATTTAGGTTGGTTTGGATCAGGAAAAATGGTGAAAGAGTTTGAAGATGCGGCATATAAGTTAAAAATTGGGGAAATTAGCGATCCGGTAAAAACCGAATACGGCTATCATATTATAAAAGTAACGGATAAAGAAGAGAAAAAGCCGTTTAATGAAATGAAAGATGAAATTGAATTTGAAGTGAAAAGAAGCAAGCTTGACCCAGCGAAAGTGCAATCGAAAGTGGAAAAATTGGTAAAAGACGCAAAAGTAGAAATCAAAGATAAAGATTTGCAAGACGTGTTAAAACAACAGTAAATAACAACAAAAGGAAGCGCTCTTGCCCGCTTCCTTTTGTTGTTATTCCAATCCTTTTTGAATCGTTGCGGCGATCGTTTGCAAATCTTCAAACGTGTAATCGCTAGCGTGCGATTTCCATACGGCGCCGAAACCATCGCCTTTGCCGTAGCGCGGGATTAAGTGGACATGGTAATGAAAGACCGTTTGTCCTGCTTGTTCGCCGTTGTTGTTCAGTAAATTTAAGCCGACTGGGGAAAACTGTTTTTTGATCGCGTTCGCGATTTTTGGAACAGCGGTGAAGACGTGGCTTGCAACATCAGGAGTGAGTTCAAAAATGTTTTCTTTATGTACTTTTGGAATGACAAGCGTATGCCCTTTCGTTACTTGGCTGATGTCGAGAAACGCCAGCACGTGTTCATCTTCATACACTTTTGCCGCAGGAATGTCTCCGTTTACAATTTTGCAAAAAATGCATTCACTCACTAGGAAAAGCCCACCTTTCTTATTTTTTTGTTCCATTTTACCATAAAAAAAGCAGGATGCAATCCCGTATTGATTGCATCCCGCCGCACTGAAAAGGGGAGAAAGATGGTTCAAACGAGGTAGCGTTTGATGAACACCCCATTTGCGGAAAGTTTTTCGTTGTTCAAGACGACCATCCTTTGGTCTTTTCTCTTGTGTAGAGGTTCATTGCTTCACAGCATGGCAAGATGGTCCTGTCTTTCACAAACACCCCATTTTGTTATGGAGTTTCGCGCTGCCTCACCGTATGCAACGGTGTTGCTTCGACAATAGTGTCTTTCGCGAACACCTCATTTCGAGCGGATGATTCATCTTGCGCTGTTTCTTTCCCCTTTTCGCTATTTATCATGCCCATGGGAAAAGAATGTATGCAAAAAAGGAGATAGATAATTTTTGGAAAGTGCTCATCGCTTTGATAAAATGAAAACGTAATCCGTAATTTATGAATAGAAAGGAAGCAGACGATGGCGCTTTTGGAAGTTCACCATTTATCGGGAGGATATACGAAGCAAAACGTGCTGGAAGATGTTTCGTTTACCGTTGACCGCGGCGAAATCGTCGGTTTAATCGGGCTGAACGGAGCGGGGAAAAGCACGACGATTAAGCATATTATCGGGCTGATGGAACCGCGAAAAGGGACGATTACGATTAACGGAAAAACGTTTTCAGAACAGCCGGATGCGTATCGTTCGCAATTTACATATATACCAGAGACGCCGATTTTGTATGAGGAGCTGACTTTGGAAGAGCATTTGCAATTGACGGCGATGGCTTATGGACTCGAAAAAGACGAATACGAACGGCGGCTTCCGCCGTTGTTAAAAGAATTCCGCATGGAAAAAAGGCTGAAATGGTTTCCTGCGCATTTTTCCAAAGGAATGAAGCAGAAAGTTATGATTATGTGCGCCTTTTTGGTCGAACCGGCGCTTTATATTATTGATGAACCGTTTCTTGGCCTTGATCCGCTTGGAATCCATTCTTTGCTTGAACAAATGCAGCGAATGAAGAAAAAAGGAGCGGGCATTTTAATGTCAACGCATATTTTGGCGACGGCGGAAAAATATTGCGATTCGTTTGTCATTTTGCATAACGGAAAAGTAAAGGCGAAAGGAACGCTTGCGGAGCTGCGCGAACAATTTTCTTCACCAGCGGCAACGTTGGATGAATTATATATCGAATTAACAAAGGAAGACGGCGTATGATAGACGGAAAGCAGTTATGGAACGACCGCCTTTATCAAGAGGCGCGCAAAATGCGGCGTTATTTGCGCTATATGTTGAACGACCATCTATTGTTTGTATTGCTGATTGGCATTGGATTAGGGGCGGTCGCCTACCGTCATTGGGTACAAACGCTTCCGCCGCATTTTCCTTATCCGATCGTTGCCGCGCTGATTTTCGCTTTTGTATTGACGTTTGGTTCGCTGCGCACGTTGTTTCAGGAAGCGGATATCGTGTTTTTATTGCCGGCTGAGACGAAGCTCCGCCCATATATTCAGCGGGCGTTTTCGCTAAGTTTTCTTTTGCAAGCATATGGGCTGCTTCTTGTCTGGCTTGCCATCGCGCCGCTTCACCGAAAGTTTTCCGATGTTTCCATATGGCTGCTGTTTTTTGTGCTGCTCGTTCTAAAAGGATGGAACTTGTTTATCAGCTGGAAAGGCAATTATTTTATCGAGCCGCTTACCCATCGTCTCAGCGCGATTTCCCGGTTTGGGCTAAATGCCGCGTTCGTTTATTTTCTGCTTGCCGATGCTTCCTTCTTCTTTTTGCTTGCCATATGCGCGCTGATGGCTGGCATTACCGTTTATTTTGCGCAAGCAACAAAGCGAAAAGGATGGAAATGGGAGCGGATCATCGAACAGGAGGCAAAAGCGGTGCGTGCATTTTACCGTATCGCCAATTTGTTTACCGATGTTCCGCAATGGAAAGAGGAGGCGAAGCGGCGGCGCTGGCTTGATTTTCTAGTTTCGCTGATTGCGTACAAGCAAAAAAATGCATTTCTTTATTTGTATGTGCGAACATTCATCCGTTCGGGCGGCTATTTAGGGCTTTATATCCGCTTAATCGCGATTGGATTGTTATTGCTTTATATCGTTCCATCGGAATACGGAAAAATCGCCGTGTCGTTATTTTTTCTTTACATTACAGGTTTTCAACTATTCGCGCTAATCGACCATCATCGGACAAACTTGGTGATCCGATTATATCCGCTCTCTGATGATGTGCGGAAACAGGCGGTATGCCGGCTCCTCTTTTTCTTATTAATCGTGGAAAACAGCGTGTTCAGCGTGTTTTTGTTCCTGCTTGACGCCGGCTGGATTTGGATTGCGTCATGGGCAGCAGGCGCTGTTTTTAGTTATTGGCTATTGTTTCATTATCTTTCTAAACGTCGCAAATAGGAGGGAAAAAAATGAAAAAAATGTATATCACGACGGGAACGGCCGATTATTTGCAAAAAGTGAAGGACATGTATAAGAACGAAACGATGTTATTGTTGGAAAATGGGGAAGATGCTGTTTTGCTTCATGAAACAGATGGGGAAACGGTATTTAACGAGCCGCGCTGTTATGAGGTGATCGATGCGTCTGGCGAGTTGGGCGGTGCGTTTGTTGTATGCAACAATATTCCGGTGACCGACGAAGGGCGCCCGCTTTTTGAACATCGCTTTCAGCAGCGGGCGAGATTGATTGAAAATGAGCCTGGATTTGTCGCGATTCGCGTGCTTCGTCCGCTTTCGAACGATACGTATGTGATTATGACATTATGGGAAGGAAAAGAATATTTTGAACAATGGCAGCGTTCTAACGCGTTTGCAAAAGCGCATGAGCGGCGAAAAGACGAACAAAAGCCATCTCGGCAAATATTTCCGCGCCCATCTTATGTAACGACCTATTCGGTTGTTCAAGAACGATAAAACAGTTTTTTACCCCTCGCGATCAAGTCCTGATTATTGTGTAAATTTTCATTTCCTGGTCCAGGCGAATGGACATTTTGGAGAAATCAGCCTGCTTTTTGCCGCTTCTTTTTACACAAATTCCCGGACTTGATCCACCTCGCTTTTTCCACAATGAAAAAGCGGGGTGTTTTTTGTTATCATGCGATCAAAATAGAGAAGTGTTTCACACCTTTATTCTCCTTTCATATGCTGTAGTACATCCGTGTTAGGTAAATGTCCTATTTACCCATGAAACAAGGAAAGGAGAATATAAATGGGTGTCGAATTAACGGTGCTGCATTGGATTTACTTAGCGTTTATCGTGCTTATCATCGGATTTATGATCGCAAGAAAAGATACATCGCTCGTTTGTATCGCTGGGATCTTTTTGTTAGCAGCTACTGCAACCCATTCGTTAAGCGCTGCGATCAGCGGGGTGTTTAATAGCTTTATTTACGCAATAACAGAGCTTTTGCCGACCATTTTAGTGATTTCCATTATTGTGGCAATGAGTAAAGTGCTGACAGCAACGGGAATTAATGATGTGATGATTTCGCCATTTACTAGGTTTATTCGCACACCGGGATGGGCGTATTGGACGATTGGAATTTTGATGATGATCATTTCTTGTTTTTTCTGGCCATCACCTGCCGTTGCGCTAATGGGAGCGGTGTTGCTTCCTGTGGCGATTCGCGTTGGGCTGCCAGCGTTAGGAGCAGCCATGGCAATGAATTTGTTTGGTCACGGTGTTGCCCTGTCAGGAGATTTCGTTATTCAGGGGGCGCCAAAGCTGACGGCGGATGCCGCCGGTCTTCCTGTCTCGGAAGTCATTTCTGCTAGCGTGCCGCTCGTGTTAGTAATGGGAGCGGCAACTACGATCACTGCTTTTTTATTGCTTCGCCGTGATATGAAGAGAGGGTATTTTGCTAATGAAGCGAACGAAGTGGCGGTAACTGCGGATGCAGCGCTCGAAAAGACGGAACGATTGTTGTCTAATCAAGCGAAAAATATAATGGCGGTCATCATTCCGGTTATGTTTGTTTTAGATGTCATCGCGATGTTTTATTTACGCTTGCAAGGCGGGGAAGCGACTGCGTTAATCGGAGGAACGGCGATTTTTATTTTAATTTTTATTTCGATTTTTGCGCATAAACAAGAAAGCTTCGAAGAAATTACTAATTATTTGATTGAAGGGTTTCAATTTGGCTTTAAAGTGTTTGGACCAGTCATTCCGATCGCGGCGTTTTTTTATCTTGGCGACGCAGGGTTTGGCAAAATTATCGGCGAGCACTTGCCGAAACTATCGCAAGGAATTGTGAACGACTTAGGAGTGGCGCTTGCCCATATCGTGCCGCTTAACGATGAGATTGGCGCGGTAACGTTAACGGTTGTCGGAGCAATCACCGGATTGGATGGTTCAGGCTTTTCTGGAATTTCATTAGCAGGTTCGGTTGCGCATTTATTTGCGACGGCGATTGGTGGCGGTGCCGCGACATTGACTGCGCTTGGACAAATTGCGGCAATTTGGGTTGGAGGCGGCACGCTTGTTCCTTGGGCGCTTATTCCCGCTGCGGCCATTTGCGGTGTCGATCCATTTGAACTGGCGCGGCGCAACTTAGTTCCGGTGACGATCGGCATCGTGATTACAACGATTGCGGCGATGTTTCTTATGTGAAAATGGCTGAAGTCTAATTATTGTGTAAAATTCCATTGCCAGTACAATAGACTTGGATTACGGGAAAATAAAATCGCCTTTTACCGTTTTGTTTTTACACAATTTCACGGACTTGATCGATAAGCTGCCTCGTAGGAGCGAGGCGGCTTTTTTGTTATAATGTAAAGAAGAATAATTTTTTGCCGCAACATCGTTACACCGATGAAAAGAATGGAAAACGATAGTTAGGCAAAGACAGCCGGCCGTCTATTTTGAAAGCGGACGAATAAAGCGGTATCGGCATAAGTGGAAACAAATCGTCAATTTTTTGACAGTTTCCCCCTGTTGCTATACATTGTCATAAGAACCTTGTATAGTTGTAAATGTAGCTTTTGATCGAACTGTTTATCAATCGATGATAGACAAGAAAGGCGGATGAAGATGTCAAAACGGATGAACGATACATTTTTGCGCGCTTGCCGCGGCGAAAAAACGGATTATGTTCCAGTCTGGTATATGAGGCAGGCGGGGAGGTCGCAGCCGGAATACCGGGCGCTTAAAGAGAAATATTCGTTATTTGAAATTACGCACCAACCGGAACTTTGCGCTTATGTAACAAGACTGCCGGTCGAACAGTACAATGTCGATGCGGCGATTTTGTATAAAGATATTATGTCTCCGCTTCCGGCGATTGGCGTCGATGTAGAGATTAAAGCGGGGATTGGGCCGGTGATTGCCAATCCAATCCGCTCCTTGGCGGATGTAGAAAAGCTTGGGGAAATTCATCCAGAAGAAGATGTGCCGTACGTATTGGAAACGATTAAGCTATTGACGACTGAACAGCTAAACGTTCCGCTCATCGGATTTGCCGGCGCGCCGTTTACGCTCGCGAGCTATATGATTGAAGGAGGCCCGTCGAAAAACTACAATAAAACAAAAGCGTTTATGTACGCGGAGCCGAAAGCGTGGTTTGCGCTGATGGACAAGCTTGCCGATATGACGATTCGCTATGTGAAGGCGCAAATCCGCGCTGGTGCGAATGCGATCCAAATTTTTGATTCATGGGTCGGCGCCGTGAGTGTGGATGATTATCGCACATTTATTAAACCGACGATGGCCCGGATTTTTGCGGAGCTTCGCAAAGAAAACGTTCCGCTCATTATGTTCGGCGTCGGCGCAAGTCATTTGGCAAAAGAGTGGAACGACTTGCCGCTTGATGTAATCGGGCTTGATTGGCGGCTTTCACTTCGCGAAGCACGGGAAAAAGGAATTACGAAGGTGCTTCAAGGAAATTTAGATCCAGCGGTTCTTCTTGCACCTTGGGAAGTCATTGAAAAACGCGTGAAACAAATTTTAGATGAAGGCATGGAACGGCCTGGATATATATTTAACTTAGGCCACGGCATTTTTCCGGAAATTCAGCCAGAGACGCTAAAACGGCTAACAGCGTTTATCCATAATTATACATCAAGAAAATGAGAGGTGTTATAGCATGGCAAAGAAGAAAATGGGTTTATTAGTGATGGCATACGGGACGCCATATAAAGAAGAAGACATTGAACGATATTATACGCACATTCGTCATGGCAGAAAGCCTTCCCCGGAACTATTGGAAGACTTAAAGCAACGCTATAAAGCGATTGGCGGAACTTCCCCATTGGCCAAAATTACCCTTGAACAAGCGAAGCAACTCGAAAAGCGGCTTAACGATGTACAAGAGGACATCGAGTTTCAAATGTACTTAGGGTTAAAACATATTGAACCGTTTGTTGAAGATGCCGTTCGGCAAATGCATGAAGATGGCATTAAAGAAGCCGTGGGCATTGTGCTTGCGCCGCATTTTTCGACGTTCAGCATTCAATCGTACAACGAACGGGCAAAAGCGGAAGCGGAAAAATTGGGAGGGCCGGTGATTTATACGATTGACAGCTGGTATGATGAACCGAAATTTATTGACTATTGGGTCGAAAAAGTAAAAGAAGTGTATGCTTCGATGACCGAAGAAGAACGCGACAAAGCGGTGCTCATCGTATCGGCGCATAGCTTGCCGGAAAAAATTATTGCAGCGGGTGACCCGTATCCGCAGCAGCTTGCGGAAACGGCAAAACTAATTGCCGAAAAAGCCGGCGTAAAACATTATGCGGTAGGCTGGCAAAGTGCCGGCAACACGCCAGAGCCTTGGCTCGGTCCGGATGTTCAAGACTTAACGAGACAGTTGCATCAAGAAAATGGATATACGTCATTTGTCTATGTTCCGGTCGGGTTTGTCGCAGACCATTTAGAAGTGTTATATGATAACGATATTGAATGTAAACAAGTGACGGAAGAAATCGGCGCAAACTATTATCGCCCAGAAATGCCAAATGCGAATGCAAAATTCATCGATGCATTAGCGACGGTTGTATTAAAACGGATCAAACTTTTATAAAGAAGGCGATGAACAGTGAATGAGGAAAAATATACGGTTGTGATTATCGGAGGCGGCATAACGGGAATTACTGCTGCGTATTATTTGCAAAAAGCGGTGAAAGAGCAACAACTTCCGATTGAATGCAAGCTGGTCGAAGCGACGCATCGTTTAGGCGGCAAAGTACAAACAGTGGTGCGCGATGGCTTTGTGATTGAACGTGGACCTGATTCGTTTTTGGCGCGAAAAACAAGCGCTTTTCGCCTTGTGCGTGAAGTTGGGCTAGAAAATGAAATCGTCCATAATGCGACGGGAAAATCGTATATTCTTGCAAACGGAAAGCTCTATCCAATACCGGGTGGAGCCGTCATGGGGATTCCGACGCGGATCGGTCCGTTTATCACGACAGGGCTGTTTTCTCCATTAGGAAAGCTGCGCGCTGCTCTTGATTTTGTTTTGCCGCCGACAAAAGCGGAAGGCGATTTATCGTTAGGGCAATTTTTCCGCCGCCGTCTCGGAGATGAGGTGGTAGATAACTTAATTGAACCGCTGCTATCGGGTATTTACGCCGGCGATATTGATCAAATGAGTTTAATGGCGACATTCCCGCAGTTTTTCCAAGTCGAGCAGCAATACGGCAGTTTGGTGCGTGGGGCAAAACGGACGACACCGAAAGCGCAGAAACAGCGGAAAGGTGCGTTTCAAACATTAAAAACGGGCTTGCAATCGTTAATCGATGAAGTGGAAAAACGACTCGAACAAGGAAGCGTGATGAAAGGAGTGCGGGTAGAAAGCATACGGCGTGAAGGGACGGGATACCGTCTGCGCTTAAGCAACGGCGACGTATGGAAGGCGGATAGCATCATCGTCGCGACGCCGCACTCATCTGTGCCGGCGATGTTTGCAGATTACCCGTTTTTCGAACCGTTTCAATCTGTTCCGTCGACATCCGTCGCCACTGTGGCGTTGGCCTTTCCAGAAAGTGCTATTGAGCAAGATATTGACGGAACCGGTTTCGTCGTTTCCCGCCGCAACGATTATACGATTACCGCTTGCACATGGACGCATAAAAAGTGGCCGCATACCGCGCCAAATGGAAAGGCGCTGTTGCGTTGCTATGTCGGGCGCCCCGGCGATGAAGAAATCGTCGAACAGTCGGATGACGAAATCGTCCGTGTCGTGATGGACGATTTAAACAAAATTATGCGCATTTCTGGACGTCCAGAGTTTATTGTTGTTTCGCGATGGAAAAAGGCGATGCCGCAATATACGGTAGGGCATAAAGAGCGACTTGCAAAAATAAAAGCGCATATGGAGTCTGAACTCCCAGGCGTGTTTTTGGCGGGAAGTTCATACGAAGGATTAGGGCTGCCGGACTGCATCGACCAAGAAGAAAAAGCGGTAAAAAAAGTGCTTGATTATTTGCAAACGACCCGTCGGAAGCTGGCGGAGGTTAACTAAAAATGAGTTAACCTCTTTCTTTTTTGTGAAAAGTGTGCTATGATTTTGAACGTAATGACCAAAATGTTCATTTAGTCATCTTAAAGGATGAGGAATATGTCTATTGATCGAAAACGACAAATTATTGAAGCAGCAACAAAATCATTTTCGTTATTTGGCTACAAAGCAACGACAATGGAGCAAATAGCGAAACTCGCCAACGTCGGAAAAGGGACGATTTATACGTTTTTTAAAAATAAAGAAGACTTGTTGGATGAAATTATTTCGGCGCTTATTTTAGAAATAAAAAAAGAAGCCGAGCAGGCGATGAACCCTGATCGTCCTTTTTCGGAAAACGTGCACCGCGCTTTATACCGCATTTTAGAGTTTCGCCAGCAACATCAATTAACAGCGAGGCTTCTTCAAGAGGTGCGCAACATTGGAACACCAGCGGTTCAAGAAGTGATGAAAAAATTGGATTGGGCTATTATCGATTACATTCGCGAAAAAATCGACATTGCCATCAAAAAAGGGGAAATTCGCGACTGCGACGCCGAGATTACGGCGTTTTTAATGCTGAAAACGTATATTGCTTTAATTGTCGATTGGGAAAAAGACCATGAACCACTGACAAAGGAAAAAATTGCACAATTATTTGAACTTTACTTTCTAAAAGGATTGTCGAAATAGATGGTCCTTCTCTTTTTTGCTAAAACTGACTAAATGGACAAATTAGTCAATCGTAGAGGAGGGGGAAAATGAAAGGATTTGCATTATTATGGAAAGAGGCAAAGGCGATTTTGCAAAATCGAAAAGTACTGATTCCGATTATTGCAGTAATATTTATCCCATTATTGTATAGCGGAATGTTTTTATGGGCGTTTTGGGATCCGTACGCTCATTTGGACCAATTGCCTGTTGCTGTGGTGAACAGCGATAAAGGAGCGACGATGAACGGTGAAAAATTGGCGATTGGCGATAAGTTAGTTGAAAAACTGAAAGAAAACAAGAAATTTGATTGGCATTTTGTTTCTGAAAAAGAGGCGGAAAAAGGGCTGCAACACCAAACATATTATATGGCCATTAAAATTCCGGAAGATTTCTCGAAAAATGCAACAACATTACAAGACGAACATCCGAAACCGATGAAGCTTATCTATAAACCGAATGAAGCGTTTAACTTCTTATCGGCGCAAATTGGCGATAACGCCGTCGAGAAGATAAAAGAAGAAGTTTCCAATACCGTGACGGAAACATATGCCGAAACAATGTTTGACAATATCCGCGAGATGGCGAAAGGGCTTAATCAAGCGAGCGACGGCGCAAAACAGCTGCACGACGGGATGAAAAAAGCGAAAGACGGAGGCGCTGCTTTGCAAAGCGGCCTTCATTCCGCAAAAGAAGGAAGTGGAAAGCTGCAGCAAGGAGCGCATGCCGCGAAAAATGGTGCTGAAGAACTTTATCAAAACTTAAAACTGCTTGCCGAAAAATCGCTTACATTTGAAAATGGGATGCAATCGGCGAGCGATGGCGCCGATCGGTTAAACGACGGGCTTCATCAATTGCAAAACGGTTTTGCAAAAATGCAAGACGGTCATTCGCAATTATTAGCCGGCGCGAAACAGGTGGAGAATGGCGCGAAACAGCTGTCCGGCGGGCTTCATCAATCGCTTGGCGGAATGGAACAAATGAAAGGAAACATTCCTCAATTGACGCAAGGATCGCAGGAATTGCAAAATGGGGCGCAAAAACTTTCTGCGTCGATGGAACAGTGGCAGCAAGGAGCGGCGAAGACAAATCAAGGCGCTCTCCAAGTGAGTCAAGGATTAGAAAAAGCGGTGGCGCAGCTGGACGCGTTAGCGGCGCAGGCGACAGATCCAAACGAGAAAGCGCTATTGCAAACGTTGAAAAAACAATTGCTTCCTTTATCTGAAGGAAGCAAACAAGTCGCTCAAGGAATGGAACAGCTAGCGAATAGCGCTAGTCAATTAAAAGCAGGTACGGATCAGCTTGCCGATGGTGCTTCTCGTCTTCACCATGGACAGCTTGCGTTAAGCGAAGGTGTTGAAAAGCTTTTAGCTGGCCAGCAACGATTAGCAAACGGAGCTGATGCGCTTGTTGCCGGTCAGGCGAAAGTAGTGCAAGGATTAACAACGTTTGGCGAAAAATTGCAAGAAGGAAAAAATGGTGTTAACCAGCTGGCGGCAGGAAGCGATCAACTATCTTCCGGATTGCGGCAGCTTGCCCAAGGCTCGAGCAAATTGAAAGATGGTACAAATCAGCTTGCCGATGGATCGGGAAGACTTGCGAGAGGCATGAACGATCTTGAAAATGGCGCAGCGTCGCTTTCCAATGGCATGGACAAACTTGCTAACGGTTCCGATCAGCTTGTCAGCGGAATGAAAAAATTGGATGATGGATCGAATGAATTGGCAAGCAAACTCGCTGACGGCGCGAAAAAAGCGAGTGGTGTCAAAGCGAATGACGATGTCTATAAAATGTTCGCCGATCCAGTGAAAAAGAAAAATGAAAAAATGCATCATGTGCCAAACTACGGTACCGGATTTACGCCGTACTTTTTATCGTTAGGATTGTTCGTCGGAGCCCTGCTTTTATCGATTGTGTTTCCATTGCGCGAACCGGCTGGTGTGCCGAAATCTGGATTTAGCTGGTTTATCGGGAAATTTGGCATTTTATTCGTCATTGGCATCATTCAATCATTGCTGGTAGATGCGGTGTTGCTTGGCGCGCTGGACATTCATGTACAAAGCGTCCCGAGATTTATGTTATTTACGATGATGACAAGCATTGCGTTTATCGCGTTAATTCAATTCCTAGTGACAACGCTGGGGGATCCGGGGCGCTTTATCGGAATCATTATATTAATTTTGCAGCTTACGACAAGCGCCGGAACATTCCCGCTCGAATTAATTCCGGACGCATTGCAACATTTTAACGCTTGGCTGCCGATGACGTATTCCGTTCTCGGATTTAAAGCGGTGATTTCTAGTGGAGACTTTGCGTTTATGTGGCATAACGCGGCGATTTTAGCTTTGTTCATTGCGGTTTTCATAACGGCTACAATTTTATACTTCATTGTTCAGCATAAACGTCAGTTTTATACAGTCGCACAACGAATGAATGAAGCTTCCGAAGCGTAATGCTTCGGAAGCATTTTTATAAGCGCAACGTTTAAAAATGGTACGATGGTCGATTCGACGGCGGCTGATGCAAAAAATAAAGATGCTTCTTGTCTGAAGCATCTTTGCAAAGTGCAGATAGAAAGTGTTTAGTTATCGATGATAAGCGGCGCCTAAGCAATCTTCACATACGTTTCCGTAGCATTCGTGCTGTTCTTCTATTTCTTTGCCGCATTGCGCACATTTTTTTGGTGGTAGGTTTTTGAAAAATTCTAACACTTTTCCTAACATTTCGATCGCCTCCGTTGTTTTGTTAGTTGTATTGTATTATAACAGAATATATTTTGTCAATATCTGTTTTAAAACAAATTTCAACAAAGATGCAAAATCGTTTGAAATTATGTATGATGAAAAAAACAAAATGTAAAGGAGGAATACGATGAAAGTCACGGTTATCGGATATTGGGGCGGGTTTCCAGCAGCAAATGAAGCAACGTCAGGATATTTGTTTGAGCATGATGAATTTCGCATGTTAGTGGATTGTGGAAGCGGCGTGCTTGCGAAACTGCAAAATTATGTATCTGTCGAAAAATTGGATGCAGTAGTGGTGTCGCATTATCATCATGATCACATTGCGGATATCGGTCCGTTGCAATATGCGCGGCTGATCAAAAAAAATCTTGGGGCGCCGTTGCCAACGCTTCCGGTTTACGGACATCCGTTTGACAAAGGTGAATTTGCGCGTTTAGCGCATGAAGGAATCACTGAGGCAATCGCTTATGATCCAGAACAACCGCTTCAAGTCGGGCCGTTTCACATTACTTTTATGAAGACGGTGCATCCCGTTACTTGTTATGCGATGCGAATTACAGCGGGGGGCGCGACGGTCGTTTATACGGCTGATTCTAGTTATTTGCCGGAATTTGCGCCATTTGCTAAAAATGCGGATTTGCTTATTTGTGAATGCAATTTTTACGCAGGACAAAACGCCGCTCCCGCTGGCCATATGACGAGCGAGGAAGCGGCGACGATCGCCCGTGACGCAAACGCGGAAGAACTATGGCTCACCCATCTGCCGCATTTTGGAGAACATGCGCAGCTTGTCAGCGAGGCGAGTGCAGTGTTTTCCGGCAAAGTGCAATTAGCAAAGACAGGGCTTGTGTGGGAAAAATAAAAATAAAAGGGTTGCCCTATTCACGATGTCGATCCATTTATTTGCTTTTTTTACAAAAGACAAACGATAGTGGATTAGGGGAGCAAGCTTTTGCTTGCTCTCTTTTTTCTTTTTTCATATAATATAAGTAAAATCTGAATTTTTTTATTATAAAATGAATGATAATTCATTCAGTATATTTGCTGGGGGAGGGAGTTTGATGAATTTAACGTCGCGGCTGGCAGAGATAGCAAAGCAGCTGCCAAATAAGGAAGCGTATTGGTTTGAAGGGGAGAGCTGCACATATGGAGAATTGGATGCGGCGGTTTCCAAGTTTTCCAGCGGCCTGCATAACATGGGAATTCGGAAAGGTGACCACATAGCCTTGTTAGTCGGGAACTCGCCATATTTCGTTATTGGATTGTACGGAGCATTGCGGCTTGGAGCAACCGTTATTCCGATTAATCCGATCTATACACTGGATGAAATCAGCTATATTTTAACGAACGGAGACGTAAAAACGGTGATTGCATTCGATTTGCTCGTGCCGCTGTTTGCGCAAATGCAAGGACGCTTGCCGCTATTAGAACATGTGATTATTTGTGAAACTCCGGAAGGAAAAGAAAAAGGTATTTCTTTACAAAAACAAATGAAACCGTTTTCAGAAATATTGCAATCTGGCGATATGAACTTCCAAGGTCCGGAGTTGGCGGATGATGATGTCGCTGTGATTTTGTATACATCGGGAACGACGGGAAAACCAAAAGGAGCGATGTTAACCCATAAAAACTTATATAGCAACGCTCAAGATATTGCCAATTATTTAAAAATCAATGAAAACGACCGCGTTATTGCGGCGTTGCCGATGTTCCACGTCTTTTGTTTGACGGTCGCGCTTAACGCTCCGTTAATGAATGGCGGCACGGTGATTATTGTTCCGAAGTTTAGCCCAGCGAAAATTTTCAACATTGCACGGGAACAAAAAGCAACGATCTTTGCAGGCGTACCGACGATGTATAACTTCCTGTACCAATACGAAGGCGGAAGCGCGGATGATTTTCGAACGATTCGTCTCTGCATTTCGGGCGGTTCTTCGATGCCGGTCGCGCTTTTGAAAAACTTTGAGAAAAAATTTAAAGTGATTATTTCGGAAGGATACGGATTGTCTGAAGCGTCTCCAGTAACTTGCTTTAATCCGTTAGATCGTCCTCGCAAACCGGGGTCGATTGGGACAAGCATTATCAATGTGGAAAACAAAGTAGTAAACGAATTTGGCGAAGAAGTGCCGGTCGGAGAAGTCGGTGAACTTGTTGTCCGCGGTCCGAACGTGATGAAAGGTTACTACAAAATGCCCGAAGAAACGGCGCACGTGCTCCGCGATGGATGGCTTTATACCGGGGATTTAGCGAAGATGGATGAAGAAGGATACTTCTACATTGTCGATCGGAAAAAAGATATGATTATCGTTGGCGGCTATAACGTATATCCGCGTGAAGTAGAAGAAGTTTTATACGCCCATCCGGATGTAGTCGAAGCAGCTGTAGTCGGCGTGCCTGATCCAGATTACGGGGAAGCGGTGAAGTGTTTTGTCGTTTCGAAAAACCCGCAATTAACGGAGGAAATGCTCATCGAATATTGCCGCCAGCATCTAGCGAAATATAAAGTTCCAAGTTCGATTGAGTTTTTAGATGAACTGCCGAAAAATACAACAGGAAAAATTTTGCGGCGTGCGTTGAAAGAACGGTTAATATCGTCAAAATCGTAAAAAGTACCGAATTTTCGGTACTTTTTTATTAATAGTTGAAAATAGAATAATAAATTTATATAATTTAATGCATAAAAGCTAAAAAGTATAAAAGTGATAAAGCATTGTATGCTAGGGGGGATGGGATGATGAAAAAAAGAATTCGACGAATGGCAATGTTATGTTCGGCAAGTTTTTTATTGTTGAGCGGGTGCGGCGCGAAAGAAACAAGCAAAAGCGATGGAAATAAAGAGAAAACGTATCAAATCGGTGTGACGCAATTTGTCGAGCACCCATCATTGGATGCGGCGCTGGACGGATTTAAGCAGGCGCTGAAAGACAAGAAGCTGTCTGTTTCCTATGATGTGCAAAACGCCCAAGGAGATATGAACAACAACCAAACGATTGCCAATAATTTTGTTTCCGATCAAGTCGATTTAATTTTCGCCAACTCCACTCCAAGCGCCCAAGCGGCATTGAACGCGACAAAGGATATTCCGATTGTGTTTACATCTGTTACAGATCCGGTCGGGGCGCAGCTTGTCCAATCGATGGAAAAACCGGGGGGTAACGTCACGGGAACGACTGATACGCATCCGGACGCGATTCCGAAAACAGTACAGTTTATTGATAAATACGTAAAAGGAAATCGCGTCGGCACGATTTATAACTCTGGAGAACAAAATTCCGTCGCGCAAGTGGAATCCGTCAAAAAAGCGATGAAAGGGACAGATTTGAAAATTGTTCCTGTTTCTGTATCGACATCGGCGGAGGTGAAGCAGGCGGCGGAGTCGCTTGTCGGAAAGGTAGACTGCATTTACATTATTACAGATAATACTGTTGTTTCCGCGCTCGAGTCGGTGATTAAAGTAGCGAGCGACCATGATATTCCGTTATTTGTCGGCGAATTGGATTCCGTGAAACGCGGCGGGTTTGCCGCTTACGGGTTCGACTATTACGACATTGGATATGAAGCGGGAGAAATGGCAGCACAAATTCTTAAAGATGGTAAAAAACCATCTGATTTACCAGTACAATATCCGAAAAAGCTGAAATTGCTTATTAACAAAAAAGCGGCAAAAGACATGGGCATCAAGCTTAACCCAGAATGGGATTCCATTGCCGAGTATATCGAGTAAATTATAGTTGCATCCCTCCTCACGCAAGGAGGGATGTACTTTCAAAGGACGGGGTTGTGATGTCGACAGCGATTTTTAGCGCGATTGAATCAGGGTTCATTTATGCGATTATGGCGTTGGGAGTGTATTTATCGTTTCGTATTTTAGATTTTCCTGATTTAACGGTGGATGGAAGTTTTGTGACAGGAGCGGCGGTAGCAGCGGTGCTTATTGTTAACGGAACAAATCCGTTTCTCGCCTCTGCCGTTGCGCTGTTAGTCGGGTTCGTCGCCGGTTCAGTCACCGGAATATTGCATACGAAAGGGAAAATTAATCCGCTATTATCGGGAATTTTAATGATGATTGCGCTTTATTCCATCAATCTGCGGATTATGGGGCGTTCGAACGTTCCGCTTTTACAGCAAGACACGGTGATGACGGCGATGACGGAAGCGTGGCAAAAAGCAGGGCTAGATGAAGCGATCAACGGCATCTTTTCTTTTTCGGGATTTGTACCGCGCACATGGGCGATTTTTGTGACGATGGCTTTGGTTGCTATAGTTATCAAATTGCTTCTTGATCAGCTGTTAAAAACGGAAATTGGCTTAGCGTTGCGCGCGACGGGTGATAACAAGCAAATGGTTTCCAGTTTTTCCGCCAATACCGATTGGCTGACCATTTTCGGACTCGGTTTATCGAATGCGCTCGTTGCTTTTTCGGGAGCGCTTGTCGCGCAATATGGAGGGTTTAGCGATGTCGGCATGGGAATCGGCATGATTGTCATCGGGCTTGCCTCAGTTATTATCGGGGAAGCGCTGTTTGGAGCTCGCACGATTGCCCGTGCGACATTGGCGGTCATTGGCGGAGCGATTGTGTACCGCATCATTTTGGCGCTTGCTTTGCGCGTGAAATTTTTGGAAACTGGAGATGTAAAGCTCATTACGGCAGTTATCGTCATGATTGCCCTCATTGTTCCAAACATGATCGCGGCGCAAAAAGAAAAGCGGCGCAAAAAGCGGAAAGCGCAAGAGAGGGGGGAGCATGTTGCTAGCGCTTAAACAAGTTACAAAAGTATTTAACGAAGGAACGATCGATGAAAAAGTGGCGTTGCGGTCGATCAATTTGACATTAGCTCCCGGTGATTTTGTCACGATCATCGGCAGCAACGGCGCGGGAAAATCGACGATGATGAACATTATTTCCGGCCGGCTCTTTCCTGACACTGGTTCTGTCTGGATCAACGGAAAAGACGTAACGTCGCTTCGGGAACATGAGCGTGCCCGCTATATCGGCCGCGTGTTTCAAGACCCGCTTGCTGGCACGGCTCCGAATATGACGATTGAAGAAAATTTGGCGCTTGCTTATAACCGTACGAAGCGGCGCACGCTAAAATTCGGGGTGACGAAAAAGCGCCGCGATTTTTTCCGCGAGGCGCTTGCGACGCTTCATCTCGGTTTGGAAAATCGTTTAACCGCGAAAGTCGGCTTGTTGTCCGGAGGGGAGCGCCAAGCTTTGTCGCTTTTAATGGCGACGTTTACAAAACCGGATTTGCTTCTTTTGGATGAACATACGGCGGCTCTCGACCCGGCGCGGGCGGAGTTGGTTACGGAATTGACGAAAGAAATTGTCGAAAAATATAAACTGACGACATTGATGGTTACGCATAATATGGAGCAGGCGCTTCGCTTGGGCAACCGCCTGATTATGATGGATCAGGGGCAAATTATTTTCGAAGCGAGCGGAAATGAAAAACAATCATTGACGGTCGAACGGCTTCTGCAAGAATTTCAGCGCATCCGCGGCAGCCAATTCGCCAGCGACCGCGCGGTGCTAGGTTGATAAAAAAGCGGGGAGTGACTCCCCGCTTTCCTAAGTTGCTCACGTTATGCGTTTTCGTTTTTCACAGCAAGTCCCGCCGCTTCTTCATAGGCAGCTTGCAGTTTTCTTGTCACTTCTCCCGGTTTTCCGCCGGCAATGAGCTGCTCTTCGACTTGGATGATTGGAATGATGCTTGATGTCGTACTTGTTAAAAACATTTCATCCGCTTTGGCGATATCTTCGATAGAAAACGCTTCTTCGACAAATGGAATATGTAATGAATCGCAAAATTGTTTCACTTTCGTGCGGGTAATGCCGTTTAAAATGCGCTCCGTCGCCGGATGTGTGTACACTTTTCCGCCCTTGACAAGGAAAATGTTGGAGGAGCTACCTTCAGTGATTTTTCCGTCTCGATGAAAGATCGCCTCAAATGCTCCGCGTTCTGTAGCTTCCTGTTTGGCCAGCACGTTCGGAAGAAGATTTAAGCTTTTGATATAGCAATATTCCCAGCGGACATCTCTCGTTAAAATCGCCCGCACTCCGTTTTCGATTTCCCGCAATTTTCTTGGCATTTCGCGAATATAGGCGTACAAGTTCGGACGATTTTCGACCGGAAACGCGTGAGTGCGCGGGAAGCTTCCTCTTGTAACTTGGAGATAGACGATCGCATCTTCATTGACGTCGTTCATTTCCCGCAGCTGTTCGAGCTTGTCAATGAGTTCTTCTTTTTCGAACGGCACAGCTAGGCGGATCGCTTCCGCTGAGCGGTATAGGCGATCGATATGTTCTTGCAATAAAAAATATTTTCCTTGGTAGATGCGGGCTACCTCATAAACGCCGTCGCCAAACTGCAATCCCCGTTCTTCGGGCGGATATGTTACTTCTTGATAAAGAAAAAAATTTTTTTCTGTCAGCACGTACGGTTTTAAAGCCATTTCCTTCCTCCCCTTTTGCTGATGTTTCGTTTATGTAGTAATAATTCGAGTATATCACAAAAGGTCAGTCATATTTTATTCGTTCGATTCGATTGAGGTAACCATTCGTTTTGCAGTAAACAATCTTTTTTCGATTGCCAATGAACCAAGGCTGTTGCAGCGCGGTTGAAAAAAGGATAAAATTTTTAGACAAATAAAAATATGCAAGTGGAAAAGGATAGGAGGAGAAACGGTGGAGACAACGTGGACAGAGACCGCTTCATCATCATTTCGCCAAGGCGTGCAAGCAGGGGCAACGATTGCGATCGGCTATATGCCGATTGCCCTTACGTTTGGTTTGCTTGCAAAAACGACGGGGTTAACGCTTGTAGAAACGATTATGATGAGCGCGATCGTATACGCCGGTGCGGCGCAATATATCGCGTTAAATTTGCTTGCCGTCGGTACGGGGGCGTTGGAAATTGTGATGACAACGTTTATTTTAAACATTCGCCATTTTTTAATGTCAGCCTCGTTAAATGAAAAAGCGGAACCGGATGCGCTTTGGAAAAAAGCGCTTTACGCGTTTGGAATTACCGACGAAACGTTCTCCGTGGCGGCGATGAAAGAGGGAACGGTCAATGCTTCTTACATGTTTGGGCTCGGTTTGATGGCATACGGAAGCTGGGTGGTGAATTCAGCGATCGGATACATCGTTGGCGCAAACTTGCCAAAAAGTTTGCAGGAAAGCATGTCCGTGGCGCTGTACGCGATGTTTATCGGCCTGCTCGTTCCGGCGCTGAAAAAGCAGCGGAAAACGGTTTTGCTTGCAGGAATGGCAGCAATCATCAATTCCATATGCACGATTTTCCTACATATTTCTAAAGGATGGGCGGTTGTGATCGCGACATTAGCGGCGGCGATCATCATGCAATGGTTTGCGAAAGAAAGCGAGGCAGAACAAGATGAATAGCACGATCATTTGGATGATTATCGGCATGGGGCTTGTGACATATATTCCGCGCATGCTTCCGCTTGTCGTATTTCAGCGCGTCAAGCTGCCAGCTTTTTGGCAAGGTGTTTTGAAAAATGTTCCGTACGCGACATTAGGTGCGCTTATCATTCCGGGAATTTTTTTTATTAATGATGATGTTTGGTTTGGCATTCTTGGATTGATAAGCGCATTTGTAGCGGCGTGGCTTGGCGCGAACGTCATCATCGTCGTTCTCGTGTCCGTTATCGTATTGAGCGTTTATGCGCTGTTTGTATAAAAAAACGTCCGCTTTGGACGTTTTTTTACTATGCAGAAAATGGCGACGACAGCTTTTGAATGAGAAATAGATGAAACAAGAATGTTGAGACGCTCTTTATTTTATTTCGTCCATAATCGCCTCATAAACATCCTGTACGTGAAATCGTTTTTTTCCCATGCCAAATTGTTCAATAACGCGCCCATTTTCATCTAATAAATAGGTTAGCGTCGTATGGATGAGCATGCCGTTTCCGGGATCGCGATATTGGAAATCAAAGGCGTCGGCAACTTTTTTTGTGTCTGCCTCACTCCCGCGCAAAAACAGCCAGCCTTGCTTGCTGTTGGTGACTCCAAACGTTTTCGCGTACGCTTGTAGTTTTTCACGGGTATCCCGCTTTGGATCGATCGTAATAGTGATGAATTCGACGTTCTTTCCAAATACATGTTCACGTTCTAGCTTTGCTCGTAATTTTGTCATTTGAAACGTCGTGTTTGGACAAATATCCGGACAGTTCGTATACATAAATTCCAGCAAGCGAATTTTCGGCTCCCCATCATTGAGACGATATTTTTCCCCCCAGGCTGTTTCCATGACGACATCGTTAGGTAGTTCCATTTTTGCTTGCCGGTATATGGTGAAGTAAAACGCTCCGGCACCAATACAAAGAATCAATAAGATGGTTAGCGATAAATATAATTTTTTCACCGTCATCACTCTCCTATCATTATCATACAGGAAAATAGCCATTTATACGCACGGTATTTGTGACACTTCTTTGGCGTAAGTGGTGTGCTAATAAGGCTATGCTGCACAAGAAAAACATCTGTGGATCGAAGACGGTTTTTGTTTCGATGACAACGATTTTCTCATGAATTGCTATTGAGAAAATCTTCTGCGAACAAAAAAGTTTTTTGCAGTTTTTTTAAAAAATTTCAAAAAAAACTGTTTTCTTTTTTAGGATTCTGTTATATAATAACAACGTACAAATCAATAATGTATTATAACAATAGAGATGGGGGAAGGAAAATGGCGAGTTTTGCAGAACGTGTCAAACAATTAGAAGAAAGTTGGAAAAATGAGGAAAGATGGAGAGGAGTTGTCCGCCCGTATAGCGCGGAAGATGTCATTAAGTTGCGCGGTTCGCTCGATATCGAATATACGTTGGCACGCCGCGGAGCAGAAAAACTTTGGAAGTTGTTGAATACGGAAGATTATGTAAATGCGCTTGGTGCGTTAACTGGAAATCAAGCAGTTCAGCAAGTAAAAGCGGGGTTAAAAGCAATTTATTTAAGCGGATGGCAAGTTGCGGCTGATGCAAACCTTGCCGGGCAAATGTATCCGGACCAAAGCTTATATCCATCCAATAGCGTGCCGCATGTGGTGAAACGGATTAATCAAGCGCTGCAGCGCGCCGATCAAATTCAATATTTGGAAGGTAGCGGCGATATCGATTATTTCGTGCCGATTGTTGCTGATGCGGAAGCTGGTTTTGGTGGTCAGCTAAATGTGTTTGAATTAATGAAAGCGATGATTGAAGCAGGCGCGGCAGGTGTTCACTTCGAAGACCAGCTTTCTTCGGAGAAAAAATGCGGCCACTTAGGCGGAAAAGTATTGCTTCCAACGCAAACGGCGATACGCAACTTGATTGCGGCACGTCTTGCGGCAGATGTCATGGGTGTGCCGACGGTGTTAATCGCCCGTACAGACGCGAATGCAGCGAATTTAATTACGAGCGACATTGACCCGCGCGACCATGAATTTATTACTGGCGAACGGACACCGGAAGGTTTTTACCGCACGAGGGCGGGTCTTGACCAAGCGATTGCCCGCGGCTTAGCGTATGCGCCGTATGCGGATTTAATCTGGTGCGAAACAAGCGAGCCAAACTTGGAAGAAGCGCGCAGATTCGCGGAAGCGATTCACGAAAAATTCCCGGGCAAATTGCTCGCTTACAACTGCTCGCCGTCATTCAACTGGAAGAAAAAATTAGACGATGAAACGATTGCTAACTTCCAAAAAGAACTTGGAAAAATGGGATACAAATTCCAATTTGTGACGCTTGCTGGCTTCCATACGTTAAATTACAGCATGTTCGAATTGGCTCGCGGATACAAAGAACGCGGCATGGCAGCATATGCAGAATTGCAACAGGCGGAATTTGCCGCAGAAAAATATGGTTACACGGCTACAAAACATCAGCGCGAAGTTGGTACTGGTTACTTCGACGAAGTAGCACAAGTGATCTCTGGGGGTCAATCATCGACAATTGCGCTAAAAGGTTCGACAGAAGAAGAACAATTTACCACAGCATAAGGGGGATATGGGGGATTTTATATAAAGGAAAGGGCATGCTTGATATAAGCGTGCCCTTTTCGTGTTGAGGCGTCCCGATAGATACATACTGCAAAATTATGTGATCGAGAAACGATAGCGCCTATGGAGCGACATGGGATCTAAACAGCGCGGGATAATCTATTAAATGTGCCCAATTGCAGAAGTTTAACTATATTCTTATCCAAAGCGCAAAAACGCTCATTGGGCAGGCGGCCGAAATCGACATGGCAATATAGCGAAAGGCGATGATTGCATAAATTTACGAACATTGACGCATCATAATCACAGGAGGCGATCAATGTGAAAAAGGAAAACAAAAAAAAGAAATGCCGTTTGGACCGACGTTACAACCTGAATTTCGAATGAGTACAGATTTTCATTTCCATCAAGCTTTTTTGAATGAGGAAACGTATGCCGGGGATTCTGTCGGAGAGCATACAGCGCTAGAACAAGCGAACGAATATTTGGCGGAAGAAGAAATTCGGCAAATATTTCATAATTCCTAAGCGATTTTCATCACAAAAACGCTTATATTTTTTGAAAATATAGAAAAATATAACTATTAATGATATGATAGAAATAGGTACAATGTATGAAGAGAGGAGAGAAAATGGAATGAAAGTAAATGAGTTTATCATCCTAGATGAATTTATTATTAGCCGATACACCATGGCGATTTTACCACATTACTTGCACGGCAATTCGTATGCTAAAGTTGTCGAAGAAGATGGAGAGTATGTTGTCAAAATGAGGCCGCTTGATATTGTGAAGCGCAGCTGTGACTATTACGGTGCTAGTTTTCGCGGAAGAAAAGATGGAACAAGAGCTGTCATTGGCGTTACGCATAAAGCTCCGATCGCGATTGAACCGCTCAACGAAATTTACGTTTTTCCAACGATTTCCCCAAACGATTCCCGCTGTGTTTGGCTTTCTCACCTTCATGTATACAAATATGAACCCACAAAAAATGATCAAACGATCGTCTATTTCACCAACGAAAAAAGCATTTTGCTTGATGTTTCCTATCACTCTTTTGTAAATCAGCTTTATCGCACGGCGCAGTTGCGGACGAAATTGTCAGAGCGAATGGAGGCGAGAGAACGTAAATTGCAATATGTATTTCGCATGGACCGTTCTAAAGGATGGCAGCAACGATAATTTTTAAAAAGCCGAAAACTCTCTCTCACTTGGATATGAAGGCAAGTGGGAGAGAGCGGCTTCATTCAAATTCCATTATTTCGATAGTTAGTATATGTAAAGAGAGTAGTTCAAATTCTTCATACAAATGTGTAAAATAAAGATATAGCATGATGTGAATGGGGAGTATGCATGGACATCGAAACAATCAAACAATGGTTCACTCTTGAAAACGTGCTATCAATGCTTGAACAATATCGTTCGTTTGGAGTGGTCCCGGGCATTGCGGCGACGTTACTGGAATCTTTTCTTCCGATTTTGCCGATGTTTGTATTTGTAATGGCGAATGCAGCAGCATTTGGTTTATGGCAAGGATTTCTTATTTCATGGATCGGCGCGTGCCTTGGTTCTATTCTTGTTTTTTCGATTACGCGAAAAATCGGACAAAAGCGTTTTTTTCATTTTGTAAGCCGCCATCGAAAAGTGAGACAGTTTATGCATTGGATTGAGCGCCATGGGTTTGGTCCAGTGTTTTTATTATATTGTTTTCCGTTTACTCCATCGGCAATTGTCAATGTTGTTGCCGGATTATCGCGGATGAGCCATCAACAGTTTATTTTAGCCGTATTATGCGGCAAGATGGTGATGATTTTTACGATTAGCTTTATTGGGTATGATATCGCTGCACTGGTGAAACAGCCGTTGCGCACAGTCATCATAGCGATTGTTATCGCATTGTTATGGTATGCTGGAAAAAGAGTGGAAGCAAAGTTTTCATTAACGGAAAAGCAGCGCGATCATGAAAATTGATAATGACAGGTGGCGATTGGAAGATGGCCGAAAAGAGACGGCGGCGCAAGTCATTTCTTTTTGGAAGTATACTCGCGCTTATTTTGATATTGCGCTTCCTTTGCTTTACTAACTATATGGTCGAGGGAAAATCGATGATGCCGACATTACAGGAAGGAAATTTGCTCATTGTCAATAAGCTAAGCTATCAGATCGGCGACATTCATCGGTTTGATGTTATCGTCTTTCACGCAAATAAAAAAGAAGATTACGTAAAACGCGTGATTGGGCTGCCTGGCGAGCAAATTGAATACAAAAATGATGTGCTGTATATTAATGGAAAGAAAATCGCTGAACCGTATTTGCAGCCATATAAACATAAGTGGAGCGGCGGAAAGTTGACAGGGGATTTTACGCTAGAAGAACTTACAGGGAAAAAAAGAGTGCCGAAGGGATGCGTCTTCGTCCTTGGCGATAACCGGTTAAGCAGCTGGGACAGTCGGCATTTTGGTTTTGTAAAAATAAGCCAAGTAGTAGGAAAGGTCGATTTGCGCTATTGGCCTGTTCAACAATTTTCCGTCCGCTTTTAAAGAAAAAAGTATTCATCGCGCGGCATAGCTCGTGAATACTTTTTTCAATTAGTATAGGTTTCTTTATGCATTCGCGAAATGAAAATGGATGGAAGCGGGATTTTTTCTTCCGTAATACGAACATATGTGCTAGAATGAAGGAAATAGTGGAAAATGAAGGTGATGCCGATGTCGCTCCGATTTCTTTTAGGAAGATCCGGAAGCGGAAAAACAACAACGTGTCTTAACGAAATTCGCGATAAACTAAAAGAAGATCCAAAAGGAAACCCGATTGTTTATCTTGTTCCGGAACAAATGACGTTTCAATCGGAATATGCGTTAATACATACGCCGGGATTAGACGGAATGATACGGGCGCAAGTGTTTAGCTTTACGCGGTTGGCGTGGCGCGTTTTGCAAGAAACAGGGGGAATGAGCCGATACCATATTAATGATATCGGAATGCAGATGATGATTCGAAAAATTGTCGAACATCGGAAACAACAATTGAAATTATTTGGACGCGCCGTCGATAAAGCGGGCTTTATTCAACAGCTTCACGATATGATTACAGAATGCAAACGCTATTGCGTAACTCCGCAGCATCTTCGCGAACAAGTAAAAACGCTGACGGAACAAGGACAAAAACCGGCCGAAAAGGTGTTAGCCGATAAGTTAAACGATATATCCATCGTTTATGAGGAACTGGAGAGAAGCTTGTTGAATCATTATATAGATTCCGAAGACTATTTGCGACTGCTTTCCGAAAAAATCCCGCACTCCCACTATTTGCGAAATGCGGAAATCTATATTGACGGGTTTCACCAATTTACGCCGCAGGAGTACATGGTGCTTGAACAGCTGCTTATTCATTGTAAGCGAGTCACTGTTTCATTAACGGTCGATGCCCCTTACGACGACCGGTTGCCAAATGAGTTACATTTATTTTATTTAACAGGGAAAACGTATCATGACATTCGGCAAATGGCGTTGTTAAACGGTGTCGCGATGGAAGATGCAATCATTCTTAAAAAAAATATGCGCCACCAAGAAAAGGCGCTTGCCCATCTTGAGGCGCATTATCATGTACGTCCTGCCATCGCCTTCTCGGAAAAAACGAATTCCATCATCGTATATGAGGCGGCAAACCGCCGTGCGGAAATCGAAGCGGTTGCCCGCGAAATCGTTCGTCTTGTTCGCGACGAAGGATATCGCTACCGCGATATCGCTTTGATCGTTCGCAATACGGAAGATTATCGTGATTTAGTAAAAACGATTTTTTCTGATTTTCATATTCCATATTTCATGGATGAGAAAGAGCCGATGCACCACCATCCGCTTATTGAGTTGCTGCGGGCCAGCATGGAAGTTATTACATCGCGCTGGCGGTACGAAGCGGTGTTTCGCGCCATTAAAACCGATTTACTATTTCCAGCGGACGAAGATACTGCCGCGCTGCGCGAAGCGATGGACCAGCTAGAAAACTATGTTCTCGCGTACGGGATGAAAGGGGAAAAATGGACGAATGGAGAACGGTGGACGTACCGCCGCTACCAGGCGTTAGAAGGACTATCCATCCCACAAACGGATGAGGAAAAGCAATACGAAGAAAAGTTGAATCAATGGCGCGATATGATCGCAACGCCGCTTTCGATGCTAGAGCGCCGCATGCGCAGAGCAAAAGATGGAAAAAGCCTTTGCGAAGCGATTTATTTGTTTTTAGAAGAATTGCAAATTCCGAGAAAACTAGAGAAAATGAGCAAAGAAGCGGAAGAACAAGGAAGGCTGATGGAAGCGAGACAGCATGAGCAAGTATGGAATGCGGTGGTTGATTTATTGAATCAATATGTGGAAATGTTAGGAAGTGAATCGATCCCGCTCGCGGAGTTTGCGAAAATCATCGAAACGGGGCTTGACCGCCTTGAATTTTCGCTCGTTCCGCCTGCGATCGACCAAGTGATTGTTGCCCAATTAGACCGTTCGCGGCTTATTGATGTTAAATGTGCGTTTATTATTGGTGTAAATGAAGGAATCATTCCGGCGAAAGCGAAAGAAGACGGATTGCTCGCAGAAACGGAACGTGAACTTTTGCAGCAATTTGGAACGAGAGTCGCGCCGGGAGGAAGAGAACAGTTATTTTATGAACCGTTTTTCATTTATTTAGCGTTAACGAGCCCAAGCGAGCGCCTATATGTGACATATCCGCTGGCAAACGAAGAAGGAAAAGCGCTCTCTCCTTCGATCATTATTAAGCATCTTGCCGATTTATTTCCGAATTTGCAAAAGCGTGTCTGCGGAAACGATCCGCTTGATGCAGAACTTGCAGAACAACAAGCGTTTGTCACCGCTCCGCGGACGACGCTGACATATCTTGTGGCGCAGCTGCAAGCATGGAAACGGCATTATTCGATTGCGCCGCTTTGGTGGGATGTATATAACTTTTACGCAAGCGATCCGCAATGGAGGAGTCATGCGCGCAAAGCGATTGCCGGACTGTTTTATGCGAATGAGGCAACGCCGCTGAAAAAAGAAATTAGCAAGCGGCTATACGGAAAAAAAATTCAGGCGAGCGTATCGCGCATGGAGCAGTTTCAAAAATGTCCGTTTTCCCACTTTGCTTCCCACGGATTGCGGTTAAAGGAGCGGGAAGTTTTTCGTCTTGATGCTCCTGACATCGGACAACTGTTTCATTACGCGCTAAAAATCATTTCCGACCGCCTCCGCGAAGCGAAAATAGATTGGCGCAATTTGTCCAAACAACAATGCGAGCAGTTGTCCAAAGAAGCGGTGGAACAAATCGCGCCGCTCATCCAGCAGCAAGTGTTGCTCAGTTCCAATCGTTATCACTATATGAAACGAAAGCTGCAAAACGTTGTGGCGCGAACGACGAACGTATTAAGCGAGCACGCCAAAGCAAGCAGCTTTGTGCCGATTGGCCTTGAACTGGAGTTTGGGCCAAACGGCGCGCTTCCGCCGCTTACGTTCCGCCTTCCGGACGGAACGGTAATGGAACTTGTCGGGCGCATCGATCGCGTTGATAAAGCGGAAAGTTCAAGGGGAGTGCTGTTGCGCGTCATTGATTATAAGTCGAGCGCCAAAACGCTCAATTTAACGGAAGTGTACTATGGTCTTGCACTGCAGATGCTCACTTATTTGGATATTGTGCTCACTTACGCGGAACAGCTAGTCGGCAAGGAAGCTTTTCCGGCCGGGATTCTTTATTTCCATGTGCACAATCCGATTATTAAAAGCGATCAGCTTCTTCATGATGAAAAAGAAGTGGAACGGAAGCTGCTGGAACAATTTAAAATGCGCGGGCTTTTGCTCGGGGATGCGGAAGCGATCCGCTTGATGGATACGCAAATGGAGGAAGGCAAATGGTCGCTGATCGTTCCGGCGCAAATTACAAAAAAAGGAGCGATTCACGCCAAATCTTCTGTCGTCAGCGAAGAAGATTTTTGGCATCTTCGCCAGCATATCCGACATCTATTTCAAATGATCGGCATGCAAATTGCTGACGGAATCGTCGATGTTGCGCCATACAAGCTGAATGAACAGACGCCTTGCGAGTTTTGTGCGTTTAAGTCGGTTTGCCAGTTTGATGAATCGTTTCCGAATAATCGCTATCGCCTGTTAGTTCCGCAAGAAAATCACGAAATCGTGCGAAAATTATCGGAAGGGAAGGACTTCAATGAGTAACGTTTTTTGTCCAAAGCCGAAGGAAAGCCAGTGGACGGATGAACAATGGCAGGCTATTGTGGCGGACGGTTGCGACATTTTAGTAGCGGCGGCGGCGGGATCGGGAAAAACGGCGGTGCTTGTCGAACGGATTATCCAAAAAATTACGGCGAAAGAAGATCCGGTTGATGTCGACAGGCTGCTTGTCGTAACGTTTACAAACGCTTCTGCGTCAGAAATGAAAATGAGAATTGCGGAGGCGATCGAACGCGAACTGGACAAACAGCCAAACTCGCTTCATTTGCGGAGGCAGCTTAGCCTATTGAACCGCGCTTCGATTTCCACGATCCACTCATTTTGCCTAGACGTCATTCGCAAATATTATTATTTCATCGATATCGATCCCGTCTTTCGCGTCGCTGATGACACGGAAGCGGAATTGCTGAAAGAAGAAGTGATGGAGGAGCTTCTCGAAGAAGAATATGGAAAAATAAATAATGAGCCGTTTTTTGACGTAGTGGACCGCTATACAGGAGATCGAAGCGACGCCGAGCTGCAAGAAATGATTTTAGCCATCCATGAGTTTTCCCGTTCGCATCCTGAACCATACAAATGGCTTGATCGCCTTGTTGCAATGTATGATGTAGATGAAAATACTCCATTGGAGGAAATTCCATATATTTCTTGGCTGAAAAAGTATGTAAAGATGGAATTGGCAGCGGCGAAGCGCCTCATTTCAAGAGCGTTGCAGCTGGCGAATTTGCCTAGGGGTCCATTGCCGCGCGCCGAAAATTATCGCGATGATTTGCAGCAAATTGCCCGTTTAGAAACGTTGTTGGACCGCTCATGGGATGAACTGTATGAAGCGTTTCGGTCATTATCGTTCTCGCGTTTAAAATCGTGCCGCGGCGATGAGTATGATCCGCAATTGCTCGAAGAAGCCAATTCATTGCGCGATCAAGCGAAAAAGAAATTGGAATCGTTGCGCGACAATGTGTTTTCGCTCCGCCCAGCTACGTGGCTTCGCCATATGCGGGAAATGAAACCGATTGTTGAAACGATTGTTCGGTTAGTAAAACGATTTACGGAAATGTATCAAGCGCGAAAACGCGAGAAAGGAATCGTCGATTTTTCTGACTTGGAACATTACTGTTTACAAATTTTGCGTCACCCTGATTCAGCTGATGGGCAGTGGCTTCCGTCCGATGCCGCTTTGGATTATCGTGCCCAATTTGTTGAAGTGCTTGTGGACGAGTATCAAGATACGAACATGGTGCAAGAAGCAATATTGCAGCTTGTGACAAAAGGCGGAAATTTGTTTATGGTAGGTGACGTAAAGCAATCCATTTACCGCTTCCGCTTGGCGGAGCCGCTGCTATTTTTAAGCAAATACAAACGATTTACGGCAGATGGCGCGCATTCGGGAATGAAAATTGATTTGTCCCGTAACTTTCGCAGCCGCGCGGAAGTTTTGCACGGCACGAACTTTATTTTTAAGCAAATTATGGGCGAAACGGTCGGGGAAATCGAATATGACGAAGCGGCGGAACTAAAATATGGCGCTGTCGACTATCCAGACAGTGTGCAAGCCGCGCCAGAGCTGATTTTAATTGACCGGAATGGCGAAGGAGAGGAAGAAAGCGGGGAATTGGACGCAAACGAACTGGCGGCAGCCCAGCTCGAAGCGCGCATGATGGCGAAAAAAATAAAGGAGATCGTCTCCGAGCCGCTCCATATCTACGATCGCAAAGCGAAGCGGATGCGCCGCGCCATGTATCGGGACATCGTTATTCTTCTCCGTTCGATGACGGCTGCTCCGCAAATCATGGAAGAGTTCCGCGCGCAAGGCATCCCGGTGTATGCTGATCTATCTTCCGGCTATTTTCAAGCGACAGAAATATCTGTCATGTTGTCGCTATTAAACGTGATCGACAATCCATATCAAGATATACCACTTGCGTCGGTTTTGCGTTCTCCGATTGTCGGCTTAAACGAAAATGAGCTGGCGCTGATCCGCATTCACGAGAAAAAAGGAACGTTTTACGAAGCGATGATATCATTTTTAAACAAAGCGGCGGATAACGAGGAAGAGAAAATGCTGCAGCAAAAATTGCGCCTTTTTTCCGAACAGCTGAAACAATGGCGGACGATGGCGCGGCAGCGTTCGTTAGCGGATGTGATTTGGCAGCTGTATCGAGATACGCATTTTTACGATTTTGTCGGAGGATTGCCCGGTGGAAAGCAACGCCAGGCGAATTTGCGCGCGCTTTATGACAGGGCGCGGCAATACGAAGCGACGTCATTTCGCGGGCTGTTTCGCTTTTTGCGGTTTATCGAGCGCCTGCAAGAGCGCGGTGATGATTTAGGAGCGGCGCGTGCGCTTGGCGAACAAGAAGATGTTGTTCGCATTATGACGATTCATAGCAGCAAAGGTCTTGAATTTCCGATCGTCTTTGTCGCTGGCTTGGCGCGCTCGTTTAATAAACGGGATTTATATGGATCGTATTTGCTTGATAAAGAACTCGGTTTTGCGGCGCGCTTCGTCGATCCGAAGCTGCGCATCAGCTATCCTACATTGCCGCAAATCGCGATCAAACAGAAGAAACGGCTCGATTTTTTGGCGGAAGAAATGCGCATTTTATACGTCGCGCTAACAAGAGCGAAAGAGAAACTATACTTAATTGGAGCGGTGAAAGATGCGCAAAAGGAAATAGAAAAATGGAAAAGCACTGCGTCCGAAGAAAATTGGCTTTTGCCGGATGACGTCCGCGCCGCTGCGCGTTGCTATTTAGATTGGATCGGAAGGGCGCTTATTCGCCACCGCGACGGACATCACTTAGGCGACTTGTCCCATGTGTGCGAGGAGATCGCTTCCCATCCGTCCGTTTGGCATATAACGATAATTCCAGCTAGAGAGCTGCATGACGCTGACCAAGAAGCAGAGCGGTTTGATGAACAAATCGCTACTGCGCTGATGCGGGGAGAACGTGTTCCGGCAGGCGAATGCGCAGAAGAAGTGCAGCGCCTCCTTTCATGGAAGTATGCATATGAGAAAGAAACGCTTGTCCGTGCGAAGCAGACGGTATCCGAGTTAAAACGGCATCGTGAAATTTTCGGGGAAAATGCGGACAGAATGCTGCTTCATTCGTTTTCCACTCCGCTGTTTGAACGTCCAATGTTTATGAGAGAAAAAACATTGACACCAGCAGAAAAAGGAACGGCGCTGCATATTGTGATGCGGCATGTTGATTTCACAGCGCCGATTACGGAAGAAGCGGTCCGCGAGCAAATCGCGAAATTAGTGCAAATGGAACTATTGACGCACGAGCAGGCGGAAACGGTCGACGTTTCAAGCATTGTCGCATTTTTCGATACGGAAATCGGCAAGCGCCTCTGCGCCGCTAGCGAAATTCAACGCGAGGTGCCGTTTAGCTTGGCGCTTCCGGCACAAGAAGTATATGGAGACGGAGTTGGCGAAGAAAGAAAAATTCTCGTCCAAGGTGTCATTGACTGTTTGTTTGCCGACGAAAACGGGCTTGTACTAATCGACTTTAAAACCGATGCGATAACGAACCGGTTCGCAGGAGGATGGCGCGAAGCAAAACAGGTGATGATCTCCCGTTATAAAACACAAATGCAATTATACCGCCGCGCTGTGGAACAAATTTGGAAAATGAACGTAGACGAATGTTATTTATATTTATTTGATGGCTCTCATCTTCTCCCGATTTAAGGAAAAAGGGAAAAGATGGAGCCTCCTTTCCCAACACTTTTCAGTGAGAAAGGAACGAAAGCGTATGCGCATTTTACATACAGCCGACTGGCATTTAGGAAGAACGTTGGAAGGAAGGAGCCGGCTGCCGGAGCAGGAACAATTTATTGACGAGCTCGTCGATATCGTGGAAAAAGAAAAAATTGATGTTGTGCTAATGGCGGGAGATGTGTTTGATTCTGTGAATCCGCCGGCGGCAGCCGAACAATTGTTTTACGAAAGTCTCGCTCGCCTTTCGGATAAAGGGAAGCGGCCTGTCGCCGTTATTGCCGGCAATCATGATCATCCAGAAAGAATTAGCGCTGCTGCAAAACTAGTAGCCGATTACGGCATCCTTTTGCTTGGCTGGCCGGATACGACCGTCTATCGCATTGAAGTGCCGGCGTTAGACGAAACAATGATGCTCGCTCCGCTCCCGTATCCTTCTGAATCGCGTTTGGCGGAATTGCTGTCCAAAGAACATTCGGAAATTTCTTTGCGCGATCGATACGACGAGCGGATTCGCCATTTGTTTGCGACGATGGCCGCATCGTTTTCGGAAAAGACGGTAAACGTAGCCATGAGCCATATTTACGTGGCGGGAGGGAGCACATCCGATTCGGAGCGGCCGATCGAAGTCGGCGGTGCCTACACGGTGTCTGCCGCTAGTTTGCCAAAACAAGCCCAATATGTCGCGCTCGGCCATTTGCATCGGCCGCAAGATGTAAAACGTGCGGAAACGGCAGCGCGCTATTCCGGCTCGCCGCTCGCATATAGCTTTTCCGAGGCAGGATATGCCAAATCGGTTACGATCATTGATGTAAAACCCGGGGAAAAAGCGGCAGTTTCCGAAATTCCATTGTCGTCTGGCAAACCGCTAGTAAAATGGCAGGCGACGGAAGGGATTGCCCAAGTGTATCGTTGGTGCGAGGAAGGAAAAGACCGATCCGCATGGATTGATTTAGAAATTCACCTTTCGCAGCCGTTATCGATGGAAGAAATTTACCGATTGCGCAAGCTTCATTCTGGTTTTGTCCATATTCGTCCGGTCTTTCCAGAAAAAGAGGAGCATATTGAGAGCAGCAAACGGGAGCAATTATCATTGGAAGAGATGTTCCGCCGCTTTTATGAGCGGCAAACAGGCGGCAAGGCGGACGACGAGCTTGTTCGCTTGTTTTTAGAACTGGTGGCGGAACAGGAAGAAGAGGGGGAGGCGGAAGAGTGAAGCCGATTTCGTTAACGATAGCTGGTTTGCACAGTTTCCGCGAAAAACAAACGATTGATTTCCAATCGTTATGCGAAGGCGGCGTTTTCGGTATTTTCGGTCCAACGGGAAGCGGAAAATCAACGATTTTAGACGCGATGACACTTGCGCTATTTGGCAGCGTGGAACGCGCGCCAAACAATACATATGGGATTATGAATCACGCGGAAAACGAACTGTTCGTTTCTTTTACGTTTGAATTAGAAAACGCTTCATGCACGAAGCGCTATACGGTGGAGCGCAGCTTTAAGCGCGGCGATGAATGGCGGTTAAAAAGCGGCATATGTCGGCTTATCGAAGTTGGACAAGAAACGGTCGTGCTGGCGGATAAAGCGACGGAAGTCAATAAAGCGGTAGAGCAATTGCTTGGTTTGACGATGAAAGATTTTACGCGCGCCGTCGTGCTGCCGCAAGGAAAATTCGCTGAATTTTTGTCATTGAAAGGCGCTGAGCGCCGGCAAATGCTGCAGCGGCTTTTTCACTTGGAGCCGTATGGCGATAAGTTAAACAAAAAATTAAAAGAGAAACTTGCCGCCATTTCCAGTGAATTAAATGAAGTGATCGCTGAGAAGACGGGGTTAGGAGACGCCTCGAATGAAGCGCTCGAACGTGCGAAACAAGAGTTGGACATGCTTTTGGAGTTATTAAAAAAGCGGAAAGCAGAATTGCATGAGATGGAAGTGAAAATAGAACGAAATAAACAGCTATGGGCATGGCAAAAGGAAAAAGAAACTCTTGAAGCGGAACTAGCGCGTTTTTCTATGGAAGAATCGCATATTCGCGCGTTGGAAAATAAAAAAGAACGCGCGGAACAAGCAGAACGAATATGGCCATATCTCGAACGGTATGAGGAAACGCGCCGATTTGTTGCCAATGCGGTGCAGAAACAGCATGAATTGCAGCAAAAGCTCGCACAAGCTGAAGCGTTTTATGAAAAGGCGATGCGCCATTATGATCGCGTTCGCCAAGAAAAAGCCGCTTCCGAACCCCACTTGTTGGCAAAAAAAGAACAGCTGTCCCAAGCAAAGCAACTGGCGGCGCAAATTCGTTCGCTTGAAGCGGAACGAAACGAAATGGAAAAACAAATTCGCCGGGTGGAAGAGGAAGAACGAAAAAAACGTGAGCAGTGGCAAGAAGCGGCAGCGCTATATGAACGCGGGCTTGAAAAACAACAGATGCTGAAAATAGAGTTGCAAAAGCATTTAGCTTCCATAGAGCAAAAGGAAGTGGTTGAACGTGCATACGATGAAAAACAGCAAATCGAAAGAATAGCAGATGCGCTCCAACGTATTCAACAGCGGCTGGCGCAAAAACAGCAAGCGCAGCAGCAAGCAAACGAAGAATCGGAAAAACGAAAACGTCAAGCAGAAGTGGCAAAAGAAAAATTGCATCTTTTATTTCAAAAGATAGAAAAAATCTATCATTCTGTTTGTGAGCGGCAATGGCAGCTAGAAAAACTAATATATTGGTATGAGCAACAACTTGAGCAAGAACGGGAAAAAGTGGAACAGGCGAAAACTGCGGAGATGGCGGCAGTTCTTGCCAAACAGCTTCGCGAAGGGGAACCGTGCCCTGTTTGCGGATCGCGTGAGCATCCGAATCCGTATGTATATGAACACCATGATGGCAACAGCGGGAAAATCGCTATGTTTGAACAGCATGTAAAACAAGGGCAATCGTATATGCAAATGCTGCATGCATTAAAAGCGCAGCTGGAGCAACTGGCGCAATTCCTCGGAAATGGTTGGGTGTTTCAACGGTTCGACGTAAGTAAATGGAAGGTAGAAGAAAATATCGATATTGCCGTGGAAGTAAAGGCGTTGCAACAAGATTGCTTACAATTAAAAGAAGCCGTTCAGCAGGCGCTGCAAACATGGCGTGACGCCGAATCGTCGCAACAAAAGATCGAGCATGAAATAAGATTGCTAGAAAAAGATATACAAGAGTTGCAAACGGAATGGCAGCATCGCGTCAATGAATACAATCAATTACAAGCAAGCTGGCGCGAAAAATATGCCGACTTTTCTTTTACGGAGATCGAAGCGATCCGCAACGAAATGCGAAAACGTGAAGAAATCGTCCGGCAATTGCAAAAACGGATCGATGACAGCATACCGTTTCTTGACAATAAATTAAGCGAAAAAGAACAGTTGGCCCAACAACTGCGGGAAATAGAAACGGAAAAAGTTCGGCTCGTTTCGTTGCACAAGGCGAAACAGCAGCAGATCGACAGCTATCGGCAACAGCTGTTGGAAAAAGCGGGAACGGTGCAAATGGAAGAGCAACTTTTGCAAATAGAACAGCAGCTGCTTCATTTAAAAAAAGAGGAAGAACAAGCTTATCAAAGATGGTTGCAGGCGCAAAAACAATATCAAACGTTGGAAGCGGAGGCGAAAGCGATACAGCAGTCGTTGGAAGAAGGAAAAGCGCAGTATGAGGAAGCGAAATCGCGTTGGCTTCAGGAATTGGAAAAAACGGCGTTTGCCGACGAAAACGAAGTGAAAGAAGCAAAAGTAGCAGAGGAAAAACGCTTCGAGTGGGAACAGCAAATCAAAGCTTATTGGCAAAAAGTGCAACATGCCCAGCATCGCCTCGAGCAGCTTGCCGAAGCGATGGGAGGGGAAACGATCAATCAACAACAATGGGAGCAATTGCAGGCTGTATACGAAGAAGTGAAACAACAGGTAGATGGTACGATGCAGCAAGTAGGCGCCGCGCAAAACAAAGTGGAAGAATTAACGGAAAAACATAAACGTTTTGCCGAATTAGAGAAAAAACAGCAAGAGCTGACCGCTCTTGTCGACCGTTATAAACATTTGCAGTCGGTTTTAAAAGGAAACAGCTTTGTCGAGTTTTTGGCGGAAGAACAGCTCATTCAAGTGACAAGGATGGCTTCTGAACGTTTAAGTTCGTTGACGAGACAGCGCTATTCGTTGGAAGTCGATTCGCAAGGAGGGTTTCTCATTCGCGATGATGCCAATGGCGGAGTAAGGCGGCCAGTGACAACATTATCAGGTGGAGAAACGTTTTTAACGTCATTATCGCTTGCGTTGGCGCTGTCGGCGCAAATTCAATTGCGCGGCGAATATCCGCTCCGGTTTTTCTTCTTGGACGAAGGGTTTGGCACGCTGGATGCCGAACTTCTTGATACCGTTATTTCTGCGCTTGAGAAACTTCATTCGCAGCGGCTTTCCGTCGGTGTGATCAGCCATGTACAAGAAATTCGCGCTCGCTTGCCGAAACGGCTTATCGTGGAGCCGGCGGAACCGTCCGGGCGGGGGACGCGTGTGAAATTAGAAGTAATGTAAACATGAAAAAACCGCCGTTCCTTAGAGGAATGGCGGCTTTGCTAGTTGTTTGCCGCTACATTGCTGTCAAACGCATCAGAGTCAAACGTGTTTGTTAAATTGATGCCGTTGTTCGTAATGACAAAATCTCCAGTATTGAATCCTCCTGAACCAGCCATTGTTTTCGTTGCCACTTTTGGGGCGATATAAAGGCAATCTCCCATTTGTACGACCGCTCCGCTGCTGACGTTATTAATTTTAATGGGCCCGACGACAGAAGGCATTATTTCTCATCCTTTACTATTGGTGTGGGTGTTTGAGTATTTTTCATAGAAGATGCTGAAAAATTCGGAGCAAGCTGGCGGATATGTTTAATTCTTGCTTCTGCATTAACAGTAGAAGTCGATCCAATATGAACGACAGCAGAAGTGGAAGCCGCTAATACACGAATGGAGCGAACCGAAATAATTGGAGATTGATGAAGTGTCTGTACGGAAATACGGTTACGGTTTGCTTGGAGTTTTGGAATTGGCATTGTAAAGGTAGGAAAAATTCCTTCTCCTTCGCTGCCGAAAAATAATTCATATTGTCGTTGAACTGCTAAAACACGAGAACGCGAGGTAATTTCTCGTGAATCACCGATTTGTAGGACAGAACTAATAATAAAAGTTTCTCCGTGAAAATATTCCACCATCGATGTTCGTTTCATCACTGCTCTCCTCTTTGGATGAGTGGAACGAACGGTCCGATGATTAATGATTCTGGAGGAGTGTCAAAAGCGGAAGCGATATTAATGACATCTGCATCCCCGATTAAAAAAATAGCGGAACTTGTTACAGCTATCACATGAATATCACCAACATGAACATCGCGGTTGATCACGGTATAATTCATTATTCTCCTCCTTGTTTTGGCAAATGTTTTAGAAAAAGGTCAAGCGATTGTTCGATATCCACCTTTATTTTTTGAAAAATTTCGTTTACGACGGTCTCATCATTGTCTGATGTAGGAACATATCCGTTATTCATTTTTTGGTGCAAATAAAAACGAATACGTTCGTCTACTTGCCGGGCAATGTCTTGCAAAATAAAATGACGATACGCATCATCAAGACGATGCGCGTACTGTTTTTCGAATCTTTTTAACGTCTCCTTTGCTTCCTTTTCTAAATAATTATGAACTTTTTCTTGAATGTTGCGGAATAAGACGGGTTCCGGCTTTGGAACCACTGTTTTTTCAGGTTGAACGGCAAAATCTTCGATCACGTTGCCAGCATTGTTAGGAGTAATGCCAATATTTAACGTTCCTTCGAGTGTTTCCACTTTTAATTGATCAAATTTGTATTCGATTCGTTCAATGGTCGTGCGCGGTTGCTGTTCCAGTTCTTTTAACTGATTTTCTAGAAGGAGAAGCCGCTGTTCTATCGACTGTATTTTTTTTGTTTGCCATGACAAATAGCGTCGTAGCTTTATCAAATAATCATATAGGAGCATAATCGTGAACTCATCCTCTCCAAAGTCCCTTCTTATTTCAATATATGGACGACCAGTTGTTGTCATCACCACTTTCATGCTTTTTTAGCGAGTTGGTCCATGAAGCGGGACGAGAGGAGCGACTGCTTCTCCTGCAAGCGGAACGGTAGCGATCGCCTGTGGAGCAGGTTCCGTATATCCTCCTGTGTTCATTAATGTAGAAAGCGCTTGGATGCTGCCTGCACTGCCGATTTGTAATACGGATGAGTTCGTGACAGAGCCAATTTTCAATTGGTAAATACATATACTTTGATTAATGTAAAAATTCAATTTCTTCTCCTCCTTTAAGCGTTGGCTACTACATTTTCATCGGCGATATCCGCGTCATTGATATTTGTATTGCTATAATAGTTGTAAACATGCAGACCATCCCCCGTGTTAAACGAGCCGGCGCCGGCGAATGTTTTGACAACGCTTTGAGGCGAAATCGCAAACACATCTCCAATATGAAACACGCCGCTGCTTGCAATACTATTTAATTTAACGACTCCGACAAATGCTGGCATAAGGAATGCACCTTTCTCTTTGTTCTTATCATAGTGTATGGGCGCGGTGGTAAAAACGTGAGCGTTTTAATTATTTGCAGCAGTATTGGAATCAACAACATCCTGGTCGCCGGTGTTGGTAAAGCTCGCAAACGTATTTGTTTGAAGAAAATCGCCGTTATTGCTGCCGCCAGAGCCAGTATTTGATTTAAGTGTACTTTTTGGTGCAATTTGTAATACATCCCCAAAATTAACCGTTCCGTCTCCGCTGACATGAGTAATTTTAACATAGTTCCGAAAGAAGTCTCCCGCTTCAAGCGCGTGAAGGGCATAGCCCAGCGATAAGCGGGAGATGAATTTCGATTGGCGTTAGCCAAAACGCATGATAAACTAAATGTATACCATGTTCTTTGATAAGTGGCTATATGGGGTTGAGTGGACAAATGAGTCGGCGAAAACCAAGCAGATCCTTCCACTCGTAAAATAGCCAAGGTGCAAAAGAACTTCTGTCACATCGGACACCTAGGGTTGGGACGACCCGAAGTTACGCTCAGGGAGACGAAAGGTTGCTCTCGTCGTGGAACTGAGAAGCTCCCACTTCAAGCAAAG
>NZ_FOJS01000044.1 GCF_900111865.1 Parageobacillus thermantarcticus | reverse complement strand
GAATAATGGAATCGCGGCAATCCATACAGAGGCCCCACATCGGCTCCGTGGCGAAAGCTTTTCCATTGATGCATGGCGGCCAGCAGGAAGAAGTGAATCAACTCGCGCAACGTAAAGGTTCGAGACGAATCACGATACCCAACCGCTTCGGCAATCAGTTGAATCTCTTCATCCGAAACAAGTTTTTGCATCAAATTCGGGAGTGTGGTATGCTTGTTCATAGAGAGCACCTCCTGGGTTTGTTTGTGTCGCTACTCACATTCTACAGGAAAGGTGCTCTTTTTTCTATACCCTTTGGATTTTATTGGATAATCAACACGCCTGACCGATCATATACTTAGCGAAAATGGCGAAAAGCAAAAACACCGACCGCCTGATTATGACTTGAAACATCATCAAAATAAACAGGACAAACATCGCGGAAAACAAAACTATAATAACGGTAACTTCGAAAAACCCCCAAAAACAAAAGGCAATCAACACGAAAAAAGAAATGGAAAATCGGCGATATTCATAAGCCGAGTACATCTACTCGGCTTTGCGAACGATATTATTCCGTTTTTTGAAAAGTAGATCCGGACAGTTGGCTTTGTGCTTGGGAAACGAGCCGCTTCGTAATTTCGCCACCGACGGAGCCGTTTGCCCGGGAAACTGTATTTGCCCCTAATTGCACGCCAAATTCTTGGGCGATTTCATATTTGATTTGTTCCAATGCCTGCTCGATTCCCGGAACAAGCAGTTTATTGCTTGATCTTGCCATTTATTTTCCTCCCTTATACATGAAATGTGTGCACTTTTAGTATGTGAAATTAAAGTGTTGATATAATGGAAATTAAATTCATTTTATTTAAATTTAGGTAATTAAAATTGGATTATTTTTGTGATGTGAAAGTTGGATCGAGAGAGAAGGACTTTTGATCAAATCCATTGCAAACCGAAACAGTGCTCTTCCTCATCCTATTTGCATGGTTAACGAAAAAAACGGAAATGATAATTATAATTGATAATCATATTATGAATGGACGTAAAGAGGTAGGAGTCGATGGTGGAATGGATAGAAAAAATGTCAGAGCAGGCAAGCAAAAGGATAAATAAAACGGGGATTACCGCATCGCTAGCGTCGATACCGTTAGTGATGACGTTTGGGAATTCAATGCTTATTCCGGTATTGCCGACGATGGAAAAACAGCTACATATTACGCCGTTTCAGTCAAGCTTATTAATTACCGTCTATTCGATTGTAGCGATTGTTTTTATTCCTATTGCTGGATATGCAAGCGATCGGATCGGGAGAAAAAAAGTGATTATTCCAAGCCTATTGCTAGCCGCTGTCGGAGGAGTTGTATCTGGCTGGGCGTCTTGGAAGATGGCAGATCCGTATGCGATGATCGTTGCCGGAAGGATGTTGCAAGGACTTGGGGCAGCAGGGGCTTTTCCAATTGTGCTTCCGCTTGTTGGCGACTTGTTTCCTGATGACAACGAAGCAAGTAGCTGTTTAGGGACGGTTGAAACAGCGAACACGTTTGGAAAAGTATTAAGCCCGATATTAGGGGCGATGCTTGCAAGCGTTGTTTGGTTTTTGCCGTTTTTTGCGTTTCCGTTGTTTTGCGCGATTTCCATCGCCATGATGTTCTTTTTTGTAAAAGTTCCAGCAAGAAAAGAGAAACCGCTCCCATTTCGTCAATTTGTGCGAAAGATAAAAGTCATTTTCCAGCGGGAAGGGCGGTGGCTATATGCGGTTTTTGCTGTCGGCGGCTTGTTGATGTTCGTTTTATTTGCGTTTCTGTTTTTCTTATCAAGTCGCCTTGAAGACGATTATGGCATCAACGGAATAAGAAAAGGATGGGTGCTCGCCATTCCGCTTGGTACACTTTGTGCCGCATCGTTTCTAGCCGGAAAGAAAATTGGCAAAAATAAAGTGTTAATGAAATGGGTGCTTGCCATTGGCGGTGTGTTTGCTGGCATGGCGATCATGGTTGTCAAGCTTTTCCCGACTCTTTGGTGGATGGTTGCTCTTTTTTCACTTGCCGGCATTGGCATTGGCGTGATGCTGCCATGTTTGGATGCGCTGATTACCGAAGGCATTGAAAAAAAGGAGCGGGGAACCGTGACCTCATTTTACAGTTCGCTAAGGTTTATCGGCGTCGCCGCGGGACCGCCTCTTGCCGCATTATTGATGAAAAGTGCGACATCGGCGCTCTTGTTTTTGCTGTCTGGGCTGTCTTTGTTGGGCAGCATTATTGTGTGGATACTGATCAAACCGGAAACGGATTGAATTGGTCGCGGACGATTGCGTCTCCTTCGTTTGATGACGCGAAATTTTATGTATGAAATCTACAATGGTGGCTCCATTTTTTTGATGGATGAATAAGCTAAACGAAGCGGAAGAAAAATAAGAAAAACGGAAAAAGGGGATAGATGTGAACAACACTTCATTTCCTGTCGCCCATTTGCAAGAGAAAGCGCTAAAGCAAGTGAGAGATTTAGAAAAACATTTGCGTGAGGAAACGGGAGAAGAAATCGTGCTAGTTGCCTACAAACGCGAAACAACTGCACAGGAGGGAAATAAGTAATGAAACGAAAAGTAAAATTTAATGCGGCGAAAAACAACAATAAGACGCCGACGGAAAGCTTGCCGGATGCTGAATTTGCCGCGCAGTTTGCAGGAGAAGAAGACATGATCCGCGGGGCGAACCGCAATTCGCAAAAAGGGCGCCAAGGAGACGGACAATGAAGCAGGGGAAAGGAGAAAAAACAAAGCGCCCAACAGATCAAGCGCATGAGGAAATGGCGTTTGAATTTGGCGATTTTAACGCCCACCAGCCGTTTCAGCTAATGGAAGAGCGGAAACAACAGAAAAAGCAAAAGAAAAAGTAGGGAATTATCCCTACTTTTTTATTGTGACCGTCGAAAAGGACGACAGCGGTGCGGAAAAAATTTTTGTTTGCAATTGGACGGGATCAAAATAAGCGATCATCGCCGTCGGGATCCGACGCACTTCTTTTGTTTTCATATAATGGCCGATGTCCAATTCGATAATTTCCATGACCGTATGTTTAAATAATTCTTTTTCGTTCAGCTTGAGCGATGCGAATTCACTGCCTAATCGTTCTGGATGTTCAAGCAATTCGTGGTAAAGCGAAGACCGGAGCGATTTGTCCGTTTTTTCCTCCCACCACGGTTTGCGCGGTTTATGTTTTTGGTTGCGCAAATAGTCATATTTCATTAACGCTTCGATGATCGGGAGTTCCTCTAGTTTTTTTGTTTGTAAAAATTCGTACAGGCGGCGGAACAAGTCTTCAAGCTGATGGCCGATTTTCGCCCAGCCGCGTTCGTCCCAGTATGTGCCGAATTCTTGGAAGAAGTCAAACGGAGTCGGAAAGACGTTTGTTACCAAATATTCGATCGTTTCATCCATCCGATGTGCATTCCAATATTTCTCGAGCACATCTTCCACTTGTTTGATCCGGACGATATCATCAAAAGAAAGCACGTTATTTTTCAGTACTTCATACGGAGCATGGTCCATAAATACATAGCCGTAATCTTTCGCACGAAGGCGGAGGCCAGTGCCGCGCAGCAATTTTAAAAAGCCAAGCTGCAGTTCTTCCGGGCGGAGCGCGAACACGTCGTTAAACGTTTTTCGGAATGATGCATAGTCTTCTTCCGGAAGCCCGGCGATTAAATCGAGGTGCTGGGCGATTTTTCCGCCTTCTTTCACCATCATTACGGTGCGCGTTAATTTTTCGAAATTTTGCTTGCGCATGACAAGCCGGTTGACTTCATCGTTCGTCGACTGCACGCCGATTTCGAAACGGAACAGTCCTGGCGGCGCTTCTTTATTTAAAAACTCGATGACTTCTGGACGCATGATGTCAGCCGTAATTTCAAATTGAAATACCGTTCCCGGAACATGTTCATCAATCAGAAATTGAAACATATCCATCGCGTAGCTGCGGCTGATGTTAAACGTGCGGTCGACGAATTTAATCGTGCGCGCCCCATGTTTCATTAAATAGCGGATATCCTCTTTAATTTTTTCGCGGTCGAAATAGCGGACTCCGACTTCGATCGATGATAAGCAAAATTGACAGCTGAACGGACAGCCGCGGCTCGTTTCGATATACGTAATTCGCTTTGGTAAATGCGGAATGTCTTCTGGAAAGCGAAACGGCGAAGGCATGTCCGCTAAGCGAATTTTGTTTCGCTGCGGATTAATAATGATCTCTCCATCTTCACGAAACGCAAGGCCGTGGACATTGTGAAAGTTTTTGTTTCCGTAAAATTCCATTAACAGCTGTTTAAACGTTTCTTCCCCTTCACCGATAACGATGAAATCAAATTCGGGCACGGTTTCCATCCATTCGCGCACGTCATAGGATACTTCCGGACCGCCGACGACAATCGCGATGTCAGGAGCAATTTTTTTCAACATTTTTATTACTTTGATAGTTTCTTCGATATTCCAAATATAGCAGCTAAATCCAATGATGTCCGGCTTTCTTCGGTAAAGATCGGTTACGATGTTTATCGCTGGATCTTTAATCGTATATTCGACAAGCTTTATATCAAATTCTGGCTGGGCGTATGCCTTTAAGTAGCGGATTGCTAAATTTGTATGAATATATTTGGCGTTTAATGTGGTGCAAATGATGTTCATCAGAACAAACCCCTTTACAAGAGCATAGAAAAACAACATTTTAATATAACATATTTTGGATAAAAAGAAAAGAAGAAAAACTTGTCGAACATTGAAAAAATTTATTTTCATGGAATTTTTAGAATAATTAGAAGGAGTAAAATTTTTGGCAGAGAATATATAATAATTTGATATGGTTTGGAGAAGGAGGGATAAAAAATGAACAATAGCCTTTCTCCCCATGAAGAACAAAACTTGATGGTGGATGTAAAATTGTTAGAAGAAGAAAATAAACGGTTAAAAGAGCAGTTAAATGGCTATTCGATTATTTTTGAACGTTCTCTAGATGCGATTGTCATTTTTAATAAAAGCGGCGAATTTGTTGATGTGAATGAAGCGGCATGCCAATTGTTCGAAATGGAAAAACGAGAATTAATTGGTAAGAAACTGACGATGTTCCTTGACTTAGTCCCTCCGGATATTTTGATGTTTCAGCAATCGATGTTACATAAATTTGGCTCATTTAGCGATGAGCTGCTGATCAAGTTAAGGAACGGAAAAGTGAAACATATTGAGTTTTCGATGAAAAAAGATGCGTTTAACGAATTCGATGTAGTCATTATGCGCGATATTTCGGCACACAAAGCGCTCGAGCGAGAGCGAATCATTCATGAGTTTCTCTTTAAGGACGTATTTAACCGCGCGGTAGATGGCATTGTCATTTTCGACGAGTTTGGCCGGTTTATTGATGTGAATCCCGCTTTTTGCATGAGTTTAAACTTAGAAAAAACAAAGCTGTTAAACTTATCATTTCAGCAATTTATCGCCAAGGAATGCGTCGATGATTTTGTCCGCCTTCTTGCCGAGCTTAAAGAAAAAGGAACAGCAAAAGGTGAATTGTCGCTCGTCCGTTTTGACGGTACGGTAAAAATGTTTGAGCTTACCACAACGTCCAACGTATATAGCGGTTTTTACATGGCGATTATGCGGGATGTCACTGACCGAAAAAATATGGAAATAAAGCTACAAAAAAGCGAAGAAAGATTTCGCGCCATTTTTGAACAAGCACATGAGGCGATTTTGATTTGGGATGATCGAGGATATATTTTAAACGCGAATCGCGCCGCAAGCCGGACGTTTGAACTGCCGCTTAATTTGCTTGTTCGGAAAAATTTGCTTGATTTCCTTGATCGCGGCGATGAAAAAGTGAAGCGCGTATTTGCGAAATTTCGCAAAATGGGGGAAATACGCGATGAATTAACGTTCCACATGCCAAACGGAGAAGATAAGCAGCTTGAGTTTACGATGAAGCAAGGGGCGATTGATGGCTATCATTTGACGATTTTCCGCAACGTTACGGAACGGAGAAAAATGGAAAAAGAGCTGCGCGAGAGCGAGCAAAAATTCCGCAGCATCTTTGACCATGCCATGAACGGAATATTATTATGGGGGGAAGGGTATCGCATTTTAGATGTGAACCCGATCGCTTGCGAAATTTTCCAAGCAACGAAAGAACAGTTGCTTCATCGTCCGATTACGGCGTTTATACCGGAAAAAGTGCGAAAACATTTCGATAAATTAATTCAGCAATGTGATCGTTTCGGAGAATCGTATGCCGAGATGGATTTTTCAAACGATGAGAAGCAAAAAATCGTAGAGTTTGCGCTAAAAAAGGAAATTATCCCGGGTGTAGGGATGATTATGTTGCGCGACATTACCGAAAGGAAAGAATTGGAGCTGCAGCTAAGAAAATCGGATACGCTTAACGTTGTCGGGGAACTTGCCGCGGGCATCGCCCATGAAATTCGCAATCCGATGACGGCGCTAAAAGGATTTATTCAATTATTGCAAGGAAGCATTAAAGAAGACTATTCCATGTACTTTAATGTGATTATGTCTGAACTGAAGCGGATCGAATCGATCATTACCGAGTTTCTCGTTCTTGCTAAGCCGCAGGCGATTCAATATCAACAAAATGATGTATGCAAAATCATGCAAGACACGATCGATTTAATCAGCGCCCAAGCGATGATGCATAACGTGCAAATTGTCGCTGATTTCGCGCTACATATTCCGTTCATTTACTGCGAACCGAATCAATTAAAACAAGTGTTTATTAATATATTGAAAAATGCAATTGAAGTGATGCCAAAAGGCGGAGAAGTGACTGTGCGAATTGGCCAGCTTGATGACAGTCATATCCGCATTTCCATTACAGACCAAGGTTGCGGTATTCCGCAAGATAAAATCAAAAAGCTTGGCGAACCGTTTTATACAACGAAAGAACGCGGCACTGGACTTGGATTGATGGTCAGCTATAAAATTATTGAAGAACATCAAGGAAAAATCGACGTCGAAAGTGAAGTTGGCGTCGGCACGACGTTCCATATCACACTTCCGATTGAACGAGTGGAGAGAGAGGTAGAACATGAAACAGGAATACAACGTGTATAAATCAGAGCTGCTTGGCCCCATTTATATCGTATCCGACGGGGATGCGATCGTAAGCGTCCAACTTTTTGAGGAAGAGTGGCTGCGGCACTGCCAACAATATGAAATGATCAAAAGCAATTCTTCTTTATTAGAAAGCGCCGTACAACAGCTTGATGAATATTTTCACGGCAAGCGCCAAACATTTCACTTGCCGTTGAAATGGAAGGGAACGAAATTTCAAGAGCAAGTATGGCAGGCGCTTTGTGAAATTCCGTACGGGACGATGGTCAGTTATAGCGATATTGCCGAAAAAATCGGGCGTCCAAAAGCGGTGAGAGCGGTCGGACAGGCAAACCGGGCAAATGAGCTGGCCATTTTTGTTCCGTGCCACCGTGTGATAGGAAAAAATGGCTCGCTTACGGGATATGCTGGCAGCCGCATTGATGCCAAGGCACTGCTGCTTGAGCTTGAGCAAAGGTATAGTATATAAAAAACTAGAAGCAGTGGCCCGCTTCTAGTTTTTTGTGCGCATGAATATGGCACCATGGATTTTATTGTGCAACAGCAAACGCAAACAAACATTTCTATTTTTTTTGCATATGCGATAATGCAAGCGCCCCGACTAAAATGGCCCCTTTAATAATGTCTTGCGCGTAATACGGGACATTCATCATCGTCAGCCCGTTAAGAAGAACCCCCATTAAAATCGAGCCAAACAGCGTACCGATGACGTTCGGCTTTCCGGCCCCAAATACGGAAAAGCCGATATAAGCGGCAGCGACGCCGTCCATTAAAAACGAGGCTCCGGCCGATACTTGTCCCGTCCCAATGCGGGAAGCAAGGACAATTCCGCCGAGCGCCGCAAAAAAGCCGCTGATGACGTACGCATATGTGCGATAGCGGTTGACAGGAATGCCCGAGAGCCGCGCTGCCTCGCGATTTTCCCCTGTCATATAAAACAATCTTCCCGGTTTGGTATATGTCAAAAATAAATGGGTGGCAATGACGACCACTAGCATTAATAAAACAGAAAACGGGATGCCCAATACTTCTCCTTGACCAATAAATAAAAAGGAAGGAATAAATTTGCCAGGCGCTGTTCCCCCGTCAGGAAGCGGCATGTCGTTGTAAATGGAAAATCCTTTCGTATACGTCAGCTGCACGCCGTTAATCGCGTACATCGTCGCCAATGTTGCCAGTAAATCCGGCAATTTTAATTTCACAATTAATAACGAGTTTAATAATCCGACAGCGATTCCTAGCAACAGCGGGACAAGCAATGTCACAAGAATTTCTTGGCGGTATAATACGAGCGCCGCTGCGCTGGCGATCGTCGCCAGGCTGACGGTCGAACCGACGGATAAATCAAATCCATCGACAATCAGGGAAAACGTAATGCCAATCGCAACAAGTGTGACGATGGAAATAGACCGTAAAATATCGCTGAAATTTTCGTATGTGAAAAACCGGTCGAGAGTAATGCCAAAATAAGCAATAACAACGAGAATAGCCAGCAGTGTACCATGCTTATATAAAAATTCAAGAAGAGACGGCATTTGCTTTTTCTTGGCGATCGAAACGGACGGTTGCGCCATCTAAATCACCTCCGCTGCAGTAATAAATCAGTTGTTCGTATGTGATATCACGCGCGGAAACACGTTTGACAAGCTGACCGTCAACCATGATATAGATCGTGTCAGCGATATCGAGCAGTTCTTGAAATTCACTTGTTAAATATAAAACCGCTTTTCCTTCATCCGCGAGGGAGCGGATGATCGAAAATACTTCTTGTTTCGCGTTAACATCAATTCCTTTTGTCGGTTCGTCAAAGATGAACACGCGGGCATCGGTTTTTAACCATTTCCCGATAACGACTTTTTGCTGGTTGCCGCCGCTTAGCTGTTTAACAGCCGCTTGCGGAAAAGGCGGATGAATTTGTAATGCCTCCACTAACTGTTGCGCAGTTTGTGTTTCTTTCTTCCGCAGCACCCATTGCCACTTTGTTAATGATGATAATAGCCGGACGGTAAGATTCGTGCGGACCGTTTCATCTAAGAAAAGCCCTTGTTTTCTCCGTTCTTCCGGAATAAGGCAAATTCCGGCCGCAATTGCTTCTTTTGGCGAGGAGAACGTATAGCGTTTTCCATCGATCCACCATTCTCCGGCCGTTTTTGTATGGGAAATGAGGCTTTCGGCGAGTTCGGTTTTCCCAGCTCCGACAAGCCCGGCAATGCCGGCGATTTCTCCTTTATGAATTTGCAAATCGACGGTTGTGTTTGTTTTCGCGATGTGCAGCTGCTTCACTTTAAAAAGAACGTCCTCGCTGTATGCGCGTGCTTCTTTTTGCACGGTTGTATAAGGGCGGCCAACCATATAGTGAATCATTTCTTCAAGTGAAAGGGCGGAAACATCGCCATGGTGAACGACGTTTCCGTCACGCAAAATGGTGACGCGGTCGCAGATTTCTTTTACCTCTTTCAGTTTGTGAGAAATATAAATGAACGAAACTCCTTGTGTTTTTAAATCGCTGATAATCGCAAACAGCCGCTTTGTTTCTGTTTCGCTGAGCGCGGCGGTCGGCTCATCTAAAATAATATATCGGGCTGATGAGGAAAGCACTTTTGCTAAAACGATAAGCTGTTTTTCATGCAAGGTGCATTCGCGGATAAGCTTGTTCAGCGAAATCGACAGGCCGACTCGGCGCAAAAGCTCTGCGGCCCGCTGTTTTTGCTGTTTCCATGAAAGAATCGGCTTTTGTTTTGTCGCTACGATCTCATCAGCGGCAATATTTTCATAGACGCTCAGCGATGGAAACAGGGCGGTATCAACTTCTTGGACAACTAAACCAATGCCTGCCTTTTTGGCATCAGCAGGCGAGGAAAACCGATATTCTTTTCCATCGATGGCAATCGTGCCATTATCAGGGGAAAGAACGCCGGCTAAAATCTTCATCAATGTGCTTTTTCCAGCGCCATTCATCCCTAAAAGGGCGTGAACTTCCCCTTGCCGGACATCGAAGTTCACGCCGTTTAATACGTTGACAGTGCCAAACGATTTATAAATATTGTTCATATAAAGGCCGTTCATTTGTTTTTCACCTGTGCTTCCAATGTTTTCATCCAAGGGGAAATGGCAACGTTGGATTGCCCCCAGCCGGAAATGTATTGATGAAGGTCTTTCATCGACACTTGTTGGTCAGGTAAATCGGATCGTTTGACTAAATGCGGTTCTAATGAATAAATGTTTGGCGTTTTTTCCCCAGCAATTTTTTGATAAGCAAAGCGGACTTGGACGCGCCCGTCTTCCGCTGGATCTGTTGCTGTTGTGGCGACCCATGGGCTGTTTGGCTTTTGCATCATTTGCAAATCTTCATCGCTTAAATCGATGCCGTATACTTTTATTTCATTGCGCCCGGCTTGCTCGATCGCACGTGTTGCCCCTTTGGCAAATTCGTCCCAAGTCGCAAAGACCGCATCAATATCGCCTTTATTCGGAAATTTTTTCAAAATCGCTTCCATTTGCGTTTGTGTGTCTAAAGCAGTATTGGCGCTGGCCGTACCGAATTTTGCCACTTCTTTGATGTTCGGATAGCGTTTTTTAAACGCATCGTAAATCACATGGCGCCGTTCCATCGGTGTAAATCCGCCAACCCAAATGGTGACGATGTTTCCTTCACCATTTAAGTCTTCGGCCAACGTTTTTAACGTCTTCCAGGCAAGGCTATAGTCATCTTGGTCAATCACTGTTACGCCCGGGACATTTAAATCATTGTCGAATGCGACAACCGGAATGCCTTTGGCGACTGCTTTTTTCACCGGAGCTTCCAGCGCATCCGCGCGCCCGTGATCTAACAGAATCGCATCAACGTTTTGCGTAATGGCCGTTTCGACATAGGAAGCCATTTTCGTTAAGTCGTTATCCGCATTGTAAATTTGCACTTCACCGCCAAACTTTTGCACTTGTTCTTTAACGCCGGCGATATACTGAGAAGAAAATGTGCCGATCGACATTTGCATAATGGCGGCAATTTTTATCGGTTTCTTTAATTTTTCAGGAATATCTGCTTGTTCGGTTGTTGCTCCTGTTGTTTCGCTTGTTTTCTCAGATGCGCTGTTTTCTTGTTTGGCTGGTTTTGAACTGACGGCATCTTGTTCGTTCAAGCAGCCGCTAAGGATGACGAGAATGGAAAAAAGCAGTGCAAATAAATAGTGAAACCTAAATTGCTTCATGATGTTCCCCCTTTGCGAATAGTGCTGGCAGTTCTGTTTCATAATTGCCACGGATGATTCCTTTTTCCGTAATAATGGCGGTGATGAGATGGTGCGGCGTTACGTCGAACGCTGGATTATAAACGTTTACGCCTTCTGGAGCGATTCGCGTTCCGCCGATATGTGTCACTTCTTCAGGATTGCGTTCTTCAATCGGAATATCTTCCCCTGTTTTTGTCGCTAAATCGATCGTCGACAGCGGCGCAGCTACGTAAAATGGAATGCCGAACGCTTTGGCCAGCAAGGCAAGGCCAAACGTGCCGATTTTATTGGCGGTATCGCCGTTAGCGGCAATGCGGTCGGCGCCGACAATGACAGCGGTAATGTTTTTCGCTTTGATCGTCTGTGCCGCCATATTGTCGGTAATAAGCGTCACATCTATACCGGCCTGCATTAATTCCCATGTCGTCAATCTGGCCCCTTGCAGGACAGGACGTGTTTCCGACGCATAAACATGAAGATGGATTCCTTTTTCTTTTGCCAAATAAAACGGTGCGAGCGCAGTGCCATAGCGGGCGGTTGCGATCGAGCCGGCGTTGCAAATGGTCAAAATGCGGTCGCCGTTTTGAAATAAGGAAAGCGCGTGCTCTCCAATGCGCCGGCATATGTCTTCATCTTCAATTTGAATGCGGATCGCTTCATGGATGAGCGTCGTTTTTGCTTCATTAACAGAGAAAGCATGGGCGATGCTGGAAACGAGCCGGTCTAACGCCCAAAACAAGTTCACTGCGGTTGGACGAGAGCTTGCCAAGTAGTCGCGGTCTTTTCGCACATGCTCTTTAAACGTTTCCAGTGATTCTGTTTCATATCGCTGTGCGGCAAGAGCGAGGCCGTAAGCAGCCGTAATGCCGATCGCAGGCGCGCCGCGCACCTTTAACGTGGCGATTGCCTCCCATACATCCTTAATGTCTTTTAATTGCAAATATTCCGTTACTAACGGTAGCTTTTGTTGATTTAAAATTGTAATATGAGTGTCGTTCCATTCCACAGAGCGCGGGATTGCGAATGGTTCTGCCATTATGGTTCTTCCTTTCATTGTGTTAATTCGTTGCTGCAAGCACTGTTTGTGCGAAAAGAGAACGGATTTCTTTGGTGCTAGATAATGTTTCACGTTGCAAAATGAGGCTTCTGCCAAGGCGAAGGGCATGGCGTTTTGCTTGCAAGCGCTCTTCTTTATCTTCAATGCCGTCAAGGTCGGCAACATGCGCCAAGCCAATCGTGCGGCGGATGACTTCACATCCAGCAAAGCCGATCGCATCGATAAACACATAGTGCAGCACTTCTTCCAATAATCCTTCCGTTTTAGCGTACGGCTCGACATTGTGGCTGTGCCAAAGATCGGAAAAGACGCTCACAAACACATTCCAAGTTTTGTCAATATGGGCGAATAGCGGTTCCTGTTGTTGCTCTGGGCGGGACAGAGCGTTTAATAGCAAGTTTGCAAAAAATTGCCCGATGTCAAAGCCGAATGGGCCGTAAAACGCAAACTCTGGATCAATGATTTTCGTTTCTTCATCGCTTGCAAAAATGCTGCCGGTATGCAGGTCTCCATGGATGAGCGCATCTCCTCCGGTTAAAAACTTGTGTTTTAATTTGGCGACTTCCAAGTGGAGTTTATCATCGTCCCAAAGCGCTTTAACGTCATTGCGCAGCTCATCTTCAAAATTGTTCGTCTCATGATCAAAAAACGGATCGGTAAAGACAAGATCCTCGGTAATTTTGCATAATTCCGGATTCACAAAGCTTTGTGCCAATTGTTTTTTCTCTTGTTGATTCATGCCAAAGTCGGAAGTGTAAAATAACGTTTTGGCGATAAATTCTCCGATATGCTGTGACAGGAGCGGATACGTTTTTCCTTCAATCAATCCTTTGCGGGCGATTTGCAAATGGGACAAATCTTCCATCACAGTAATAGCTAAAGATTCATCGGAATAATATACTTTTGGCACATATTGTGGCACATAGCTCGCAAATGTGCGCAGCGCATTGCTTTCAATAACAGAGCGTTTCAATGTGAGCGGCCAGCTTTCACCGACTACTTTTGCGTACGGGAGCGCTTGTTTTATAATAATTCCTTTTTTTGTTTGCTGATCGACAACGCGAAAAACAAGATTTAAGTTGCCGTCGCCAATTTCGCGGCAGGCCAGCGGAGTTCCTTCTGGAAAAAGCCCAAGGCGGATTGCAAGCGCAATTGCTCCTTGTTCCGTTAATGGTTCATAAACCGTTGGATGAGAAACTGGCATAATATAAAACTCTCCCTTCATGTAAATTAAAAAGCCTCTTTCTGCGTAGAAAGAGGCTTGAAGATTCCATATCTTCGCACCTCTTATCTTTCAGAAAGAACGAGTCTTTCTGTTGGACTTAGCACCGTGCCCTGCGGAAGTAACGAACTTCCGGCGCCAAAACGTGCGCCCTATCTCACGATAGTATTACGGTCGGTTGCTGGGCTTCATTGGGCCAATTCCCTCAGCCAACTCTTGATAAGAGTATGCCGCAATATTCAGTTTGCAATTTTCGTTATGTTAGCAATTTTTGATGTTTTTACGTTTGATACGAATCATACATGGTTATGAAACGATTTGTCAACACTTTTTTGCAAATTTTTTTCGGCGGCGATGTAATCATCGATGCGCCGGTCTGCAAAAATCGGGATTTGTTTTCGCACTTCGTTTACTTTTGCAAGGTCGATTTGCGCCGTTAATGTACAAGGCTGCTCGCTTGCTTCTGCGACGATTTCCCCCCATGGATCAATCACCAGCGAATGGCCGGCAAAGACGTTGTTTGGATCGCTTCCGGCGCGGTTGCATGCGATGACATAGCACTGATTTTCAATCGCGCGCGCTGCAAGCAGCGTGCGCCAATGGGAAAGGCGAGGAAGCGGCCATTCGGCGACGACAAATAACACTTCCGCCCCTTGGACCATATGGGCGCGAATCCATTCCGGAAAGCGGATGTCGTAACAAATGACGCCAGCGCACCGAGCATTTTCTAATGTGAACAATCCCATTTTTTCCCCTGATTGCAAGTAAAGATGCTCATTCATCAGCTGAAATAAATGGAGCTTGCTATATTCGCCAACGATGGCGCCGTTTCGGTCGGCAATGTACATTGTATTAGTGACGCCATTTGCTGTTTTTTTAGCAACAGACCCGGCAACGATATTGACATGATGTGTTTTCGCTAATTTCTGAATGAACGCTTTTGTGCGTGTGCCGTCCTCATCGGCAATTTCATCAAGGCGGGTTAAATCATAACCGGTCGTCCATAATTCAGGAAGAACGATCATATCTGGACGATCTTTTGCAATTTTTTCTATCTCTTTTTCCACTCGCTGTTCGTTTTCTGCGGGATTGCCAAAGGCGATATCCAGCTGAAGACAAGCAATTTTCACCGTCATCGGCATTCACCTCGAAAAAATTTACTTTACATTTTGATTTTTACGATATATGATTTTTCACTAGAATTTCAAGAAATTTTTGAGAAGGTGTTTATGATGAAACAGTTTCCTCCATCCGAGTTATTGCAGAGCCTGCCAAAGCAGTTTTTTGCTTCGCTTGTCAATAAAGTGGCGAAAAAAATGGCGGAGGGGCATGATATCATCAATTTAGGGCAAGGCAACCCCGATCAGCCGACTCCTCCGCATATTGTTGCGGCGATGCAAAAGGCGGTGGCAAACCCGAAATATCACAAATATTCGCCGTTTCAAGGATATTCTTTTTTGAAGCGCGCGGTTGCTGCGTTTTATGAGCGCGAATACGGCGTTACTGTTGATCCGGAAAAAGAAGTGGCGATTTTGTTTGGCGGGAAGGCAGGGCTTGTCGAGATTCCGCAATGCCTGGTTAATCCGGGGGATATTGTGCTCGTGCCTGACCCGGGATATCCGGATTATTGGTCGGGGATCGCACTCGCACGTGCCAAAATGGCGATGATGCCGCTGCGCGCGGAAAACGAGTTTTTGCCTGATTATGAGGAAATTCCTGAAAATGTTGCGGAAAAAGCAAAAATAATGTTTTTGAACTATCCGAATAACCCGACTGGGGCGGTTGCTTCGCAGGAGTTTTTTGAAGAAACGGTGTCGTTTGCCGCTAAATACGGAATTTGTGTCGTCCATGATTTTGCTTACGGTGCGATTGGTTTTGACGGAAGAAAACCGGTTAGCTTTCTCCAAGCGGAGGGAGCAAAAGAAATTGGTGTGGAAATTTATACGTTCTCCAAAACATATAATATGGCGGGCTGGCGCGTGGCATTTGCCGTTGGAAATGAAAGCGTGATTGCGGCGATTAATTTATTGCAAGACCATTTATATGTGAGCTTGTTTGGCGCCATTCAAGAAGCGGCAGCGACCGCTCTTCTTTCCTCGCAACGTTGTGTCGAAGAGCTTGTCGCCTTGTATGAAGCGCGGCGCAATACGCTCATTGACGCGTTGCGGCAAATCGGCTGGGATGTTACTGCTCCGAAAGGTTCGTTTTTTGCGTGGCTGCCGGTGCCGCACGGTTGGACATCGGAACGTTTTTCCGATTATTTGCTCGAAAAAGCGCATGTTGTTGTCGCGCCGGGAATCGGATTTGGCGGGCATGGGGAAGGATATGTGCGCGCCGGATTATTGACAAGTGAAGCCCGTTTGCAAGAAGCGGCGGACCGGATTGCGAAGCTTGGCCTTTTTTAAAAATGGCAAAAAAATGATTGACAACGAAAAAAAATGCTGTCATAATTCAAATTAAATTTACGAGCGCGAATAGTTGGAAAGTTTGGAAAGTGAATAGGACACAGACATTCTTATCAAGAGCAGGCGGAGGGACAAGCCCAATGAAGCCCGGCAACCGGCTTAACCATGGTTAAGCACGGTGCTAATTCTTGCAGCGGAAACGCTGAGAGATAAGAAGAGTGTGAATAAATAAAAGCCTCTTCTTAAAGAGGCTTTTTTGATGGACGAAAAGAGGGATGACAATGAGTAAAGTGATTGCTACATATCTGATTCACGATGAAAAAGATATTGAAAAAAAAGCAGAAGGAATTGCGCTCGGCTTAACGGTCGGCACATGGACCGATTTGCCGCAGCTTGAACGCGAGCAATTGCGCAAACATAAAGGGGAAGTCGTCCATATACAAGTGCTGGAAGACAGTGAACGGACAAATCGTTACTTTGGAAAACGGCTGAAGCGCGCGATCGTGCAAATCGCTTATCCAACGGCCAATTTCAGCGCTGATATTCCGGCGCTTTTGACAACCGTATTCGGCAAGTTGTCGTTGGACGGAGAAGTAAGATTGCTAGATATAACATTTTCCAATGAATGGAAAAAACAGTTTCCTGGCCCCCGGTTTGGCATCGATGGGATTCGCCAAAAAGTGGATGTATATGACCGCCCGCTTTTGATGAGCATTTTTAAAGGTGTGATCGGCCGCGATATCGCTTATTTAACTGAGCAGCTGAAGCAGCAGGCGCTTGGCGGGGTCGATCTTGTCAAAGATGATGAAATCTTGTTTGACAGTGATTTGCTGCCGTTTGAAAAGCGGATTACAGCGGGAAAAGCAGTGTTAAACGAAGTGTACGAGAAGACGGGGAAACGGACGTTATACGCGGTTAACTTGACCGGAAAAACGTTTGAGCTGAAAGAAAAAGCAAAACGCGCGGTGGAGCTGGGCGCTGACATATTGCTGTTCAACGTATTTGCCTATGGTTTAGATGTGCTCCAAGGATTGCGCGAAGATAAGGAGATTGCGATTCCGATCATGGCGCACCCGGCATTCAGCGGGGCCCTGACCCCATCGGAGTTTTACGGAATAAAAGCATCATTGCTGCTCGGAAAATTGCTGCGTCTTGCCGGAGCCGATTTTGTGCTTTTCCCGTCGCCGTACGGAAGCGTTGCCCTTGATAAAGAAGAGGCGCTTAGTATCGCCGCGGCGCTGACGGACGAGAAGGAACCGTTTAAACGGTCGTTTCCGGTTCCGTCGGCAGGCATTCATCCAGGGCTTGTGCCGTTATTGTTCCGCGATTTTGGCAGAGACAGCATTGTCAATGCGGGAGGCGGCATACACGGCCATCCAGACGGAGCGGAGGGCGGCGGCAAAGCGTTCCGCGCTGCGATCGCTGCTGTTCTCGCCGACAAATCGCTTCACGAAGCGGCGCGCGAAAATGACGCATTGCGAAAAGCGATTGACTTATGGGGTGCAATAGAGGTGACATCATGATAAAACCGACAAAACCAATCATATTTTGTGATTTTGATGGGACGATAACAGACAATGACAACATTATCGCAATTATGAAACGGTTTGCGCCGCCGGAATGGGAAACGTTAAAAGATGATATATTATCGCAGCGCATTTCGGTCCAAGAAGGGGTTGGCGCGATGTTTTCCCTTCTGCCATCAAGTTGGAAAGAAGACATTACTGATTTCATTTTGCAAAACGCCCGCATCCGCGATGGTTTCCGCGAATTTGTCACGTTTACGAAGGAGCGCGGCATTCCGCTATATATCGTCAGCGGTGGCATCGACTTTTTTGTCTACCCGCTTTTAGAAGGGCTTGTTGAAAAAGAGCGCATCTTTTGCAATGGCTCTGATTTCAGTGGAGAAACCATCCGCATCACATGGCCGCATTCATGTGATGACGAGTGCCAAAACGGCTGCGGCTGCTGCAAGCCATCGATAATGCGCAAGTTGGCAAAATCGGGTTCTTTTCGTATCGTCATCGGCGATTCGATCACCGATTTAGCGGTGGCGAAGCTGGCGGATCACGTGATCGCCCGTGACTTTCTGTTGCAAAAATGTCAAGAATTACATATTCCACATACGCCGTTTGCGACGTTTTTCGATGTTATTCGTGTTTTGGAGGCGATGGAGGTGAAAGCATGAGTTTGCTCGCGAAGCGATGGAAGGAGCTTGCCGAGGTAAAAGCGGAATTGGCAGGGCGCGATTGGTTTTTGGCCACAAGCGGCAATTTGTCCATTAAAGTGACCGATGACCCGCTCACTTTTTTAGTGACGGCAAGCGGCAAAGATAAGCGAAAGCAAACAGACGAGGATTTTTTGCTTGTCGATGCTTCCGGGAATCCGGTGGAAAAAACGCAGTTAAAGCCGTCCGCCGAAACGCTTTTGCATGTGGAAATTTACAAGAGAACAAACGCGGGCTGCAGCCTCCACGTCCATACGGTCGACAATAACGTCATTTCCGAATTGTATGGAGATGATGGAGAAGTTGTCTTTTCCCATCAAGAAATTATCAAAGCGTTTGGGATTTGGGAAGAAGATGCGGCCATCCGCATTCCGATTATTCGAAACTATGCGCATATTCCGACGCTTGCGCAAGAATTTGCCAAGCATGTTAACGGCGATGCTGGCGCGGTATTGATCCGCAACCATGGCATTACCGTATGGGGAAAAGACGCATTTGAAGCGAAAAAGTTTTTGGAAGCGTGGGAGTTTTTGTTTAGCTATCATGTGAAGCTGCTGCTTCTCAAGGGAGCAAAGGCATTTGCTTAACCTTTTTCCATATAAAATCATATTATTTAAGGAGGATGAAACAATGCCGGTAATTCGTTTTCATGAAACAAATGAAAGAATTACAGATTTTGAACAAGTAGTACAATTTTTGAATGGGCAAGGAGTTATTTACGAAAAGTGGGATATTAACAAACTTCCAGAGCATTTGCGCGAAAAATATTTGCTTACGGACGAGGAGAAAAACGAAATTTTAGAAACGTATAAAGAAGAAATTGCCGATATTTCCGCGCGTCGCGGCTATAAAGCGCAAGACGTCATTTCTTTATCGGAAGATACGCCGAATTTGGATCAGCTTTTGGAAAACTTTAAACGCGAACATCACCATACCGATGACGAAGTTCGCTTTATCGTAAGCGGCCACGGCGTTTTCGCCATTCAAGGAAAAGATGGAAAGTTTTTTGATGTTGAACTGGAGCCGGGCGATCTTATTTCCGTTCCGGAAAAAACGCGCCATTATTTCACGCTGCAAGAAGACCGCCGCGTCGTTGCGATTCGCATTTTTGTTACGACAGAAGGATGGGTGCCGATTTACGAAAAAGAAGAAGCCAACGCTCAATAAACGACGATCCCCTCTTTTCCTTTAAAGGAAAGAGGGGATTTTTTTAATAATAACGAAATTCTCAATTAAATTAACAGGACAAGATTTTTGTCGCTTTTCTGACGAAACTTTGTGATAAATATCTATAAGCGTACTAAAATGATTCTATTAAAAAAATCATAAACAATATTCCGACAATAAAGGAATACGTGGACGTGCGCTCATTTCCATCCCCATGGCTTTCCGGAATGAGCTCTTTGTAAATAATAAACAACATCGCACCTGCGGCAAACGCAAGACCGTATGGAACGAGTTGACGAAAGATGGATGTTAAATAAAACCCAAGCAGTGATGTCACGATTTCAACTGCTCCCGTAAGTGTAGCGATCATAAACGACTTCCATCTTCCAAGCTGTTGATGAATTAAAAAAAGGGCGACTAAAAATCCTTCCGGAGCGTTTTGTAATCCGATGGCTAGTGCGATCAAATTGCCTGTTTCTGATACGTTGGAAGCATAGCTGACCCCAACCGACAATCCTTCGGGAATGTTATGCAAAGTAATTGCCGCAATGATAAGCATTGCTTTTTCGTCAAACTGAATTCCTTTTTTCGTATGTTCTAAATCAATATGCGGAACAGTCATTTCCAAAATCGTTAAAATAAGGACGCCAAAAAATAACCCGATCGTTAAAGCGAAAAAACCGCCTGCCTGCCACGAGTGTTGATTATCCAAAATTATACATACGCCTTCCATAAATTTGGGCATACTCAAACAAAGCAGCGGCCATCCCGGATTTCCAATCGAGAGGAAGCTGCCCAGAGAAAAAACGGCGAACGAACGAAATGAAGGAAAGAGAGACGTTCGTCTGTTTTTTGGTTTGATCATACAGCCATCGCAGCAACACATACGCGATGAACGCCGCAAACAGTTGGTTGTATACCGCATTTTCCGTCGTGCCAAACAAGGTCGGGACATTCAGATATTGCTTCACCCAACGGAAAAAGACCTCAACAGTCCAACGTTGTTGGTACATGTCGGC
>NZ_FOJS01000097.1 GCF_900111865.1 Parageobacillus thermantarcticus | reverse complement strand
TTTTTCCCCGACATGTACGAGCATATCGACTTTCGCCATTTGTCCTTTTTATCCGAAGAACTGTTCACCGATGTGACCGCTGGGGAGAAATACCGCGTTGATCTGTTAGTCGAAACGAAATTAAAAGGGGAAGACGGGCTGATCATCGTCCATATCGAAAACCAAAGCTACGTTCAACCATCGTTTCCAGAGCGTATGTTTATTTACTTCAGCCGCTTGTTTGAAAAATACCGCACGAACATCGTTCCGATTGCCATCTTCAGCTACGATGCCATCCGCGACGAACCATCTTCATTTACGCTTCAACTTCCGTTTGGCAACATCCTTCACTTCCGCTTTTTCACTGTTGAATTGCGCAAACAAAATTGGCGCAACTATATTCGCAGCGACAACCCGATCGCCGCTGCGCTGTTAAGCAAAATGGGGTATACTGAAAGTGAACGAATTGAATTGAAAAAACAATTTTTACGCATGCTTGTGCGCATGGAATTAGACGAAGCAAAGCAACGATTGTTAATCGGCTTTTTCGAAACATATGTGCAACTGTCGGATGAAGAAGAACAACAATTACGAAACGAGGTGAACAAGATGGAAACGAAAGAAAAAGAACAAGTGCTCGAATTGTTAATTTCGTATGAGCAAAAAGGATTACAACAAGAAAAGCGACAAATTGCGAAAAAGATGTTGGTAAAAGGGTACGACATCCAAACGATTCACGAATTAACCGAACTGCCGATTGAAGAGATTGAAAAATTGAAATAAGGGTGTGATTGTGATGTTTAACAGAGAGCCATCGATTGCCCCTCTGTCATTTTTTTAAAGTCGTATGCAGCAGTAAGGCGGTATTTAGCAAATATGAGGATTTAGCGAGGGGAAGAAAACGATGTGCGCAATGCGGGTCTCGGTGCCGCATAGCCCCGCTACCAGAGGGTTTGGTGCCTGTCACCGCCCAAAATTATTCCGCTTCATCGGTTTCTTTAATTGGCGGGGGAACGCACCCAAAGCCTGGCGAAGTGTCGCTGGCACATCGCGGTGTTTTGTTTCTCGATGAAATGGCGGAATTTGCGAAAAAGACGCTGGATATGCTTCGCCAGCCGTTAGAGACGGGGAAAGTGACGATTAGCCGTATTTCGTCGACGGTGACATATCCCGCGGACTTTATTTTGCTTGGGGCGATGAATCCGTGTGATATTTAGGCTCAAGAACGCGCTATTGCACATGTAGTCCGAAACAAATTCAAGCGTATCGAAATCGTGTTTCCGGGCCGATTTATGAAGCGTTATTATGGTAAATGGATTGACAATGACAGCGGAATGTGACGAGAAGGAGGAAATGCAGCCCCCTTGTGCTTGCCTTTAACTGGCTCTTGCATATTGAACAGGTGTTTGATAATCTAGAACACCTTGTATCCGTCGATGATTATAGTACCGAATGTAATCATGAATCAGCTGCTTTGCCTCTTCTATGGTTTTGACGTTCCTCAATTCCTGATGAATCTCTGTTTTGAGATACGAGAAAAAGCTTTCCATGCATGCGTTATCAAGAGCATTGGCTTTTCTTGACATACTTGGTGTAATCGAAAACGTGTCCATGAGCGTTTTCCATCTGGTGGATCGATTTTTTCGCGATCCCAATAAAGTTTTATTTCACTTCCACTTCCCAAAACAACGACTGGATATGAACGGCACGCCTATCTTTCAGATAATAGCGCCGTTTATTCCCGCTGTTCGGCGATCGTTTGATCGATGGCTTCTAACTCATTTGTATTATACATTTTCCGTGAAAATCCCCACCACTTGGTGAGTGCGGTATACGCTCCTGATCCGTGCGGGTATACTGAAAATGGCCAAAAAAGGCAATAGGAAAGC
>NZ_FOJS01000098.1 GCF_900111865.1 Parageobacillus thermantarcticus | reverse complement strand
CTTTCGAATGTTGGGTGACACTTTCATTCTACTGGAGATCCGCCAGCAAGGGCTATTTTTATGCTTGTCTGAGTTTTATCTAGCACCACGGGTAATTTATATATATTTTCGATGCACTACTCTTCCATCATACGTAAATAATACAGGCTTCTCTTCCACGACCGTTTCCATATGAACAGCGCGTCCCCATAACTGATAAATATAGGGAAGAACTTTTTCTAAATATTTTATATCTAATTCAATTCCTTCATACCAATGTTTTAAATACAGCTCACCGTTGCGCATATAATCTCCATCATTTACCGTAATGTATGGAAACCCGCCATTGACACGCATGCTGACGAGTTGGTCGCGAATGTGCTCCCAATCTTTATCGACAATTTTATACTCTCTTCCTTGCTTTTGAAATAAATACATATCTTCGCGCATCACTAATTCTTTTGTTAAATAATTGCGCAAAAACGAAATATCGGATTCCAATTCGCGCACTTCGAAAATTTTTTCGCGGCCCGACCCTGGCTTAATGCCTCGTTTTTTCATCTCCTCGGTTGGGTTGTTCCAGCGCTCTTCAATGTCTTCAAAAATTTTCAACCCTAAATAATATGGATTAATCCCGGTACGAGATGGCTGAACGACATTGGCGTTTAATTTGGCAAATTCAATCGCTTCGTCGCTTGTTAAGTCCATTTCCCGCAAAATCCGTTGATGCCAATACGTCGCCCAGCCTTCGTTCATGATTTTCGTTTCAAGCTGCGGCCAAAAATATAGCATTTCTTCGCGCATCATCGTTAAAATGTCGCGCTGCCAGTCTTCAAGCTCGCGGCTGTATTCTTCAATAAACAACAATACGTCTTTTTCCGGCTGCGGCGGAAACTTCCTGCGCTTTTTGCGCGGAGGCGGAGCTGGACGATCTTTTTCATCAAGCTTCCATAAATCGTCATATGGCGTCGATGTTTTTGGCGGCTCTTCCTCTTCATATATTTCCGTATCTTCCCACGTCCATGATAATTTCGGACGAAGCAGTGACGGGTCGATATGCTCTTGAATCGCCAATACCGCATCTAAAAATTTTTCTACTTCGAATTTTCCATATTGATGTTCGTAATGTTTGATTCTCTCGGCGGTCGCTGCCATGCTTTCGACCATGTCCCGCTTTGTATTGCTGAAACGAACGTTATTTTTGAAAAAATCGCTATGCGCTAATACATGTGCAACAATTAATTTATTTTGAATAAGCGTATTTGTATCCAATAAAAATGCGTAACAAGGGTCAGAATTAATGACTAGCTCGTAAATTTTGCTTAATCCCAGGTCGTACTGCAGTTTCATTTTGTAAAACTGCTTGCCAAAAGTCCAGTGGGAAAACCGCGTTGGCATGCCATACGCACCAAACGTGTAGATAATATCCGCTGGACAAATTTCATAACGCATCGGATAAAAATCAAGCCCAAATCCTTCAGCGATTTCCGTAATCTCCGCAATCGCCCGTTCCAACTTCTTCAAATCATCTTGTCGCATGCACATCTCTCCCCCCTTTTCCTCTTATCACAATGTATGAGAAAAAAGGAGTTTTGATACGTATAAGTCCATTCCATATCAATTGGTAATTATTTAGGGAAGAATTGGATTATGATTAAACAATATATGGATGAATATCGGGTACCGTCAAGAATTTTGTGTAATGTAAGATAGATAGGGTATCTCTGAAATGGATTTGGAATGGATAGGGAACCGGTTTCCTTCACACAAGAGA
>NZ_FOJS01000100.1 GCF_900111865.1 Parageobacillus thermantarcticus | reverse complement strand
ACTTGTACAGTCGGTTTTAACGGCTCTTTATCCTCAATAGTTTGTTTTTGTTCCTCGTAAAGCTCTTTGGCAATATCAAATTTTTCTTGAAGCGCAACAATTTCCTCTTTCAGCTTTTTCGCTTCCTCGATTTTGTTTTCAGCAAGAAGTTTACGAGCTTCTTCCTTTTTGTTTTGGATTTGTTCAAGCAACTCACGTAATTCCTTCGGCATGTTTGTTTCCTCCTTTTAACTTTTTGTGCAATAAAAAAGGAACTAGATGAGGTCTAGTTCCAATAACAGTCTTTCTTTTTCATCCTGTTCATTTTTCTTGTTAAGTAGTTCAACTGCGTGGCGAATGGATTGATTCGCACTGTTAACGACAGCTAGGCGATTGAAAGTGAATTGACTCATATTCGCCACGTCTAACGGCTGATCTTGATACAAGATGCCGTCTGCAAAGCCCTCTTTGACAGCTACATTAGCTGACATCCATGTCTCATCGTCCATCATCTGCGAGATTTTACTGCGAGAACGCCCTGTTTTTAATGCGTAGGCGTTGACAATGGATTCTTTAATGGTGTCTAGAATATCAGCAACCTTCCGTAAGTCATGCATATTGCCGTATGCGGTCGTCAGTGGATTATGAATCATCATCACCGCCATCGGGCTCATGAGTACCTCATCACCGGCCATCGCGATGACAGACGCCGCGCTCATCGCCTTGCTGTCAATCTTGACGGTAATCTTGCCGTTATGCTCTTTCAATGCATTGTAAATACCTGCCGCCGCAAACACGCTACCGCCATAGCTGTCAATCCATACAGTAATGTCCTTGCCTTTAAATTGGCTTAATTCCTCTTTAAATGCGTTCGGTGATGTTGACGGCATCCCAAACCATTCATATAACCACGCTTCGTCATCGTCTACAATGTCACCTTCAATGCGAAGCTCCACGCTCTCTGGTTCAGTTTCAGTCGCTTGGTTGACGATGAATTTCCAAAACGGCATCAACTGTCACCTCCTTTCTGGTACTGCTGGCCGATCATCGTGATCGGGATATAGTTACCGTTTACCATCAGAACGTCACCGCCTTCCTCAGCCGGTAAATCGAGGTAACTTCTTGCTTCATTAGCTGTATATATGCCGTTGTTGACGCCTTTCGATAGAGCCTCCATCTGCGTTTTAATGTCCGCTCGTAGGATGACATTAACATTAAACTTGAAGAAATAGCCTTGTTGAATAAGCTCGTTCGACAGGATTTTATAAGTAATCTCTTCCTCGTACTGTTTCAAAATGTAAAGGAGCGTATCAACATA
>NZ_FOJS01000101.1 GCF_900111865.1 Parageobacillus thermantarcticus | reverse complement strand
ACTTGTACAGTCGGTTTTAACGGCTCTTTATCCTCAATAGTTTGTTTTTGTTCCTCGTAAAGCTCTTTGGCAATATCAAATTTTTCTTGAAGCGCTACAATTTCATCTTTCAGCTTTTTAGCTTCCTCAATTTTGTTTTCCGCAAGAAGTTTGCGGGCTTCTTTCTTTTTGTTTTCGATTTGCTCCAGTAATTCGCGTAATTCTTTCGGCATATTCATTTCCTCCTTTTTTGTTTTTGTGCAATAAAAAAGGAACTAGATTAAATCCAGTTCCAAAAGCAATCGTTCTTTTTCGTCTTGCTGTTGTTGCTTACTAATAAATTTCATGACATCCTGCATAGATCGGTTAGCACTATTGACAATTGCTAACCGGCTAAACGCTGTGACGTCGCCAACCTCCGGCTTTCCATCTTGGTATAGGATGCCGTCAGCAAAACCTTCTTTTACGGCGACGTTGGCTGACATCCATGTCTCATCATCCATCATTTGCGAGATTTTGCTGCGTGATCTGCCTGTTTTTAAGACATAAGCGTTAATTATTGAGTCTTTGATGGTGTCTAAAATGTCGGCGACTTTTCGAAAAACGTGCATATCTCCGTATGCTCCTGTCAGTGGGTTGTGAATCATCATCACCGCCATCGGGCTCATGAGTACCTCATCGCCAGCCATCGCGATGACAGACGCCGCGCTCATCGCCTTGCTGTCGATCTTGACGGTGATTCTTCCGTCATGTTCTTTTAACGCATTATAAATGCCTGCCGCCGCGAACACGCTGCCGCCATAGCTGTCAATCCATACGGTAATGTCCTTACCTTTATACTGGCTCAATTCTTCCTTAAATGCGTTTGGCGTGGTCACTGGCATCCCAAACCATTCGTATAGCCATGCTTCGTCATCGTCTACAATGTCACCTTCGATGCGAAGCTCCACGCTCTCCGGTTCTGTTTCGGTCGCTTGGTTGACGATGAATTTCCAAAACGGCATCAACTGTCACCTCCTTTCTGGTACTGCTGGCCGATCATCGTGATCGGGATATAGTTGCCGTTCACCATTAGGACATCACCGCCTTCCTCGGCTGGTAAATCAAGATAGCTTCTTGCTTCATTAGCTGTGTATATGCCATTATTTACACCTTTCGATAAGGCTTCCATTTGCGTCTTAATATCCGCTCGCAAGATGACGTTAACATTGAATTTAAAGAAATAGCCTTGTTGAATAAGCTCGTTCGACAGGATTTTATAAGTAATCTCTTCCTCGTACTGTTTCAAAATGTAAAGGAGCGTATCAACATA
>NZ_FOJS01000102.1 GCF_900111865.1 Parageobacillus thermantarcticus | reverse complement strand
ATATATATGCTCATTGAAAAGTTAACCTTCGTATAAGTGGTGCCCACTCCGGTTATACTGCTCCTAAGGAAAAGCATGGAAAAGGAGCGGAATTCTGCATGAAACGTCTCAAAATCACCAACGATCACGGATGGACACCTCGGACACTTCGCAAACAGGAACGGAAAATCAAAAACACCCTTCTTCGCCAACGGGTGATGGCGGTTCGCCTGGTCATGGAAGGCTATTTGGGCAAAGAGGTGGCCTCCATGGTCAACGTGTGCCGACAAACCGTTTCCCATTATGTGTCGCTGTTCAACGAAGGCGGTCTGGAGCTCTTGCTTCATCGGGATTTCGCCCCCGGGCGGGAGCCGTTTCTCACCGAAGAACAGCAGGAAGAGATCAAACAGCTTGTGTTGACCACCACTCCCGTAGAACTGGGCTGGGACGTCGCTTCGGCGTGGAACACCAAACTCCTGCAATCCTATGTCGAAAAGCACTTCGGTGTTTGCATTTCCCGCGAAGCGTTGCGAAAACTCCTGCACCGCAAAGGGCTGTCGTGGACACGGCCGACCTACACATTGGCCAAAGGCGATCCGGATCGACAAAAGAATTTTGAGAAACAGATCGACTTCATAAAAAAAAACTTAATGGATCCTGATTCGGTCTTGTTGTACCTTGATGAAACACATATCCGCTCTTACCATGTCTTGCGGTCCACATGGTCGGCAGTCGGCCGCCAAAAACAAGTGCCGACGTTCGGCCATCATGCCCACGTATCGCTGTTTGGCGCGGTCAACATCCACGATGGCGAAACGGTGCTTCATCAAACGACCGCTGCCAATGCTGCGACGTTCTTGGATTTCTTGAGAATGCTCAAAGAGCGCTATCCGGACCGTCTCATGGTCTTGGTGTTGGATAACGCCCGCATTCACCATGCCAAAATGGTCAAGGAGTTTTTGCGGGAAGAAGGGCAGTGTTTTCACTTTATTTACCTTCCTCCCTATTCGCCACAGCTGAACCCGATCGAACGCTTATGGAAATGGCTGAAAGATACGGTGATTGCCAATGTCTTTCACAAGGATCGCAACGATATCATTCAAGCCATTACTCGGTTTGTCAACTACATCCACGAACGTCCGGAGGAAGTGCTGCAGCGCTTAGGGTGTGCAGGATGACTGAGAAGTTAACTCTTCATGTTGCATGTATA
>NZ_FOJS01000103.1 GCF_900111865.1 Parageobacillus thermantarcticus | reverse complement strand
TGGTGTTTTTGGTCCACTGTTTATTCTACCAAAGGGGAAGCAACATGGCTCTTTTTCTATTTCCCTTTTTACACAATTATATGGACTTAACTTTGTAGCTGCAGGACGAAAACAGGAAGTATTGACAGATGAATGTTTATCAGAGACATTTCAATTGGCGATAAAAGTTCATTGGGAAAATAATAGACCATGGGCTTCTATACATAAAAATATTGGTGGGACAAAATTGCGAAGGCAGGATCAACATAAATAAAGGAAACTTGGCACCCCCAAGTTTCCTTTATTGCTTTATAGCCCATTTGCTTTTTCCCTCCTTCAAAAGTGCTGCTATAAATCCCCATCTTATCAACAGTTCTCTATTCGAGACACAGGACCTTAAAGGAAATGCTTCTGACATATCTAGTTTTCTATTAAATTCGACAATATTTTTGTATTCGTTGTGATATGGTGTATGCGGACAAATAAAGAGGGGGCTGCAATTATGGATAACATTGCTCTTATTGTTGCTTTGCTAGCGTTTTGTTGATTTTCTTTTTTGTTTTATTTAAGGGACGGCGGCTAAAAAGCAAGATAACAAAAAAGGTTTATTCAAGCGGTCGCTTATTGCCTTGGCAGTATTTTTTGCGGGATTAATTACATTTGGAATGACGACAGAACCGCCAAAGGAAACAGCGAAAGAATCAAAACAAGAGCAAGCAAAACAGAAAAAGCCAGAAAAGTCGATCGAGCAGCCAAAGGAAACGGCAAAGGAACAAACAACAGGGGAAGAAAATAAAACAGAACCGATACAGGAAACAGCCAATCAAAATTTTGCTTCCGATCAGCAAAGGAAAGTAGCTGAACTGATGATAAGCGGTTCAGATTTCCTTCCGTTGGCAGAAGCTTATTATCACTTGCCAAAGGGGCAAAAAACTTCAACATGGGATAATTTTATATTTAATAAAGAAGTGACTTGGACGGGGACCATTGCGGATTTAGAAACTATCTCAGACAGTATTGTTGTTTATGGTAAAGAAGAAGGTTATAACGGTGAAGATTGGTTGACCATTAGTACAGAAAAGCTCCATGAGCAATTTTTGCTCTCCACCCGGGCATGAAAATCCCCCTTTTCTTCCCATAATGAAGAGTAGGCGCAAACAGCTCAATAGGACGTTATA
>NZ_FOJS01000105.1 GCF_900111865.1 Parageobacillus thermantarcticus | reverse complement strand
CCTGTTTTATCAAAAGCGATGACTTTTAGAGATCCTGCTTCTTCTAAATAGATGCCACCTTTAATTAACACCCCGTTTTTCGCTGCATTTCCAATGGCGGTTACAATCGCAACAGGAGTGGAAATGACCAGCGCACACGGACAACCAACTACTAATACAGCTAGACCCCGATAAATCCATTCGCTCCAATCAGCACCCATAAATAATGGCGGAATAACGGCTAGTAAAAGAGCAAAAATGATAATGGCTGGTGTATAGTATTTGGCAAAACGATCCACAAATGCTTGAGAAGGCGCTCGTTCTGCTTGAGCTTCTTCCACTAAATGGATGATTTTCGAAAGGGTTGTATCTTCCACTCGTTTTGTCACTTTTACTTCCAATAAACCTTCTTCATTCAATGTTCCTGCAAAAACTTCATCACCAACTGTTTTCGCTACGGGAACACTTTCCCCTGTAATGGCAGCCTGATTTAATGTAGATGTACCCTTGATGATGATTCCATCCATCGCTAATTTCTGACCAGGCTTTACGATCATAATATCCCCGACTTGAATATCGTCAACAGGGACCATCATTTCTTCATTTCCTCGACGAATTAATGCTTCTTTTGGAGCAATATCCATCAACGATTCAATGGATTGACGAGCTTTATCCATGGAATAACGCTCTAAGGCTTCACTAATAGCAAAAAGGATGACAACGGTTGCACCTTCTCCCCATTCACCAATCGCTGCAGCTCCTAAAATCGCCACTGTCATCAGCGTATTCATATCAAAATTCAATCGAACTAGGTTCTTGAACCCTTTAATAAATAGCGAATATCCACCAATTAAAATCGCTGCAGCATACCCAATCGTCGCAAAGAAATGCTCTTCTCCGTATTGCTTCCCTAAAAACCAACTAATCACAAGCAAAACAGCGGAAATATACACTTTGATGTTCTCTTTTTGCTTCCAAAAAGGTTCACGCTTGACTGCTTTTTCTTTATCTTCCCGAATCTTCAAATTTTCAAAAGCCCCTGCTTTTTCTAATTCTTCGATGGTTGTTGTACCCCAAA